>CALKBI010000017.1 GCA_937990185.1 uncultured Neomegalonema sp. | reverse complement strand
ATGCTCACCGTACGCCGCCGTCGTGACAATGTCGTGTGATCGGAAGTTGGCAGGCCAGCACCCATCAATGCGAGAAGACCCCGCACAAAACCCTCGGTTTGACGCAGAGGCAGCCTATATACAGCGCCAAGTGCCAACGTCACCTCGATCGCAAGGTTTGAGAACCGTCGCTGCCCACCTGGCGTCGCACGATAGGGCGCAGCCCAACCGTCCAGAACGCGTTGCTCGATCCAGAACCGCACATCGCCCCGCTGAACCAAGCCACGGTCGTATTCTGGCCAGTTCGTCACCCGATATAGGGCCTTCGGGATCTTGTTCCGATGCGGGTTGTTCAGCTTGTAAGGCATGCAAATTCGGCCAATGAGGGAGCGGGCGCGTCTCTTACCATCTCAACCATATTCATGCACCAACGCCCCGGAACACCGCTCTCGCCCTGCTTCAGAATCGCCAATATCTGCGCGTCGCTAAATCTCGATTTCTTCATCTCATTCTCCGTGTCAATCAAACGCCGGAGAAGTCCAATTTTCAACCCTATGGTTTTCGGGGATGATTACCATAACGTCCGGTGAACGAGCAAAAATTTGCGACAAGCCCACGATTACCGTTGCAACATGGGTTTTTTATGTAATTGCAGTGACGCGAATGCGGAAAGTACCCGTACCGGTGCCCGCACGGTTACGGACAATCAGACCTTCAGCACGAATATTCTTGATCGACACTTCGGCTGTCGCATCTGCAAACCCATAATCGTAGATCAGAGTTTCTGGGTCGAAAGTCGCAGTTTCGGTACTTCCGCCTGAATATCCGATGTCCACGATGCAAGCGCAGGTTCCCGACTTATCAAAAATTTCCACTTTGACTAAGCGTCCGCCAAATTCTGTTGGAACAATTGCGCGCAAAGATGAGCTAGCGACGTTTGCCGTTAGCATGGGAGAGGTCCATACTTGCTCGCGTCCTACAATTCGCTCGTGATTTACGCTGATGTCGCTCGTGCCCGCGAAGTCATTCATCAGCGTCATGTTTATATCAGTTGTATCGATCACTGGTTTGTGACCGCGCACGTTTGTCAGCGACACGTCAATACCATCAGGGCTGGGGGTCAATCCAGCCGTTCCTGGATACCCCGGCGAGTGAAGTGAAAAAAGCGGAATGTCAGAGCCACTCGTATTCAGAAGCCCGCCTCCCATCATTGTTAAACCTGAAACACGACCAAGTTCGGCGAAGACCACCGGCGGGATGTTCGATCCAGTCTGACTAGAGTAAGTCCCAGAAATATCCACCGAGGTCACACGAAACAAGAGGCCAAGGCCAAAGGGACGGGCCACGGCCTCAAAATAATTACCCGTTAAGTCGAGCGCATAACATTGTCCACTGTCGTGAGCGACTCGGATACCGTAGAGTCCGCATATCTCGAAGACGTTATTCCGGATTGCCACGGATTGTGACTGCCCAAGATTGACGCCACCGCCGAGCGACCCGCCCGTAATTGTGTTGCCTTCAACGACGACGCCGTTGCAGTTATCAAGGATCGATACTGCATAGTAAGTGCCGCTGGATGTAATTACACTCGTGTAGCATGCGCCTCGATAGGAATATGCAATGTCAAGCGCCGGAGCGTCGATGGCCGATATGTGGCAACCGTGAATCAACCAGTCTGGAGAGCTGTACAGTTGCACCGCTGTGCCTCCCTCATTCGATATTCGGAGGTGGCGCAGAGTGATACCGCGAATATCGTGGTTCGTGATGGTCGGAGGATTACCCGCGACGTAGCCGCCCGCCTTGACGGTCGGGCCTGTTCCGTCACCAATGAGGCCTGGAACATTATGACCACTTCCAATGATCGTACAGCCAGCAATCATCTGGACGGTACTTACCTTGTAACCATCAGGTGAAACGAGACGTACATCCCCACCTTGGCTGTCTACGAAGGTAATTGCGGCATTGACTGCATCTGTATCGTGTGTCGCGCCGTCCCCGACAGCTCCGAACATTTCCGGCGTTACATGTAGCTCATGCAACTCCCACCATTGACCTGCAGTATCTTGAAACTTACCAACATGAGTGGGAGCGGCATCTATACGCTTGTATTCAGCCCCACCGCGACCTTCAACCGTGTGGCCATGGACGTAGATGAGTCTGACATCGGCGGGCAAAGCTGCTGCTCCCGCAGGCGCAATTGCACTAGAGATAGTAGCGAAAGCGGCCACAGACGAACTCTGTGCCATCCGCCTTACGGCCCTTTTCACTTGCGTCCGGTCAGCATAATCTGGCACAAGCGACGCTTCTTCTACTAGACCAACCAACTCATCGCCAAGCATATTAATAAATTCGATCTCTAGTCGCGACGGGCGCAAGCCAATGGCACGATTACCTTCGTGATGACGGTCAGCAAGTAAGTTTGATCCCTGTGAAAAGTCCATCTTCGAACCTCCAAATGTTACGCCTCTAATTCCTAGCTTGTAATGTGATTTTATGTTTTTATGAACTCCACCGTTTCTAATATTCGTGTCCTCATCGTGTTTGGCACTAGGCCTGAAGCAATCAAGATGGCTCCTGTAGTGCAGGCGTTACAACGGGATCCGCGATTTGAGGCAGTCGTTTGCGTTACAGCACAACACAGATCAATGCTTGACCAGGTTTTGAAAATCTTCAAAATATTTCCAGACTACGATTTGGATATAATGAGCTCTAGCCAGACGATTCATGATGTAACTGCGCGTATTCTAATCGGTTTGAAGCCAGTTCTCTCGGAAGTTCGCCCTGATCTAATGTTGGTTCATGGAGATACAGCCAGTACCTTTGCCGGCGCTTTGGCTGCTTATTACGACCAGACCCCCGTAGGTCACGTTGAGGCGGGGCTTCGTACCGGTTCGCTGTATTCGCCTTGGCCCGAGGAGGCGAACCGCAGGCTGACCGGCGTGCTGACCAATTTGCATTTTGCCCCAACCGAGACGGCTCAGAATAACCTGCTTGCTGAGGGTGTTTCACCAGACACGATCTCGGTTACGGGGAATACAGTGATCGACGCCCTGATGGCGATCCGCGAGAGGATAGACGGAGACGCAGCCCTGCGTGCGAACTTGTCTGCTCGGTTTCCGTTTTATAATCCCGAGCGCCGCATCGTTCTCGTAACAGGGCATCGCCGCGAAAGCTTCGGTGGCGGTTTCGAACGGATCTGCCAGGCTCTGTCGCGGATTGCCGAGGCGCATGGGGATGTGGATCTGGTCTATCCCGTCCACCTCAATCCTAACGTTCAAGAACCGGTGCATCGCTTGCTTTCCAAACAGATCAACATCCACCTGATCGAACCGCTCGATTACCTGCCTTTCGTGCATTTGATGGGCTTGTCCAGTGTAATCCTCACTGATTCGGGCGGCATTCAGGAAGAGGCACCGTCGCTCGGCAAGCCGGTTCTGGTGATGCGCGACACGACTGAGCGACCCGAGGCCGTAGCCGCCGGAACCGTGCGTCTGGTAGGCACTGATACCGATGCGATCGTCGATGGCGTTGGCAAGCTGCTTGCTGACGAAGAGGAGTACAAGATCATGAGTCGCGCCCACAACCCTTACGGCAACGGCAAGGCTTGCACCTGTATTCTCGATACCATAGCAAGAAAGTTGTGATGACTGCCTTCAATACCGTTTCTGTCATCGGGCTGGGCTATATCGGCCTGCCTACGGCTGCCGTCTTTGCCTCGCGTAAGGTCAAGGTGATCGGCGTGGATGTGAATCCGGTCGTGGTCGAGAAGATCAATCGTGGTGAGATCCACATCGTCGAGCCTGATCTCGATATCATCGTGCGCGCTGTTGTCAGCGAAGGCTGGCTGAAGGCGACGGTAACCCCGGAACCGGCGGAAGCCTTTCTCATTGCGGTACCAACGCCTTTTAAGGGTAACAACCGCGAGCCAGACCTGCGTTATATCGAGGCCGCCTCGAAGGCCATCGCACCGGTTCTTGCCCCCGGTAATCTCGTGGTTCTGGAATCGACCTCGCCGGTTGGGGCGACGGAGAAAATGGCCGAGTGGCTGGCCGAGGACCGCACTGATCTGACGTTTCCCCAAACCCACGGCGAAGGCTCTGACATTCGCATCGCCCATTGCCCAGAGCGGGTTCTGCCCGGCCATGTGATGCGCGAGCTGGTCGAGAACGACCGCGTTATCGGCGGCATGACCCCTAAATGCTCTGCGTTGGCCGTGGATCTCTATGGAACTTTCGTGGCGAGCCAGTGCGTGGTGACCAATGCCCGCACTGCTGAAATGGCCAAGCTGACCGAGAACAGCTTCCGGGACGTCAACATCGCCTTTGCCAACGAGCTGTCCGTGATCTGCGATGAACTGAATATCGACGTCTGGGAGCTGATCGCGCTGTCGAACCGGCATCCGCGCGTGAACATCCTCCAGCCCGGACCTGGCGTCGGCGGTCACTGCATTGCCGTTGATCCGTGGTTCATCGTCGCCCGCACGCCGGAGCTGGCTCGCCTGATACGTACGGCGCGGGAAGTCAACGATGCAAAGCCGGGTTGGGTGCTTTCGAAGATCGACGAGGCTCTAGGCAGCTTTCTTCGGGATCATTCCGAGCGTAGTACCGCCGAGGTCAGCGTTGCCTGCTACGGTGTTGCTTTCAAGCCTGATATCGACGATCTGCGCGAAAGTCCTGCGCTGGGGATCGTGAGGACTCTTACCGCACGCCATCCCGGAAAAGTCCTCGTGGTGGAGCCCAATATCGAGAACTTGCCTGACGGGCTGAACGCAGAGCTTGTCCCTCACGGGACGGAAGCCGACATCCACGTCCTGCTGGTCGATCACCGCGAATTCAAAGCTTCAGCTCCCAAGGCAGGCCTCCTCATTGATACGAAGGGCATCTGGAACCGCTGAGTCTGTTCCTTTAGTCCCCTATTTCGGAGCCCCCATGAAACAGCTTCTACAAGACCTCTCCAAGGACAAACCGGATATCGTCACCGCGCCGACCCCTGCCGTTACGTCAGGCACCTTGTTGATCGACACGACCGTTTCGCTGATCTCAACCGGCACCGAGCGAATGCTGCTGGATTTTGGCAAGGCTAACTTCGTGCAGAAGGCGCGTCAGCAACCTGATAAGGTGAAGGTTGTTCTGTCGAAGGTGAAAACTGATGGTCTGCTGACCACCGTCGAGGCCGTGCGCTCGAAACTCGCTAAGCCGATCCCGCTGGGATATTGCAATGTAGGCGTCGTGCGCGAGGTGGGTGCTGGCATCTCGGGCTTCAATGTCGGTGACCGGGTGATTTCGAACGGTTCCCATGCCGATGTGGTGCGGGTGCCTCAGAACCTCTGTGCCCGTATCCCTGATGACGTCGCTGATGAGATGGCTGCGTTCACCGTAATGGCGAGCATCGGCCTGCAGGGCATCCGTCTGGCGAAGCTGACCCTCGGAGAATGCGTGGCCGTCACCGGGGCCGGGATGATAGGTCTGCTGACCGTGCAGCTGCTGCGTGCTCAAGGGTGCCGGGTACTGGCGCTCGATTTCGACGAGAACAAGCTCGCCCTCGCGCGCAGTTTCGGGGCCGAGACCTGCAATCCTGCTCATGAAGATCCAGTCGCTGCGGGCATGACCTTCAGCCGGGGGCAGGGCATGGATGCGGTGTTGATTACCGCCTCTACAAAATCGAATGACCCCGTCCGTCAGGCCGCACAAATGTCCCGGCAGCGCGGGCGTATCATCCTTGTTGGCGTCGTCGGACTGGAACTAAGCCGCGCCGATTTCTACGACAAGGAACTGAGCTTTCAGGTCTCGTGCTCCTACGGGCCGGGCCGTTATGATCCCTCATACGAAGAGGGAGGGCAGGATTATCCCATCGGATTCGTGCGCTGGACCGAACATCGCAACTTCGAGGCGGTGCTGGACATGATGTCTGCAAGAGCGCTTCAGACGGATACGCTGATCAGCCATCGCTTCGACTTTGAAGAAGCTCCAAAGGCTTATGAAATTCTTGGCAATGACAAGAGCTCCCGGGGCATCGTACTGAACTACCCCCAGGATATAGAGAGCCGCCACGTAAGCCGGGTGGGACTCAAGAACAAAAGTGGCTCGACACTGGCTGCCGGTAAGCCGGTTCTAGGTATGATCGGTGCGGGTAATTACGGCTCGCGTATTTTGATTCCGGCTCTAACGAAGGCAGGCGCGACACTCCATACGATTGCCAGTTCCGGAGGCACCAGTGGCGTTGTCCATGGCGAGCGTAATGGATTTGCCTATGCCACTACTGACACCGAGGGCATGCTCGCTGATCCCGAGATCAACACAATTGCAATTGCTACACGCCATAACAGTCACGCGTCCCTCGTGACCAAGGCGCTGCAGAACGGCAAGCACGTCTTTGTGGAAAAGCCACTTGCGATCACGCGTGAAGAACTGGCCGCTGTTGAGGCTGCTTATGCGGATGCGAACCGTCTGCTTATGGTCGGTTTCAACCGTCGCTTTGCGCCTCAGATACAGACGATGAAAAAACTCGTTGATCAGGTGCCCGAACCGAAATCCTTTGTGATGGTGATGAATGCTGGAGCGATCCCGGAGGGTCACTGGACCCAGGATAACGCCGTTGGCGGCGGGCGGATCATTGGCGAGGCCTGTCACCTGATTGACCTGATGCGCTTTCTGGCTGGGGCACCCATTGTCTCGGTGCAGGCCCGGCGGATGGGTGAGACCCCAGGCGTTGCGATCACCGAGGACAAGGCTGCGATTATCCTCGGTTTCGAGGACGGTTCTTTCGGGGCGATCCATTATCTCGCAAACGGTGCGTCGAGTTTCCCGAAGGAGCGTGTCGAGGTTTTTGCTGCCGGTCGCACACTGCAACTCAATAACTTCCTGAAACTAAAGGGTTTTGGCTGGCCGGGTTTCAAGAAGAACTCACTGATGCGCCAGAACAAGGGACAGTCGGTCTGTCCTGAAATGTTTATGAAGGCGGTCGAGGCGGGCGGTCCTGCTCCGATCCCGGCTGAAGAACTATTTGAAGTTTCACGTGTGGCCCTTGAGGTGGCGGAGATCCTGCGGGTTCAGAAATGAGCATCCGCACCCGTCTTGGTACCTACCGAAATCTTGGCATCGGCAATGTGATGCGTGTGGGTCTCTACCGGGTTGGGCTGCGGTCAGGGCGTCACCCGGTTCAGAAGGTGAGGGCCGTTCCTGCGCATGGGCCGTTCTTTCGTGTGCCTGCCCTTGCTGCACCAACGGGGGCAGAGCCGAGACAAGCCTGGAACACCGAGCCCGAGTATTTCGGACGCACGACACCGGAAGCGCTCTTTCCTCCCGATTGGTATGCCAACCCTTTCGTGGCAGGCACTCGGGCAAATTCGGAACGAAACTGGTGGCAGATCGCGGATTTTGATCCGGCTTTAGGGGACATCAAAACCGTCTGGGAGGCCTCACGTTTCGATTGGGTCATTGCGATGGCCCAGCGGGCTGCTTGCGGCGAGACAGTCGAGATCGAGCGGTTGAATGCTTGGCTTTCGGATTGGACTAGGGCGGTTCCGCCCTATCTCGGAGCAAACTGGAAATGCGGTCAAGAGGCCTCGATCCGGGTTCTTCATTTGGCATTGGCGGCTCTTATCCTCGGTCAGGTGAAGGAGTCTCTGCCTGGTTTGACAGATCTGATCCGTCAGCATCTGTCACGGATTGAACCGACGCTAGGCTATGCTATCGCCCAGCAGAACAACCACGGTACCTCCGAGGCCGCATCGCTTTATATAGGCGGATCGTGGCTGGCGCTGCAAGGCGACAAACAGGGCAAACGCTGGCATGAGCAGGGCGAGCGGCAACTTATGGAACGTGCACTGGCTCTGATCGAACCCGATGGCACTTTCAGCCAGTATTCGACCACCTATCATCGGGTGATGCTTGACACGTACTGCTTTGCCGAAGCTTGGCGGCGCCATCAAAGCCTGCCTTCGTGGCCGGAAGCGGTTTACGAGCGGTTAAGACAGGCATCGGACTGGCTTCAACAGTTGACCGATGCCCGCACCGGCGATGCGCCCAATCTGGGGGCAAATGACGGGGCGCGTTTGATTCCTCTGAGCGACACGGATTACCGGGACTTCCGCCCCAGCGTCCAACTCGCACAGACCCTTTTCCAAAACAGGGTTGTCTATACGGAACAGGGCGATTGGGATCAGCCGCTGGTCTGGCTTGGACTAGCCCGCCCAGAAACAGTCGCTCCTCCGCTAGCTTCGAAAACACTGGATGTAGGTGGCCTGCACATTTTGAGGGTAGAAAATTCTTGCGCTTACCTTCGGTACCCTCGTTATCGCTTTCGTCCCGCACAGGCTGATGCCTTACATCTGGACCTGTGGGTTGGTGGCGAGAACTTGCTGCGCGACGGTGGTACTTACAGTTACAATGTCTCAGCAGAAAATGCCGCGTATTTCAACGGCACAGCGGGACACAACACCATTGAGATGGATGGACGGGACCAGATGCCCCGGCTGGGGCGATTCCTGTTCGGCGACTGGCTGAAGGCACGAGACGTCAAACCCGTGCAAGAAGAGCGGGGGGCAGTTACTGCTTCGGCAGGCTATCGCGACCGCTGGGGTGCGTCTCACCACCGACAAATCACTTTCGAAAAGGGTCGGCTTGTCTGCCAAGACCGGATTGAAGGCTTTGAGGAGCGCGCCGTGCTGCGCCTTCGCTTGATGCCCGGAGATTGGAAGCTGGAGGGCGATACAGTGTCCGACGGCGATCGCTCCATTCGGGTAACGCACGAGGATGGAGAAGCGTGTCCTCTAGGCCTGACAACAGGCCAGGAATCGCGCTATTATCTGCTTAAAGCGCCAGTTCCAGTGCTGGAGGCGGTCCTGGACCGACCTGGAACGCTGGTCACAGAGGTACGGTTTTGATATGAATGTGATCTATTTTCACCAGCATTTCTCAACGCCAAAAGGAGCTACAGGAACCCGTTCTTATGAAATGGCGCGTCGGCTCATGGAGCAAGGCCATACGGTTACCATGGTCTGTGGCAGTTTCGGTCCGGGCGTGACCGGCCTCACTCAACCTTTTGAGCACGGACGTCGCCGGGGGATGGTGGATGGCATTGACGTGGTTGAGATGGACCTGAGCTATTCTAACAAGGATGGTTTCGTGAAGCGCGCAGGGCTTTTCATGAAATTCGCCCTCGCCAGCGTTAGCTTGGCCCTGCGCGAAAAATATGACATCGCCTTTGCTACCACCACGCCTCTTACCGCCGGCCTGCCGGGAATTGCCGCGCGCTGGTTACGCCGCAAGCCTTTCGTGTTTGAAGTTCGTGATCTCTGGCCCGAATTGCCGCGTGAAATGGGGGCGATTACCAATCCGGTGGTACTATGGTTGTTGTCGGCCTTGGAGTGGGCGAGCTACCGCTCGGCCCACCGTTGCATCGGCCTTTCGCCGGGTATAGTAGAGGGTATCGCAAAACGGGGCGTGCCGCGTGACCGCATCGCTATGATTCCCAATGGCTGTGATCTTGAGATCTTCGATGCTCCTGAGGATACTGCTTGGCGGCCCGAAGGTGTGGCTGAAGGTGATCTGATGGCCGTCTTCAGTGGTACTCACGGCCTCGCCAATGGACTCGGTGCAGTTCTTGACGCTGTCACCGTTCTGAAAGCGCGCGGCAGAGATGACATCAAGATTGTGCTGATCGGGGATGGCAGACTCAAACCTGAACTGCTGGCGCGGGCGGAGCGTGAAGGTCTGCGCAATGTGATCTTCCACGATCCAGTCCCCAAGGCGCGCCTGGCAGGTCTGTTTGCTTCTGCGGATCTCGGCTTGCAATGCCTTGCTAATATTCCGGCTTTCTACTACGGCACGTCACCGAACAAGTTCTTCGATTATATCTCCGCTGGCCTTCCGGTCTTGAATAATTATCCTGGCTGGCTTGCGGGAATGATCGAGGAAAAAAGGTGCGGATTCCCTGTATCTCCTAATAATGCAGAAGCTTTCGCTGATGCTCTGGAGCGCGCTGCGGTTGACCGCAACGCGCTGGTTGAGATGGGCGCGAACGCAAAGGCCTTGGCCCGGCGTGAATTTGCGCGGGACAAACTGGTCAACCGCTGGATCGACTGGGTCGAAGGAAGTGTGAAATGATGAAGCGCCTTCTCGATATCGTGCTGGCGGGGATGGCGCTGGTGTTGCTTTCACCCCTTCTGGGAATTACTGCGTTTCTCATCTGGCGGGATGTGGGATCTCCGGTGCTTTTCCGGCAGGTGCGTCCTGGCCTGAATGGTATCCCATTCGAGATGATTAAGTTCCGCACTATGCGCGATATCAACGGTCCCGATGGCCAGCCGCTTTCCGATAACGAGCGCCTGACGCCCCTCGGTCATAAGCTGCGCTCGACTTCAATCGACGAATTACCAGAGCTTTGGAACGTCCTCAAGGGCGATATGAGCCTTGTGGGACCACGGCCACTACTCATGGAGTATCTGCCGCTGTATTCCTCTGAGCAGGCCCGGCGCCATGAAATACGTCCCGGCTTGACAGGTTGGGCACAGGTCAACGGTCGGAACGCAATCAGCTGGGAAGAGAAATTCGAGCTCGATACATGGTATATGGATAATAGTTCTCTTTCGCTGGATCTTAAAATCATGGTAATGACTGCTCAGAAGGTCATTTGGCGTGATGGCATCTCTGCAGAGGACGAAGCGACGATGTCGAAATTCACCGGTAACGGCAAATGAACACCGCCGGTACGCGCTTGGTACTGATCGGCGCTGGCGGCCATGGCAAGGTTGTCGCCGATGCTGCGCGTGGCGGAGGCTGGAGCGAGATCGTTTTTCTGGATCGCAGCTATCCCGAACGCCGCGAAAACGGAGTTTGGCCGATTGTCGGCAGCATGACTGAAATCAGTGGCTTGCGCGCGGCAGGCGCAGCGTTGTTTCTAAGCATTGGCGATAATACGACTCGTGCGAGGCTTTGGACTGAGCTGGGAATGACAGAAAGCCCCACGCTTATTGATCCCGACGCTCATGTATCCGCTCATGCGAGACTTGGACTCGGAACTTTGGTCGTGCGCGGTGCCGCTGTGAATGCTGATGTGCATGTCGGGCGCGGGGTCATCATCAATACCGGAGCTACCGTTGACCATGACTGCAGCCTAGCTGACTTTGTCCATGTTTCACCGGGAGCTAATCTTTCGGGAGCTGTGACGGTTGGTACGCGCAGCTGGATCGGAGTAGGCTCGGCTGTACGCGAGGGTATCGCAATCGGTACGGATGTACGGGTTGGAGCCGGTGCCGCAGTGGTCGCGGACGTTCCGGATGGCTTGACGATGGTCGGCGTACCCGCCCGACCCTTTACAATTACTAGAGGATTTTCAGGATGTTGAACAATCCCTTTCCACCTTGGCCGAACTATACTCAGGAGGAGGCAGACGCTGTCACTCGGGTGCTTCTGTCAAACCAGGTGAACTACTGGACCGGAGAAGAAGGTCGGCTCTTCGAGGCAGAGTTCGCGACCTTCTCTGGGACCGACAAGGCTATCGCTGTGGCCAACGGAACCCTAGCTCTCGATCTTGCTCTCCATGGCTTGCGTATTGGATCGCATAACGGCGGTTCGGCCAGCGACGAAGTTATCGTTACGCCACGCAGTTTCATAGCTTCGGCATCGTGTATCATAAATGCTGGCGCCATCCCTATCTTTGCCGATGTGGACGAGGTCACTCAGAACATCACGCCGAATTCCTGCGCTCCACATCTGAATTCTAAAACGCGCGGCATCCTGTGTGTCCATCTGGCGGGATGGCCCTGCGACATGGACGGGTTCCGCGATCTGACTACGGGTAAAAACATTGCCTTGATTGAGGATTGTGCCCAAGCCCATGGCGCGCTCTACAAGGGCCGCCCTGTCGGCAGCCTTGGAGATGTGGCTGCTTGGTCCTTCTGTCAGGACAAGATCATGACCACCGGCGGGGAAGGGGGCATGGTCACCTGCGACGACCCGGACCTCTGGTCGCGCATGTGGTCCTTTAAGGATCACGGTAAGAGCTGGGATGCAGTCTATAACCGCCAGCACCCAACCGGTTTTCGCTGGGTACATGAAAGCGTCGGGACAAACTGGCGCTTGACCGAGATGCAGTCCGCTATTGGTCGTATACAGCTTCGGCGGATGCCAGATTGGCACGCAACCCGGCGGAAGAACGTCGAATGGCTGATCGCAGATCTAGCCGCTTTCGCGGGCGATGACGGTTGGCTGCGTCTGCCACAACCGCCTTGCCCGGGGTGTGACGGTTCTTGTGGGGACAAAACGGCCGAGAAGGGCTGCACCCACGCTTGGTATCGCTTCTATGCCTTCGTGCGCCCCGAGAACTTTCCGAAGGGTTTAGACCGCGACGGACTCATCGCGAACCTCAATGCTCAGGGGTTGCCTTGTATGCAAGGGTCATGCTCGGAGATCTATCTAGAGAAGGCATTTGATGGTACCTCTTCCAGACCCGCAAAGAGCTTACCAATCACGCGCCGTCTGGGACAGACGAGCATCATGTTCTTCACCCACCCTGGCGTGGTACGCGTGCCAATAAAGCATGATCGAATGTCTTTTTATTGAACGTGTTTCCTGCTTTGTTCGGGTATATAAACAAAGCGTTTAGTTGTATGTGAAAGAATTTCTATTTTCTTTCAACTTTTAGAGAAAATAAAAGCCGTAGAGTAACTGAATCAACAGATGGTCTCGTAAATGGAGATAACCACTGGATCCTTGCTGGAAACGGCGCGTACTATATTAGTTGAAACTACCGTACGCGTCAGTTATGTGGTCAGCTGCAAAGAGCGCTCCTAATCGATTGGGTCCGTGACAAGAGGAGCACGAAATCGTGTCGGAGATTTTCTACGCAGTTATAATACTCTACGGAGGAATACAGTTCTTCGAACTGAATGCTATTGTTGCCCGATTAACTGGCTTTAAGTTCGGAAGCGTAATGATCGGCTATAGCCTACAGCAATCGGTTTACATGGTTACACGCTTACTGTTGATGATAATGTTACCTATGATAGGATTTCTTCTGGATACTGGCATATCAAAAGATGAATTTTCGATTATGGCTCATCTAAGCCTTTTATTTGCATCTATTATGGGAGCAATATGTTTCTTTTCTTCTGGCATGACGATCGGATACTTTCGATGCGTAATTGAACGTTATCGGAAAGGAGGTAATTTCATTAGAGCTCTTTTGAACGGATTTAACTCATCTAGATTTGAAAAAAATTCAATAAAATTGCTACTTCCAAGTAAATTTGATTATAAAATGTTTATAATTTCAAATTCAGTTTATACTTTATATTCAACCGGCATGTTTTTGACATTTTATTTTGCTTTGATACATGAAGATAATAGAACTATGATAAGTCAAATGTCTGGAATTGTCAACGCACTTGGAGCCGTTATTATTACTTTTGTTATTGAACCTGCTATTTCTAAGATGATTGATGAAAAAAATAGTGACGCTCATAGTATGATTGCTTCACTATTCTGGGGAAGAATAGTTGCGGTATCAATTACAGGTCAAATATTATTAGTGTTTGTATTCTATGCATAAAAAAATAATTGAGTTCGCAGCAAATCCAGCAAGTATACATGTTCAAGAATGGTTAGAAATATTGCCTGCCGGAATGACTGCGCGAATTTGGAACATTGGAGAGACTCACAAAGCTGTGCACGCGAATGCAACTACCATTCAGCCTCCTACATTTATTAAATACCTACCCACACTAGCTAAATACGTGGCTCTCGGACTCTGGCTGAGGCATTGTTTGCCTAAAGGGGCTTGGCTGCACGCACATAATGCTTCAGGCTATGGGCTAACCGCCCGTCTGTCTCGGCGCAGGTATGCAATTACAACCTATGGTTCTGAGGTGTTTGGCAGGAAAGATCGCAGTCGCATTTATCAATGGATCCTTCGTAGTTCTCTTAAACATGCTGAACGCGTCACGGGCACTTCAGATACAATGGGAACTGAACTAATTGAAGAAATTGGGTTATCGGATCATCGCGTTCATATTTTTTCGCTCGGTGTCGCCGATATCTTTCAAACTTCGCCTGCGAGCAAAGTCTCTCGAGCAACCAGGCCAGTATGGATTTATAACCGGCGAACGACCCCACACTATCATACGCTAGAGGTCATATCGGCTTTCGAACGCTATAAATTGGAAGGACGCGAGGGTGAACTAATTATAATGCGTGGGGACTCCTCCGGCAGCTACGCAACAGAAGTGTCTCGTGAAGCCGAGCGAGTGTCTGGTATCACATTCATCGAAAACCGGTTATCACGCGCTGAGATGATCGTACTGTTGGATCGTTGCGATTTTGCTATATCAGCTCCGTCAAGCGATCAGCTTTCAGCCGCGATTCTGGAGTCGATGGCACGTGGTTTAATTCCTATCCTCCGGCCGTTACAATCTTATTGTACGGTTCAAGATCTTGCCGTACCCCTTTGTGCGGCAGAAAGTGATACGGATAGATTCTATAATACCTTCGTTGAGACCTCCAATATGAGAAATGAAGAAGTAGCTAAAAGGTCTAAATTGGTTAAAAAGAGAATTGAAGTTAATTTTTCAAGACAATCAGCACAGAAAAAATATGAAATATTAATAAGGGAGATGGTCAATATTAATTGCCATCAAGAAAATTAATTGCTTTATTCTAAATTCATAATAACTTTTACTTTATTTATTTATATAACTCCTATTGGTTATATACTTTTTGACTCACCAAGTAAACCAATAATATTAAACTTATCACATATATTATTAATATTTATTGCATTATATTTTATCAAAAATATAGCAATCTACAAAAGTAATCTACTTGCCGTTTTTCCTCTTATATACTTTCCTTTTTTAGGCATTGCATCGTCTGCTTTTAATGGGGGAGCATTCCCTCCTCTCTTATCTATGATTAGTTTTTCTCTTCCAATGGCTCACTTTTTTATTGGAGTCCTCTATCGAAATGTTGATCCAGATATAATGTTAATGGCAATAGGGCGCTGCCTTGCTACTTTAATTATAGCATTGACGCTTACTGATTTAATAAATGGAAGCCTGCCAAGAGGTTGCGGATACCAAGGCCGTTGGGGAGGTTGTGTCGGTCCATTCGATGTATTCGGTTTCGTAAATGCATCAGCAAACATGTTCGTCATTCTTTCACCTACAATATTATTTTTATATAAAAAATCCAAGAACAAATTTGATATTATACTTTCAGTTATATCTGGATTTTGCCTAATTATTATCACCTACCTTAGCCTTTCTAGGTCAGCATCATTAATTATTACATTATTAATTATTTATATAATAATTAATAGAACTAAAATATTATTTCCAGCCTTTATTTTCTTATTAGTCATATTTATATTGTATAATATTGAATATTTTAAAAACAGTTTTTTATTATCAGGTGTTATTAATAGAATTCAATACTCTTTTATCCATGGTGATATTTTTACAGGAAGATTAGTTATATGGGAGCATGCTTTTATAAATATATCAAACAAACCTTTTTTTGGAAATAAGTTTGATTATTTTTCAAATATATCTGAATTTGGAACTGTTCATCAGCAATATTTAGAGTTATTATTTAAATCTGGATCTATAGGGTTTTTAATATACTTTTCATTTATTATATACATTTACAAAGTTTCAATTTTAGTTCTGAGAAAGTACAGTAATTCGACAGAAACAATTAGATTAATTTCGTTTATGATCGTTATTTCTGGATTATTTCAACCAATATTAAGTTACCATGTGATGGCTAACTTGCTTTTTTTCTGGGCCGGTTATATTCTTGAAAGAAATCAACGGACCACTAAGGGTCTGTTTGGAAACTCAACATCGGCCCCAGATAAGCAATACGAGCCAGTCTGAAAAATCGGTGAAATGGCGTATTTGAGCCAAATAATGTGGATGACAGGATCACCTTGCCATCAGACCCTAATGACGCTGAAGGCGCGTTTCCAAACGGACTCTAAGAGTGGTGGATTCACGAGCGAAGTGCAACGGATGCATTGAAGCGGATATCGGGGCTTGTCGCAAATTTTTGCTCGTTCACCGGACGTTATGATTGGCAGGTGAAATTGGCTATGGGTAGATTCATGAGCGAAGTGCAACGTTTGGATAGAAGCGCAGGCAGACTGATTTGCCAAGCGCGTTGAGGAAGGCTCGATGGGTGATTTGAAGCCGAGGCATTTACGCGGCGTGGTATTGATCGTCAACGCGATGTCCTGAATGTCCTCGTCGGTCACATCGTCGAGGTCAGTATTGCGAGGCAACCAGCGCCTGATGCGTCCGTTGGCATTTTCAATTCCGCCCTTTTGCCATGAAGCGTAGGGGTCATCATCCCCGAAAACCATAGGGTTGAAAATTGGACTTCTCCGGCGTTTGATTGACGCGGAGAATGAGATGAAGAAATCGAGATTTAGCGACGCGCAGATACTGGCGATTCTGAAGCAGGGCGAGAGCGGTGTTCCGGTTGCGGATCTGTGCCGTGAGCACGGGGTCAGCACTGCAACTTACTATAACTGGCGCAGCAAATACGGCGGTATGGACGCTTCGTTGATGTCTGAGATGAAGACGGTGGCAGAGGAGAACCGCCGCCTCAAGAAGATGTATGCCGAGATGGCGATGCAGAATGAGCTCCTAAAGGATGCGCTCGGAAAAAAGTGACGCGGCCATCTCAACGGCGAGAGATGGCCAAGCAGGCTGTGGAGATGAAGCAGGTGAGTATCGCCCTTGCATGTCGCGCGTTCGCCATCAGCGAGAGCTGCTATCGGTACGAGCGCAAACTCAGCGATGAGAATGCCGAGATCGCCGATTGGCTGGTACGTCTGACGAGCACTTATCGCAGCTGGGGCTTCGGCCTTTGCTATCTGTACCTGCGGAACGTGAAAGGGTTTGGCTGGAACCACAAGCGGGTCCGGCGCATCTATCGCGAATTGGAGCTTAACCTCAGGATCAAACCGAAGAAGCGATTGGTGCGGGAAAAACCCGAGCCGCTTGCTGTTCCTGATGCTGCAAACACGACCTGGTCTATGGACTTCATGAGCGATCAACTCGCAGATGGCCGCACGTTCAGAACCTTGAATGTCATCGATGACTTCAATCGCGAGGGGCTGGCTATCGAGGTCGATCTGTCACTACCAGCCTTGCGGGTCATTCGCACATTGGAGCGGATCATCGAATGGCGGGGAACGCCGCTCAACCTGAGAGTCGACAACGGCCCCGAATATGTCGGTGCTGCTTTGCAAACTTGGGCGCAGAACCGGGGCATCGGTATTAGCTACATTCAACCCGGGAAGCCGCAACAGAACGCTTACGTCGAGCGCTATAACCGGACGGTTCGGACCGAATGGCTTGGGCAATACATCTTCAACTCAATCGAGGAGGCACAGCACCACGCTACATCGTGGTTATGGATTTACAACAACGAACGACCCAACATGGCCATCGGCGGGATCACACCCGCCATGAAACTGAAACAAGCCGCGTGAAGTCCAGTTATTGATCCCCCGAAAAAGGGGATGATTACCATTCCAACTCGTTGGTTCTGACGGTGCTACACCGATTGTCGGTCCGCTTGGTCCGCTCGCGACCGGCGCGTCTCAGACCGTAAATGTCATTGCCACATTACCTGCAAATGCTCCGGTCACTGCAGCTGGTGCAACGAACTACGAAGTTGAAGTAACGGCACAGTCTTCGAATGGCGGTGATCCGGACACAGTAACGGGCTTGTTTACCGGTGCAGTTCTTGGAGCAACAGTTGACGTGACCAATACTGGTCAAACAGGTGGAGCAGAAGGTGTTGGGCCTGGCCCGAACAATGGAGTGGCTTTAGTTGAAAATCCAACTGATCCGGGTGTTCCAACGAGTTTCCCACTGACTGTAACCAATGGCGGACCGACGGCTGATACTTATGATCTATCACTTCCGACTCCTTTGCCAGCAGGTTGGACAGCCGAATTCCAACTGCCGGACGGAACACCCGTGACGAATACAGGTGTTATCCCAGGGGGCGGTTCGCAGGAAATCATCGTTATCGTAACGCCGCCAGCGGATGAAGTTCCGGTCGAAGTTCCGGTCCAAGTCGAAATGACCTCTCCAACATCCGGACAAGGTGACACGATTACGAATAGCGTGACAGTAAACGAAATTGTCGATGTCGCACTGACGACTGATCAGGCGGTACAAGTTGCTCCCGGCGGTGTTGTTGATATTCCTCACGTTCTAACGAACGAAGGTAATATCACGATCGACGAAGGTGCATTGACGCCAGAAGCTGTGGGCGGATTCAGCACCTTTAGTGGAACGATCTTCTGGGATGTGAACAGCGATGGTGTCGTTGATGCAAATGATGTTGTTGTTGATAATATCGATGACATCACGGATGGCATTGCACCGGGTGAAACCGTTGACCTGATCCACCGTGTTCAGGTTCCATCAAGCGGAGCGATTGGGGTTAGTGAAACCGATACGTTGACACTATCTACATTGCTTAATGGTGGTGCGGTGATGGATAGTGACACGACCGATAACTCGGTCACAGATACTGTTACCATTGTTTCCGGTGACTTGACCCTCGTGAAGATGCAAGCGATTGACCCAAGTTGTGATGGGACTGTCGGAGCATTTGTGACGACCGATGTACAGGCTGAGCCAGGCCAGTGTATCCGTTATCAAATCACTGCTAATAATACTGGCACAGCAGATGCCGGTGAAGTGACGATTAGGGATACTATTCCGGGTTTCACAACGCTGACACAATGTAGCGGCGCTTGCGATATAACCGCCACACCAACAGGTTCGACTGTAACACAGCAACCTGCTGAGGGTGCAGGTGGTCCAATGGAAAGTGATCACGGAACACTAATCCCAGGTGCTCTGGCGATACTCGAGTTCACAGTAAAGATCGACGAGTAATCGAACTGGAACGGGCCGGATGTTCCGGCCCGTTCCTAAAGTATTTCTCTCCAAGACACCTTGTCCTCCGCCGGCAAATTCCTCCAGGAGAACCGCGATGTTCCGTCAAATAAGACAAAAAGTTAGTATTAGATTCGGACATTTGGTCGCGGGTTTTTTAGCATCTACTCTTAGTTTATCAGCTCAGTCTCTATCTTATGCTTCCCCCGCACCGGCGGGTTCATTGATCGAGAACCGCGCTGAAGCCAGTTACTTTAACGAACGTCTTGGCACATTTGAAACTGTGCAATCTAATGCCGTTATTGCTCGGGTTCTTCCTGTTCCAGCCTTAGAAATATCGGGTGGACAGGACTTGCGTCTCGCACGATCCAGCTCAAACCAATATAATTTTCGCACAGAAAACGTAGGCAATATAACCCTTTCCACCAGCTTTGATGCTGAAGAGCTAGCCGGTGATGACTTTGATTTATCCGGGCAACTTCACATCGATAATAATAATAACGGCATCATCGATAGCGGTGATTTCCCGCTTGCGAGCGGACAAACCGTCATGATTGATGTCGGTGAGCAGATATCGTTGATCTATACGTTTAACACACCCGCTACGGTAAGTCAGGATGATGTCGCCACTACAATGCTGACGACAACAGCTATACCCGTGCAAGGTGCGGTCCCTATTCCTGTCTCATTGGACCCTATTGTCGAGACAACCGAAGCGCGTACAATCATTGATGATGCCGGGTTGCTTTTAATCAAGTCGGCGGCAGTACGTTCCGAACTTGGCGAGATTGACTATAGAATTATTGCTCGGAATAACGCTGAGACAGCGCTTCCCTCATACAATGAAGTAGATGGTGAGCCTCTATTGATCGATGGTCAGCTTGCCGACGCAATCCTTGTGCGTGATCCTATTCCTTTGAATACCACACTTAAATCTGCCGAGGATGGTGGTGCGTTCAACGCGGTATATCATGTGCGCGGGGAAGCAACGCATAGCTATACAAGAACATTGCCGAGTGATTTGAGTAGCGTTGATGCTGTCGCCTTTGTCCATGAAGGAGATTTTGCCGTCGGACGTTCGAGTGACCTTGAATTTACAGTTACCATCTCGCCTACAATTGAAAATGACGATATTTTCAACACGGCAACTGGATATGTCTCCGATGGTACTGCGACGCTGAGCTTGGATTCAAACGCGGTCGTATCATCTGTTTCTGGTCCCGGTCAGACAATCAGTTTTGTGAATATTCCAGGCGGAACACCGATCCAAAGCACACCTTTCGATCGCAACATTCTTCTCACGGTTAGTGCCGGAAGTTGCAACGTCTCTGATGCGATTGATGAGATCTCTGTTACCGTAACGACCACCTCTCTGGGGGACCTCGAAATCTTAACTGCGCGAGAGACTGGTGCTAATGCCGGTGTTTTTGAAACGGCACCGATTGGAGCAATCCGCGCAAATGCTGCGATACAACAAAATAATGTTCTGGAAGGATTGCCGGGCGATAATGCCGGTGCAAACGCAACAGCAACTTGCCTTGGCAGCTCATTATCCACCAGCATCGGTTTGCAGCCGGGTGGTTTTGTTTTTGATAGTGTGACGAATGCCCCTGTTTCCGGTGCGCGGGTTGTTGTCTTTTCTTCAGGTGATACGGTTCAAGCCACGAGCAGTCTTCTTCCAGAAGGGGCTGGTTTTGTTGCAGAGACAGCCAGCCTTACCGGTAATTCTCAGATTACCGAAAGCGTAACTGATGCACTCGGTTATTTTGATTTCGGAACGATTTCCCGAGGCGATTATAGGTTGGAAATTTTTCCACCATCCAACTACGCCTTTCCATCGGTTCGGCGAGCGTTTGATGGTTTTCAGCGGCGCATTGATGAAGAAATTTCTTTTGGGACTGATTTTACGTTTAACGGTGGTCCCATTGTAAACTTTGACGTACCGCTCGATCCTGCAGTTGGAATCCCTTTGACGATTGCGAAGACGTCAGACCGACAAACCGCACGTCGGGGCGGTTTCGTTATCTATACGCTGACGGCAAATAACCAGATGGATCAAGCATTGCTAAATGCCTCGGTGGTGGACCAATTGCCACCGGGCCTTCTCTTTATTGAAGGCTCAGCGCGGCGTGATGGCGAAAGTTTTGATGTCGCGCCAACGTTGACTTCCAGCGGCCAGTTGACTTTCGACCTGGATATTGTCGGCCCGAACACGAGTACGGTAATCACTTATGGTGTCCGTGTCGGCACAGCAACGCGACAAGGTGATAAAGTCAACGTGGCCGCGCTTCGCGGTCAGCAAGCGGGTACTGGATTGTCCTTTGTGTCACCGCAGGCAAGGTCAACGATTACGATTGATGATCGTGGCGGTGTCTTTGCAGATGAAGCGATTGTCATTGGTCGGGTGTTCCTCGATAAGAACGGCGATGGTATTCAAACTAAGTTCGATGCGGAGGGCAACCCGCATAATGAACCCGGTGTGCCCGGGGTTAAAATCGTCACTTCAGATGGGCTATCTGTCGTAACTGACTCAGAAGGTAAGTATTCTTTATTTGGTTTGCGTCCGACGACGGCGGCGTTTGCGATTCAGTCATCGACGCTGCCTAAATCGGCGATACATTTAGAACTGGATGTTGATGACATACATGCGCCCGGATCGCGTTTGGTTGACTTGAAGCGGGGAGAACTGCGTGCCGAACACTTTCCACTCGTTTGGTCCGCAGAAGCAGAAGCGGATGTCGCGGCACGTCGTCGTCGATTTAATGAATTAGATGCGGATGAGTCTCTGTTACGCGACGATTTGCCGCTCACATTTGACACTGTAACGCGGAATAGTTCGCGGCGCGAAACCGGCATTGATACAAAGACGGAATTACTGACCGAGGATGTCAGGCAAGACAGCCAAAGCAATCACGGTGATCTCGACATCATCAAGACCCCGATTGAAGAGCTGGTCAAAGACCTTGACCCCGAGCTTGCCTTTGTCGGCATCACGACCGGACATGAAGCGGATCGTCAATCTATTTCGGTTCGGGTGAAGGGTCCAACCAAGGGAAGACTACGGCTGGAGGTGAATGGCGAAGAAGTTTCTGAATCGCAAATTGGCGCTAAGGTCATTCATCAAGATGGCGGCGTTCAGGTTTATGAGTATGTCGCTCTGCGTCTCGTGCCCAACGAGAATACCATAACAGCCATTGTAACCGATCCTTTTGGCAATGATCGGGGCCGCGAAGAGATTATCGTGTACGCACCGGGGAATCCGGCAAGCATTGTCGTTCTCGTACCAGAAGAAGCAAAGGCAGATTCGCGTGCTCGTATTCCCGTTGTTGTCCGTGTCGTTGATGACGCCGGGCGATTGGTTCGTGTGCCCGCGGATGTGACCCTCAGTGCGAAAAATGGTTCTTGGGATGTGCGCGACATTCGTGATAACCAACATGGCCTGCAAGCTTATATCAGCAATGGTGAGGCAGTATTCGACTTTATTCCACCAGATTTGGTCGGAACCGAAACCATCAGAGTGGAAACGGATTTTGCATCTGTCGAAGCAGAAATCGGTTTTACGCCTGATCTCAATGAACGTATTTTTGTCGGTGTCGTTGAAGGTGCAATTAAGTTTGGCGAGGAAGGCAGTAATCTTGACGGGTTGATATCGAAAGATGAGATTTCTTCATTCGAAGAAACCACGGAAGGCGTTCGCGGGCAGCTTTATTTGAAGGGCACAATACTAGGCGAGAACCTTCTGACTCTGCGGTATAATAGCGATTACGATACGTCTGAACGCCTGTTCCGGGACATCCGCCGCGATGAGTTCTATCCGGTCTATGGCGACAATTCGGAGCGCGGGTTTGATGCGCAATCAAGCTCTTCGCTTTATGTGAAGGTCGAACGCGAGCAGTCCTTTATTCTCTACGGGGATATTGCTGTTGAGCCTCAGGCGGATGCCATTCGTCTAGGCGCTTATCGCAGATCGCTTACAGGTGGACGTGCGCATATCGAGCAAGGCCCCGTTACGGTTGACCTGTTTGTGGCGGAAACCGATGAGCAGCAACAAGTGATCGAACAACGGGGTCGCGGTGTGTCTGGCCCCTATGATTTCGATTTTGATGGGATCAGAGAAGGCAGTGAGGTTATCGAGATTGTCACCCGAGATCGGGACCAACCTGATGTCATTATCTCTACACTAACACAAAGCCGGTTCTCGGATTATACGATTGACTTCTTCAGTGGGTCGCTGATTTTCAACCGTCCAATCCCGCTTGTGGATGAAGACCTGAACCCTGTTTCAATCCGCGTGACTTTTGAAACAGAAGAAGGCGCGGGCGATGACTATCTCGTCTATGGTGGCGAAATTCGTGTTGAGCCGATTGAAGGCGTCGCGGTCGGATATCGGGAGGTGCGCTCGGATGCCAGCCGTGAACTGGATGATCGTCGGATCGTGCGGTCGGGTTATGCTGAAGTAAACTCTGCTGATTATGGTCATGCTCAACTGGAGTTGGCTCAAACGGAAGACCAGTTTGATCAGCGCGGGGAAGCTGCACGGATTTCCTATGAGTATCGCGGCGACAAGCATGGTATTCGCGCCGAAGCCGTCCGCACGGACGAAAACTTTGATGCGCCGAATTCTTATGTCGGTCCGGGCCGTGAAGAAGTGCGGATTACGACCGATCATGAGATTACGGATAAAGCGTCGATCACGACGGATTCGCTTTATACCCGTAACATCGAAACAGATGACCGTCGCATCGGGGCCGAGGTCAGAGGACGCTATACCGTTAGTCCGTCTCTTGATCTCGTTGCCGGTGGACGTGCTGTCAGAACGACACGGGCTGATGGTGACAACAATGAAGTGTATAGCGGCATCATCCGCGCTGATTGGCGCCCATACTTCCTGCCGCGTAGCTCTTTGAATGCCGAGTTTGAGCAGGACTTCACGGAAACAGGTAATTGGCGTCTTTCTCTTGGCGGTGATTATCAGTGGAGTCCTCAACTGCGCTTTTATGCCTTGAACGAAATATCGAGCACGGAGAGCGGGTTTTTTGGTCTGGGCGATGGAGCGGACGCAAACTTTACCACTAAGGTCGGCGCGGAATATCAGGTTTCTGAGAATGTCAGCGGCTTTTCTGAGTACCGCCAAACTGCCGGGCTTTCCGGCGATGGCGGCGCAGCGAATGGGGTCAAAGGTCAATGGGATCTGACGGAGCATCTGGCCATACGGATGAGCGCCGAACATGTCGAGCCGATTGACACGGACGAAGACCGTTCGTCGGCTGCGACGCTTGGCCTGACATATGAGAATGACGAGACAGGCTTGATCCTGCGGCATGACGTGGAAGCGGATCGGGACGAGCGCGGGCTTGGTTTCTTTACCAACACGGCGGTCGGGTATGAGTTGAACAATGATCTGACTTTGCTCGCGCGCAATCGCCTTGCATATGACCTGCGTGACGATAACCGCTTGAGAGATCGTCTACGCTTTGGATTGGCGTACCGACCTGAGCACGACACGCGCCTTAAGGCGTTGGCTCTCTATGAGTTTGAGATTGATGACGAGGCAGACTTGCGCGAGGTCGCTCATCGTTGGAGCTTGGGTGGTACGTATCATCCGACCGATGATCTGAGGTTCAACGCACGGTATTCCGGTGAGTATTCGGATATCAGCAGTTCAAGTTTTTCGGCGGACTCGACGCTTCATCTGCTGCGCGGTGGTGCGGAAGTTGATTTTGGATTAGACTTTACCGAAGAGTTCTTTGGTGGAAACCGGTTTGCCGTTGGCGGTCACGTTGCAGCCTTTACCGATAACGAGGGCGATAACGTCACCTTGGGGCTTGGTGTTGAATTGAAGGCCAATGTGGTGAAGAATGTTCAGATCGGTGTCGGTTATAACTTTATCGATATTGAGGAAGACCGTCTTCGTGATCTTTATCAGTCCGGGTTCTATGCGCGCGTGCGGATTAAGCTGGACGACTCGGTATGGGATTATTTCGACCAAACCGGCATCACCAAAGGATTCCACGCGGCGGAGTAGGGCGGGTTCGCGCCGCCGATCAACTTGGGTTTCTTGCCAAGGTTTCGAGGGTGTCGCGGTCTAAGCCTAGCTCTACGCCGGTCATGACGATGCTGTCCCAGACGCCTTGGGACAGCGGCAAGCCATTGGCGCGCCTGTCGATGCGGCGGGCGCGTTCGGGGTCGCCGGGGATGAGCACGCTATCGATACCTTTCGCCGGAGGGATGGCGCGGATGAAGTCGATATACTCGGCAACAGCGGCGCTCCACCCGTGACCGTCATCCATGCGCGCGGCGTCGAGGTAGATCGACAACATGCCGTTATGAATGCGTTCGCCGGTTCCGGCGGCTCCTGATCCTGTTAGCGCTCCGGCGAGCAACTCACAGGCAATGCCGAGGCCTGAGCCTTTGTGATCGCCCATTGCGGCCAAAGCTCCGGTTCCGCCGCGCGGGTCGGCAACGGCGGCAGGGTCAATATCGCCATAGAGCGCGCGGGGGTCGCCGGTGGGTTGGCCGTCGCCGTCAATCAAAGCGGTCGGCGGGGCTTGCTTGCCGCTTTTCAGGGCGACCAGCGCTTTGCCTTCGGCGATTTGCGAGGTGGCAAAGTCGAGGATGAAATCGTCATTCTCTCCGTCTTCCGTGCGCCCGTTCGGAACGCCGATGCAGACCGGAGCAGTTGACATGGCGCGACCTGCGCCGCCGAACGGCGCGACCAACAGGCTGTTTTTCACATTGACGAAATGGATCGAGACGAACCCGGCATCGCAGGCTTGTTCAGCCCACTCCCCGATGCGGCCAATGTGACCGGCATTGCGGAGGGCGACGACCGAGACGCCCATAGCGCGGGCTTTTTCCAAGCCGACCTCGACCGCTTCGCGGCCCAAAGTTTGCCCGAAACCGTGATGGCCTTCGAGTAAGGCAAAGGCGTCCGAGTCGATGATGCGCTCGATGTGTCGCCCGAAATGAACATCGCCGCGCCCCGCCCATTGCACATAGCGCTGTGTGCGCACGACGCCGTGGCTGTCATGGCCCGCGAGGTTGGCTTCAACGAGATTGGTCGCGATGACATCGGCCTCCATCGGGTCTGCGCCTGCGGTTTCAAAGATGCGCGTCAGGACGGCTCTGACCCCTTCGGCGGGTATGCGTAGATCACTCACAAGCCAAGCTCCGTTGATTTTGTTCGATGTCCCGTTGCAAGGGGGCAGGGTCTTCGTCGCGGAGTGTACAGAGATGCGCCGGTCGAGTCACGATGGGGCGACGCGGCGGTCTTTCTTAGCGGTGCTACTTGGTGTTTAGTGTGAGTCGAGGGCTGGTGAGGGGATGGCGATGCAAGACGGTTTGGAGCAGGCTGCGCCTGTTGATGCCATCGACGAATTGACTAAAGAGCAACTTGCTTATGTTGCCGAGGTGTCCAAAAACGCGCGGACGACGTGGTTTGGTCTGATCGGCCTGTTGCTGTTTTGCGGGGTTACGCTGCTGGATGTGCAGGACCGTGATTTCTTTGAATACGGCGCAAGCACACAACTGCCGTTGATTAATGTCTCTGTTCCGACGGCGAATTTCTTTTGGGCTGCGCCGCTGTTGGTGACGGGGCTTTACACTTATCTGCACCTGTATCTCGATAAACTTTGGAAAGCGCTGCGGCCTCTGGGCAATGACATCGGCGGCAAGCCGGTGACGCAAGTGGTCTATCCGTGGCTGATCTCGGACACCGCATTGGAGCGGCGCGAGGGCGTGACGCGCGGGCCGTATTGGTCTCTCACCCGGTTTGTAACGCTGTGCCTGTGTTGGTTGATCGGGCCGGTGGCGATGGCACTGTTTTGGATGAAAAGCTGGGCGCCCCATGATGAAGTGTTGACCACAGTAATCGGGCTGCAACTTGCGTGGCTGTGTATGGTTGGCGTGAATAGCTGGCTTGGCATGTGCCGCGAGACGAATGCCGCATCCTGCGCGGTTCCGGTTGAGGGGAGCCGGTTTCTTAACGGGTCTATCTTCGTTTTGCTTGCATGGACCGTGGGAGCCTATGGCTGGGCGAAAACCGAAGACGGTCGGGTATGGGCGTTGCGCGGTGAAGCTAATCCTGAAACGGCGTATCTCTATTCTGCGGGTTTATACCGCGCGAATTTTGTCAAACCGGACAAAGATTGGAAAGGCCGCGAGGCCGCGTGGCGTGGGTATCAACGCGCGCATCGGGACCAGGTGATTGCCGAACTGAGCAGAGAAAAAAACGGCGAGACGGATGTCACGGAAAAAGATATTTCAGCCCGTCTGAAAACCGAGTTTGAAGAGGATCGTGGCGAGACTCGTGCCTCCCTCGAACGGCGGGATTATAATGGGCAGGATTTGCGGGGCGCTAATTTGCGGGAAGCGATGTTGGCCGGGCTTGATTTGAGGAAGGCAAGACTCGAGGGGGCGGACCTCAGGGAGGCGCGACTCGAGGGGGCCGACCTCGAGCAGGCACGACTCGAGGGGGCAGACCTCATGGAGGCGCGACTCGAAGGGGCGGAGCTCAGGCTGGCACGACTCGAGGGGGCAGACCTGACGCGGGTTGAAATGACAGATGCAGTCGTCAAGTATGCGTCCGTCATTGGAGCGACCCTAAGTCAAGTCAGTAATTTGACGCAAGCACAATTAGATCAGATGTATGGGGATAAAACGACTGACCTGTCGGAGACTGGGTTGGGTCCACCGGCTCATTGGCCGGAGATTGAAATTTCTGTTGAGCAGCGGGTTGCATGTTGGAATGAGTGGGCTGTTGAAAATGGCGTGTGGGAGCTTTTCCTCCCCGAAACCGATGTGCAATGTACCATTCAGGATGATTAAATCTATGAGGGTGTTTTCTTTCGTAAAAACACGTGATTTCTTGATGGAAAGTTTGTGCGTGAATTTTCGAGGCCCCGGCTTTTGCAGCCGGGGCAGGGGCTGTTCGCGGGGGCTGTCCATGAATTTTCAGGGTTTTGCCTTCACAGCGGCGATGCTTCACGGGTTTTGCATCATTATTTCAGGGTTTTCCCTTGCCGTTTAAGAGTTTTACCCGATTATCTCAGGGTTTTCTCTAGCCCTAAAAAGTGCCTTTCATGACCACAGCGAACGACATCATCAAGCACCTGTCCCTACGGCCGCACCCTGAGGGCGGATGGTATCGGGAGACGTGGCGCGCCGATGCCGCCGACGGCGAGCGCGCGGTCGGAACCTCGATTTACTACCTGCTCGATGTCGGCGATTTCTCGCACTGGCACCGCGTCGATGCCGCAGAAATCTGGCATTTCTACGCCGGTGCGCCGCTGTCGCTGACCGTCTCTCCCGATGGCCACGACGCCCAAGCATGGGTGCTCGGGCCGGAAATTATGGCCGGTCAACTGCCCCAACGCATCGTCCCGCCAAACTGGTGGCAAACCGCAACATCGCTCGGTGGTTGGACTTTGGTGGGCTGTACCGTCTCGCCGGGATTCGACTTTGAGACGTTTGAAATGGCGCCCCCCGATTGGCGGCCAACGCCCCGTAAAGATTGAGCTTTATCGTCTAAGCGCGCTCTATGAAACCCGCCTCGGTAATCACCCCGTCAAGCCGCTGATCCGTCCGCTCTATCGGCACAGTCTCGACTTCCTGCGCCGCATACGCATACCCGTAAGCGCGCGTCGGAGCCGCCGCCCTGAGCAATTCGAGCGTGCGGTCATAAAATCCGCCGCCATATCCGAGCCTGAACAGCGCGCGGTCGAACGCTAATAACGGAGCAATAACAATGCTCGGCGTGGCAATCTCCGCTGACTCATCCGGGATCGCCGCCCCGAAAGCACCGGGGATAAAAGCCGTATTCCGGTCTGCCGCGCGGAATTGCAGCGGCGTGTCAGGCGCAATTACCACAGGATAACAAGTGGTTATGCCTCTTTTCCAAAGAGACTCAGCGAGCGGTACGGGGTCAAGCTCAGACTGAATTGCACGGTAAAGCGCAACCACATCCCCTTGCGATACCTCTACGGTTGCATCAAACACCGCAAGCGCAGAATCCGCAGCTCTGGTTTGCTCGGAAGCCGCAGTTTTCCTACGTTTTCGTGCATCACGCCGCGCTTGTGCTTTGATCTCATGAAGCTCTGTCATGCTGCCTTGTTAGGGAAGTGGCGGACCCGAGACAACCGTTGGAGTTATTGATCCCCGCTAGGCCTGGTTAACCAGGTGGGCGCCATGTGCCTAGGACCACGATCCAGAGCAGGGACAGCACCCGCAGAGATGCTTAAGGCAAGAGGGATTCAGACTCCTAAACGCGTAGCCCAGTATCCGCCGAGACCCAAGATAAGGCTCTAACCGTTAACATGCCACCTATTAGTCGATTTTCCCACATCCAATCGCGTTGACAGCGCGCGCCTGTCCCGTAATAGCTGAACCTTATGTTCGACTTACGGCCCATCGGCTACATTATCGGCCTGTTTATCGCCTTTCTCGGAGGGGCGATGATTTTGGTGGCCATCGCCGATGCCTTGTCTTCGGATGCGGATTGGCGCGCGTTTTTGCTGTCCGCAATCATTACGCTGGTCGTGAGTTTCGCTCTCATCATCACATGCCGTGGAGAGAACACGGATGGGATGTCCATTCAGCAAACCTTTATTTTGACCGCTGCTGCGTGGGTCGTGCTGCCGTTACTTGGTGCATTGCCGTTTATGTTCAGCAGCGTCGGTTTGAGCTTTGTCGATGCGTTCTTCGAGGCCGTGTCCGGTATTACAACTACTGGGGCGACGGTACTGGTCGGGTTGGATAATACCTCAGCAGGCGTGTTGCTGTGGCGAGGGGTGCTGCAATGGATTGGCGGAATTGGGATCGTCGTTGTTGCCATCGCAGTTCTACCGCAGCTTCAAGTTGGCGGGATGCAGCTATTTCGCTCTGAAGCCTTTGATACATTTGGAAAAATCCTACCTCGAGCCGCTGCGATTGCCGCTCAGTTGGGGTATATTTATCTCGGTCTGACTTTGGCGGCTGTTCTTGTTTACACGGCGTGTGGGATGCTGCCGTTTGATGCGTTGGTACACGCTATGACGACCATCGCAACCGGTGGGCTTGCCAATTACGATGCGTCGATGGGGCATTATGATATCCCTTCAATTCACTATTTCGCCGCGATGTTCATGCTGTTGTCCGCGTTACCTTATGTGCGGTTCGTTCAACTGCTAAATGGCTCCGCGAAGCCCCTTTTGCGCGACCCCCAAGTGCGTACATTTTTTATGTTGGTGGCGTTGGTTGTGGTGGTGCTTGCCTATGTAAGATGGTCTCAAACCGGAGAAATCGAGGGCAGCTTTAGAAGCGCGCTGTTCAATACAATTTCGATCATTACAGGCACAGGTTATGCCACAGAAGATTTCCAGCTTTGGGGACCGTTCGCGATGATGGTGTTCTTTCTCATCGCTCTCAGCGGTGGATGTGCTGGGTCTACAAGCTGCTCGGTCAAGATCTTCCGCTATCAGGTTTTGGCGGCCGCTATTCGGGCGCAAGTTCGTGCAATCCATAACCCGTCTTCAGTGATCAGAGCGCGCTATGATGGGCGACCAATATCCGAGCAGGTGCTGTCTTCAGTGATGGCATTCTTCATGATGTTTTTCCTATCGCTCGCTGCCGTCACAATGACATTGAGTTTCATTGGCTTAGACTTAGTAACCGCTTTATCCGGTGCAGTTGCGACCCTTGGAAATGTGGGACCGGGACTTGGAGATATTATCGGCCCAAATGGAAATTATGCGAGCTTGCCAGTCTCGGCAAAGTGGACATGCATTGTTGCGATGATCATTGGCCGTTTAGAATTATTGAGTGTCTTTGTCATGCTCGCGCCTGCATTTTGGCGGCGGTAATCAGGGTAGTTTGATGAGAATAGCCCAAGATTCCATGCAGACAATCGATCTTAGCCTCGATGATTTTTTTGCTGCTGGCGGAAACCGCTGCTGTTTTACTGTTCCGGAAAAAACCAATCTATGCGTCAAAGTAAATCGGGTCGATCGTAGTCCGGCATTTAAAAAAGCTAAGGCTCCGATTTATAAGCGGCTTCGTAGCCTTGATGCTTTTGATGAAAATCAAGAAGAATACAGAGTTCTGGGAGCATTAGAGACGTTTGCGCCTGAGGCGGCAGGTCGTTTAATTCCTAAATGTCATGGTTGGGTGAATACGCCATTTGGGTCCGGGTTACTGCTTACATTATTTCGAAACGCTGACGGTAATGTCTCGGATACAGTAGAAATGGAGATGGTCCGGAATGGTGTTACCGCAGAATTAAAGAGGGCGGTCGCGTTATTCAAAGAGGAATGGCGCGAGGTTGCTGTACCGTCCCGTCAATTGCTGTTGCACAATATTGTAATCAATAAAGACAAAAATCATTGGCGTTTGGCAGTCATCGACGGGCTAGGGAGCGGAGAAGCACTCCCTTTGGGAAAATTACTTCCTAGTATGCGGCGGAGACAAATTGAGAGACGCCTTGACCAGTTCGATAAACGATTAGAAGATTTTAATAACCTTTGCGCGAAGGGTCTCGCGGTTGACAAAGGATGGGTTCGTCAACGGACAGAGCCGCTTGATAACGCCTTCAAGCTCAAGGCTTTAGGATTAGATCCAGACGTAGCCGTGGGAAAATGGTAGACTGAGCGATTGCTCAATAATGTATTGAGCGTAAAGCGAATTGTTGATCTCGTCGTGGAAGAATTGACGCGTGCGGGATGCTTGTTCAGCGCGATCAACGTCATTTTTTGTAAAGTATTCGATCTGCTCTTTGAGCTGGTCTAACTCATCATAATATACAAGGGAGCCGTCGGGGAATAGCGTTTGGAATTGATTTTTACTATGAGTAAAGACAAGCAAACCATTGCCACCAAGCTGAGCCATGCGCGCGGAAGAGTACCAATGATGGCCTTCGTCTCTATTCAAATTCACACCCATTGCAGATGAAGCGAGTGCTGCGTCGTAATCTTTTCCCCAGACTGGATCTTTTCCGAAAAAGCCGAACGCATCAAAGCGCACTGAGGGAGAAAGTTTTTCTTTCAACCACGATACAGTTTCTCCGCGTTTAGTGAACTTTGTCGCATTGCCGCAAAAAATTAAATCACGTTGTAATTGTGCGGCTGGGGTTGATGAGACGTCGAATCTTTCAATTGCAGGATCGACCGGATTGGGCATGTGGAAAGTGCGCTCGGTTAGCTCAGGAAGAATCTCATCTATGGTGAGTTTGCCCGTCGAGATGAATGCGTTGTCGCAAACGCTTAGGCGCTCTTGAATACGCTGCACGTTTGATGGAATGAAAAGAGGATCGTTATTGCAATGAACAATTGCGCAGGAATGAGCTTCTTTGAGCGCTTTTATCGTTTCATTGCTGATGATGTCCGCGTGGCCAATAATGATGAGCGACGGTTCAATCTCTGCTGCGGTTTCAATCAAACGCTTATTGGCTTTTTTCTTACCCAAGTCGCGCAGCCCAAACGGTGCTTCAAATGCAGCAGTATCACGGTCGCTGAAAAAATGAACGTAATGTCCGTTTTGAATCAAACCACGATGCAACTTTATAAACCAGCTAACGCGGGTATTTCCGTGACGGCGTAGCTGAGCAAAGCCGACAAGAAGAATGCGCTGCAGCGAATTACTCATGGAAAAGTCAGTTTAAAATGATCAATGACGACTTTAAATTTTGCATCATTTCCGGTGACTGGATTTTTATTTGCTCGTTTGAGGCTAACTTTCTGGGAGCCGTCTATGACCTGAAAGCGTTGTGCGTGGTCCCTTAGTTGTGGAATCTTTTTGCTCAAAACACCGTTTTTATGGGTCATTGCTTTCAACCAAACGTCATCGGATTTCGGGCATAATTTCATAAATGTTTCTACGTCACTGATTTCTGGAGCAAAGCATCCTGGAAAGTAAATGACGCCGCAAACGCCAGTCGGAAAAATTGTTCCGCTCGCTTCACTATCAGACGTGTTTAAATCCCATCGTTTGTAAAGCTGCGGCATTCCGTCGGCGTTGAGTTTGATTTTATGCGCACGATGACAATGCACAATGTTAGGCTCGTTGCAGTGCGCTTTATAAAGCTGTTCGATGAAATCTACCGGATAGAGGATATCGTCATCAGCCGTGATGATAAGACTATCCGGGTATTCCAGCACAGTATAATGATACTTTGTGTAAGGTCCAAGATCACGCTCGCAATAACGAACTTCTAATCCACGTTTTTCCTGTAATTTCAGTAGTTCAGGGATGCTTTCGGGTGTGAAGTCATCTTCGCAAACCCACAACAGAATTCGGTCAGCCTTAACGGTCTGATTAAAGAGAGATTCGATTGTTTTATGAACCGATTGAATACGGCTGCTAAAAGTCGTTAGCGAGACGATCAGTGGTGTATCACGCGGGGCGGAGATGCCGCTTGTGGTATTATACAGAGCCTTGTCTTCTAATTCCCTCTCCCACGCTAAAGCATTGATGCGACGGCTTGTGCTGATCTCGTTTTTACGGATAAGCCGCTTAATGTTGAATGGGAACATGAACTAACCGTCTTTGAGTAGTGATGTGAATAAGGTGAGGTATGCGTCGACTACTTTTTCTTTTGAAAATGAGCGAGAAAATTTTTCATTCCCGCCACTCACTAGGGTTTTTGATAAGGTCGGGTCATGGATGAGTCTTTCAATCGATTTTTGTAACCCCGACACATCATCTATAGGGAAGAGAAGGCCGTTTTTGTCGTTATCCACGAGCCATTCAGCGCCTTTTGATCGAGATGCAATCAAAGGTGTTTGATGTGCCCAGGACTCCATAATAACGGTTCCATTCGGCTCGTAACGTGAGGGAAAGACTGAAATATCTGCGGTAGCAAAGAGTTGCGCTACGTCGTTTCGCCATCCGAGAAAATGCACTCGATCTGAAATACCAAGCTCTATTGCAAGGTTTTCCAAAAATGAACGTAGTGGACCGTCTCCGGCAAGGAGGAGGTGTGCTTTGTCAATATTGGCGAGGCTTTTTAAAAGAATGTCATGCGCTTTGACCTCGTGGAGCCGCCCAAGTGCCAAAATGACGGGTGCATCCGACGGGATGTCGTGCTCAGAGCGCATGGAGTGACGGGCGATTGCAGGATCGTTAAGTGGGCGGGGGGTTTCTCCAAAATTCGGAATTAAGCTGGAGCGTTCATCTGGCCATCCATTTTCACGTATGTGGTGGAGTAAGTCTGGCGTAATTCCTACAAGATGAGAACAGTTCTTATAATACCGCAGCTTATAATATCCCCCGAGCCTGCCAATGACTGGATAGGGCAGGCCAGCAGGTACACGCCGTGAGGCGCGGTTCATCCAGGTGATGATAATGTTAGGATCAAAGGCGTCGATAGACCGCCTTAGCTTTTGTTTTGCAAACAGCCGATTGATGCCGCCAAACTTGATCGGGTCCACAACTAGGTTTTGCGCGTGGTTTAAGCGCTCTTCCCGCGTGGGAAAGGGTTCAATTATGATTTTTTGTTCAATGCCGCGCTCATCAAACGCCAGTGTGAGCTTTTCACAGAAATTTTCCGCACCTCCTTCTTGCGTAGAGAGCATCAATTGAAGGATGCGGAATTGTTTATTTTTTCCATGGCTCATAAATATATTCGAATGTGTGTGTCTGGTCAGGAACTAGCAAATTATTAAGTGTCCGATGGTGTCATTTTCGTTTTGCATTGAAGCCGTGGAACGTATGCAATGTTGTAGAGTATGATTACTTTCGAACTGAGTGTAACACTATGTGTTGAACAGTGTTTTTGACACAAATTTGTGTTCACTGTCCAGTTAACAATGCCAATGGTTATGGCGACATGCGGGCAAGCACAATGAGGGATCGCTGGCTTTTGACGTCTGTTTTGCTTCAAAATTGCCGCGCAACTTATAGCTTATGATGAATTTGTTCTTTCCGCGATGCTAATAAAGATTGCAGCGGATCATTTCATCGACGACGATATACTCCTGAAAAGCCGTAAAAGCAGTATGACAAATTTTCGTCCGATGCATGATTATGAATCCTGCGCAATTATTGCGTTATGGACTGCGTGCGATTTGATACGGCCTTGGAATCCTCCCGAAGCAGATATCGCTTTGGCGCAAGGCAATCCAAATACAGAAATCTTTGTGGCGGCACCGGATGGCAACATTATCGCGACCTTTATGGTTGGACATGACGGTCATCGTGCTTGGGTGTATTACCTCGCTGTCCACCCCGAACATCGGCGCGAAGGGTGGGGTCGAAAGGCGATGGCCGCCGCAGAAAAATGGGGACGAGCGCATAATATGCCCAAAATGCATTTGATGGTGAGGCAAACGAATGCTGCCACGGTCGCATTTTACGAACAGCTTGGGTATGATGATGCGGAAACTGTTGTTATGGAGCGATGGCTTGATAATGAACGGGGCGAGATAAAAAAGGCTGCGGGAAAACCAAAATGACGTATCTCATTTTGGGCTTAGGGCTTTTTACATTCGCACATTTGGCGCATCGTATTGTGCCGGATTTTGTAAAGGGTATTCCGACTGTTCCACGGAAAATCGTTATTGCTCTGATATTGATATTCAGTGTTTGGCTGATGATCAAAGGTTACCCTATGGCTTCGGCGGAGACTCTATGGTCTGCGCCTCAGAGCGTGAGACACATCGGATTCGCTGCGATCGTTTTGGCCTTTATCCTTTATGTTGGCAGTTATCCCGGTAGCGCATTGCGGGCGCGTGTTCGACACCCACAACTGACAGGTTTCAAGATATGGGCGGTCGTACATTTGATTGTAAATGGAGATGTTAGATCGGTTGTGTTGTTTGGCGGATTATTGGCTTGGGCCGTGGCTGAGGTGGTTGTTCTCAATCGCGCCTCGGGGAAACCGGCTTTACCGCATGCCTCAGACAATGTGATAATCGCTTGGGCAGCAATTCCAGTCGGGTTGGCGGCTTGGGTTTTGTTTTTTGCAGGCCACGCTTGGCTTATTGGAGTATCACCGCTGGGATGAAAACTTATGGAGTGATACTTGCGGGTGGTTTAGCGCGGCGCATGGGCGGAGCTGCGGAGTCTCCGGGTGATAAGGCATTAATCATGCTTGGTGGCAGGACTTTGCTTGATCGCGCGGTTGAACGTTTTGCTCCTCAAATAGACTCTATTGTCATTAATGCGAATGGGGACGGGAGTCGGTTTTCAACAGAACTAGCAGTGATCCCTGATCTTGACGAAAGCCGCTCCGGGCCATTGGCAGGAGTGTTAGCGGGGCTTGATTACGCAAAACGTGAAGGGGCAAGTCACATTGTCACGATTGCTGTTGATACTCCCTTTTTCCCAAACAATCTGGTCTCAGGCTTAAAACAATCTGCTGAAGCACAGGGTGTTCCTTTGGCTTGTGCAAAAACAGGAGATCGGACTCATCCCGTCTTCGGGTTTTGGCCGGTTGCTTTGGCCGAAGACCTGCAGGAAGCAATGGATGCCGGTATGCGAAAGGTGGATCGTTGGACCGGAAAGCATGGATGTGCTGAGGCGGTGTTTGAAGCAGAACCGTTCGATCCCTTTTTCAACGTCAACACGCCGGAAGATTTGATCGAGGCGGAAAGGTTGCTGCTGTGAAGCTGTACGGCGTGACTGGTTGGAAGAACAACGGCAAGACGACTTTGGTTGAACGGTTGGTTGCCGAAATTTCTGGTAGGGGCTTTTCTGTCTCGACAATCAAGCACGCGCATCATGCTTTCGATGTCGACCATAAAGGCCGGGATAGTTATCGGCACCGGGAAGCGGGCGCTCGTGAAGTACTCGTCGGGTCCGGCGCTCGTTGGGCGTTGATACACGAATTGCGAGATGAGCAGGAACCAACATTGGATGCGTTGATAAGCAGATTGTCGCCATGTGATCTCGTGTTGATCGAAGGCTATAAACGTGACGTTCACCCGAAAATCGAAGCCTATCGGCTGGAGGCAGGTAAAGACCTGATCGCCACAGGTGACAACTCGATTAAACTAATAGCGACTGACACACCGCTCGATATCGACCGTCCCCAACGGAACCTGAATGATATTTCCGGGATTGCTGATTTCATTCTTGGCGAAGTGGGGTTGGCGTAGATGCTTAAGAATGATTGTTTCTCTCTTCCACCGGGTGTCGATTGGACGCCTGTTCCTGAAGCGCTGGAAACGCTGCGTCAACGCATAGAACCTGTTGCAGAAGCTGAGACTGTTTCACTGGACTCAGCACTGGGCCGTATTCTGGCCGCCGATGCGATTGCGAAGCGAAGTACGCCGCCTCACGATAATGCTGCCGTCGATGGCTACGCTGTCGCTCATGCTGCGCTGTTGCCTGAGGGAGATCAGGTATTGAAGCTGCTGGATGGCCGTGCCGCTGCCGGAGTGCCCTTTATTGGAAAAGTTCAAGCCGGCAATGCTGTGCGGACTTTGACTGGCGCGGTCATGCCTGAAGGAACCGACTCTGTTGTCATGCAAGAGGATGTCGAGCTTGGAAATTCTACAATTACATTCGGGTCGGGCCTGAAAGCAGGGGCCAATCGTAGAAAAGCAGGCGAAGATATTCTTACTGGTGATATTGCGATAAATAAAGGTCGTACATTGAAGGCGGCTGATCTCGCACAGGCCGCGTCGGTCGGTCTCGCAGAATTGCCAGTCTATCGACCGTTACGTGTTGCGATTTTTTCGACCGGTGACGAATTATGCGAGCCGACAGAAATACCAAAATCGGGTGAAATTTACGATGCCAATAGGCCAATGCTTTCAGGGTTGGCGCGCGCTCAAGGCTTTACTGTCGTGGATATGGGGTGCGTAACAGATAGACCGGAAGCTGTTCGAGCCGCATTGATCGATGCTTCGACCATGGCTGATGCGATTGTAACCTCTGGGGGTGCGTCGGGAGGGGATGAAGATCATATTGCGCGGGAGTTAACTGCTCTGGGAGCGATGACGGAGTGGCGCATTGCGATGAAACCCGGACGTCCCATTGCGATGGGGCAATTGGATGGTGTGCCGGTCTTCGGGTTACCCGGCAATCCTGTGGCTGCCTTTGTCTGTTTTTTGATATTTGCGCGCCCCGCGTTGTTGCGCCTTGCGGGAGGGGATTGGCCGGAACTACCTAGATTTCCTGTCAAAATCACAGGCCCTGCTAAAAAACGGTCAGGCAGAACAGAATACTTGCGTGGTCGTTATATCGGGGATGGCAAAGTGGAAAAGTTTCGCTCTGAAGGATCAGGGCTTATTTCCGGTTTGCGGTGGTCTGACGGTCTCATTGAACTCTCACATAATCGGGATCGCGTAGAAACGGGAGAGACGGTAGACTATATCCCGTATTCTTCTTTCGGATTGTGAGATCAACATGACCCAAGCTGATAAGGCCAATGCCTTTCGTGCCCTTCATATCAAAGGCAACCCAGTTATCTTGTTCAATATTTGGGACGCTGGGAGTGCAAAGACTGTTGCAGCGCAAGGCGCAAAAGCGCTTGCAACTGGATCAGCGCCCGTTGCGATGGCGTTCGGGTTTGCCGATGGTGAAAAAATTCCACTGAACCTCGCTTGTGAAAACTTCGAGCGGATAATTGCTGTCACGGACTTGCCGGTTACCATGGATCTCGAAGGCGGGTATGGTGTGGATGAAGCCACTATCATGGCTTCCGTCACATCTGGCTTAAAAGCAGGTGCGGTCGGCTTCAATTTTGAGGACCAGATTGTTGGTGGCGAAGGACTTCACGCTATTGATGTTCAACAAAGGCGCGTCGCAGCAGTTCGAAAAGCATCGGATGATTTTGGGGTTCCGGCATTCATTAATGCGCGGACTGACATTTTTTTGAAGGCCAAGCCGGATACGCATTCTAGTGCGATGTTAGATGATGCGATTATCCGAGCGAAAGCCTACGCGGATGCAGGAGCGGATGGCTTTTTTGCTCCGGGTTTGAACGACGAAACCATGATCGAACGATTATGCAGCGAGGTGTCCCTGCCCGTCAATATTATCGCTTTGCCGGGGACGCCGCCGAATGACAGGCTTGCGGAGCTAGGTGTTGGCCGGATTAGCTACGGTCCTGTACCATACAAGAAAATGATGGCGGCTCTCGGTGAGGCCGCAAAGTCGGCATTTGGATAATCCGCTATGAGCCGCAGTTCTAATGTGTCTGACAGCGGCTTCAAAATTAGGCATCCCCTCTGAGGGGTTTTGCGTAAGCCAATTCTAAATCCCAAGGGAAGTAAATCCACGTATCTTGAGATACTTCAGTGATGAAAGTTTGAACCAGAGGGCGGCCTTTTGGTTTAGCGTAGACGGTGGCAAAATGTGCCGCCGGATAGAGTTTGCGCACCGCATCAAGTGTCTTTCCGCTGTCCACTAGGTCATCGACGATCAAGATACCCTCACCATCGCCAATAATTTTGAGGTCCGGTGATTTGAGAATTTGCGCGCTGTCAGCCTGATCTTGATGCGAGTATGACTTTACGCTGATCGTATCGACGACACGGATATTTAACTCACGCGCCACGATACAGCCGGGAACCATACCGCCACGGGTGATGGCGACGACGGCTTTCCATGCCCCGTCATCGCCTGGTCCCTGTCCGTCGAGACGCCACGCTAAGGCTCTGGCGTCTCGGTGCATTTGATCCCATGACACATGGAATGCTTTTTCAGCCGGGTTCGTCACTTGACTGCGATCAGCTCAACATCAAAAATAAGCGTTGCATTTGGTGGAATAACGCCACCAGCGCCGCGCGCGCCATAGCCAAGCTCTGATGGAATGGTGAACTCGTACCGCGCGCCTTCTTTCATGAGCTGAACACCTTCGGTCCAACCTGCGATAACGCCGTTAAGCGGGAACTCGATTGTTTGCCCGCGATCACGGGAGCTATCGAACTTCGTGCCGTCTGTCAGTGTCCCGGTGTAATGAACTTCAACGGTATCAGTGGCGGCTGGTTGGCGGCCCGTGCCTTCTTCCAGAACTTTGTATTGAAGTCCACTTGCCGTTACTGTGACGCCATCTTTCTTTGCGTTTTCGTCCAAATATTCCATAGGCGTGGGTGTCCTTGTTGTGCTTTGTTCTTGTGCTAATGTACTAGAACCTGAATTTTGAGAGCTATATTGCCAATAAATGACCGCCCCGGCAGCTATCGCAAGAAAGGGTGCTATGGTCATGAAGCGCATCCGTATCTCCTGTTTTGGTGGTTCGGCCTTCCGGCGCGACCATAACGATGCAGACGATCTTCGCAAGCAGTGTTGGAAAGCATCGGATGTGTCAAAATGTGTATTCGTACAACGCATTCTCACGCCACACCTGTACAAACTCGAAGATACCGCATAAACGCTGGCAAAGAGCGTTTTCGCTCCTCCTCCGAAAGTGATCAAATGAGCGATTTCGACGGCGTGGTTCCTGCGCTGCAAAAAGCGTTGTCAAAACGTGGGTATGACAAATTAACTCCGGTACAAAACGCTGTCCTTGCGCCGGAACTTACTGATGCTGACTTACTGGTTTCCGCACAGACAGGTTCCGGAAAAACAGTGGCGTTCGGCCTTGCGATTGCGCCGACTCTTCTGAAGGGAGATGAACGATTACCTTCGGTTTCCCCGCCTTTGGCCTTGGCGATTGCGCCAACGCGCGAACTTGCGATGCAGGTGAAAGGCGAGTTGGATTGGCTATATAAAGAAACCAACGCTCAGATCGCTTCATGCGTTGGGGGGATGGACCCACGCGCTGAACGTCGTTCTTTGCAGCGCGGCGCTCATATCGTAGTCGGGACGCCGGGTCGGTTACGGGATCATATCGAGCGCAATGCGCTGGATCTTAGTGAGATACGCGCAACCGTGTTGGATGAAGCGGACGAGATGCTGGATCTCGGCTTTCGTGAAGATCTCGAATTTATTCTTGGTGAGGCTCCGGAAGATCGCAGGAGTCTTATGTTTTCTGCGACGGTTCCACGTGGGATTGCAAATCTTGCGAAGAAATTTCAACGTAATGCTGTCCGTGTAGAGACGGTCGCTGAAAAATCTCAGCATGGCGACATAGAATATCGGGCGCTGCACGTTGCTTCAAACGACCGCGATAATGCCATCGTCAATATGTTACGGTATTATGAGCCTAAGAATGCCCTGGTGTTTTGCGGTACGCGGGCGATGGTCAATCATATGACGGCACGCTTTAATAACCGTGGTTTCTCCGTGGTCGCATTGTCTGGTGAACTGAGTCAAAACGAAAGAACACATGCATTGCAAGCGATGCGGGATGGGCGGGCACAGGTTTGTATTGCGACTGACGTTGCAGCACGCGGGATTGATTTGCCCGATCTAGAATTAGTGATTCATGCCGAGCTTCCGAAAACGTCTGAAACGTTGCTTCACAGGTCAGGACGAACCGGAAGAGCAGGGCGAAAAGGTGTTTCTGCGCTGATCGTTCCCGGCAATATGAGGCGTAAGGCAGAACGCTTGCTCCAGAACGCGAAGATTACCGCAGAATGGGCACGTCCACCATCCGCTGAGGATGTGCTGCGTAAAGATGATGAACGGTTGCTTGCCATGCCTTGGCTACAAAACGAGGTAGAGGAAGAAGAACGTGAATTTGCGGATGCATTACTTGCGAAGTTTGGCGGTGAGAGGATTGCAGCTGCACTAGTGCGCCAATACCGTTCCGGGCGCTCAGCGCCAGAAGAACTTCATGAAACTGCTATGCCGCAAGAACGAAAACCTGCGCGACCGCGTACAGATTTTGATGGAGGTGCCTGGATATCACTTTCAGTCGGGCGGAAGCAACAAGCGGAACCCCGTTGGCTGATCCCAATGCTTTGCAAGACGACGACTTTGACCAGTAAAGAGATCGGCGCAATACGTGCGCAATACACGGAAACCTTCGTTGAGATTCATAAAGACGCCATTGATGGCTTTATGGGTTCACTTGAAAATTCGATGCTGGAAAAAACAGTTACGGTTAAACGATTGGACGGGTTACCCGATCTAAGTGCCTCGGAACCATCACCTGATGCTCAATTCAAAAAACCGCCTCGTAAAGGAAAAGCCAAGAAAGATGGGTATCCGAAGAATGATGAACGAGATGGTAAAAAGCCTCTAAATAAGAAAAAGCCAGCGAGCGGCAAGTCGAAAACGGTTTCGCAAGATAAATCGAAAAAGAAAGATACTGAGGTGTCTAAGCCTGCATCGAAAAAGAAACCGTTCAAGGCGAAAGGCGGTCGCGGTGCTGACGATGTAATGCGTCGTGCTCCAAGCAAACCGAAAAAGAAGAAGTCCAAAAAACAAAATTATTCATAAAAAAACACCCCGTTTATACGGGGTGTTTTAAATGTTGTGTTTAGACAACTGCTTTTATTACGTTCCGGGCGTAGAAGGAGTATTGACCGTGTTGTCGTCGTCATCGTCATCCGACAGCGCAATTGCCGCAATACCGATTACTGCAGCTGCGCCAACTCCGGCGGCGATAAGACCAGCGCTGCCCAAGCCTGAAGAAGCAATTGCTACAGGAGCTGTTACAGGAGGAACAGCTAATGGAGGTAGCGGCGGCGGTACAGGTGCAGCTACGACCACAGGTGGCGGTGTATAAACCACGGGCGCTGGTGCAGGAGCAGGAGCAGGAGCTGGTGTAGCCGTCGTTCCATAGAACGGTTTCAACTCTCCCAGCTCAGCTGAGGTCAAAGGAGTACCACAATCTTCAATAAGTAATGCAGCACCCCCAGTACCTTGGCCCCCTCCATTTAGTTGCCGACATTGGTAGGTTTGACCGAGTGTAGACGTGTCTAATGGGCGGAATTGCGAACTACCATCCGCATCAAATGACACGTTGGAAATTCTGTTAGGGTCAAGTGGTGTAAGTTCAACACAAGGCTGACCGTTGCGGCCAAGGCCTGTGGTTGGATCACACCCGGACAGGGCTGTCTGAGCATTCACTGTGCCTGGAATAGTAATGAATGTCATCATACTAAACGTGTAGCCAGCGACGGCCAGCGTTGCCAATAAGGGACGTTGGGTCATTCTTCACCTATATAAATTTACAAACCAATTTAGTCTTTAACATCCATCGCTCACGTGCGAAAGCTTTATGATGAGCAAATTTCCCATAGATAGAATTACTTAAACGGAAATGTCCTCAGAAATTTAAATTTCCAACTTTAGCGGTATTATTTTTTTACAAAATAAACCCAAAGTTCAGCGATTGCGCATCTAATTGTATAATTCGGGTTAATAATGCACCTTCTGACATCGATTGATTTCATATGTAGTAATCGCTTTGTAAGATAATTTTTCTCCTAAAAGTCTTAACCATCTGATTTAAATGCCTATTTAGAATTTTTCGATTGCGCATAGGTGACGTCAGATGCTGTGTGTATTTTGAGCGACTCTTTTACTTTCATTTCCGACATTTGTGATTTAAATGTGGTTGTGTGCCCGGTGTCACAACACGCCGACGACCAGAGGTTGGAGATACGACTATGATAACTGCGATTACAGGCGAAAAGCCTGTGGCGCGCCCTAATGATGCGCGCTTTTCCCCCGGACCTACGAAAAAATACGACGGATGGACCTTAGAAACACTTGCTGACGCTGAGCTTGGGCGCTCCCATCGATCGAAACTGGGTAAAGCTAAGCTCAAAGACGTAATTGATCGTTCAAAGTCGATTTTAGGGATGCCTGATGATTGGCGCCTCGGGATTGTACCGGGATCAGATACAGGCGCGGTTGAGATCGCGTTATGGAACTTATTTGGAGCACGTCCTGCTGAATTCCTGGTTTGGGAGAGTTTCGGTAAAGATTGGGCAACAGACGCTGTTGATCAATTAAAGATAGACGCCACCATCACGAAAGCACCTTATGGAGAACTGCCTAATCTCAATGCCGTTGATTGGGATAAAGACGTCTGCCTCACATGGAACGGAACGACATCAGGGGTAAAAATGCCGTCGGGCGATTCTATTCCAGCGGATCGGGGTGGTTTAGTGCTCGCAGACGCGACTTCTGCTGCTTTTGCGATGGATATTCCTTGGGACAAAGTTGATATTGTTACGTGGTCTTGGCAAAAGGTTTTAGGCGGTGAAGCGGCGCACGGAATGTTAGCGCTCTCCCCGCGAGCAGTCGCTCGCATCGCGGCGTATAAACCGTCATGGCCCATTCCGAAAATTTACCGTATTCGCAAAGGCGATGGCGTGAATGAAGCTGTCTTCGAAGGTGCAACGCTGAATACGCCATCCCTTCTTGCGGTTGAAGATCAACTCGCGGCACTCAGATGGGCTGAGAGTATTGGTGGGATGCCTGCATTGAAGGCTCGTTCTTTGGCAAACCTTTCAACTGTCGAAGAGTGGGTAAAAACAACGCCTTGGGCAGACTTTATGTGTAGCGATCCTGCGAATCGTTCTTCGACTGCGATATGCGTAAAAATCTCAGATCCTGAGTTTGATGCACTACCGGACGATAAGGCGAAATGGGCATTTGTGAAGCAGATGACGGCAATGCTTGATAGAGAGGGCGTTGCTTATGACATCGACGGATATCGCGATGCACCGCCTTCGATTCGTATTTGGGGCGGTGGGACAGTCGAATCATCAGATATCGCTGCATTGCTTCCGTGGCTCGATTGGGCATTTGCCAGCGTGAAGGCCGAACAATCCTGCGCAGCCTGAAATTGATCTTTGCGTCCCTTGCAGAAAGTGACGCCTTTTTCCCGCATTACGCCCGAGATGATCGGTGGCGGGTATATAAAATTTAAGGACTTACCCAATGACCGCACCAAAAGTGCTGATTTCTGACTCTATGTCTTCCAAAGCCGCTGATATTTTTCGGGATCGTGGAATCGACGTGACCGTTTCGCCAAAAATGTCACCGGATGAGTTAAAAGACGCAATAGGCGAGTACCACGGACTTGCAATCCGTTCTTCAACGAAAGCAACGGCTGATCTTCTACAAGCAGCAACGAACTTGAAAGTTATTGGTCGTGCAGGAATCGGCGTTGATAATGTCGATGTCCCGTTTGCCACCAAGCAGGGCGTGATCGTGATGAACACGCCGTTCGGTAATGCCATTACGACAGCAGAACATGCGCTGGCGATGATGTTTGCTGTTGCGCGGCAGATCCCGGCTGCCTCCGCGTCAACGCACGCAGGCAAATGGGAGAAGTCAAAATTCATGGGAGCCGAGATTACCGGCAAAACTTTGGGGTTGATTGGTGCAGGAAATATCGGGTCGATTGTGGCGGCTCGGGCACATGGGCTACGGATGCGGGTTGTCGCGTTTGACCCATTTCTCTCGCAAGAACGCGCAGAACGACTCGGTATGGAAAAGGTCGAGTTGAACGATCTGCTTGCGCGGGCAGATTTCATCACGATGCACGTGCCGAAGACAAAAGAAACCGCAAATATGCTCGATGCGGATGCGATTGCCCGCATGAAAAAAGGCGCGTTCCTTATTAACTGTGCCCGAGGTGGGTTGGTCGATGAAGAGGCCCTGCGTGTTGCTTTGGATGAAGGTCGGGTCGGGGGGGCTGCATTCGATGTCTTTGCAGAAGAACCAGCAAAAGAGAATCCACTATTCGGGCATCCGAATGTTGTTGTGACACCGCATCTCGGCGCGGCTACGACGGAAGCGCAGGAGAAAGTGGCGCTTCAGGTCGCAGAGCAAATGTCGGATTACTTGCTGGATGGTGCTGTTGCGAATGCGATTAATGCGCCATCACTGACCGCTGAAGAGGCGAAGACGCTTGATCCGTATATCACGCTCGTGAAGCAGATATCCAGTTTCGCCGGTCAAGTTACGGATGAAGAGGTTCAGTCGATCCAGCTTACATTCGAAGGGGATGCGAAAAACCTTCCTCATGCACCTTTGCTGCAAACCGCTGTGCAAGCCGTGTTAGCTCCACGCCTTAGCAGCATTAACATGGTGAATGCCCTGGAGATCGCAAAAGAGCGGGGTATCGAGATCTCGCACACGAAAAACGAAGCGGACAGTGATTATCACACACGAATTTCGGTTTCGTTGAAAACACCGACCATGACCCGCGACATTAAAGGAACTCTGATTGCTGGGAAGTTGCCCCGGATTATCGAAGTGAAAGGGATTGCCGTAGAAAGTGATCTCGAAGGCGATATGTTGTATGTCACGAACCAAGATAAGCCGGGTTTGATTGGTGCAGTGGGTACGATCTTCGCCACAAAGGGCATTAACATCGCAACATTTCACTTGGGCAGAACCGCGCCGGGAGGCGATGCCATTGCTCTAGTAAAAGTGGATGCGCCCGTGCCTGAACAAGTTGTCGCAGAACTGAGAACTCTGGATTATCTTGATCGGGTCGTTCCGCTCAAGTTCTGATCTAGGCCAAATGTACTTGCCGCTTTGCGCATTATGCAAAGCGGCTTTTTGCGTTTTTAGTGGAGCTAATTCCCATGACACATGCCCTTGTTTTAGTCGGCAACCCTTTGCCGCAAGGCACAGAAGCCAGCGCAACGACGATTTTATCGGCTCTCGATGTTTCGCCAATTGAGGGTCGGGTGTTGTCTATCGAACGGGCTTCAGAACTGATCGTTGAGGGCGTGGAAGGGCGCGAATCTAACATTGTTGCCGCATTGCGTGAGGCTTTACCTGAAATAGATATTGCTCTGATGCCTAGCAAAAACAGGCGCAAAAAACTCTTATGTGCCGATATGGATGCAACGATGGTTGTAGGCGAAACTATAGATGAGCTAGCAGAAGCTGTTGGAATAAAAGACGAAGTTGCTGGAATTACCGAACGTGCTATGCGCGGCGAGCTTGACTTCGAGCAAGCACTTGATGCTCGAGTAGCGATGCTTAGAGGGTTAGCTACTACGGAAATTGATCGTATTGCTATGTCCTTAACATACATGCCCGGAGCAGCAGCACTGGTTTCAACAATGAAAAATCATGGTGCAAAGTGCGTTCTCGTATCTGGTGGATTTGATAGGATCACAAGCGTGGTCAGAGACCATCTTGGTTTTAACTACGATAAATCAAACACCCTCGACGTTGACACCGATGGAAAATTGACTGGAAATGTTCGAAAACCAGTCGTTGATGCCGAAACGAAACGGGCATTGCTGCATGAGTGGGTTGAAAAGCTAGGAATATCATTGTCCGATTGTCTCGTAATCGGAGACGGAGCCAATGATTGTCTCATGGTAGAACGCGCAGGAATGGGTATTGCGTACCAAGCTAAACCTGCTCTCAAAACCGTTACCGACTTTCACGTAAATCACACTGACCTTAGATCAGCGCTGTATTTTCAAGGTTATTCGGACGCGTTAATTTCTGAGAAACTATGATTGTAATGCGATGAAAACTTTGGAAGGGAAAACTTGATCGATTCGGCCTGGAACTTGAACTCATCCCCATCAACCGCACTGGCACGTGAGCCGCAGCGTTCGACATGGGAGACGGATGATGAAACTTCTGAGCAAAATTCACCGTACAACTGAAATCTTCAATGGATTCAAAGCTGACCGCAAGGGAGGCATCGCCCTTATGACGGGGCTTGTGTTTCCAATCATTTTTGTCGGTGCGGGTGGTGCGGTTGATTACAATAATGCGATCACGACGACGCAAAAAGCGCAACGAGCTATGGACTCAACGGTGCTGGCATTAGCAGGCCGTGACCTAAGTAACATTGATATTCAGACAGAAGGCGACCGCTTATTCCGCTCTGTCCTCGAAAGCCAAGCAATACCGTCTGCCCCATTGGACGTGCAATTCACCCTTAATGACAGAGTGATTACGGGCAGCGGTGCTGTTCAGAGCAAAACGTTTTTCCTTGGCTTATTAGGAATGGATAATTTTACAGGCAGAGTTGAGTCAACCGCTGTACCTGCGATCCTCCAGCCAATTGAAATTGCGCTGGTGCTTGATGTCAGTGGCTCAATGGGAACCGATCTGAATGGCGAACCACGTATTGAGCGCATGAAGCAAGGCGTGAACGCGATGTTCGACACACTTGATAAAGTTCTACCAGACGACGCGGAATTATCTGCTTCTCTGGTTCCTTATTCGTCATCCGTGAACTTGGGTGATTATCCTCAAGCGCTTGAGACACTCTCTATTACCGGTGAGCCGAGGCCACTCCCTGGTGATGATGTCTGGGCTGCAGAGCGTACGCAAAATCAGAACGGAACTAATTTTACGATTAATGATGCATCGCCAATTGGACGCCCGGTTCCATTTCTTAACTTGAATAATTTTGACCCTACAGGGGACTTCCCAGAAGCTCCAACAATGCCGCGATTGGCGGCCTTAACCGACAACATTGACGGTGTACGTACAGATGTGAATGCATTGACTAACGCTGGCTTTACAGCTGGTCATATTGGGATGGCATGGGGCGTATATTCATTGTCGGAAAGTTGGGCCAGCATTTGGCCACAAGACCCAAGACCTGCTGATGAAGCTAATAAGATTATCGTTATGCTGAGCGATGGGCAATTCAACCGCACATTCAACATTGGTAATGGCGAGAAAGTTGATCCTCTACATTCTGAAGCGTATTTTCAAGAAATGTGTCAGGTCGCTCAAGACAGAAATATCACGATCTATACGATTGCTCTTAACTTGAACGCCGTCGATGGTGCAAAACTCGAAAACTGTGTTGGACCAAATGGTGCCTTTTTCTCTGCCGATAGCGCGGACGAACTAACCAATGTTTTTGAAGAAATTGCCCGCCGCTTAGGTGCAATCCGTCTAACTGGATAAAACTTGATAGAGTTTTCGGAGAGTGATGCCTCCTCTCCGAGACGGTCGTTCTAAGATTTGGGGGCGCACGTTATATTCTAACCAATGCCATATAGAGCTTTGATCAGAATATAACGGTTCTTAAAACGATCATCACGGCGCGCTGGTCTCCCATCCAGTGCGCCGTCTTTTTATATGAGGCGTCCCAAAATAAGGTATTTTCTCAAGAACTGATATCACGGCTTCCCTAGATGCGCGCCATGTCATAGAACGCGGACGTTTACCTAAAAGCAGAGTCGGGACGCCACAAATGCCGAAACGCGAAGATATCGCTTCTATCCTCATCATAGGGGCCGGGCCTATCGTTATCGGTCAGGCATGTGAGTTCGATTATTCTGGAGCACAAGCGGTCAAAGCCCTTCGAGAAGAAGGGTATCGGGTTATCCTTGTTAACTCGAATCCTGCGACCATCATGACCGACCCTGACTTGGCCGATGCGACCTATATTGAGCCGATCACGCCTGACTTTGTTCGCAAAATCATAGAAAAAGAAAAACCTGATGCGTTATTACCGACAATGGGCGGACAAACGGCGCTGAATACCGCCTTGGCGCTTGATGAGGACGGGTCTTTAGAAAAGCTCGGTGTTGAGCTGATTGGCGCAAATGGTAAGTCGATTGCGAAGGCTGAAGATCGCAAGCTGTTTGCCGAAGCGATGGCAAGAATCGGACTCGAAAACCCAAAGTCAGCAATTGCGACAACAATAGAAGAAGCATGGGCTGCGTTTGAGACCCTAGGACTGCCCGCCATAATTCGTCCCGCCTTTACCCTTGGTGGTACAGGGGGCGGTGTTGCTTACAATAAAGAAGATTACGAACGCATCTGCCTGTCAGGGTTAGACGCCTCTCCGATGAGCCAAATTCTGATTGATGAAAGTCTGCTTGGTTGGAAAGAATACGAGATGGAGGTTGTTCGCGACAAAGCGGACAATGCCATAATCGTTTGTGCAATCGAAAATATTGATCCGATGGGGGTGCATACCGGCGATTCTATTACGGTCGCGCCTGCGCTGACTTTGACGGACAAAGAATACCAACGGATGCGCGATGCCTCTATTGCGGTGCTGCGTGAGATCGGCGTAGAGACAGGTGGTTCAAATGTTCAATGGGCGATCAATCCTGCTGATGGACGCATGGTCGTCATTGAAATGAATCCCCGTGTGTCGCGGTCTTCGGCTCTTGCATCAAAAGCCACCGGATTTCCGATTGCTAAGATTGCGGCAAAACTAGCGGTTGGCTATACGCTGGATGAGCTTGATAATGACATCACCAAGGCAACGCCTGCGAGCTTTGAACCAACGATCGACTATGTAGTCACGAAAATTCCCCGGTTCGCATTTGAAAAATTCCCCGGTGCGAAGCCTGAACTGACAACGGCGATGAAGTCTGTTGGCGAAGCGATGGCAATTGGGCGCTCTTTTCAGGAAAGTTTGCAAAAAGCGCTTCGGTCTCTGGAAACCGGGTTGTCGGGTCTTGATGAAATTTCGATCCCGGCGATTGAGAAAGCAGAATCTCCTTCTGATCGTAAAGCAGCTATGCTTCGGGCGTTAGGCGAAGCATCGCCGGATCGTTTGCGCGTCATAGCGCAAGCCATGCGCGAAGGGCTGACACTAGACGAAATCCAGCGCGTCACATTGTTCGATCCCTGGTTCTTGCAACAGATGGCTGGAATCGTAGAGGCTGAGCGCAGGTTGCTCCAAGATGAAATCGATGATGTTGTTACGGAGCTTCCGAAACTTAAGCGGATGGGTTTCTCTGACTTTCGCATAGCGAAACTAACGGGAACGACAGAAGCCGAGGTGACAGCGGCGCGACATAAACTTAATATCCGTCCGGTTTATAAGCGTATAGATACCTGCGCTGCCGAGTTCAAAGCAATTACGCCTTATATGTATTCGACTTACGAATCCGATCACATGGGTTTTGCTGAATGCGAGTCAGAGCCGACTGATCGTAAGAAGGTTGCGATCCTTGGCGGTGGACCGAACAGAATTGGCCAAGGGATCGAGTTCGATTACTGTTGTTGCCACGCTGCGTTTTCCCTAGAGGCGCAGGGGTACGAAACGATCATGGTGAACTGTAATCCCGAAACTGTATCGACGGACTACGACACCTCGGATCGTCTTTATTTTGAACCGATGACTGATGAGGATGTTGTTGAAGTTCTTTTGAAAGAACAAGAAAACGGCACGTTGCATGGTGCGATTGTCCAATTTGGCGGGCAAACACCTTTGAAATTGGCTCCGGCTTTGGAAAAAGCCGGTATTCCTATTCTTGGAACATCACCTGATGCAATTGATCTGGCGGAAGATCGAGACAGATTTAAAAAATTACTCCAGAACTTAGGACTGAAACAACCCGTCAACGATACAGCCCTGACTCATGAGGAAGCGCGGGCCAAAGCTATGGCGATTGGATACCCAGTCGTTCTACGCCCTTCGAATGTGCTCGGTGGTCGTGCGATGGAGATCGTACGCGATGAAGCGCATCTTGATCGTTTTATCGACGAGGCGATGAAAGTTTCCGCTGGTAAAGCGCTGTTGCTCGACAGCTATCTGACAGGTGCCGTGGAAGTAGATGTCGATGCGATCTGCGATGGGAGTGAAGTCTTTGTTGCCGGGATCATGGAGCATATTGAACAAGCAGGAATTCATTCTGGCGATTCTGCTTGCTCTTTACCGCCTTATACTCTCGATGACGCCACGATTGCAGAATTAACGAGACAAACTGAACTATTGGCAAATGGCCTAAATGTTCGCGGCCTTATGAATGTGCAATTCGCAATTAAGGGCGATGATATTTATATCCTCGAAGTTAATCCGCGAGCCTCACGTACAGTACCATTTGTCGCAAAAGCGATTGGCCAACCAATTGCGAAATTTGCGGCGCGGGTGATGGCTGGAGAAAAATTGGCCGACCTTCCGATTTCGCGCGCTCAGATTGAGCATATAGCCGTTAAAGAAGCGGTATTCCCATTTGCGCGTTTCCCGGGTGTTGATACTCTGCTTGGGCCTGAGATGCGCTCAACTGGTGAGGTCATGGGGTTGGACCGTGATTTCAATCGCGCCTATCTCAAAAGTCAGATTGCAGCGAGCGCCACACCGCCAAGCAATGGCACTGCCTTTGTTTCTGTCCGTGACGCCGATAAAAATGTGATAGTGGAAGCTGCAAAGAATTTATCTGACAATGGGTTTTCACTGGTTGCGACTGGGGGTACTGCAGATTTTCTGACGGAAAAAGGCATTTCAGTCGAGCGCGTCAATAAGGTTTATGAGGGCCGCCCGCATATTGTCGACATGATGAAAGACGGGGGCGTTCAAATGGTTATTAATACAACGGATGGCGCTCAAGCCATTCAGGATAGTTTTGAAATTCGTGCTACGGCGTTGAAGATGAAGATATCTTACTACACAACGGCGGCTGGGGCGTTGGCGTCGACTCGTGCCATTGAGAGCCTACGTACCGGGTCTCTAGACGTCGCCCCTTTGCAAGATTACTTCTGATTTAAGAGACGGCGAACAGATATGCTGCGCAATTGTTCTCTTGCGGATGCACTGTAAGGGTCTGGACGTGGCTCTGACAAATCCGTTACTGCTGTTACGGTCGTAATGGGGGATATTATGCTGTTCGAGACTAAAACCGCTTTTCGCTCTCAGAATAATCGTTCGATTGCTCTGTTCGGAATGTCGGGTGTTGGCAAGACACGCATTGCCTCGATGGTTCGCGAAGACGGGTGGTTCCACTACTCGGTCGATTACCGCATTGGCACGCGCTATATGGGCGAGCATATCGTCGACAATTTCAAACGCGAAGCTATGAAGTCGCCTTTGCTGCGCGAATTGCTGATGAGCGACTCGATCTACATCGGTAGCAATATTACTTTTAACAACCTTGCGCCACTTTCAACATATCTCGGCAAACCAGGAAACCCCGAGAAAGGGGGTATTCCATTTGATGAATATCTTCGCCGACAATCTGAACACCGCGCGGCAGAAACTGCAGCTATGCTGGATACGAATGACTTCATCGACCGTGCGAAGCGGGTCTACGGATATAATCATTTCTTATGCGATACATCCGGTTCTCTATGTGAAGTTGTCGAGCCAAATGATCCTGACGATGCGGTTATGACCGCGCTGTCTGAGAAATCCATGATCCTTTATATTCGTGAGGAAGCGGATCACTCCGATGAATTAGCGCGACGCTTTGATAGTGACCCAAAGCCGATGTATTACAACGCCGGTTTCCTGCAAGGCGTCTGGCATAGGTATCTTTGCGAAGCCCCCGTTGAGCCTGATGAAGTCGATCCCGATGCATTTATTCGCTGGGCATATCGCGAATTGTTGGCATGGCGTGGACCGCGCTACCGCAAGATTGCTGAACGCTGGGGATATACAGCGACGATGGCCGAAATTGCGGCGGTTCGCGACGAAGCAGATTTCCTTGATCTGACAGAAGTGGTGATTGCGCGACGTTTGGCGCAGTAAACTCTAGTGAATTTCATCTCTGGAACTCCGAGCATTATATGACGAACGCAACGGCAAAAATTGCTTCGATCCCTGGCGATGGTATTGGCCCTGACGTCACCGATGCAGCCTTTGCGGTTATGGATGCAGCGCGGATCAAGATCGGCGGGTTTGCGATCGAAGTAGATCACATCGACGCAGGTGCTGCTTATTTTGAAAAGACTAAGCTCGACATAGAACCGGGCGGGGAAGAGCGCGCAGGGAAGGCCGATGCGATCCTGCTGGGTGCAATCGGATTACCTTCCGTAAGGCATGATGACGGGACAGAGATCTCACCACATTTGCGCTTACGTGATCGTTATGGGCTTTATGCAGGAGTTCGGCCTGTGAAGGCATATCCGAACGCTCCGCAGAGGCTTTCAGATCCGAGAGCGGCGACGCTCGACCTCGTTATTTTGCGCGAGTCTACCGAGGGGTTGTTTTTCACGGCTGCTGCAAATGGCGGCGGCGAGTTGATCGGTGACAACGAAGCCCGCGATACGATGCGAATTACACGCAAAACCACCGAGAAGCTCCATGACTTCGCTTTCAAGCTGGCGCAAAAACGCAAAGCGCGCGGCGGTAAAGGGCACGTAACCTGTGTAGATAAGGCTAATGTGTTTGTATCCATGGCTTTCTTCCGTAAGATATTTGATGAGCGTCGCAGCGCGTTTACCGACATCGATCATGGATATAATTACGTTGATGCAATGGCACTCGACTTGGTACGGAAGCCTTGGGAGTTTGACGTCCTCGTAATGGAAAATATGTTCGGCGACATTCTGTCTGATCTCGCAGGCGGATTAGTTGGCGGCATGGGTATGGCGAGTTGCGGAGAGATTGGTGACAATCACGGCCTATTCCAAGGAGCGCACGGATCGGCCCCTGACATTATGGGCCAAGACAAAGCAAACCCGCTTGCGGCAATCCTGTCCGGTGCGCTGATGTTAGATTACCTATCCGAGAAACTTAGCGTTCCTCAAATGGCAGAGGCGTCTCAAGCTATTCATAATGCAGTCGATGACGGCTTTCGTGACAACCGACTGCGCCCGATGGAGTTTGGTGGCGATATGGGTACACTAGCCATAACCAATGAGATTACGACTATTCTCAGTGAGTAAATACACCTTGATAAAAGCGTTCGCCGCGCTCTCAATTATTTCTTAAAGGCTGGCATGACCTCATTGATAAAGAGTTGTAGCGAGCGTTTTTGGGCGTCCATATCGAGACCCATGCTGGCGTAGTAGATGTATTCGTCGACGCCAAGATTCTCGTAAATGCGTAGCTTTTCGATCACCGTTTCTGGGGAACCGAACATGAGGTTTTCTTCTAACATCGCGGGGTCATATTGCTCGCGTCCTTCCAGTTCAGCGAGTGGGATTTCCTTTGGAAAACCGTTCTTTACGTCACCAAGATTGCGGTAAAGATTCTCAAATTGACCAAGTACGCGCGTAATTGCCCCAATCGCCTGATTGCGCCCCGCCGCGTTTTCATACAATGCAGTGTGGCGCATCAAGGCGAAGATAGGTCGGAAATCCCCACCGAATTTCTCGATGGAGGCTTCGAGGTGGCTTTTATATAGCTCCGCTTCTGCATGAGGCCGTGTAAAGGGCCAGCACATCACGTTGGCCTTTGATTTTACCGCATAGTCATATGTGATTGGAGAGCGTGCCGCGACCCATACAGGGACATTTTCTTGTACGGGTTTAGGAACCGATGTTGAGGTTGGGAATTGCCAGAACTCGCCATCATGGGCGTAGTCGCCTGCCCAAAGCGCATGGAGCGCAGGCAGCATTTCCTGCATATAACGCCAACCATCCGTTTGCTTGACACCGGGAGCCATCCGGTCGAACTCGCGCTGATACGCGCCCGATCCAATACCGAATTCCAATCGTCCGCCACTGATGAGGTCGAAGAATGCGGCTTCTCCGGCAAGTTTGATCGGATGCCAATAGGCGGCATTGACCACCGCTGGCCCCATGCGGATGCGATCTGTTTCTCCTGCCCACCATGCGAGTATAGAAAACGGGTTCGGCGCGATGGTCATTTCCAGCGCATGGTGCTCTGCAGCCCAAACAATTTCGAATCCACCTTGATCCGCCATCTGCACCATATCGAGTGTGTGGCGCGCGACTTTCTCCATTGGAATGGAATCGTCGAGGCGTTCGAGATTAACGGCGAGTTGAAACTTCATAGGATGGCCTTTCCGCCGCACACTTGCTCTGCATAGCTGCAGGCGAAGGCGGTGAGATTTGGTTCGAGTATATCTTTATTGATGTAGCAGACAGACAGGATCGAGAATCCCTTCTCCACTGGGGCAACGCAAAACGAGAGGCTAGAAACGAGCGCGTCCATAATCAGCGCATCACGAAAGGATTAGCCATTGGTTGGTCTGATGTGTTCATCCAAATCGTTTTGGGGCGGGTGTAATCGTACATCGCCTGAAATCCGCTTTCACGGCCATAACCGGACCCTTTGACACCGCCGAACTCAGCAATGGGTGAGACGACGCGGTAAGTATTGACCCAGACGATACCGGCGCGCACAGCATTTGCCATTCGCAGCGAGCGGGCGCTGTCGCGGGTGAAGATACCCGCCGCCAACCCGTGTTCTGTATCATTCGCGAGCGCAATGACCTCATCCTCAGTTTTGAAGCGCTGGACACAAAGGACAGGACCAAAGAGTTCCGTGTCAACAATCCGTAAATCCTGACGCGGGCAGGCGAGGATCGTTGGTTCAAAAAATAACCCATCCATTCCATCGGGGCGTTTGCCACCCGTAAGAACTTCTGCGCCTTCGGAAATAGCGTGATCGATTTCGCGCTCGATTGTGTCGCGCTGTCCTGAGGTGCAGAGCGGTCCCATTTGGGTTTCGTCAGCCAGTGGATCACCAATGCGGATTTCTTTGGCAAGTCTCGTCATGCGGTCCAGAAATTCGTCGGCGATGTCTTCATGTAAATAAAGGCGCGATCCCGCGACGCAGCTTTGCCCTGTCGCGCCAAAGATACCAGCGATGGACGCATTAACGGCACTCTCGATATTGGCATCGTCGAACACAATAAAAGGCGATTTTCCGCCGAGTTCGAGGGACACTTCGGCAAAATTATTCTTCGAGTTCTCCAAAACATGTCTCGCCGCGCCGGGACCGCCTGTGAAGGAAATGCGAGCTACCAGCGGATGTGCGGTCAGCACTTTGCCGCATGGATCGCCGTGTCCGGTGACGATATTGACGACGCCCGGCGGAAAACCGGCTTCCTCGATCAAACGCCCGAAAGCAAGCATGGCGGCGGAGGCGTGTTCGCTGGCCTTTAGGACCACTGTATTGCCGGCGGCAAGCGCGGGTCCGAGCTTTACGGCGACGAGAAATAACTGTGAATTCCAAGGTACAACCGCCGCGACGACACCCAATGGTTCACGCTTGGTGAAAACGAACATATCGGGCTTGTCGATCGGCAAAGTCTCGCCGGAGATTTTATCGGCACAGCCAGCGTAGAATTGGAAAAATTCAGCGATGTATTTCGCCTGCCACTTCGTCTCTTTGAGCATCTTGCCGGTATCGACGCTCTCTATCCGGCCCAGTTCTTCGGATTGGTCCGCCAGTAATTCTGCAAGACGGCGCAGGCATTTTCCGCGTTCAGTCGGTGTCATGCTTGCCCAAGGACCTGCCGTAAAGGCGCGATGAGCTGCCTTTACAGCGCGGTTTACATCATCGGCAGTGGCTTCGGGAATTTGGCTCCAAACCTTACCTGTGGTTGGATTGACGCTGTCGAACACTTTTCCATCGGACGCTCCCGTCCAATCGCCGTCTATCAGCATCGTATAGTGTTCGATCTCAGCCATAACGGGTCCTTCTTGCGTCTGAATTTATTCTGTTCCTGATTTTAGCGTGGTGTTTGCGATTATCCGACAATTAATGTCGCAAAATACCGAATTCCGTACTCTATTCTGTGCATTCATGCGTCAGCTTTGGGAGAAACGCGATGGGTAATACAAAAACCGTTATTGGAGGGCCGTTGGAGATTGATGGCCGTGTCCTATCGCTGTCGAAGGCCATTCGAGCAGGCGATTTCGTGTTTCTCACAGGGCAGATTCCCATGAGAGATGGCGCACCTCTTACCACCGGAAGCATCGAAGACCAGACGCGCGCTGTTCTGGATGACATCACGGATACATTGTCCGAAGCAGGATGCGAACGAGCAGACGTGGTCAAGGCAATGGTTTGGCTTCGCGATAGGACCGACTTTCCGGGGTTTAACGCTGTCTATGCCGAGTATTTTCCGTCTGAACCTCCAGCACGTTCGGCGGTTGTCAGCGACCTGTTGGTTGATTGCCGTGTCGAAGTTGAGGTGGTTGCGTACCGACCAGAGAGTGACAACTGATGCGTGGTATGGGGACCGACGGTACGGTTTACGAGATCCATGGGGTTGAGGAAGGTCCGGTTGTCGTCCTGATTCATGGCCTTGGCCTCAACCGCGAATGCTGGGAATGGACCGTTCCCGCGCTGGCAGACCGTTATCGCGTCGTCACCTATGATCTTTACGGTCATGGCGAGAGCGTCAACCCGCCGGAGACGCCTTCGCTGTCATTATTTGCGCGTCAGCTTTCAAGTTTGTTGGCATCTTTAGTAATTGAACGCGCAGCCATTGTCGGGTTTTCATTGGGTGGAATGATTGCGCGGCGGTTTGCGCAGGATTTTCCGGCCCACGCGAGCGCTCTTGCGATTCTACATTCTCCGCACCGGCGTAGTCCCGATGCTCAAGCGGCGATCCTAGCAAGGGTAGAGCAGGCACGCAACGAAGGCAGTGCTGCGACTGTAGAGGCCGCATTGGAACGCTGGTTCACGAATGATTATCGCACAGAAAATCCTGCGATGATGGGCAGAGTGCGTGATTGGGTCTTGGCCAATGATATCACTGTCTATCATAGGATCTATTCTGTGCTGGCGGAGGGTGTTGAAGAAATTGTCCAACCCGATCCGCCGCTTGCTTTGCCTTTATTGGCGCTGACCGGAGATGAAGATTACGGCAATGGTCCGGAGATGATCAACGCAATCGCTGCCGAAGTTAAAGGAGCGGAGACTATCATTCTACCTGGGCTGAGGCATATGGCGCTTGCGGAAAATCCCAATGCGGTGAATGCACCGCTCCGCGCTTTTCTGGATCGTCATCATCCGTCAAGCATCAGAAATACATCTGAGCCAATGTCTGACGCCGACCGGCGTGCGTTGCGTGATGCGTTTGGTTGTTTTGCAACGGGAGTGACGGTTGTTACCACTCGGCAGAAGGATGGGACGCCGCGCGGATTTACAGCGAATTCTTTCACGTCTGTTTCACTCGATCCGCCCATGCTTTTGGTCTGTTTGGCCAAGACGGCTCATAGCTGTCCTGTCTTTACTGCGGCCCCACATTTTGCGGTGAATATTCTGGAGCAAGGACAAAAAGAACTGTCCGGTCTTTTTGCTTCGCGGGCTGCTGATAAGTTCGAGAAAGTAGAGTGGCGATCCGGCATGGCTGAGATGCCGATCTTTGATGATACGCTTGCGCATCTGGTTTGCTCACAAGAAAAAGTCATTGATGCGGGGGACCATATCATTCTGTTGGGCCGCGTCGTTGATCATGCGACAGGGCATGGCCAGCCTCTCGGATATTTTCGAGGGACATATTTCTCTGCCGGTACGGAGCAAGAATTGATCGATGCCGCGTCGCAAGGAGGCGATATCGAGATCGGCGCTTTGATTTCGGCGGATGGGTTGCTGTTGCTCGCCAACTCTGATGATGGCGGATTGGAAGTCCCAAAAGCACCGCGTGAATCGCCTGATATTGATGTGTTGACGCACCAATTAAAACAGGCCGGTATGAGTGTAGATTTAGATTTTCTTTATGCCGTCTTTCGTGACACTGTTACGGGGCGGCATGGGATTTTTTATCACGGAAGCGCCACAGGTGCATTGCCGCAAGGCCACCAGTTTTACCCGCTCGACGATCTGCCTCTAAGCCGTGTCAGGAATGCTGCTGAACGCAGTATGTTGACCCGTTATGCCGCTGAACATCGCGAAGGCGGATTTGGTATTTATCAAGGGGATGAAACACGCGGGACCGTTAATCGCATCGCATCCCGTGAACCATCGACTTATTAGGAGAACCCCATGGAACCTGAACTGCGCAAAGTCGTTACCTTCGACGAAGATATTCATCGCGAAGGCGCGAAAGCAGCCAATCCCGCATTGCGCATGATTGGGGTCGCCGCAGTGGTCAAGAATCCATGGCACGGGAAAGGTCATGTTGAAGACCTGCAACCAGACATTCGCCGCCTTGCTCCACCGTTAGGCAAAATGTTGACCGAACGCTTGATCGCTTTGGCAGGGTCGGGTGATGCCATCGAGGCTTATGGAAAGGCTTGCATTTCAGGTACGGATTGCGAGATCGAACATGCCTCCGCTCTGATCCATACGTTGCAATTCGGGAACTTTTACCGAGAAGCTGTGGGAGCGAAAAGCTATCTTGGTTTTACCAATACGCGCGGTCCGGCGAATACGCAGATACAGATTCCTTTGATGGATAAGCACGACACCGGGCGGCGTTCGCATTACTTGACCGTGCAGTTCTCGATTTATGATGCCCCCGCACATGACGAGTTGGTTGTCGCCCTTGGCGCGGCGACGGGCGGACGGCCTCACCACCGCATCGGCGATCGTTATTCCGACCTTGCGGCTCTCGGCCATGATCTCGAAAACCCTGCCGGGGTGTAAAGTCAATTATCAGGGAAGAAGCCCGCGATTTCTTCTGAATGAACGGGTGGACGTTTCATTTCTGTCCAATAAGCCGGTAAAAGCCCCTGTAGGTCGGTCTCGTTGACTTGTAAAATGACGAGATCGGCGCGGGTGTCTGGTGTCGCTTTTTTTAAGATTTCATGTTGGCGCACGATAGAGATACCTCCGACTCCGGCATTGAAAACCTGATATTGAGGCAGACGGTTTTGCAATGACGCTGGCCATGTATCCTGATCTGCGAGCGAGGTTCCATATGTGAACGAGTCGCCGATAAGCAGGATTGACGGGGCAGTCTCTTTGTCCGTCTGTATTCCTGTTGTACGAAATCCGAATGCGTCACTGGTAAAGCGGAAGGCAAGACCTTTAGCTGTTTCGCGAATTTCGGATAGGCTTTTGACCCATGGTCCGATAAGGGACTTCTCTGCCGAGTTGTCGCTTTTACAGGAGACGACCTCGGTATTTCGGACATGCTTCGCAACCACATTTGCTGTCAGATGGCCTAACAACCTTGACGGATGGGTATCGCCGGGCGTCAGGTACAATAATTCAGGGCCAAAGTTCTGCTTAATCGGCTCCATATCAATGAATGGAATGTCGGCGCGGTTCGCGAGATTGGCGTAAAATTCACGTGCATCGGAAAAAGATGGATCTGTCGGAATATACAACATCGCCAAAGCGCAAGACCGCTCTCGTGCAGTCTGCATAAAGGCATCAAATTCCGCCGCGTAGCTTCTCTTCAAAACTTGTCGCAATTCAGTAGAACGAGGTTCGTAGACTGCGTTCAATGAAATTACACGCTGATCGGGACTGTCTAATTGGCTCAGCACACGATCTGCGAGCCATTTCAGGCCAAGCCCTCTTTCGCTGCCACGTTGAAAGTTGAGGTATCCAGCGCCAACCTCGGCAGCGAGAATAAGTCCCAGCGAAATGCCAGCGATTTTGAGTAATTTCGGCATCTCTATGCGGCAGAGGTTGCGTTGCTCCGCCCGGTAGCAGGACGCGCTTTGAAGCATTTTTGCAAGGGACGCTCGATCAACAATCCAGCAATTATACCGAAAATCAAACCTGCTGCTGAGAGTAAAAGAACTTTCCCTTCGCTGCTCAGAAACGGATTAAGACCCAACTTGCCGAGAACCTGATTGCCAATCGCAATCCCGAATAAATGCATCAGGTAAATCGAATAGGATAACGAACCGAGAAAGACGCCTACTTGTATCGGTTTGATCGCGTGATTGCGATCAAGCTGCGCAGAGCCTAAAATTATTAACGCGGCGGGAAGGCCATAATATATACGTGCGTTACTGCCATACCCGTCCAAAATGCCTGAGTTTTCCATAACTCCTACACCAATGAACAAGGCAATACCCGCAAGCAATGTTATGATCGAGGTTTGCTTCGAAAATCCGTATTTTAGCGCGATATAGGCGACCGCTGTGCCCATTAAGAATTGCAGATTATAGCTGTCGAGGATGATTGGCGCTTTTCCATTACCGAAAAGTAAAAAGGCGATAATGGCACTGCTCCATACGGCCCAAAGGATAAAGCCGGTTCTTTGGCCGACCAAGAACAGTAGCGCAAAGAGCGCATAAAACATCATTTCAAAGCGTAACGTCCACGATACTCCTACAAGGCTTTCACCCGGAAGGAGTAGAGCGTCGGCGGACAGTGCCTGGTTTGTCGGCAGCGCTTCTCCTTTGAGGAGAAGGAGAAGCGCAGAAAAGAGCAAAGCGACCCAAAACAGCGGATAAATCCGGCTAATACGGCGCATCAGGTATCGTGGAAGACGTGAAGGTTGACCGATATGGGCGTGGTGGACATAGCAGATAATGAAACCACTGATAACGAAAAAGAAATCAACGCCTGCATGGCCAAATAGAAAGGCAGAGGAGAATGGCATCTCTCCCGTTTCTTTCTTCATATGAACACTGGCGTGGTAAAGGACGACCAAGATAGCCGCAACGCCGCGCCCCGTCTCGATGGAACTTAACGTCTGACGAGGGGCAGATGGATGTGAAACCGACATGAGAAAATCAAATCCGTTATCTAGCAGGCTGCAACGATCCTGATCTGTCAGGGCATGCGAGCCTTCTCGATAAGCGGACTAAGTTAATTTTTTCTCATGAATGCAGAATGATAGCGGTCAAAAATTTGAGACCTTGAGGACAACTTAGATGCTTGCCTTGATGCTTTGGGGTGCATTTTTCTTAATATTATCTTTAGGTTGTAACGCTGACATTCGTATCTGATGACCTTAGCGATTGATTGTCCTTCACTCTATCAAACCTGAGTAGAGCGAGGCCGATACCGTTTTTTGTAGAATAAAGCGTTCCTGCCGGTTTGTTCTCAGATGTGAGGATTTGCTCTCCGGAAGATGCTGTGCCGGAGACTGCCACCAAAACATAACCTTTACGCAGTTCGGTTTTGTGCTTCATCCGCGCTACGATTTCTTGTCCGACGTAGCACCCTTTCTTGAAGTCCACGCCTTTCATTTTCTCAAATCCGGCTTCAAGAATATACGTATCGTTGGGGATGAGGTCGACTTCGCTCTCCGGAATTGCGAGTTCAAGGCGATGAAAGTCATAATCGCCTGATTCAACCGAAGCCATAGCTGTTTCTACGTCATCATAGACGCGCCAACCAAGTTTGTGATCTCTAGGATCAATCAATCCGTTTGTTGGAGCGCTATCACCCCAAATCACTGCCACCTTTGATTCCTCACGTATTATTGTGATGGGACGTCGAAGTTTATACATGGTGAGCCGTTTTATGAGCGCTTCGGCTTGAGACGGCGCAACATCTAAAACAAAATTACCTTCTGCATCTAGGCGAATAAAAAAGTCGCTGAGATACTTGCCTTGTGGGGTGAGCAGCGCAGCGTAGATCAAAGTTTCAGCGGTTGCCGCCATCACATCATTTGTGACAAGCGATTGCAGAAACTCTTTTTGCTCCTCTATTGGGCCTTCAAAAATAATGCTTTCGCGTTGGATTATAGCGCCGAAGGTTTGCTCACTCGCCATGGTCGTTTCTCCGTGTTACGCGGGTGTGGATTTCGAAAGGACCTCACATGACCGCACCCTTTGATCTGTTGATACAGAACGGCACTATCGTCAATCAGGATGGAACCGGCAAAGCCGATATTGGCGTCATAAAAGGTAATATAGTCGAGATTGGAGATCTTTCGACCCGCGATGCGGGAGAGACGATTGATGTGACCGGCTTGCATGTTTTACCGGGGGTGATTGATTCTCAGGTTCATTTTCGTGAACCAGGGATGGAGCACAAAGAAGACCTTGCCAGTGGCTCTCGTGCAGCGGTGATGGGTGGTGTAACGGCTGTTTTTGAAATGCCGAATACGAAACCGCTGACGACGGACGCGAACGCTCTGGCTGATAAGATCAGCCGTGCAACGGGGCGTATGTTCTGCGATTTTGCGTTTTACTTTGGTGCAACAGCGGAAAATGTGGATCAATTACCCGATGCAGAACGCTTGCCCGGATCGGCGGGGATCAAAATGTTTATGGGGTCTTCGACAGGGGATTTGCTTGTCGATCAGACCGAGCATGTACGGCGGGTGCTGGCCTCGGGACGGCGGCGGGTTGCTGTGCATTCTGAAGAAGAGAGCCGCCTGATTGAGCGCATGGGTATTCGGCGTGCCGGTGATCCTTCTTCCCATCCTGAGTGGCGTGATGTTGAAGCGGCTGTGCTTTGTACCAAACGCTTAATCGGCTTGGCGCGGGAGACCAACAGGCGGGTTCATGTGCTGCATATCTCGACGGGGGACGAGATCCCAATCCTTGCGGCGAATAAAGATTTAATCACGGCAGAGGCAACACCGCATCATTTAACCCTGAGTTCTGACGATTATGAAAGACTTGGGACTTATATCCAGATGAATCCGCCGGTGCGTGATACTTCGCATCGTGACCGGATATGGGCTGGGATTTCTGACGGTACGATTGATGTGCTTGGCTCTGACCATGCGCCCCATACCCGTGAGGAAAAAGATCAACCGTATCCTGAATCCCCATCTGGAATGACAGGTGTGCAGACGTTGGTTCCGATTATGTTGGATCATGTGAACGCTGGACGGTTGAGCCTTGAGCGATTTGTTGATCTGACATCGCATGGTCCAAACCGAATTTTCAGTATCGCCGGAAAAGGGCGTATTGCGAATGGATATGATGCGGACTTCACGATTGTTGATCTGAAGGCCAAACGAGAAATCACGGATAGCTGGATCGAGTCCAAACCCGGATGGACGCCTTACAATGGCAAGCATGTGACGGGTTGGCCGAGAGGCACAATTATCCGTGGGCGCCGAGTCATGTGGGATGATGAAATTCTGGGCGAAGCTGCCGGAGCGCCCGTGCGCTTTCAAGAAGGATGGGTCGGGTGACAGCGCCTCATTCTCTTGATGAATTTAATAGTGGTGCGGCGGAGTTTTTGTGACAGAACGCACAACTGACATTGGTTTTCGGGAATTTGTCGCGCTGATGGCATCCTTGATTGCAATGGTTGCCCTCAGCATTGACGCCATGTTGCCCGCCCTCTCGAATATAGGCGAAGATCTTGGCGCGGTGAATCCAAATGACCCACAGCTTGTTATCGGGTTGTTTTTTCTCGGCATGGCCGTGGCGCAGTTGGTTTATGGACCGCTGTCCGACAGCTTTGGGCGTAAGCCTACGATCTTTTTGGGCTTGGTCATTTACCTGATCGGTAGCGCACTTTGCTTATTTTCAGAGTCATTGTCTGCGTTGATTGCGGGCCGTATCGTGCAAGGCATCGGCGCGGCAGGGCCACGAATTGTTGCCAATGCGATTATTAGAGATCGCTATGAGGGCAGGCCGATGGCGAGCGTCACGTCGCTGGTGATGAGCGTGTTTATCGTTGTGCCTGTTTTTGCTCCATTAGTAGGACAGGGGATTATGGCGCTGTCAAACTGGCGCATGATCTTTTGGTTCTTAGCGGTATTGGCGGCAGGGTTGTGCGTGTGGTCACAGCTACGTTTAAGTGAGACTTTGCCCTTAGAAGCGCGTAAGCCGTTTCGGTTTGTGCCAATCTTTCGAGCGATGCGCGAGGTCGTGAACAACAGGTTGTCGCTCGGATGTACAGTATGCATGGGTTTAATTTTTGCTTCGTTCCTCGCATTTTTGAGTTCGGCGCAGCAAATCTTAGGCGAGGCGTATCAACTCGGAGACTGGTTCCCTATAACATTCAGTTGCCTTGCCACGGTCGTTGGAATCAGTTCGGCGTTTAATTCAAAACTGGTGTTGCGATACGGAATGCAACGAATGGCGACGATTGGCATCTGGATGGTGATTGGTGCGTCGAGCTTGTTTACACTTTGGTCGGTGTTGTTTGGCTTCCCTCCGTTGCCCATTGCACTGCTATGGTTGGCGTGTTCCGTTGGCAGTATCGGTATTGTTTTTGGTAATCTCAATGCGATGGCTATGGAACCACTTGGACATATTGCTGGGGTAGGGGCCGCTGTTGTCGGCGCATTGTCATCTTTGATTTCTGTAACCGTCGGTTCGCAAATTGCGCGGTCTTACGATGGGACAGCGCAACCTGTTGCATTGGGTTATGTGATATGCGGCGCTTGTGCGTTGATCGCGCTTCGTTGGGGCGCGAAAGAGCGTGTGCGTAAAGTTCGTAGCGTGGTTGATGGGCAGGTTAAATGAGCGCGCCTGTCTCCGTTATTATTCCGACTTTGAACGCGGCTGATACGATAATGCCAACGCTTACTTGTCTCGTTGAAGGAGCAGCGGATGGTTTAATCGGTCAACTTATCATTGCGGATGCTGGCTCGAATGATGGAATTGCGGCGATAGCGGACGAGGTTGGTGCGGATCTTGTCAGTGCAAAGCAGGGGCGCGGGCCTCAGCTACGCGCCGGTGCAGAAGCAGCGCGCGGAGAGTGGTTGTTGTTTCTTCATGCAGACACCGTTCTTGATGGAGATTGGATCAGAGCTGCACGGCGACATATCGAATTATATCCATCGAAGGCCGGATATTTTCGCATTCGCTTTGATAGCGAACGATCCTATGCGCGGTGGACGGAAGGCTGGACTAATATTCGGGCTGATTGGTTTAAGCTGCCATTCGGTGATCAGGGCTTACTAATATCACGCGCGCTTTATAACGAAATCGGCGGCTTCGAAGATATTCCATTGATGGAAGATGTTGCTATCATTTTGGCCATCGGTCGGCGGCGCTTGAGAAAAATACCGGCGGTCGCCGTAACCGACGCGGTGCGATACGAACGTGACGGTTACTGGAAACGGGGTTGGCGAAATTGGGGATATCTGACAGCCTATCGTTTAGGCGCATCACCGCATGTATTGGCTGAGCGTTATCGTCGATAGGAGGAAAACTTGGACCACCAATTTTGGCGCGATAAATGGCACAATAACGAGATTGGCTTTCACAAGAACGAAGCGCATCCGATGCTGGTTGCTCATCTGGATGATGTGTCACTCGCAAAGGGCGCGCGGATCTTTCTGCCGCTATGTGGAAAGACGCTCGATATCGCTTGGCTGCATGAGCGCGGATTCCATGTTCTCGGCGTTGAATTGAGTGAGCTGGCCGTTGAAGCGCTGTTTCAATCAATGGGTATATCGCCTGAGAAGACACAAATCGGGCTTCTTACGCGCTATAGCGCAGAGAGAATTGATATTTATGCGGGCGATGTCTTCGAGCTCTCGCAAGAGGTACTCGGCACGGTGGACGCCATTTATGATCGTGCCGCATTGGTTGCGTTGCCTGAAGATATTCGGACACGGTATGCGGCGCATCTGTCGGAGCTGACAAAGACAGCACCGCAACTGTTGATTACATTCGATTACATTCAAACCGAGATGCAAGGCCCGCCATTTTCTGTACCGCTCAGTGAAGTGCGCCGTTTATATGATACGAAATATGATATTGTGCCACTTACAAGTGGTCCCGTTGAAGGTGGCCTGAAAGGGCTTTGTCCGGCAATGGAAGAGGTTTGGTTGTTGCGTGCACTTTAGGGCATCACGGCGCAGATGCTTTGCAGATTACGCACAATGTTCTATGAATGACGCAAGATATTTCAGGGAAAAACGCCATGGATGCTATCGCAGAAGAAGACCTGATCACTGACCGTTCAGGAGATCCGCATTGGGAGGCGCGCTGTGATCTTGCGGCGGCGTTTCGCTGGGCAGAGCGCTATGACCTGCATGAAGGTGTCGCGAACCATTTTTCCTTCGCGGTGTCCGATGATGGAAAGCAGTTCCTTTGCAATCCCAATCAGCGTCATTTTAGCCGAATATGCGCGTCGGAATTGCTGTGGCTTGATGCCGATGATCCTGATGTTTTGAAAGGGCCGAATGCGCCGGACCCAACGACTTGGGGCTTGCATGGCGCACTGCACCGGCGCGTACCTCATGCGAAATGCGCGATGCATATCCACTCGCATTACGCCACCGTGCTGGCGTGTCTCGAAAATCCTGTCCTTCCGCCTCTCGATCAAAATGCTTGTATGTTTTTCGACCGTCAAATCATTGACGGTGAATATGGTGGCCTCGCGTTTGAGGATGAGGGAGAACGCTGCGCCGCGATGTTCTCTGACCCCCGCAAAAAAGTGATGGTTATGGGTAATCACGGCATCATGGTCATTGGCGAAACCGTGGGTGACACTTTCAATAGGTTGTATTTGTTTGAGCGTGCGTGCCGAAATTATATCACCGCACTCTCGACCGGACAGCCCCTTAAGATGTTAGCGGATACAGTCGCAGAGAAAGTCGCGAAAGAGATCGAGAGCTATCCTGTTTCTCACGATATGCACCTTGCCGAATTACGGATGATTCTTGATGAAGAAGGCTCGGATTACGCCGAGTGAAACCAACACTCGTTATCTTTGTGAAAGAACCTCGTCCGGGGCGCGTGAAAACGCGGCTGGGTGCGGGGATTGGAATGGCTGCTGCTGCTCAATGGTTTCGGGTGCAGAGTGGGGCGTTGATCCGTCGGTTGTCTCGTGACCCCCGCTGGAGGACTGTCCTCGCCGTTTCTCCCGATAATGCTGTAAACAGCCGTGTATGGCCAAAGAACGCCTTTTGTTGGCCGCAGGGTTCGGGCGATCTCGGAGCAAGGATGGCGCGTGCGTTGAAGCAGTTCGGCCCAGCGCCGGTAGTGATCATTGGCGCGGATATACCTGCTATCGAGGTCCATCATATTACTGAAGCGATAGAGAGTTTGCGTTCTCATGATGCGGTATTTGGGCCCGCTCCGGATGGTGGTTATTGGCTTGTCGGACTGAGAGGCCCTCGTGTACCTGCTTCATTCATGAAAAACGTGCGTTGGTCGAGCGAACATGCTCTTAGCGATACGGTGGCGACACTGCCTAAGGATGCCCGTATCGGCCTGTTAGAAGTCCTACAAGATGTTGATACCGCTGATGATCTTTGAACGAGAGAGATTCAATCCTGATCGCCAAGTAATGCTGCCACCCTCTCCGCGAGGCTTTCAACTTCGGGGTCGGCCAGACTCATTTTGCGGAGGTCATTGAGCGTATTGAACAGATAGTCCCGGTTTGTGCCGGTAGGCCCAACGGCGGTCGCAATGATATGGGCTTTTTCATCAAATGAGAGATCACGAATATAGTCTTGGTTGTCGGGGTTTATAACATAGCAAAGCGCATCAACTCGACGCTTATCCTCCAGTTCAAGGGTTTGGAACGTTTCGAAATATGATCCGCGATCCATTTCGCGGTCTTCTAAATAAGCGCGCGTCTCAGAGGCATCCGATGCACTCACACGGTAGGCGACGCCTTGGCACATTGCGCCATCTTTGGGTTCAAGCGCGAGGACGAGGCCGGGATATTCATGCGTTCCCCGGAACCGCACTGACTTTAGACAAAAATTGCGCCGATGATTGGCGAGTTCTGCTTTACAGCGCTCAACGAACGGAAACCCCGGCTTCCACATGAGTGAGCCATATCCGAAAACCCAAAATTCCTCTGACATTTGATCCTTACCAATCGTAACAGAGGTGTTCTATATCTCTCTCAATGCCAAGACGCGACAGGAGATCATCGACATGGCTAAAATAGCGGCGCTTGGACTGGGTGCGGTTGGCGCATTGGCAGTGGTATGGAGCGGTGGGTGGTATTATGGCGAAGGCCAAATCCGCAAACAGCTTGATGCTCAAATCGTGGAATGGGCTGGGCACGGGGTCGCCGCATCTTACAAATCGTTGGAAATTGAGGGTTTTCCCTTTGCGTATCGAGGGAAGTTGATCGCTCCCCGCACGCAATCAATCGTGCAAACTCTACAAGGACAAGCGCGTGCAGATTGGGAGACGCCAGTAATTTCTTTCGAGTCTTCAGTCGCAGACTTTGGAACGGTGAATTTTACTGTCCCGGAGGTGCAAAATGCACGTATTACCTCGCTTAACGGACAAGTGCCGCCTTTTGATGTGGTAATCCGGTCGAATGGATTTTCTGGGAACCTGACAAAAAGCTCTGATGAAGTGAACGTGGCTGGTCAAGGCGAGGCCATTGAAATCGAAGTCACGTCATCCCTCACGCCGCCTTATACGATTACCGCAGAAAAGTTCACGGCGACCGGGACTGCTCCTGAAAATGCCGTTGGTCAGATGAGTGGGGTGCTTGATCTGAAAGGAGCCGCCGTTAATGGGGATGCATGGGATATTGTCGATCCTTCGCAGAGTTTTCCGCGCGATCCTGTCAATATCGGGTTGAGCGCCAAGGCTGATGTTTCTGTGCGCCCGGATAGAACCATGCAAGTCAACGCCATCCAGATTGATCGGATGGCGCTTAATCTTGCGGGGATCACATTGAATGGTGATGGCGCGGCAGAAGTGCGCGACCGCAAACCGGAAGGCGCAATAATATTGCGGTTACAAGGATTAGGGGATTTCTTAGCAAATGCCGCTCGCGCCGGGTATTTGGCCGAAAAAGATGTCAAATGGTATCAAACCATTCTCGGCGGGTTTGCCAGAAAGGGCGAGCGCGAAGGTGAGCAGGTCTACGCAGTCTCGTTTAAAAACGGTTTTACGTTTGTAAATGGTGCGCCGACATTTATGCCCGCGCCCCAGCTTCCCTAGCGTCTATTAAACGCCGACGATCAGCAGGAAAATGCAAACGGCAATCGTTGCTGCGGTCACGATCACACAGGTTTTCATGAAACCATCAAAGGTTGCAGATTGAACGCTTGTGTCCATTTCGCCGGGCTTAAAGTTCTCTGGGTCGTAATTCGTCATCGGTCTTCTCCACCATTGTTGGGCGGACGTTAAGCGCATGATGTTGAAAAAGTCCATAACCAGCACTGTCGCGCGTGTAGAAATTACCGAATGGCTCTGATAAGTCGCGGTGAAACGACTTTCCAGCGGGATATACCGATGAGCGATCTTGACGATCTTCGCACGAAATACCTAACCGCCGTTAATGAGGCAGCGGATGAAGCAACGCTTGAGTCGGCGCGAGTCGCCGCTGTGGGTAAAAAAGGCGAAGTCGCGCTGAAAATGCGGGAATTGGGGAAAATGACCCCTGAGGAACGCCAAACGGCTGGACCAGCGCTGAATGCTCTAAAAGATGAGATTAATGCGGCCATTTCCGCAAAAAAAGCCGCGCTTGGCGATGCTATCTTAAACGAGCGCTTGGCGACGGAATGGTTAGACGTGTCGCTCCCTCCACGGCCCCGTGCGCAAGGGACGCTGCATCCGGTTTCGGTCGTCACCGAAGAAGTTACGGCGATCTTTGCCGATATGGGCTTTGAGGTGAAAGAGGGCGCACAGATCGAAGATGATTGGCACAATTTTGATGCATTGAACATTGTGCCCGAACATCCGGCACGCGCGGAGATGGATACGTTTTATATGGCGCCAAAGGCAGACGGCACGCGCCATGTCCTTCGCACGCATACCTCTCCGGTACAGATTCGCACGCTGGAGGCCGAAGGCGCGCCGGTTCGCTTTATTGCGCCCGGGCGGGTGTATCGCTCGGATTATGACCAGACCCATACGCCGATGTTTCACCAAGTTGAAGGCATGGCCATCGACAAAAGCATTACAATGGCGAACTTGAAATGGACGCTGGAAGAATTCGTCAAAGCGTTCTTCGAGGTCGATAATGTGGAATTGCGGTTCCGTGCCTCGCACTTCCCCTTCACGGAGCCGTCGGCAGAGGTTGATATCCGATGTTCGTGGGATAAAGGCGTCCTAAAAGTCGGCGAGGGTGATGATTGGCTGGAGATTCTAGGGTCCGGCATGGTGCATCCGAAAGTGCTATCCAACTGCAATATCGACCCTGATCAATGGCAGGGATTTGCCTTCGGTGTCGGGATCGACCGGATTGCAATGCTGAAATACGGTATTCCCGATCTGCGTGGATTCTTTGAGAGCGATTTGCGCTGGCTGCGCCATTACGGATTCCGCGCCCTTGATGTGCCGACTTTGCATGGCGGTTTGAGTGCGTAACACTACATCTTGTAATTAGCGCAATGAATTACCATATCCAGTGAGCTGCACGGTGTTGTGCGGCCTCTACTGGAGACGACCTTGAATAAACGTGATTTTCTGAAGTCCGCCGCAGCGCTCACCGCTGCTCCCGCGATCCTAAGCCGCACCAAACTCGCTGCAGCCTCTGTTGTGGAACGACAAACAGCGCGTGAAGAGCGGAAGAAGTTAGGCCCAACGCCGTCATATGTCTTTGACAGCGATAAGAATGCGATGACGTTTTATCGGGCCGATCACAGCAGCATGTCTACACTCGCCTATCTTGTTGCATAGCACAAAAATTTAGCTGGTTGGTGCGATGCCGGGTCGCACCCTTCGCACCTGCACAATAGAATTTTGCCCCCTATATAGCTGACAGACGAAGATGTTGTTCAGCCTAAGGGTGCGAAAATGTTTGATGGAATGACGGCGGAGCTGCTCGCGCGTATCCAATTTGCTTTTACAGTGTCATTTCATATCATCTTTCCCGCATTTTCCATTGGTTTGGCCAGCTATCTCGCCGTGCTGAACGGCCTTTGGTTGTGGACGAAAAAAGACGTCTATCTATCCCTGTTCAACTATTGGAAAAAGATATTCGCCGTTGCTTTTGGCATGGGCGTGGTCTCGGGTATCGTGATGTCTTATCAGTTCGGCACGAACTGGAGCGTCTTTTCCGATAAAGCGGGGCCAGTTATCGGGCCGCTGATGGCCTATGAAATTCTCTCGGCCTTCTTTTTGGAAGCTGGCTTCCTCGGCATTATGCTGTTTGGCCGTGAGCGTGTCGGTCCGCGCCTGCATATGTTTGCAACCGGCATGGTCGCCTTCGGTACTTTGCTTTCAGCGACATGGATCTTGTCGGTGAATTCGTGGATGCAGACTCCTGCGGGCTACAGCATCAATACGGATGGGCAATTTGTACCGGAAGATTGGTGGGCCATCGTATTCAATCCTTCTTTCCCATATCGCCTGACTCACATGGTTTTAGCCGCGTATCTGACGACAGCTTTTGTGGTTGGCGGTGTTGGTGCGCTACATTTGCTGCGGGATAAAACGAACCTTGCCGCACGTAAGATGTTCTCCATGGCGATGTGGATGGCGGTAATTGTTACGCCATTGCAGATTGTTGCAGGTGATTTGCACGGTCTGAATACGCTGGAGCACCAACCTGCCAAAGTGATGGCGATGGAGGGGCATTATGACAGCTATCCAGAGGGTGCGCCGTTGATCTTGTTCGGTATTCCGAACTCCGAGGAGAAGCGAATTGATTACGCGATTGAGATTCCAAAGCTGTCGAGCCTGATCCTCAAGCACGACCTGAACGCGCCGCTGGATGGTCTTGATACAATCCCGGATGATGAAGAACCGCCGGTTGCTATCGTATTCTGGAGCTTCCGCATCATGATCGCGATTGGTTTTGCGATGCTGGCGATTGGTTTCTGGAGCTTGTTCCGACGTTGGAAAGGACAGCTTTATGACGCAAATTGGTTGCAGCGCGTGATGGTGTTGATGGCGCCGTCGGGTTTCGTTGCCGTGCTTGCTGGATGGGTCACAACGGAAGTAGGGCGGCAACCTTTCACAGTTTACGGTGTGCTTCGCACTTCGGATTCGCTCGCGCCGATTGAAGCGCCAGCGGTGGCCGCATCGCTGACCGCCTTTATCATTGTCTATTTCTTCGTTTTCGGTGCGGGAACTTATTACATCATGCGGATGATGAATAAGACACCGGGTGCGATTGATGTGAAGATGGGGCTGAACAAAGGCCCGATCAGAGCCGCCGGTATCACACCCGCACAGCAACTCATTTCTGGCACGACGGGGAGATAAATCATGGAATTCGATCTTCCTTTTATCTGGGCCGGAATTATCGCTTTTGCTGTTCTGGTCTATGTGGTTCTTGACGGATTTGATCTTGGGATCGGGATTTTGTTTCCGTTTCTCAAGGATGAGGGCGAGCGCGATCTGGCAATGAACTCGGTTGCGCCGGTTTGGGATGGCAACGAGACATGGCTTGTGATGGGCGGCGGCGGGTTGCTTGCGGTTTTTCCCGTCGTCTATGCGACGGTATTGCCTGCGTTATACGCGCCATTGATCGCCATGTTGCTGGCGTTGGTGTTTCGCGGTGTTGCCTTTGAATATCGCTGGCGGACTGAGCGCTGGAAGTGGGTATGGAATCTCGCCTTTTTCGGTGGCTCGCTGGTGGCTGCCTTGATGCAAGGTATTGCATTGGGCGCGCTGGTTCAGGGTATTGCAATCGAAAACCGCGCTTACGCCGGAGGTTGGTGGGATTGGCTGACGCCGTTCTCTATCCTGACGGGGATAGGGGTTGCAGCCGGATACACGTTGCTTGGGGCGACTTGGTTAATTCTTAAAATCGAAGGCGCGTTTCAAGAACGAATGAGGCAAGCCGCTTTTAAGCTGGCGATTGCGACGCTTGGTCTGATTGGTGCGGTGAGTCTTATCACGCCGTTTCTTGACCCGGTTTACTTTGACCGATGGTTCTCTTGGCCAAAGATTGCGATTACGAGTGTTGTACCTGCACTGGTCGGACTTGCGGCGTATCAGTTGTTCGCCGGATTGCGGAATAAGAGTGACTTGACGCCTTTCCTTGCGTCGATTTCGTTATTCGTGCTGGGCTTTATCGGGATTGGTATTAGCTTTTATCCCAACATCGTGCCGCCTTCGCTGACCATATGGGAGGCCGCCGCACCGCAAAGCAGTCTTGAATTTGCCTTAGTCGGGACAGTTATTTTGCTGCCAATCATCCTCGCATACACCGCATACGCCTATTATGTGTTTCGCGGTAAGGTGAGGCCGGAACACGGGTATCACTGATGAAACGAGAAGGTTTGAGCCGTATTGCATGGTTTGTCGCCTATTGGCTGGCGGGAGTGACAATCATCAGCATTGTCGCGTGGATGATCAAATCAGTGATCATGTGAGCCTTTGCCTTGAGGCGCATTTAAGTTAAACCGCCTGCGAAGATATACGCAGGCGGACCATACTGATGAAATTCACGCTATCCTGGCTCAAAACGCATCTCGATACCGACGCTGGTGTTGAAGATATTGCAGCGGCATTGACGGACCTTGGTTTAGAGGTTGAAGGGATTGAAAATCCGGCGGAAACGCTTGGAGCCTTTAGGATTTGCCGCGTCATCGAGGCTGTACAGCACCCGGATGCTGACCGGCTGCGCCTTTGCCGCGTTGAGGCTTGGCCGAACGGTCCCGACTCTCCTTCCGAAGAGATTCAAGTCGTTTGCGGTGCGCCGAATGCGCGTACGGGGCTGGTTGGGGTTTTCGCCCCTGTCGGAACGCATGTGCCGGGTACAGGAGTTGATTTGAAGCCCGGTGTTATTCGCGGTGTCGAATCCAATGGGATGCTTTGCTCTGAGCGCGAGATGATGATCTCGGACGATCATGACGGCATTATTGATCTGCCGGAAGATGCGCCGATGGGTGCGCGCTTTATTGACTATAAGAACCTCAATGATCCTGTAATCGACATTGCGATTACGCCTAACCGACCCGATGCGTTGGGTGTACGCGGTGTCGCACGTGATCTTGCGGCCCGTGGTATTGGGACACTGAAACCTGCGCCGACCGAAGAAATCGCTGATGGTTTTGCCTCGCCTATAGCGGTGACTTTGAAGGATGATGTCAAAGACAAAGCCTGTCCGTTGTTTGTTGGCCGTTATATTCGTGGTGTGAAAAACGGCCCTTCACCGGATTGGCTGCAACAGCAAATCCGCGCGATTGGCTTGCGCCCGATTAATGCGCTGGTCGATATGACGAACTTCATGACCTATGACCGCGCTCGCCCTTTGCACGTTTTTGATGCGGATAAAGTGCATGGCAACATTCATGTCCGTCTGTCGCAACCCGGTGAAAAGCTGCTTGCGCTTGATGGCAAAGAGTACGCCTTCGATGATGCGATGACTCTGATTTGCGATGATAATGGTCCAGAGGGTATCGGCGGTGTTATGGGCGGCGAAGTCTCCGGCTGTACCGAAGAAACTGTGAATGTCTTCATTGAGAGTGCGTATTTCGACCCTGTTCGGACGGCTGCGACAGGGCGGAAGTTAAAGATTAACTCGGATGCACGTTATCGATTTGAGCGCGGTATTGATCCTGAATTTGCACGTGAGGGCATGGAACTCGCGACGAAAATGGTCCTCGAAATGTGCGGCGGTGAAGCGTCAGAACTGGTGATTGCCGGGGCAGCGCCAGATACTGCACGGGATTTTGCTTTGCGCGGTAATAGGGTGGAAACACTCGTTGGAATGGCGGTCGAAATCCCCGAGCAAACGCGCATTTTAGAGGCGCTTGGGTTTGGCGTCACAGCCGGTGAGCCTATGACGGTTTCCGTTCCGCCGTGGCGTCCTGATATACGGGGTGAGGCGGATCTCGTTGAAGAAATTGCGCGGGTTGCTTCACTGACGAATCTTGAATCTCAACCGCTGGCGAGATCGCAGACGGGGGCGCTTAAACGCAGCCTGACACCGATGCAGCGTCGTGTTGCGACGGCGCGGCGGGCGCTTGCCGCGCAGGGAATGAACGAGTGTGTGACATACACTTTCATAGCCAATAACGAGGCGGCTCTGTTTGGAGGTGGCTCTGATGCGCTGAAATTGGAAAATCCGATCTCATCTGAGATGTCCGACATGCGGCCAAGCCCACTGCCGGGATTGTTGGCGGCGGCGGCGCGAAACCAAGCGCAGGGCTTCAAAGATCTGGCGCTGTTCGAGGTCGGTGCGGCTTTTCATGGCGCTGAACCGGGCGAAGAGGCAATTGTTGCAGCGGGTATCCGTGTTGGTCATGCGAGTGGACGGGATTGGACGGCAGCGCGTCGCGGCCTCGATTTCTTTGATGCAAAAGGGGATGTCGAAGCCATTTTGACAGCCTTAGGTGCGCCTGTTGATCGCCTGCAAACTGATCGCTCTGTCGCGTCGTTCTTTCACCCCGGTCGCTCTGCCGCGTTGAAGTTGGGACCGAAAGTCACGATTGCTGAAATAGGCGAGCTTCATCCGAACGCGATTAAAGGGATGGATATTGATGGGCCTGCGGTTGCCTTTTTAATCTATCTGGCTGCGATTCCGTTCCCGAAAGCAAAAACTAAAGCGCGGCCTGCGTTGACATTGAATAAGTTGCAAGCGGTTGAACGAGACTTTGCCTTTGTCGTTGATGAGCGGCTGGAGGCGGAGGATATTCGCAAAGCGGCGCGTTCGGCGGATAAAGCATTGATCGAAGAAGTTCGGGTGTTTGACGTTTTTGATGGCGCACACGCCGTTAAGCAACTTGGTGAAGGGAAAAAATCAATTGCCGTTGCGGTTCGTTTGCAGCCTAAAGACACCACGCTTAAGGACGAGGAAATTGATGCGCTTGCCGCTAAAGTTATTGCCTCAGTTGAAAAAGCTACAGGGGGAGTCTTGCGCGGGTGATGTGTACACTTGTGCAACAATGCCGATCTATTTTTTATATCTGGACGCAGTATTAGATTGCGTTGATCTGCAAAAGGACTGAACAAGCTAAGCTGCGTAATTTTCGTTGTTATGATTATAGGGAAATTTTTCTATGGGTATGCTTACAGAGTTCAAAGAGTTCGCCGTAAAAGGCAATATGGTGGATATGGCAGTCGGTATCGTTATTGGTGCTGCGTTCACTTCAATCGTTACGTCCCTCGTTGGTGATATTATTATGCCAATCGTTGGATTCCTAACGGGTGGTGCTGATTTCTCTGCACTTGCTATCAATCTTGGTGCAGGCGCAGACGGCGGTGATCCTGTCCTCGTGAAATACGGTCTCTTCATTAACGCATTGATTTCATTCATCATTGTTTCGTTCGTTTTGTTCATGATCATCAAAGGCATCAACAAAGCGAAAAAAGCGGAAGAAGAAGCGCCGGAAGAAACGCCGCGTAACGAGATTCTGCTCGAAGAAATCCGCGATGCTCTGAAACGGAGCTAAGCGCGGTTACGGATAAAATTGCAGTTGTATCCTTCAGGGTGCAACTGCTTTTTCGTGGGTTATGATTTCCACCGCACGTAATTTCCGCGAAAAAAGGATTGGGAAATCTACTTCGAAAAAAGCTAAGAGTTCGGCCAGAATCGATCATCGACGCAAGGGTGCGCTATGAATTTTGGCCTGACTGAAGAACAGGAGATGATTGTCTCCACCGTGCGCCGCTTTGTCGAGGAAGAGATTTACCCTCACGAGGATTTGGTGGACCGCACCGGCGAAGTGCCCGCCGAGATTGCTGCACAAATTAAGCAAAAGACGATGGATTTGGGCTTTTACGCCTGCAACTTTCCCGAAGAAGTCGGTGGGGCGGGGCTGTCGCATCTCGAGTTTGCGTTGGTTGAACGCGAGCTAGGGCGTGGTTCAATGGCGCTGAACCACTTTTTTGGACGCCCTCAAAATATCCTGATGGCTTGTGAAGGAGAACAACGAGAACGTTATTTGCTGCCCGCCGTGCGGGGCGAGCGCATGGATGCGCTGGCGATGACGGAACCTGATGCGGGTTCAGATGTGCGTGGCATGAAATGTGTTGCAAAACGCGATGGCGGCGATTGGGTCGTAAATGGAACCAAGCATTTTATCTCCGGCGCGGATCATGCTGATTTTATAATCGTCTTCATTGCGACCGGCGAAGATGACACGCCGAAAGGCCCCAAGAAACGGATCACCGCTTTCTTGGTAGATCGCGGCACGCCGGGATTTGAAATCGCGCCGGGGTATGAGAGTGTCTCTCATCGCGGTTATAAAAATATGATCTTGCGGTTCGATAATTGCCGCTTGCCTGACGCGCAGGTGCTTGGCGAAGTCGATGGCGGGTTTGCGGTGATGAACGAGTGGCTTTATGCCACGCGCATCACCGTTGCGACGATGGCGGTTGGCCGTGCGCGGCGGGTCTTTGACTATGCGCTGAACTACTCTGCCGAGCGCAAGCAATTCGGCCAACAGATCGGTAAGTTTCAAGGGGTGTCGTTTAAGTTGGCCGATATGATTACCGAGATTGATGCAGCGGAATGGCTGACATTATCGAGCGCGTGGCGGCTGGACCAAGGCTTGCCAGCGAACCGTGAAATTGCGAGCGCGAAAGTCTATGCGTCAGAGATGCTGGCGCGGGTGACGGATGAGGCCATCGCGATTTATGGCGGTATGGGCTTGATGAATGACTTGCCGCTCGAACGCTTTTGGCGCGATGCACGGGTCGAGCGGATTTGGGACGGAACCTCAGAAATTCAACGTCATATCATTAGCCGCGAATTGCTGCGGCCTTTGGGGGCGTAATCCGATAATTAAAACGATGCAATCGCCTCCCAACCTTTCTCGCCTGTTGCGCCCCAAAAGCATTGCCATCTTTGGCGGGGCTTGGGCGGCTAATGTTGTTGAACAACTGCTCAAGGCCGGTTTTGAAGGTGAGATTTGGCCGGTTCATCCGAAGCGCGAGGCTGTACATGGGGTGACAGCTTACCCGTCGCTTGATGCATTGCCCGCTGTTCCCGATGCGGCGTGGATCGGTGTTAATCGGGATGCGACGCTTGATCTTGTGCGCGGGTTGCAAGAACGCGGAGCTGGGGGCGCGGTGTGCTTCGCCTCTGGTTTCGGAGAGACGGAAGACGGCGCGGACCGGAATACCGCTTTGCTCGACGCCGCCGCTGACATGCCAATCATCGGGCCGAACTGTTATGGCGCTCTGAACTATCTCGACGGTGCGACACTGTGGCCGGACCAGCATGGCGGGACGCGGGTTGAGAACGGCGTCGCCATTCTCACACAATCCTCAAACATTGCGATTAATCTGTCGATGCAAGGGCGAGGCTTGCCGATTGCGTATATGCTGACGGCGGGCAATCAGGCGCAAATCGGCCTCGCGCAGATGGCGGAAGCCTTGCTGGATGATGATCGGGTGACGGCCATTGGCCTGCATATCGAGGGGGTCGGTGATCCGGCTGCGTTTGAGGCTTTGGCGGCGCGTGCCCGTGCCAAGCGTATCCCGGTTGTCGCGATTAAAGTAGGCGCATCTGAACAAGCGCAAATCGCAACGATCTCTCATACAGCATCACTTGCGGGGTCAGATGCGGGGAGTAGGGCGTTTTTCAAGCGGCTTGGTATTCCTTTATTGCCGGGTATTCCGAGTTTCGTTGAGACATTGAAATTACTTCATGTCCACGGGGCGTTGCCGGGACGCGATGTTCTGTCGATGAGTTGTTCGGGTGGCGAGGCTTCGCTGGTTGCCGATTCCGCTATGCAGTTCGATTTGCGTTTCCGTGCTTATGAAGCTGTAGAGAAAACCGCGATTGCAGAGACGCTTAACCCTCTTGTTACAGTGGCTAATCCGCTCGATTACCATACGTTTATCTGGAATGATGAACCGGCTTTGACGGATACATTTTCTGCAGCGATGGCTCCGGGGTTTGATCTGTCGATGTTGATCCTCGATTTTCCGCGCGAAGATCGGTGCAGCCATGAGACATGGGAACCCGCAGTGCGCGGCATCATCGCGGCAAGTGCGCGCGTGAGTGCGCGAACAGCCATCGTCGCATCGCTGACCGAATTGCTACCCGAAGACCGATGTGCGCAATTTATGGCGGCGGGCATTGCGCCGCTTTGCGGGATTGAAGATGCTTTAATCGCGGCAGATGCTTCGGCGCATATTGGTGAGGCTTGGACGCGGGGAGATGTTCCTCCGATCCTGCGTATTGGTGATCATGCGGATGGTTCTTCGCGGACATGGACGGAATGGGAGAGTAAAACCGCTCTGGGTGAATTTGGCCTTGATATCCCGAATTTTGGGGAAGTCGAAGATCTTGGAGCGGCTCAAGATGCCGCGAACAGATTTGGGTATCCGGTTGTTGTGAAGGCTAGTGGCATTGCTCATAAAACCGAGATGGGCGGTGTTATTCTCAACCTAAAGGATCAGCACGAAGTTTATAATGCCGCAGCCGAACTCTTTTTGCAGAACGATGCTCTGCTGATTGAAAAGATGATCGAGGGTGGTTTGGTCGAGATGATCATCGGTGTGACGCGTGATCCCGTTTATGGGCCGATGCTAACGCTGGGTGCAGGGGGCGTAATAGCGGAGCTATTAGATGATGCCGCTACTATGCTGTTACCTATCACGGACGAGGATATTCGTGCATCACTCTCTGGCTTGAAAGTTTCAAAACTGATTGAGGGCTATCGTGGAAAGCCCGCTGCCGACCTTGATGCTATTGTCAAAGCGGTGCAGGTCGTTGCTAAATTTGCCGAAGCTAATGCCAACAAGTTAGAAGAACTCGACGTCAATCCATTGATTGTTTGCGAACGTGGTGCATTTGCCGCCGATGCATTGATAAGGATGCGCGAGCCAGAAAAGGACATCACATGACCGACTCTCCGATCCGTACTCGCCGCGAAGGTGGCATTCTTGAGGTCACCCTTGATCGTCCCAAGGCCAATGCGATTGATCTGAAGACATCGCGTATCATGGGTGAGACTTTTGCAGCTTTTCGTGATGATCCGGAATTACGTGTGGCGATTATCACCGGTGCTGGTGAGAAATTCTTCTGTCCCGGTTGGGATTTGAAAGCCGCCGCCGATGGGGATGCTGTTGATGGGGATTATGGCGTTGGGGGCTTCGGCGGCCTGCAAGAGCTTCAAGGTTTAGGCAAGCCTGTAGTCGCTGCGGTGAATGGCATTTGCTGTGGTGGGGGGCTGGAAGTAGCGTTATCGGCTGATATTATCTTGGCCGCCGATCATGCGAGTTTTGCGCTGCCGGAAATTCGTTCCGGGACTTTGGCCGATGCCGCGACGGTAAAGCTGCCCAAACGCATTCCGTATCATATCGCAATGGAGATGCTTTTCACGGGCAGGTGGCTCGATGCAGAAGAGGCCGCACGTTGGGGCTTCGTCAATCATATCTATGCTGCGGATAGGTTGATGGAAGAAGCGTGGACGCTGGCGCGGTTGCTCGAATCTGGCCCGCCGCTTGTTTATGCTGCGATTAAGGAGACTGTGCGTGAGGCAGAGGATTCGAAATTCCAAGACGTGATGAACCGTGTAACCAAACGCCAACTCAGGACTGTCGATGTTCTCTACGGCTCAGAAGACAATCTAGAAGGTGCTAAAGCCTTTGCGGAAAAACGCGATCCAGTTTGGAAGGGGCGATAAACCGCTAAGGGTTTGTACCCCACCCCGGATAAACTGACGCTTTACTCGCCACGCCGTTCATCGGGAGGGGAGATTTTCACCAGCAATGGTTGCTGCGAGATCATTCACCGTAAATGCAGATGTGTGCGTGCGACGGAATTTGTTTCCGTGTGATGTTTATCACCGCGAGTTGCTGATCGGAGAGGCGCATTAATGCAGATATCATTCTGCTATATTGGACTTTTTTCGTGCCTATGATCAAACGATTGATGATCGCATCAATCCAACCCTGCGTTTTGGGCATTGCTGCACTGGTTTCGTAAAAGGTCATTGCCATTTTATCTGCTCCTGTCGTCGAAAGAGGTCGCAACGCTGTATTGTTAAGCATTTGAGTGGTCCTTCGAAGTGATTGCTGCAACGCAATAATTATGCTGCACTGCGAAAATGGCAATGAGCTGCGCATGATACTACCCCTTTCTCAGTCATGATGGCTTTGCGCTCAGGTCATGGCTTGTGATGCCGAAAAGTTAACCCGACAAAGAGAATGGATAGGCCGGAATTGGGTCTCTCCTTACTCCCTTTAAGGGTTTCATGATTCAGCTTGGCTTGAGTTTCGCGGCGCGCGCTCGTATGGCTCAATAAATCGTTTCGAGAGTTCGCTGAATTAAGTTTCACGCCATGATTTCTGTGAAATTTGATCCACTTATTGTTAGTCTGTCTTGAGACGATCTAATGAATGATAAAACGAGAGAGATTATGCGCGCATTTGTATTTCCGGGGCAGGGATCACAGGTTCTTGGTATGGGAAAAGACCTCGCCGATGCTTCACCAGTGGCGAAGGCCGTGTTTGATGAAGTGGACGAGGCGCTCGGAGAATCTCTGTCGAGTATTATATGGGGCGAAGATGGTGACGCCCTTACGCTCACGCAAAATGCTCAACCTGCTTTGATGGCGGTATCGGTTGCGATGACCCGTGTTCTGGAAGCGGAGGGCGGTTTTTCTCTGTCAGATAAAGGGGTATTCGTTGCAGGGCATTCTCTGGGCGAGTATTCCGCGTTGACCGCTACTGGTGCTTTGCGACTTTCTGATGCGGCGCGGTTGCTCCGGTTGCGTGGGGCATCCATGCAGCAGGCTGTTCCAGTAGGGGTCGGTGCAATGGCCGCTGTTCTAGGACTTGATCTAGACGACGCACGAGCTGTTGCCCATGCCGCAGCGCAAGGAGAGGTTTGCGAGGCGGCAAATGACAATGCGCCGGGACAAGTCGTTATCTCTGGCAATAAAGCGGCAGTTGAGCGTGCTTGTGATTTAGCGAAGGAAAAAGGCGCGAAGCGGGCGATGTTGTTGCCTGTATCCGCACCATTCCACTGTGCGCTGATGGCCCCCGCAGCAGAAAAAATGGCCGAAGCACTTGGAAATACAGAAATTGCAGCACCATCTTTGCCCGTCGTTGCGAATGTAGAGGCGCAGGCTGTGGGTGATCCTGCTGTTATTCGTGATCTCTTAGTGAAGCAAGTTACCGGCTCTGTACGCTGGCGTGAGAGTGTCATTTGGATGGCAGGGCAAGGTGTTACGCAGCTTGTTGAGCTGGGCGCTGGCAAGGTTCTGTCGGGACTTACCAAAAGAATTGACCGTAATGTTACGTCTGCAAACGCAGGAACACATGCCGAGATTGCGGCGCTGATTGAAACGCTTGAAGGATAAGCTGAATGTTTTCACTCGAAGGTAAAAACGCTCTTGTTACAGGGGCTTCAGGCGGCATTGGCGGCGCGATTGCGAAAGCTCTTCACGCGCAAGGTGCTACGGTTGCGTTGTCAGGAACGCGGACGGGGCCACTGGAAGAATTGCGCGACGCATTGGGTGATCGAGCAGAAGTTCATGCTTGTAATCTATCCGATCTTTCCGAAGTTGATGCGTTGCCTGGAGCGGTCGCGGGTTCGCTCGGCTCACTTGATATTCTGGTCAACAATGCGGGTATCACGCGGGACAATCTGTTTATGCGGATGAAAGATGACGAATGGGATGCGGTGATCGCCGTGAACTTGACCGCGAATTTTCGCCTTTGCCGAGCGAGTTTGCGCGGGATGATGAAGGCCCGCTGGGGACGCATTGTGAATATAACATCAGTCGTCGGAACCACAGGCAATCCGGGACAGGGAAATTATTGCGCGGCTAAAGCCGGCCTTGTGGGTATGTCAAAGTCATTGGCGCAGGAAATTGCAACGCGAAATATCACAGTCAATTGTGTTGCTCCCGGATTTATTGCGACACCGATGACAGATGTGTTGACCGATGATCAGAAGTCGAAAATCAATGCGACTATTCCTGCCGGAAAAATGGGAGACAGCGATGATGTAGCTGGCGCCGTTGCTTATCTCGCATCAGATGCCGCAGGTTACGTCACCGGACAGACTCTTCATGTAAATGGCGGGATGGCGATGATTTAGCGAACGCGACAACAAAAGTTATTTTTGTCTGCCTGTTCCGAAAGTCCATACCCGATTGCCTGTAAAAGTCAGGATGAATACGAGAATTGTTGTGATCACTTGGGCCACTAAATAGGGCAGACCAAGTGATCCATTTAGGATGGCCATTAAAATCGTATTCGCAGCAAGAGCCACGGCGGCAATGATCATATATCGCGGCGCAGTTTCGCGGTGCGGTGCGTCTGAATGAAAAGCGTATCGGTAATTCAAGCGATACCCGACAACTGCACCAACGAATGCACCAACTGCTGAGGCTGGTATGACGGTCAATATGCCTGTCTCTACTAAGCCGATTAAAACAATATAATGGCTAATCGTTGCGATGACGCCAACGCCCAGAAATGCTTTCGCTTGTTGTAGAATGTTAGAGATGACTATTCAGCTCCCTGCCCGGTTTATAATGCTTTGAGCCGCATCCTTTAGATTTTGCCATGACAATGCGTTGAAATCTAAGTTTACCTCGCTCTCTCCGGCAGGAATAGGGATGGCGCGGAATATATCTCGGTGACGCTCGATTGGCACGGGTACGTCGTTCACAGCGGCACGCCAACCGGGGTAGTCAAACTCAGCCAGAACCAAACGCCCTGCTTGGGGTGCGGTTACCTTCAAGCGTAATTTCGTGTTTCTGTAGCTGTCAAACTTGACATCCCCATCCAGCAGCTTTCCTTCGATATCGATGAGCTTGGCACGAGGCGCAGCGCGAGAGTTTAAGTACACATATGCTGTGCGCCGGCTACGCCGCTTTACAACATCAAGAAGTGGGAACCGATCCAGTTTGATTGACGGATCAATCGTTTCAATCGGAACGCCGGTTACAATATATTTTATTCCCAAGCGGTCCGTCATGGGGCTGTTGTAGCCAGTCATGCGCTGGCCCCATTTGCGATGATTGGCGGCGCTGTTTTGCATGTCGGGACCGATATACCGCTCGAAACTGGCAAGACGAATAGGGTTGTATCCTAAAATATTTGGATACAGTCCAACCTGTGCAACATTTTGAACGGTATGACCAAGCCCAATAAGTTCGACCCGCCATGGTGCACCCGTTGGGTCCGACTCGGTTAGTAAAGCGGGTAGCTTTGAAAAGAACGAGTCCTTCTCAGGAGATTCAAGGGGTTTGTAATGAGGGGGGCGCCAGGTGCTGAGGACCGTCTTGGAATTAAAGTAAATCAGGTCGGCACTTACCCCAATTGTTAAAATGGCTATCGCTGCTTTGCGCCATCGTTTCGAACGTCGCGCGCAGATAATCATTGCGGTAAAACCACCCGCAAGCGCTGTGAACAATGCAATGTCGTGAGCGAGTTCATGGAGGCGACCAAACGAGGCAGAAATATAAATCAACGGAGCGATTGCCGTGCCCAACAAAACTAAAGCGAATATCGCTGGACCTTTTTCAACGGTGATACTTGGCATGGATAAAGCGCGATCAAGCATTACGCCGATCATCAAGCTCATGATCACACCGAATATGAATAGAGCGTCCGAAGGGCGGCGGAATAAATCGACCCCTGGAACCCAATCATAAAGAAATTTGAATGCCGGAGTGTAGCGCCCGAGAGCGTAGATGAGAAAGAGGAGTGCCATCGTACTGAGGAAGCGCATTCCCGGCGCGAAGAGTTGCTTGCGCGCGACGCCAATCCATAGAACCAGAAGTGGCGCTAGCGTTCCCGCATAGAGGTAGATCATGCCTCGGTGTATCTCGAGCGTAAAATCACCCCAATGCTTTGATGCCGGTCCCCAGTGTGCGCCGAGCCGCTTAAATGATCCAAAATATTCGGCAAACAGAAAACTGGAAAGCTGTGGCGGTGGAATTGATTGCCAACTTGCGTCTCTGAAATCAAAATTAGGACGGTTACTTTGATCGATGAGTTGGAAAAGTAACAACAACGGAATCAGCGCAAGAAAAAATGCGAACAACCCTCCGATGACGATGCTGCCATGTCGGTAAAAAGCGCGAGGTGTGCGTAAATCTAAACGCGAGAGCCAATAGAAGAAGAGAAATAATATGCCTAAATAAGCGACATGGTTTCTATCTATCAGAAGCAATCCGAGTGCCGCTCCAAATGCCAACCCCCGCCACACACCGCCAAATTGGATTGCCGCTTCCAGACGCCATAGTGTAACCGCGATCCACATCGTGCTGACGGTCATCAACAGATGCTCAAGTCTGACCGTCAGCGCGCCGTTCATCATAAAACTGATTGCCGCGATAAAAGACGCTTCGTCGCGCCATCCACGTAACCGGCCAAACGCAAAGATCGCCATTGCTCCGACCAATACATGAGCAAGGTGCACAGCATCGACGAGACGCATTGAGGGCGCTTCGCTAATAAGTGCAGGCAACCACATGCTAGGAGTCCAGATGACCGATTGAGGGTCGGCAATCATAGGAAATCCGCCGAAGTGATAAGGACTCCAAGACGGGTCTTCACCGGAATGCAATGCTGTCGCGAAAAATCGGATCATGCCGTAAAAGTGGTTCTTGGCGTCGTACGGAATAATTCTTCCAGCAAAAAACCAAGGCCAGCAAAACGCTATCCAGATGATCGTCAAGGCAAGTAAGCACAGCGCGGTTCTGCGCGCCGACGGATCATTCAACATATATGACGTCTCTGGTCTGGATGGGTGTCGGACTGGCTTATAACTTTGCATAATGGCGAATATCCAGAGCAATCACCGAAATAGGGCGAAGTATATCTGGTTCTGCCGGGAAGTTTTCACGTACAGCTAAAGACTACAACTAATGAGAATGGTCTTCGGTCCGCGTTCTATTTTTGGTCATCCATGGTCGTAAGGACAATTCGTTGTAAATGATGCTGACCATTAAGATGCTCGTCGCCGTGAAATAGGTTTCTCTTTAGCTGTAGACTTCGTTTCTGGGTTTGGATCGAAGCCTATTGTTTCTGTCACAAGATAAAGTGGGCGCTGTTTTACCTCGATCAGAACACGGCTCAGATATTCGCCGATGATGCCAAGCCCTAAAAGCTGCACGCCGGAAAAGAAACACAGCGCAACCATCAATGATGCGTAACCCGGTGTCTCAATACCATAGATCATTGTCCTGATCGTGAGGAATGCGCCGTATGCAAAAGAAGGGATTGCGAGGAGCAAACCGATATAGCTCCAAATCTTTAGGGGCACTGAACCGAATGCCGTAATCGCATCAAGAGCAAAGCGGCGAAGATGCCTCGGACTCCATCCAGATACACCATGATCACGAGGGGCTACATCAAAAGGAATGGCTTTTCGTTTGTATCCTACCCAAGCGTAAAGTCCTTTGGTGAAGCGACCACGTTCCGGGAGGCGTAACAAGGCGTCCGCAACTTTACGATCAAGTAAGATGAAATCACCAGCACCTTTGAGTAACTCGACTTCGGAAATTGCTGCGAAAAGGCGGTAAAAACCCATTTTGAACTTGCGGCGCAACCACGGTTCATCGTCACGTGAGCGGCGTGTGCCGTATATTATCTCGTACCCATTCTGCCATGCCTCGAAGAACGAAGAGATTATTTCCGGGGGATGCTGCAGGTCACCATCTATCTGTACGATTGCTCGACCGGACGCATGTTCTAAGCCCGCACTAAGGGCTGCTTCTTTTCCGAAATTTCTGCTGAAGCGAACGAGCTTTATCCGCTGATCATTTGCACGACATGCTGCGACTCTCGAGGAAGTCTCATCACGACTGCCATCATCAACAACGATCACTTCGCACTTCACGGACAATGCATCGAGGACAGGCATCAAGCGCGCGAAAAGAAACTCTATTGAAGACTCTTCATTGAAGGTTGGAATAACAACCGACAAAACCACCTCTTCAGGGGAATCTGTAAGAACAGATGCTGGTATGAGTGTAGCAGTCAGAACATCACCTACTGTGTTGAGATTGTACGCAATATGACGCATACGGCAGTATGTAACAACATACCTAACGTGCTTTTTCTGCCATCTGGTTCAAAGTTCCGTGTACTCGACGTAAAAAGGAAATTTCTTTGGTCTCTTTTACTTTGTGCGCCGATGATTATGGTCTCAATTCCGAGGTGAATAATGCAATCAATGCTCTCGTTCGTGATGGGAGATTAAATGCCGTTAGCTGTATGGCCGTCGGCAATGCGTTCAATGCGCCTACCTTGCTCGAAGCTGTTAGCGAAGCACCTCTTCCAGTAGAAATTGGACTGCATCTGACTTTGACGGAATATGCGCCTCTTGCTGCAATGCCGAAACTTACGGAAGAAGTTGTGCTTCCTCAGGTTGAACAGTTGTTAATCAAGAGTCACCTTAGACGCATCAATCGCGCAGAAGTTTTCCTTGAACTCGAACGCCAGTTTAATGCCTTTGAATCTGCATTTGGCCGTAAGCCGGATTTTGTTGATGGTCATCAGCATGTCCAAATCTTTCCCGGCATCAGAGATGAGGTCGTTAATTTGGTGGTGTCGCGGCTGGGGGAGGCTAAAGCCGGGTCTTGTTGGGTTAGATGTTGCGACTCGCCTATATCGGATTTGTTCTTCTCGCCGAATCTCAGAGCGGTGTTGCTCGCGGCAATGTCGCGCAGACAGAAAGGGCGGCTGGCCAGTGCAGGTTTGCGCTATAATGATCGGTTTTACGGCGTAAACACGTTTGACCCTGCACAATCTTTCCGGACATTGATGCAAGGATGGTTGCAAAAGGTGGCAAGGCGAGAAGATCACACTTTGATCATGTGCCATCCGGGTATGCCCGGCTCAGACCCTGCTGACCCTATCGCGACGCGTCGACCTGATGAGTATTCCTATCTCGCGAGTCATGATTTTACGGATGACCTCGAACGCTTTGAAGTTCAACTGGCTTCTCACGCGCGTTGATGCCGTATGGCGTGATGCTCTTGCCTGCGCGTAGAAATAGCACAATTAGTACAGTGAACATTTTAATACGTGAGAGCCGATGACATATCGCAGAAACACAATTCGAATCGCCATGACAGGCTTTGTCGCTATGGTCCTATCCGCCTGTGCGAGCGGTGGCGACTATAGGGATCAATCGGTTCCGATCTCTACAGTAGCTTCGGTAGATCTCGAAAGATATCAGGGGCTTTGGTACGAAATTGCACGGTTTCCAGTTTTCTTTGAAGAGGGATGCGTTGGCGTGACCGCTGAGTACGCACTAAACACTGACGGTTCTGTCATCGTTAAAAACTCATGCCGAGATGGATCGTTGAGTGCGGAACCGCGTTCGGCAACGGCATCAGCCGAAGCCGTAGATGCGAGTGGCGCAAAGCTCAAAGTCGATTTTTTGCCTTATGTGCCCTTCACCTCGGGCGATTATTGGATTCTCGACATTGATGAGGGTTATGAAACCGTCGTCGTCGGCACGCCAAATGGTTTTGCGGGTTGGATTCTGGCCCGCCAACCAAAGATAAGCAACGCCCGCCTGCAACGCGGCATCAAAGCCTTGCAAAAGAATGGTTATGACACCAACCAACTGACCCTAACGCCGCAGTGAATATGAAATTAGATCTCACCCCCGGACGTTTGTGGCGGTATCATTTGAGGTTCGGACTCTTGGTGATCGTTTAAAGGTATGGGCGTCGATATGGTACGCTCTTGATGTACTTCTACCGTAGCCGCTAATGCAGCAGGCGTAACATCAGAAGCATCGCTTCGTCCTTCGCGCATTCGGGGCGCAGGTGGTTGCCATGCCTTTAGATACTGCATCACATTTTCATAAAAATCAGGAACCGCAGTTTCGAGATCTTTGATGAAGTTTTTCGACTGAGCAAAACGTCCACCTAACTCACGAACAAGACAAATTTCGATTTCTCTGACTTGCACTTTTTCGCGACCTTGATCGGCAATGTTAAGATCAGTGCGCAATGCACTAAGAGTATGTTGTGTATGTGGTCCACGTCCCGGCCAATAAAGTCGAATGTGCAAGTCATTTTCGGGCGTTTTTTGTAGTTGCTTTAACACCCAGTTTAATCGGGCTTTTGTGCTTTTTTTTGTCTTCAGGAGCCTTGATCTTTGCAGATGATGTGATGGTTCTTTGAGCGATGTTGACGCATACATCAATCGGAGCGGCAGCGGCGGGAACTTGGAGACAAGCCGTCAAACATTTGGTGTTCGATAAATCTGCGAGGTCAGATTTCAATCTCGCGGTTGCGTCTCCCATCAGGGCACGCGGCAATCGGTTTGTTACTTCTACACCGACTTGTCTACTCAAAATCAAACTCAAATCTCTTACTTCTTGATGCCATGCTCCGATCACTTCTCGTGCGTCAGCAGAACTTGTACCGATAGGTGCTCCTGCGCGCACGGCTCCACACATTTCTCCCCAAGATTTAGGCATGGCATCAAACCCTTTAACGCCAGCACTTGGATGCGTAAGAAACCTAACCAATTCCGATAAAATATACCGTTGACCAATATCTAAAACTTCTTGATTAGTGAGCAATAAATCTGCCTCTGTAAGCAGATACATCCATGACCAATGATAGAGGGAGACTTTTGAAGATGCTCGCTGCTTAATAGCCAATGGGTGCAACTGAGGAGCGGCAGAAAATTCGTTAGAGATTGATATTACCGCATCTATTTTGTGTGTTTGAGCGAGCGCCAAATACCCTTCAATCTGTTCCGTTGTTAAATTGTTTGCCCCAACTTTAGCTTCGACTAGCGCTGTCCATTTTCTTGAACCAACAGTCAAGACAATCAATCCGTCAGGCCGTAATTTCGAGTCGCCTTTTGACGTTGCGAAACCGACCTCAGTGAAGCACTCAATTTTTGCACGTGTACCAACGCGCTGCCCAACAGATGATAGCAAACCACTGCCATACTCGAATACGTTCGCTAAACAGGAAAGGAAAACTGCGGTAGCTCTGCCTTCTTTCGATGTTTCTGATAGTACGGGGAATAGACGAGAAGTCTCGCCACGGCTTATTACGTTTGGCAAATTTGACATTATGTACCTCACTATTGTGATAGGAACATGCAATGCAAATAGGGGAGATGTCTAGTTAATGCGCTTATTGGCTGTATTTGCGCATTCATAGCGCTCGTATCTTAGTAAAATTCGTTAGCGACGAAATTCACTTTCCCCATTCGCGATCTTCTGCCAACGATAGCGCGTGAATTTTGTAATCGACGGAGCCGGGTTATGACCAATTTCAGCAAAGCAGCCATTATCGGCGGTGGTGTTATCGGGGGCGGTTGGGCCGCTCGGTTTGCATTGAATGGGATTGATGTCGCCGTCTTTGATCCCGACCCGGAAGCGCCTCGTAAGATTGGTGAAGTTTATGCAAATGCCGAGCGTGCTTTGCGGGTGCTTTGTGTTGCGCCTTTGCCAAAACCCGGAACCATCACCTATGCAGATAGTATTGCCGAAGCCGTAGAAGGCGCACAGTGGATTCAGGAAAGTGTCTCTGAAGTTCTCGCACTCAAGCATAAGGTTTTTGCCGAAATCCAAGCGAGCGCGCCTGACACTTTGATCGGGTCTTCTACGTCAGGCTTCAAGCCATCTGAGCTGCAAGAGGGAGCGGTGAATTCCGGTTCAATCCTTGTGGCGCATCCGTTTAATCCGGTTTATTTGCTGCCACTCGTTGAGCTGGTTCCGTCTCCGGCAACGTCACCTGAGACGTTGGCTTTTGCCGAAGCTGTTTTGCCTCCGCTCGGTATGAAGCCGCTGGTTGTCCGTAAGGAAATCGACGCTCACATTGCTGATCGGTTTTTAGAGGCAGTCTGGCGCGAAGCGCTGTGGCTCGTGAAAGACGGGATCGCAACCACGGAAGAAATTGACGATGCTATTCGTTTTGGTTTTGGACTCCGCTGGGCGCAAATGGGGTTGTTCGAGACATATCGCGTAGCAGGCGGCGAAGCGGGCATGAAACACTTCATGGCGCAGTTCGGGCCATGCCTTACGTTCCCGTGGACCAAATTGATGGATGTGCCGGAATTTACCGATGAGCTGGTTGATCTGATCGCGGGACAATCTGATGCGCAATCAGGTCATCATTCTATCCGCGAGTTAGAGCGTATTCGCGATGATAACCTCGTCGGTATTTTGCAGGCTCTTAAAGTAAAACCTTGGGGGGCAGGCGAGACGCTGGCCGCTTATGAAAAGCAACTCCGCGAGGCGTCTTTTGGCGGTACGGTCGAGCACGATGCATCCAAGCCTTTGCCGTTACACACGGCGCGGGTGCTGCCTGAATGGGTCGATTATAATGGCCACATGACAGAGTTTCGTTACCTGCATGTGTTCGGTGACGCGACCGATGCTTTCCTGACAAATATCGGCATGGATAGTGCGTACATGGCGCGGGAGCGATCAATCTACACCGTTGAAAGCCATATCCGCCATGTCCAAGAAGTTGCCGCCGGAAAGCCGCTTGCCCTTGAGACGCAGCTTCTCGGTTATGATGAAAAGCGCGTGCGTCTGTGCCATATCATGCGCGAGGCTGAGACTGGCGAAGTCTTGGCAACCGGGGAACACATGATGCTAAGTGTCGATACAAAAGCGGGCAGGGCGACACCGTTGGAGGAGCCGGTCCCCGCGCGCCTTGCCGCTATATGGGAAGGCGGACACAAAGACCTTCCCGCCCCGGATTTTGCCGGACGCGCTATTCGGGAGATTTAAAGCCCTAACTTATCCCATTTCGCATCGACTTTGGCGATGGTCTCCTCGTCCATGTCGAGGACTTTGCCCCATTCGCGGTCGGTTTCGCCTTCCCATTTATCGGTGGCGTCGAAACCGACTTTGGAGCCAAGGCCGGAGACCGGCGAGGCGAAATCAAGGTAATCAATCGGCGTGTTCTCTATGATCGTCAGATCACGGGCGGGGTCCATGCGGGTGGTGACCGCCCACCAGACATCATCCCATGACCGACAGTTAATCCCTTCATCCACCACAATGACAAACTTGGTGTACATGAACTGGCGCAGGTAAGACCATGCGCCCATCATCACGCGCTTTGCATGACCGGGATAGGCTTTCTTCATCGAGATAACAGCGATGCGATAGCTGCACCCCTCCGGCGGGAGCCAGAAATCGACGATCTCGGGGAACTGTGCCTGTAAGAGTGGGATAAAGACCTCGTTGAGTGCTTCGCCGAGGATTGCTGGTTCATCCGGTGGACGTCCGGTGTAGGTCGAGAGGTAAATCGGCTTTTCGCGCATCGTTATCGCGGTGACGGTGAAGACCGGAAATTGCTCGACCGAGTTATAGTACCCGGTGTGATCACCGAACGGGCCTTCATCGGCATATTCATCAAGGCTCACTGTGCCCTCGAGAATAATCTCTGCTGTGGCTGGCACTTTAATTGGTTGTGTCACGCAATCGGCAAGCTCCGCCGGTTTGCCGCGCAGCAATCCTGCAAAGTGATATTCGCTGAGGTTATCCGGCACTGGCGTTACGGCGGCGAGGATTGTCCCGGGATCAGCGCCAAGGACTGCTGCGGCGGGCAGCGGCTCGGGCTTTTCACCTTTCCAACGCCGGTGATGCTGTGCGCCGCCGCGATGTTTGAGCCAACGCATAATCAACTTGTTTTTGCCGAGCTTCTGCATCCGGTAAATGCCGAGGTTGTAATCGTCTTCGCGCTTACCCGATGGTCCGCGCGTCACAACCAGTGGCCATGTCACGAGCGGTCCGGCTTCGTCTGGCCAGCAAGTCTGGATCGGGAGACGGTCGAGGTCGATATCATCGCCGGTCAAAACCACTTCCTGACAAGGCGCTTTTTTGCCAAGCATTCCGCCAAAACCTTTCGGCTTCATGGTCAGTACAGTTTTCGCCAGCGGGAGCAGGCCCATGGCTTCCTTGATGCCGCGCGGCGGTTCCGGTTGACGCAAAAAGGCGAGGAGTTCACCGACTTCGCGCAATTCTTGTCCAGTCCGCCGTTCTTTACCGTCGAGGGTAACGCCCCGCGCCACACGCTCAACCGTGCCGAACAGGTTACAAAGCACAGGCATCTCTGCCTTGCTGCCATCTTCTTGCACCACATTCTCAAACAGCAATGCAGGCCCGCCCGCATGGAGGACTCGTTTGTGAATCTCGGTCATCTCACGGTCAGTCGAGACTTCCTCAGTGATCCGAACAAGATCACCGTCTTTTTCAAGCCGTTCGATAAAGTCACGCAGTGAAGTGTAGGCAGTCATAAAGCAGGCTCCGGTTATCGTCTGACCTGCATAGCTGTGGCGAGTGCATCCGTCACGATACAAAACGTCCCACCATGGGTTGAGCCTCCTCATACGATTTGCGCGGAGAGCATTTGATGACATAAAAAGCCATAATCTCGAGCCAAATTATCTTAGAATTAACTGTGTTTGAGCAAAGCAAGGGACATTAAATGACCGCTTGGAAGAGTATCGTTGTGGCCGTTAGCCTCGCTTTGACCGGAAATGCCGCAGATGCAGATAGCGGCCTTGTCCACATCAGCCCAAAATTAGCCCTAGCCGAACCCTGCGGCGAAGGCGCTTCATGTGCGTTTTCGTGGACACTCGCGACGCGCTATGGTGTGGCGTTGAAATTCGCGGAAGACAGGTATGGACGCCGTGATCTTGACTGGACTTTGCTAGGGGTTGATCTCGCCCGGATTTCCGCGCCCCAGATATTTTACGCTGGTGCGCATGGTGGACGAAAAGATATTGTCATTCAGCTCACTGAAAGTACAGCGACCGACGAAAAGCGGGCATTGTTTCAGCTTGGGCATGAGGTGATCCACGTTCTGTCTCCTATCGGTCCGGGTTTGCAATCGAGCATTCTGGAAGAGGGCATCGCGACATATAACTCTATAGAGTTCGTGCAGAGCGCAGGGATTGATATCGGCCCAAACTATATCGGTAACGAAGACTACGAAGCTGCCTATTGGAGCATTATCGAATTGGAGAATGCGCAACCGGATTTCCAGGCCCGTACTACTGCGCTGCGCAGTGCATATGGTAGTTTATCAGGGTTGACGCCTCGGCAAATCAAAGCGGCTTACCCTGCTATCAGTAATGCGTTGGCGAACCGATTAGCCGGTATATTTTAATACGAGCGCGGCATCCCCAAGACATGCTCGGCAATATAGCTGAGGATTAGATTGGTTGAGATCGGGGCCACTTGATAGAGGCGCGCTTCGCGGTATTTGCGCTCAACATCGTATTCTTCGGCAAACCCAAAACCGCCATGGGTTTGTAGACACGCCTCACCTGCGGCCCATGACGCATCGGCACAAAGCATTTTGGCAAGGTTAGCTTCTTCGCCTGGATTGGCTCCGGACTCGTAAAGCCGCACAGCTTCGCGCAGCATGAGTTCAGCAGCGCGCATCTCGGAATAGGCTTTGGCAAGCGGGAATTGGACGCCTTGATTTTGTCCGATGGGGCGGTCAAAGATATGCCGCTCACTCGCATAAGCTGACGCTTTTGATAGAAACCATTTTGCATCGCCGATACATTCCGAGGCAATCAATATCCGCTCGGCATTCATCCCCGAGAGGATATAGCGAAAACCTTTACCTTCTTCGCCAATGAGATTGGCGGCAGGGACCGGCATGTCATCGAAGAACAGCTCGGTTGATGAATGGTTCATCATCGCGCGGATGGGCCGGATCGTCAGGCTCTTGCCGCGGACCTCGCGCATATCTACCAGCAAGACCGAAAGGCCATCGGTTTTCTTTGCCGTTTCATCGCGTGGTGTTGTGCGGCAAAGCAGGATCATCAGGTCGGAATGTTCCGCACGAGACGTCCAGATTTTTTGCCCATTGACGATATAGGTATCACCCTCGAGCCGCGCTGTCGTGCGCAATGCACCTGTATCTGTACCACTGGTCGGTTCGGTCACACCAAAGGCTTGCAGGCGCAAAGATCCGTCAGCGATTTGCGGAAGGTATTGTGCTTTTTGCGAGGGCGAGCCGTGCCGCAGCAGTGTGCCCATCGTATACATCTGAGCATGACACGCCGCCGCGTTACAGCCCGCGCGATGGACCTCCTCCAGTATCGCACACCCCGCCGAAAGCGGCAGACCAAGCCCGCCATATTCTTCTGGGATTAGGGCAGAGAGATATCCCGCTTCCGTGAGAGCCTGAACGAAGTTAGTCGGATATGCCTGCGCCCGGTCGCACTCACGCCAATAACTACCCGGAAATCTCTCGCAGAGCTTGGCCACCGCCTCACGGATTTCAGGATGGTCGAGTTCGTAGGTCATTGCATTACGACGCCTGAATTTCGACTGAGGTGTTTACGAGAGAAGGTAGGAATTCATGATAAACTTTGGCTGTTTCTCGGGCATTCTTCAGGAGTTCGTATTTCTCGTTTAAGACGTTTCTGTGAAAGCCAAACTCAGGATTTTTACCAATTAACTGCAAGCCATCTTGTTCTAGATTAACGTAAATATCGTAAATCTCAGAACCAAAAACATCGCGCTTTCCTGGTTCATATAACTTATTCGTTTTCTCCAATGCTTTGTCGATTCTGTCTCCGATCTCAACGCCAAAGCTTACCCACGGGATATGTTCATTAATTAGTTCGCTGGCCTCACCTTCTTTACCGGGTGATGTTTTTAATAGGAATGCACAAAATAAATAGACCGGGTCAACCGGTTTGTCTTGAGCTAACATCATCGCAATTTCGGTGTGTCGCATCGCGGAATCTATCTGACGCGGTGTTACAGCTAATATTTCCGCAAACTTAGACATCCATTCAGCGGCCTTTGGAAAGCGGAAATCAGGTGACTCAGTTAGGGGCGTAAATTTGTCATCAAGTGGCTCGAAAAGGAGTTTTGTGAGTTCGTCATAAGCCGGGAGGCCCAGTTCGAGACGTAAGTCGACAAATTTCGCAAAGTAGGGTTCGCCACCTTCAATCTTGCCGAATAACCGGCCTGCGGTGCGTTCGATTTGCTCAGGATTAATCATCAGGACGAAGATGTAGCCTTCTACATCAAAGAGGTGTTTTATCGCCTCTAACATAGAAATCGCGAAATCGGGTCGGCAACGATCCAGTTCATCAATGATAATGATGATCCGGCCTTTATTGCTTTCATCCAATTGCTCGCGAAGTGCCTTTAGCTGTTTTCGCAAATCTTTTTCGCGTATTTTTTCTCTTATGAACTGCGTCGCAAGTAAATTGACGAACTGTTTTGATGCTTCTCCCCCCGCCGCCTTAACGACAGCCTCTATAACTGCTTTTTCGTCCGTGTTATCAGCGGCTTCCAGATAGTCTGCGACAGCATCGGCTCCATAGGTTCCGGCTGCGAGTTTTCCGCCAGCAATACATGCAATTTTCGTTATGTTTCCCAATGCTTTATAGACCTTGGAGCCTTTGATTTCCTCTGCTGAGGAACCTTCCGGTGGGGGTGGTAGATGATCTAACAACTTACCAGCAAAGGCCATCAAAGGATCGTCCGTATGATCAGCCTTCCATGCATCAAATGTGATGACAGTTTCTTCTTGGTCGCGTAGTTGTCCAGTCCATTTTTTCGCAAAGATTGTCTTGCCGTAACCGAAGCCCGCTTCGATTGAAATTACGTGGGCTTTAGAAAGGCTGGTTACAATTGATGAAAAGTTCGCGGCGCGGCTTTCCCGCCCGAGCCATGGCAGTTTGCTTACATCTTGATCTTTGTCAGTCACGTCGAGACTCCAAACTCTGTCTTAATCAACGCGGTATGCTCGCCAAGGGTTGGTGCTTTGGTGCGGCGGGGGTTGTCGGTTTGAACGGGCAGGTCAGCAATCGAAACCACTGCTTCTCCAATCATTACGTCCTGATTTCGTAAGAAGGCATGATCAGAGAGGTCCGAGACTTCGTTCAATCGCGCGCAGGCGATTTTTGCGGTTTCTAGGTCGTCGATCAGCGCTTCTCGCGTTCGCTCACCAAAGACATTATTGATGATCGCTGTCAAAGCGTCGCGGTTTTCCACGCGGTCGGGATTGTCGGCAAAGCGGGGATCATCCGCCAAATATGGCTGGCTGAGTATCGCTTCGCAAAACGTCGCAAACTCGCGGTTGTTTTGGATTGAGATCATAACGACACCATCGGATGCTTCGAAAGCTCCGTAAGGGGCGACGAATGTATGGGTCAGCCCGAGTCTTTGCGGAGCAGGGCCAAAATAGCGATGCCCGAGCAGCGGCATGTTCATCCAATCAGCGATAACATCAAACATCGAAATGGAGAGATCAATACCAACTCCTGTGCGTCCTCGCTGGATCAGAGCGCGGAGAATAGCGGAGAAAGCTGTAAGCCCTGCGGATAGGTCTGTGATTGATACCCCGACACGCGACGGTTGGTCTGCTGTGCCGGTTACTGCACATAAACCGGCCTCTGCTTGGATCAAGAAGTCATAAGCCTTACGCTTGGCGGCGGCCCCTTCGGTTCCATAGCCGGTAATTTCACAGGTTATCAATCCGGGATTGTTCGCCCTTAATGTATCGCCGCTATATCCTCGTTTTGCCAAGGCGTTGGGGGCGAGATTGTGCAAGAACACATCTGCGCTCCGCAACATCGCCCGTAAGATGGCTTCGTCTTGAGGGTCGTTCAGATCAATGCAGACCGATTCTTTTCCATGGTTCAGCCAAGCAAAGATTGTGCTTTGCCCGTCGGCTCCACGATCATAACTGCGCGCGAAATCCCCCTCCGGTCGTTCGACCTTGATCACCCGTGCTCCGGCGTCGGCCAAGAGCACCCCACAATAGGGCGCAGCGACCGCTTGTTCGAGCGATACGACAAGAATACCATCAAGTTCGCGATCCAGTCCCATAACGCTCCTCAATCAAATGATTGCACCGTTGACAGAAATGCGCTCAATCGCAAGCCTTGATACATCTAAATCGAAGGTGCTCTGCTGTGGCAAAAGAATATGAAACGCTCAAGCTGTCTACGCCGCGTGAACATGTATTAATGGTCATGCTCTCGCGCCCAGAGGCTTCTAATGCCATGAATACGCAGCTTTCACGGGATGTAACGGAAGTTTTTGAAGGGCTTTCGCTTGATCCGTGCGAAGTGCGCTGTGTTGTCGTGACCGGAGAGGGCGAGAAGGCGTTTTGCGCAGGCGGCGATTTAAAAGAACGCAAAGGCATGAGTGATGAGGCTTGGGGGCGTCAGCATCTGATCTTTGAACGTATGGTTCGTGCGTTGCTTGATTGCCCGACACCGATGATCGGCGCTGTCAACGGCGCGGCTTATGGCGGTGGTTGCGAGATCGCCGCGACGATGGATTTTCTTTATGCGGCGGATACGGCACGCTTTGCGATGACCGAAGTGACGCTTGGAATTATTCCCGGGGCAGGGGGCACGCAGACGCTCGCCCGTGCGATGGGAGAACGTCGCGCGAAAGAGCTGATACTGTCAGGCCGACCGTTCACGGCAATCGAGGCGGCGGAATGGGGATTGGTCAATGCGGTGTATCCGCAAGCCCAGCTATTAGATGCGGCTCTCGAAACTGCCGAACGTATCGCGGCCAATGCGCCTATCGGTGTACGACAAGCCAAGCAAGCTATTCATCACGGGCTTGGCATGTCACTTTCTGACGGGCTGGCTTTTGAGATCGAAGCTTATAACCGAACCGTTCCAACGGAAGATCGCCGCGAAGGGGTGCTGGCCTTTAACGAAAAACGTAAAGCTGTTTTCAAAGGTCGCTGAGTATATCGTCGGTTTGCACTCCCATAGACGCCGAGAGCAAATGTTTGGAATAGGGGTGGGTCATGCGCATGGCGCGCATATCATCGACTGACATCGTTTCAACAATCTCGCCATTTTGCATTACGGCAATCCGTTCGCACATATGCCCGACGACGGCGAGGTCATGCGATACCATCATATAGGATAAGTTACGCTCTGCTCTGATATCCGTCAGCAAGTTAAGAATTTCTGCTTGCACCGATACATCGAGCGCAGAGGTTGGTTCGTCCAATAACAGGATTGCAGGTTCCGGTGCGAGCGCCCTTGCAATGGCCACTCTTTGCCGTTGGCCGCCCGAAAGCTGATGCGGATACCGAAACCTGAAACTTGGCCCGAGGCCGACATCGGCGAGCAGTTTTTCGATGCGTGGTTCTATGTCACGATAACCGTGGAGTGTTAGCGTCTCGCTCAACACTTGATCTATCGAATGGCGGGGATGAAGCGAGGCATACGGGTCTTGAAACACCATCTGCACTGTCTGGTAAAAACTGCGCGTCCGGCGACGCCCTAACGTCTCCCCTACGACCGCCATTTGGCCGGTCCAGTTTGGTGCAAGGCCAGTGAGCGCCCGTAGGATCGTTGATTTTCCTGAACCGCTTTCACCCACCAAACCCAAGCTACCACCTTGTGCTAATGTAAGCGACACATTGCGAACGGCATCAACGCGGTCGCGGCCTTTGCCGAACCAGACATTCAGGTCAGAAATATCAATGGCGTTCATATCCGGCCACTCACGCTCGGCGCATCTCGCCAAGCCGGATCACGCTGTAAAACCTCTAAGCGTCGATTTGGCGCGTCGAGCCGGGGCAGTGAGTTGAGCAATCCGCGTGTGTAAGGGTGTTGCGCTTCATGCAGTTTGTCGGCCCGGCATGTCTCAACGATCCGCCCCGAATACATGATCAGAACGCGGTCACAGAACGACGACACCAGATTGAGATCGTGACTAATAAAGATCAAACCCATACCGCGCTCTTTAACGAGCCGATCAATGATGCTGAGCACTTGAGTTTGCACGGATACATCAAGCGCAGAGGTCGGTTCGTCCGCGATAAGAATTCGGGGATCTGGGATTAGCATCATAGCAATCATAATGCGCTGTCCCATGCCGCCCGACATTTCATGCGGATAGGCGCGAAACACCCGTTCCTGATCACGAATGGAAACGGCTTCCAGCATCTCCAATGCTTTGCGCTTTGCTTCGGTTTTTGAGCTGCGCGTATGGATGCGATATGCTTCCATTATTTGATTGCCGACTGTCATCACTGGATTGAGCGAAAATTTAGGGTCTTGCATGACCATAGAAATCCGTTCGCCGCGAACCTTTCGCATTTGGCGTTCGTTCATGGCGATTATGTCTTCGCCTTCAATTGCGATACGATCCGCGATGATTTGTCCCGGTGGTCGGATCAGTTTGAGAATTGCGCGGCCTGTCATCGACTTGCCTGAACCGGATTCCCCGACAATCCCAAGCCGTTCTTGCCCGAGCGAAAATGAGATGCCGCGCACGGCATCGAATACCCCTGTCCGCGTTGGAAACTTAACCCACAAGTTTTCGACGTCGAGCAAACTCATGAACCGCCGTCCTTTGGATCAAGGACATCGCGTAATCCGTCGCCAAGCAAATTAAATGCAAGACTGACGGTAAAGATCGCCAATCCCGGCATTGTCGCGACCCACCAGTGGTCGAGTATAAACCGGCGGCCTTCAGAGATCATTGCACCCCATTCCGGTGTCGGTGGCTGCGCGCCCATTCCGAGAAAACCTAAACCTGCGGCGGCCAAGATAATCCCCGCCATATCGAGTGTGACCCGAACGATTAGCGAGGATAGACAAAGCGGCCATATGTGCTTCGTGATGATCCGTAGCGGTCCCGCGCCTTGCAGCCGGACGGCGCTGATATAATCGGAATTGCGGATTGTCAGTGTCTCCGCTCGGGCAATACGCGCGTAGGGAGGCCATGCGGTGAGTGCAATCGCGAGAACTGCATTCTCGATTCCCGCTCCTAACGCGGCTACAAAAGCCAATGCCAAAACCAAACGTGGAAACGCCAAGAAGATGTCGGTAATTCGCATCAATATCGCATCAATGATGCCGCCCGTGTATCCGGCGACAGTCCCAATAAAAAGACCAACCACCGGCGCGATCAATGCAACGAGAATAACGATATAGAGCGTGATGCGTGCGCCATAGATCAGGCGGCTTAGAATGTCGCGCCCTAACGAATCTGTGCCAAGTAAGTGACCGCTTTCGCCTAATGGCTTTAGACGGTTGCCTAGATCTTGCGCCAGGGGATCATGCGGAGCGATTAGGGGGGCAAATATTGCTACAAGGATTAGAAAGATCAAAATCCCCAAGCCGAACATTGCCATCGGATTACCGCGAAACGCGAGCCATCCGTGATACCATGACGACAGCTTTGCTTGACGCCTAGAGGTGGGCGTGTCTGATGTCAGCCATGCTCTCCACCCCGATTGAGAAATTCTGTCTGTCACTGAGGAATCCTCACTTGGCCCTCGGATCGTAGAATTTGTAGAGCAAATCAGAGAACACGTTGAGGCATACGAAAACCAGACCGACAACAACGGTTCCACCAAGCACGGCGTTCATATCCGCTGACAGCAAAGCAGTTGTGATGTAAGAACCGATACCGGGCCACGAAAAGATAATTTCGGTCAGTACCGAACCTTCAAGCAACCCTGCATAACTGAGCGCAATAACGGTGATGAGCTGGACTTTGATATTGCCGAAGGCGTGTTTCCAGATCACAGAGCGCTCTGGCAATCCTTTCACCCGCGCGGTCGTGATATATTCGGCGCTCAGTTGTTCGAGCATAAAAGAGCGCGTCATGCGGCTGATATAAGCAAGGCTAAAATATCCGAGGAGGGAAGCTGGTAAAATGATATGGCTGACGGCATTCCAAAAAACTTCCCAGTTACCATCAAGAATACTATCCACGAGGATCATGCCGGTGACGGGTGGCACAATATCCATGTAGAAGATACTGACGCGCCCCGGTCCTCCGACCCAGCCGAGGATGCCGTAAAACACTAACAAGCTAACCAATCCAAGCCAGAAAATCGGCATTGAATATCCGACAAGCGCGATGACCCGTGCGACTTGATCAATCCATGTTCCACGTTTAACCGCAGCGACCACGCCGAGAGGAACACCAATGAAGACGCCGATAAATGTTCCCAGTGTTGCGAGTTCAAGTGTCGCCGGAAATACCCGTGCAATGTCTTCGGCAACAGGCCGCCCGTTCAGCCGTGACATTCCGAAGTCACCTTGCAAAACATCTGCGAGGTAATAACCGAATTGGACCATCAGAGGTTTATCCAAGCCCATTTCGAGAAAGGTCGCATCGTATAATTCTTTCGATGCCCGTTCTCCGACAACCGCAATCACTGGGTCAATCGGCATGACCCGCCCGATCATGAAGGTGACGAACAGCAAGCCCAGCATTGTAAAGGCGATAGCGCCTAATGTGGTCGTAAGCTTTACAAGCGTCGGCATAAAGAACGACGTGCGCTTGGCTGTATCTGTGCTGTCGGTCATGTGGTCCTAACTCCGTCCCCGGATAAATCCGGAAACGGTGCTTTTATATCAGACACTTACTTGGTTACAGGCCAGTATGAAACGTCTGTAATCGCGCTTCCGAGAGTCAGATTTTTGACTGAATCTTTGCGGCCAACCTGTTCAATCTTTTGGAACATGATTGCGAAAGGCGCTGTCTGTTGGTGCAAACGCTGGATTTCCTCATACATCTCGCGGCGTTTATCCGTATCCCCTTCGATAACAGCGGCTTCTGTCATCGCATTCATTTCGCCTGGCTCCCAAGCGTTACGATAGGCGAGCAGACCGGTTGCTTTTACCTCATCGCCATTGTCGGGGTTGAAAGCGAATGTACCTGCGTTGGTTTGAGGGTCAGGGTAATCTGGTCCCCAAGCACCGATATACATATCCAATTCGCGCGCACGATATTTGGTGAGGATTTGCTTGCCGGTCCCGATGGTCAAATTCAGTTTAATACCTGCCTGAGCAAACGTATTTTGTAGGGATTGTGCGATCTCGACACGTTCTTGAGCCTCGCGTACGCCAGCTTCAATTTCAAAACCATCTTCGACGCCTGCTTCTTTCAGAAGGGCTTTCGCCTTTTCAACATCAAGGTTGTAGGGCTTGTCGTCAATCTCGCCAAGATACGTGCGCGGCAGGAAGGCTTGGTGGATTGTGTACTGACCATTCAGGAAGCTGTTCTGCATCCCTTCGTAGTCGATCAGATATTTGAGCGCCTCAACGACTTTGGGTTTCGAAAGCATTGGATGCTTTTGATTGAAGGATGTGTACATCAACCGGCCACGTAACTCGCTGTCGATGACAATGTTTGGCGCTTTGCTAGCCCCGGCAACGTCTTCAGGGTTTAAGTTGCGGGCAACGTCAATGTCGCCTTTTTCAAGCAACAAGCGTTGTGTTGCGCTTTCCTGAATGTGACGAATGATCACACGCTTCATTGCTGGTTCACCCAGATAAAAGTCAGGGTTCGATTGCATCGTAACGGACTCGCTTGGATTCCAGCGTAGAACTTTGTAGGCGCCTGACCCGGCTGTATTTGTTTTCAGCCAAGCATTGCCAAGATCACCGTCAGCCTCGTTTGCCATTACGGTTTTCTTGTCGACGATGCCGCCAATCGTTGATGTAAGGCAGTTCAGTACGAATGATGTTGCATATTTTTGGTCGGTCGTAATCGATAGCTTGTTACCATCGGCTTTGATTGTCTCTTCGACATTCTCAGGTGAGAAGCCGAATTGCGTCAGGATGAAAGAGGGCGTTTTGCCCAAGATAACCGCGCGCCGAAGAGAAAACTCAGCATCTTCAGCCGTGACAGGGTTGCCGGAGTGGAATGTAACGCCTTCGCGCATTGTGAAGGTTATCGTCTTGCCATCTTCGGAAACTTCCCAGCTTTCCGCGAGATCGGGTTGGTAGCCTTTGCTGAGATCAAGTGGATCAAAATTGACCAACTTGCCGTAAACATTTCGACTGACGTCACTGCCTGCAAATTCAAATGACTCGGCGGGGTCGAGGGTTGTGATGTCATCAATTCTGGTCGCGATGACCAACATGCTGGCAGGGGTATCTGCGCTTACATAAGTCGCAGGTAACGCTACGGCTGCCGCAGAGACGCTAAAGATAGCCCCCGTAATAAGAGATCGAACTTGTTTCATCTTGTTGTCCTCTTTATTCGCATTGATGACACGTAGATTACGCATACCGTGCCATCGTCCCAAAACAGATATGGCCCCTCTGGGGCATTCCCGCTTTTGTCCTGGTAAACCCTAGGCGGATTTTTAACCAAATGGCAAATACTCTGGCTGCGGCATGAAGGTTCAGTGATTGCCTTCAAAGACAATCAGCAAATCTTTTGCGCCCATTTGCGTTCCAGAATTGGCTATAGCCATTAGGATTTCGCGCGAGCGTACTTAACCCCGAAGTTTATGACGGGGTAAGTCAGTCAGGGAAAATGAGGGTGCGCGATAAGCCGCGCACTGGCTTATTTTGTGAGAGTCAGCGGAAGCGTTACAAAAAACGTGCTGCCAACATTTGGTGTGCTTTCAGCACGGATACTTCCCTCATGCTGATCCACAATTTTTCGACAAGACGCGAGGCCGATGCCAGAACCTTCGTATTGTCCTGAGCGCCCGTGTAGGCGTTGGAAAGCCTCGAAAATCTTTTCTGCGTTTTTTTGTTCAAAGCCAATGCCGTTATCGCGGATTGCAATTGTGACGTGATCATGCTCAAGGGAGCTGGCTTCCACTTGGATCTTAGAAATAGTGCCAGGAGCAACATATTTCATCGCATTGGACAGAAGGTTCTGAAATAGGCGGGAAAGTTGGGTAAAGTCACCGATCATTCTCGGTAATTCATCGATGCAGATTTGCGCATTTTGCTCATCGATGCTGAGATCTAGTGTGTAAAGAGCATCTTGGAGAATGGTGTTTAGTTCAACTTCTTCAAATGTGGATTTTTTGTCAGTGGCTTTCGCGAAGCTTAACAAGTCCTCGACAAGACGACGCATTCTCCCTGTCGCATCGATAATTCGATCTAGGTATTTGGCACCACTCTCGCCTAATTGATCACCGCATTTTTCTGATAACCGCCCCCCGAAGGTTTCAATCTTTCTGAGCGGTTCTTGCAAGTCATGGGACGCCGCGTGAGCGAATTCTTTTAACTGTTGGTTTGTCGTCATCAAGGCCTGTGAGTAACTATCGGTGACTTGTTCTTGCAACTTCAAGTCAGTGATGTCGGTCCAATTCGTGACTGTTCCACCATCCGATGTGCGGCTTTCTTCAATCCGACACCAACGTCCATCGCTCAATTTTTGATCAAAACACCCGTTTGGAGAATCTCTGTACGCCAGACGTTTGGCCATCCAGTCGTCAATATCTTTTTCATCAATGCCAAAATGCTTTTCTGCATTTCTGCGTGCCATCTCAAGGAAACTTGCTCCCGCGTCTAGCATTGCGGCGCCATCGGGGAGCATTTTACGGTAAACATTATTAACTAAAATTAGCCGATCTTCTGCGTCGAATACAGCGAGGCCTGACGGCAGGGCATCAATGCTGTCTTTTAGAATTTTCAGCATCAGCGTTGAGTCGCCCGTGGCAATAGGCGAATGAGCGCTGCTGCTATTTTCTTCATTACCTTTGTAATTAAGAATCTCGGCCATGTAAGATCTCCACACGATCACGCAAAAAGCAAAATTAGCTATTTGCTTAAAAAGATTTACAATGTTTGGGTGAATTGTTGGTGAATGGTGCTACCTGCATACTGCGACCAGACAACGCGTGCGGGTGAAGCAATTTCTGATGTTGCTTGGTTTGGTGTTGATTTGGTAGCACTCCCAGTCTAAAGACCGCGCATCGCTGCCGTAGCTCAGAGGTAGAGCACTCCCTTGGTAAGGGAGAGGTCGAGAGTTCAATTCTCTCCGGCAGCACCATTTAATGCATTGATATTGTTGACATATAATGCGCGAAAAAATCTTTCGCGTTTAACTTATTGCTGTAGAATATTTAGGAAACTGATCGTCTTTTGCGTCAAGATTCGATCTATTATGGCTTGAAGATCAAAAGCAAAGCCCGTTGGTTGCTTTAAACCTATTCCTGCGTTGCGGAATGAATCTAGTACGCTATCTATCCGTGAGATGACCCAAGAGATAGTTCCTATATGCGTGGAATGAAGAAACGCCAGCATACCGACGGTGTCGCTGAATGGTCGGTTGTGCGGCAAGTTTTGCCGTACCTTTGGCCGGAAGGCGAGGCTGAGGCTAAAATCCGGGTGATCACAGCGGTTGGCTTTCTGATACTCGCCAAGATTGCTACGGTCGTTACGCCGTTTTTCTTTAAGTATGCTGTTGATGCGATTGTCCCGCTTAAAGATGGCGAGATTCCGCAAGGTGCTTTCTTAGTCGCTCCTGTGGCATTGGTGATGGCCTATTGCGCCGCTAGGGTTTCACAAATCTTATTCGCGCAATTAAGGGATGCCGTTTTTAGCCGTGTTGGACAACGAGCGCTGCGACGGCTTGCGATCCGCACATTTCGTCACGTCCACAGTCTTAGCCTGCGCTTTCATTTAGAGCGAAAAACCGGCGCTATGAGCCGGATTATCGAACGGGGCGTAAAGGGCGTCGAGTTTCTGCTGAGGTTCATGCTGTTCTCGATTGTGCCTTTGGTCTTGGAATTGTTTCTCGTGGCCGGAATTTTCTTTTGGCATTTCGGGCCATGGTTCCTCGCGGTCATTATCGCGACGATTGTGGTCTATGTGTTTTTCACATTCAAAGTCACTGAGTGGCGTGTGAAAATTCGCAGAGACATGAACGACAAGGATACGGACGCCAACCAAAAAGCTGTCGATGCATTGCTTAATTATGAGACGGTCAAATATTTCTCCGCCGAACGCCGTGAGAGCGACCGATATGAAGGTGCTATGATCGGATATGAAAATGCTGCGGTTAAAACACAAACGACGTTAGCGTTTCTCAATCTTGGTCAGTCTGTCATTATCTCGGTTGGCTTGGGCTTTGTGATGGTATTTGCGGCAAATAAAGTACTGGCGGGTCAGTTGACCGTTGGTGACTTTGTTTTGGTGAATGCCTTGATGATGCAGATCACTATGCCTTTGAACTTTCTCGGCACTGTTTATCGCGAGATCCGGCAATCGCTCATTGATATGGGTGATATGTTCACCTTGCTCGGACAGCCTGCTGAGGTTCAGGATAAACCCGGCGCCAAAGCATTGGTCGTCACCGAAGGGCGAGTGAAGTTTGAAGGCGTGCAATTTCATTATGAACCTGAACGTACCATCTTAAAGGGCGTCGATTTTGCTGCGCGTGGCGGCGGGACTGTCGCCGTGATCGGACAAAGCGGAGCAGGGAAGTCGACTATCGCTCGTTTGTTGTTCAGATTTTATGATGTCAGCGGCGGGCGGATTACCATTGACGGACAAGACTTGCGCGATGTGACACAAGAAAGCTTGCGCCAAAAGATTGGCGTCGTGCCCCAAGACACTGTGCTCTTTAACGACACGATCCGGTATAATATTGGATACGGCGATCCCGAGGCGACGTCAGAGCAAATTGAGCAAGCGGCGCGCGATGCAGCCATCCATGAATTCGTTGAGAGCCTGCCAGATGGATACGATACGATTGTTGGAGAGCGTGGATTAAAGCTGTCGGGTGGCGAGAAACAGCGTGTGGCGATTGCTCGCGCAATCCTCAAAAATCCACCTATCCTGATATTAGACGAGGCAACTTCCGCGTTAGATAGCGGAACTGAACGGGACATTCAGGATAGTCTGAGGCGGTTATCCGAGAACCGAACGGTGGTAACGATTGCTCACCGGCTTTCAACGATTGTCGATGCAGATGAAATCCTGGTCATGCAGGATGGACAGGTTGCTGAACGCGGATCGCACGCAAGTCTCTTGCTCCAAGCGGGCCTTTATGCCGAAATGTGGCAGAGGCAAGAGGCCAGTGAAGCCGCGTAAATAGTTGTTAACTAAATTTGGTTAATGAGGAGCTACCTGTCTTCCCGGAGTAGATCTATGGGCATTTCTGCCGCTGAACCGCATGACGTTTTGTCCTCGATCATCAAAAAGAAAACCGTAACGCTGGAAGAAGTGCTTATCCTTCGCCGACAAGTATGGCCCGACGGTAAGCTTTCTAAATCCGAGACTGAAATGCTCTTTCGTATGCATAAAGCGATAGAGTATGGGTGTGCGGAATGGGATGATTTTCTGGTCGAATCTTTAACCGCATATCTGGTCGATCAGGCACATCCTGAAGGATATGTCAGTGAGGCGGATGCGGGATGGCTTGAGCAACATATTCTGCATGAAGGAAAACTTCGTGGAGCGGCAGAATTAGAGGCTCTCGTAACTATCTTAGAGCGCGCCGTTCATGTGCCGCACCGACTTGAAATGCTTGCGCTGGAAACGGTTCGTGATGCTATCGCGGATGGAAACAAAACCATCACCGCAAACCTTTCTTTGGAAAAGGGTATCATCAGTGATCCCGAGGTGTCCCTGCTGCGCCGTGTGATTTATGCCAAGTCCGGATCACGATCAGATGCTATTAGTCTAGATGAAGCGACATTGGTTTACGACTTGAACAGAACCATTGATCGTGGGGTAAAATGTCCTGCTTGGACCATGCTGTTCGTTAATGTCATATCGAACTACCTGCTTGATCAAAACGGATATGTAACGCCGACACGAGATCGGTTGCGGGAGATTGATTCCTGGTTGAACCGTCCTAGCTCTGGTGTGATTGGTTTTGCTTCTGCAGTTGCCTTGCGGAATTTACCCGAGACCAGATCCGCAGGAGAGTTCGCGGATATCAAATCAGCATTTGGTAATTTGTCGCCTTTGGATGATGCTTATACGCTCCGTAATAATGACAAATCTGACGGTGCGGCGCGCGTAGATTCATTAGAGGCGCGTTGGTTGATTAATCACCTCTGCCGTGAGGGGCTTTTGACGTTGAATGAACGGGCATTGCTCGTTTTCCTGAAAACAGGCGATTACGCTGTGGACCCTGTGCTCAATAGTTTGATTGCGAGAGCGCAGTAGTCATTCCTGGGGCGCCGCGAGTTTTCCTCTATAGAGAACAGGGCCGGTTGGAGCTTTGCTCGTTGAAGCGTCCTTCGGCTCAAGGCTAACTTCGATTGTATCGCCAATATTCGCAACGAGTGGCAAGCGTGTTTCACTTTTGGCTAATAGCAAACCTACGGGAGCAGGCTCGCTCTCTCCTGCAGAATGCCAGATTTGAAAATCGCCACGGTCATCAAATGTTAGGCCGACCGGACGGAGCCGTACCATCTCATCACTAGGATCATACTCCACAATAAGAGCGCCTTCGTTCTCATTAGAGGTCGCAACCGCAATATAATGTTCGGTTTTTTCTACACTCAGAGATATCGCTTCAGGTCTTTTTATAACAACAAAAGCGGCAAGACCTGCCGCTATGACACTCGCTGCGAGCGCAGCCAAACGCCAGCGCTTCATTCCTCGTTTCGTTTGCCGAATTTTCCGCTGATCATCTGCACGATCAAGGGCGGCTTGAATGCGATACCACATATCTTGCGGAGGATATTCTTCGCGCAAAGCCAGTCCGAGCGGGGCAAAAAACCTTTCCCACTGGCGGCGTAGTTCGCTTTCTTTCTTTGTCTCCGCGCCAATGGGTTCGATTCCGAGCGCTGTTTCTGCGGCTTGGATGTGCTTTGATTTACTGGCCATTATTTTGCGCGCTCCAGACAGTGACGGAGCTTGTTAAATCCAATGCGTAGGCGGGATTTTATTGTATTGACTGGTTCTTCGAGCCGTCGACCCAGCTCTTCACGTGTCCAGCCTTCATAATAAGCGAGCAACACTGCTTGGCGCGGGGTTTCGTCCAGCTCATCCAGACATCGCATAAAAGAATCCAGTTCTGCGTAGTCAAGCCGTGCATCATAAAGATCAGGCAAACGGAGCGCATCTTTTTGATAAATACCGGCTCGCGTGCTGGTGTCTTTGGAACTCCGCCGCAAGACATTTATCGCCCGATTTCGTGCTATTGCCGCGAGCCAGACCATTCCCGTTCCACGCCGCGAGTCAAATGCGGAAGCCCGCCTCCAGATCGCTGTAAATGTATCTTGCAAGGCATCCTCTGCCAGACCTCTGTCGCGGCATATGCGTAATGTGATCGCGAAAAGTTTCGGCGAGGCGAGATCATAGAGCCGTCGAAAGGCTTCACTATCTTTACGCGCCACTGAAACAAGCAGTCGCTCTGCTGTATATCCTTCGTCCATGCGCGGACCATAATTCGGTTTGGCGTCCGGGGAAAGCGTGTTTCAGAAAAGGCGTGTGACAAAGAGTCGTTGTTTGAAGGACCAGCGCTGTAAAAAAAAGCCCGGAGCAATGACACTCCGGGCTTCAATTTTTGCTAGAGCCTTAGCCCGAACTTTGCACTAGGCCTTGACGGAAGCCTCAAGTTCTTCATCCAAAGTCTTACGCAGGCAATCAACGATTTCGTCGATATGGCTGTGTTCAGAGATGAACATTGGAGCGACAACGGCATTATCACCGGTGAACTTGATGTGACATCCGTTCCAGAACAGAGCCTTTTGAAGGTTGCCACCGCGCCGACCCGGTACGCCGTCGTGGTGAACATCCACAGCACCCATCAGGCCGATACCGCGAAGATCGCGCACAAGCTCATGACCTTTAAGCGACCAAAGCGCATCCAGGAAGTACTCTGAAAGCGCCGCTGATTTCTCAAACAGGCCTTCATCATCCATGATTTTTTGTGTCGCCAAACCAGCGGCACAAGCAGCGGGATGACCCGAATATGTGTAACCGTGGAAGAACTCGATAGCGTTTTCAGGAGCAGTATTGGTGATGGTTTCGTAAATCTCGTCAGTCGCAGCAACTGCGCCCATTGGGATTGCACCATTCGTGAGAGCTTTCGCCATCGTCATAATATCTGGCGTCACACCAAATTTATGCGCGGCGAATGCGGTTCCCAAGCGACCAAATCCAGTAATGACTTCATCGAACACCAGCACGATACCGTGTTCGTCACAAATCTCGCGAACACGTTCGAGGTATCCTTTTGGCGGAACGAGTGTACCCGTCGAGCCTGCGACCGGTTCAATATAGCAAGCCGCAATAGTCGAGCCGCCATAGGTTTCGCAATGGCGTTGCAGATCGTCGGCGAGTTCACGGCCATTTTCGGGCTGGCCCTTCACAAACATATCGTCGCCTGTCCATGTGTGGCGCATCGTCACAACGTTTGGCATCACATGCGGGAAAGTCTCACGGTTCTTGACCATACCAGCCAGTGAGACACCGCCGATGTTTACGCCATGATAGGCGCGTTCACGGCTAACATACCGTACCCGATGCGCTTCGCCGCGCGCACGGTGATAGGCCATGACCATCTTAAGCGAAGTATCGATGGCCTCGGAACCAGAGTTCACAAAGAAAACGTGGTTGAACGGGTCGGGCAATTTACGCGCAACGACTTCTGCCAATTCGAACGACCCGAGCTGACCAGTCTGGAATGGCGAGACATAATCATTTTGCATCATCTGAGCATGTACAGCGTCCGCAATTTCTTTTCGGCCATGTCCGAGAGGAACGCAAAACAGGCCAGATGATCCGTCGATCAGCTTATTGCCTTTATGATCAGTAAGGTAAGCGCCTGAGCTTTGTGTCACGAGACGCGGTGACGCCTTGAAATCACGGTTGCCACTGAAGGGCATCCAGTGGCTTTCGAGAGAGTTCGTCGAGAAACTTGGTGCTGATCCGTCCATTTTTATTTCCTCCGAAATACGGCACAGACTCATGCTGGCTCGTGTGATTGCAAAGAAACGCTAGACGAATCTGCCATTTCCGTTTAGCGCCAATTCAGCGTATAGGTGAGGCCAGATACTGCCCTGTAGTTGTGCATTGGATCTATCATCTGAGCAAGTATTGGACCCATGAAGGAAGCTTTATTTCATCTTAACCCTCTCGACGGGGTTGGCTTGCAAGCGCAAGTCAGAGAAATGCTGGTTTCAGCTATCTTATCGCGCCGATTGATGCCCGGAGAAGCCGTGCCTTCAACACGGGGAATGGCGGCACAACTTGGGGTCTCCAGAAATACAGTGACATTGGCGTATCAGGCACTTGTGGCCGACGGATACCTCGAGGGACGAGACCGAAGCGGTTATTTCGTCGGTATGCAAGCGCCTGCCGGGACAACCGGGCATATTGATCCATCCGAAGACGATAGCGTCGTCGATTGGGGTTCGCGGATCGGAATGAGCTATGCCGATGGGCTACGGGTCGAAAAGCCCTTGAACTGGCGCGAGTACAAATTCCCATTTGTTTACGGTCAAGCTGATCCATCGCTCTTTATCCATTCTGATTGGCGCGATTGCGCGCGTCAGGCGTTGGGACTTCGAAACTTTGAGGCTATGGCGGGCGATAAAGGGGCGGCGGATGACCCGTTATTGGTCGATTATATTCGTGCAAGGTCATTGCCTCGGCGGGGTGTCATGGCGCGTTCCGAGCAAATTCTTGTTACGCTCGGTGCACAGAATGCGCTGTTTTTGATTGCTCAAATGCTTTGTACGCGCGGTGCAAAAGTGGTCATTGAAGACCCGAATTACCCTGATTTACGTGAAACGTTGCTGCGGCTCGGTGCGGATGTCACGACATTAGCCGTAGATGATCATGGAATGCCGGTGGATGATCGCCTCGCCGATGCTGACGTCGTGTTCGTCACGCCAAGTCACCACGCGCCGACAACGGCGACAATGCCTCTTGCCCGGCGGCGGGCCTTATTAGAGGCGGCGGAAAAGTATGATTTTGTCATTGTTGAAGATGATTATGATTTTGAGATGGGCTTTTTACAACGTCCTGCACCGGCCTTGAAGTCCCTCGATCCGTCGGGGCGCGTTATTTATGTTGGCAGCTTTTCGAAGTCTTTATTTCCGGGATTGCGGCTGGGCTATTTAGTGGCCCCTGATCCTGTTATCCGGGAGGCAAGGGGTTTGCGGTCTTTGGTCTTGAGGCACTTGCCCGGACACACGCAACGCACGGCTGCGTACTTCCTTGCACTCGGTCATCATGATGCGTTGATCCGGCGATTGCGGTCGGCTTTTTCAGAACGCCGTATCGCAATGCAAGCTGCCCTTGAAAGGGTGGGGCTGAGCGGCGCGCGTGCGCCTCAATTTGGCGGTGCAAGTTTTTGGATCGCCGCGCCGGAAAATATTGATACGGCAATTTTGGGATCGCGCTTGCGTGAGCTTGGCGTTTTGATTGAACCGGGCGCGCCGTTTTTTGCCCCCGAGAGTTTGAGCGGTCAAAGGCCGCCGAAAAATTATATGCGTCTCGCGTATTCTTCCATCCCATCGGAGAAGATTTCTGATGGTGTCGATATTATTGCGAGTGCCATCGCAAACATGAAGCGCTGATTGGGAGCTTCATCTAAGATGTGGCGTGCCAAGCTTCTAAATTTCTGATCACTGAATGCAGGCCAGCGTTGTTTTTGATCGCAGATAAGAATTGAACGCCATAGCTGTTGCCTTGTTGCCAACGGATAACTGCTTTGACAGGATCGAATGTTCCAATGGTGAGAGTGACAACTTTTCCAATTGGAACAGAGCCTGTTTCTAAGAGCGTGAGGTTTAGTCCTCCTTCGGAAATATTCTTAACTTGCGCGCGTTGGGTGACGGTTTCGCGTTGAATCTCACAGCACGCTTCATAATCGAAACGTTTGTGTGCGCGCCTTTGATGGATAGGTGCGTCCATAGGTTTGTGCGCTAATGCTGGCATGATACCTCGCCCCGTTGTCTGAAAAAACCAAAGATGTCTTGAGATTAGTAGAGGCTTCTAAAGGTTAAATCAGAATTGAAAGCAGATAGAGGGGCGTAAAATTCAATGCGGGATTTGCATCAAATTCCATGCAATCTTTCGCTTGATGTAAGCATGAGCATCCCGAATGCTGCGTTGGACTTAAAAAAGAATCTCCCAAGTGAAAGAGCATTGAATGTCTTTTTTCGAAATTATTGATCCTGCATTTCGCAGTTACGTTTTGAAGAATGCGCCGGTCAAACAATTGGCTACGGGGTTTGATTGGGTTGAAGGGCCGACGTGGTTTGGCGATGCGAATTGTCTGCTGTTCTCAGACATTCCGAATAATCGCATTATGCGCTGGACTGAGGGTAACGGCATTTCAGTTTATCGGGAGCCTTCAAACTATTCGAACGGCCATACACGCGACAGGCAGGGGCGGCTGATATCCTGCGAGCATGGAACGCGCCGTGTGACGAGGACGGAATATGATGGGTCGATCACTATCATCGCGGACCACTTTGAAGGTAAGCGGTTTAATTCTCCGAATGATGTTGTGGTGAAATCTGATGGTACGGTTTGGTTCACTGATCCGCACTATGGTATCAAATCAAATTACGAAGGCTTTAAATCCGATCAGGAGCTTTCCTGCCAAGTTTACTGCGTTGATCCTAACATGGGGGGCATTGCTGCGGTCGCGACCGACTTTGATTGTCCGAATGGGTTGGCGTTCTCGCCGGATGAAAGTTTGCTCTATATTGCGGAAAGTGGCCATGCTTTTGATCCGAATGCAAACAAGCGTATTCGTGTTTTTGACGTTTCATCAGATAACACCCTGACCGGTGGTCGGGATTTTTACACGGTATCACCCGGACATTCTGACGGGTTTCGGTGCGATAATGAGGGCAATATTTGGAGCTCTGCCGCCGATGGTGTGCATTGCATTAGTCCCCATGGTGTTTTGATGGGGAAAATCTTTGTGCCGGAATTAGTATCTAATGTTTGTTTTGGCGGTCGGGCAAAACATAAGCTGTTTATCACAGCGACAACCAGCATTTACAGCATTGTTCTAAATCGCGAAGGTGCTCAAATGCCTTGATGCTGCCTTCCTTTGGCGTCATCGACAGGTATCTCTGTCTTGAGGCAACAAAAAAGGGAAAATCCCATGCAGTCAGGCACTCCATCAAATCGCAGCCGAATGGCTGCGTCTGTAACCGCACTTGTTGGATTGAGTGTAGTAAGTGGATGTTCTCCCCGAGCGGTTTCTGATGTCGACCGTGTGCAAAGGCCCGTTGCTGCGCCGCAGCCTGCTGTCATTCCTCCAGTAAATACCGTCCAACCTCCTCGTGTAGAGACGGTGCAACCGCCCCAAGAAGTGAATACTTTGCAACAGCCTCAAAGTGTTTTTGTTACGACTAAAGCCATTGGCGAAGAAGATGGAACTGGCCTAATTCCCATTCAGCCGAATGCAAGTGCAGGGCAGACATCGTTCGATCCTTTGGCTCCACCTCCGATTGGTGAAGTTGCCGGTGAATATGAGCGGATTTATATTCCGCCGGAAACAGGATCAGCTACGACACTTGCGATTGGTGAAGAAGGTTAGAGTGCCATGCCGGTGATCCCGCATGGATATGCGCTTTCAGAAGTGATGATCTACCGGTTTTCATCAACCAATTCTCTTACCTTTGTTGCAGGAGTGTATCTCTGATGTTGCTGATCGCAGGAGGAGACGCAGACCCGCAACTCAAACGCATGATAGATCGTGCAGAGGCGCGTGACCTGCCGGTTACGACACTACTTCACCGTGAAGGTGGGCAGCTTTTATTGGAATGGGATGTTGCGTCGGGATTGCTATCGATAGATGGGACCGCCATTAAGCCGAAGGGTGCTTTTGTCCGCCAAGACGTGTTCCGTTTTCTTCAAACGAATAAGCAGATTGACCGCGATGATGCGCGCAGTTGGAAGATCATGATTGACGGATGGCTGTGGTCTCATCCCGACATTCGTCTCTTCAACCGTGGCTTTGCTATGAAAGATGCAGTGAATAAACCTCTAGCGCTGGTTTGGGCGCGCGAGGCGGGGCTTGCTGTGCCTGATACTGTTTTGCATTCTTCAGTCGCGGTCGCTGATACTGCGTTAGCGCGAGGTCCGGTCGTTTATAAGCCTGTCGGGGGCGGTGACATGTGCCGCGAGTTGGAGGCAGATGCTTTGGGCCGCGTCAGTGAACCTTATCTGCCGCGCCCTTATATTTTTCAAGATAAGCTCGTGCCGCCGGAAATTAGAATCTTTCGTGTGGGCGAGTCATTTTTTGCTTATCAAATAGACGCCGACGCATTGGACTATCGAACCGTTGGAGGAGATGCGAAAGTTTCCGAAGTCGAGCCACCAGAGCATTTGTTGAATGGGTTGCGTGAGCTGACGGATCGATTTGGGCTGACCTATACCGCCGCCGATTTCAAAACGCGCGCTGGTAGTGATGAGCTTGTTTTCCTCGAAACAAACTCAAATCCAATGTTCGTAGCTTTCGATGTTGCCAGTGAAGGCCGTTTGGTCGATGCGATGCTGGATTGGCTTATCGCTGATTAAAATACTTTGCGGTAATCTTGAATCGAAAACCGTCTCAAGAGCACACGCCTTTCAAGACTCTTTTGGATCAAGGTAAACCCAAAGTGCTCTAAGTGGTGACGCTATAGCCCTCCCAAGGTCGTACAGTTTTCAGCACCAAACTAGATTGCATTCTCATAACACCGGGAAGCGCCGAGAGTGCGTGGCGGTGAACACGCTCATAATCTTCAGGTCCGCGTGTGGCGATGCGGATGAGGTAATCAAACGCGCCGGTCAGCAGATGACATTCGACGATATGGGGAGACTGCCTGACGGCCTCCTCAAAGGCTTCCATCGTTTCGGCGCTTTGCGATTGCAGAGCTATTTCAACGAAAAAATCGTGACTGTAGCCAATGGCTTTTGCATCAAGGATTGCGGCGTATCCTTTGATCGCACCCGACTCCTCCAGAAGTTTGATCCTGCGATGCACCGCTGAAAGAGATAAATTAACAATCGCGCTCAGGTCAGCGGCGGAAGCGCGGCCATCACTTTGCAGAACGGTAAGAATCTTTGCATCAATCGAATCCATAGGAAATTTTCCGGTAAAATTGGCTCAATGCCGGAAAAATATCAATTATCTGTAACTTTCATAGCATTATATCGGAAGAAATGCTGCTCCAGTCGGGGGTATGGGTAGCCATCATATATTCATCTGAGGATTCGCGCGATGCTGATCGGTATCCCTAAGGAAATCAAAAATCACGAATACCGCGTTGGTATGACGCCTGAGAGTGTCGCTGAAACGGTTCATCACGGCCATAAAGTCGTGGTCGAGAATAATGCCGGTAATGGCATTGGGTCTACGGATGAAGACTATATCGCTGCTGGTGCTGAAATGGTGTCAGATGCGGCAGAAATCTTCGAGCGCGCGGATATGATCGTAAAGGTCAAGGAACCTCAAGCGGGCGAACGCAAGATGCTGCGTGAAGGGCAAATTCTCTATACTTACCTGCACCTTGCACCCGACCCTGAACAAACTAAAGATTTGGTGGATTCTGGCGCTGTATGCATTGCTTATGAAACCGTGACAGACCGCAGTGGTGGATTGCCTTTGCTCAAGCCGATGAGTCAGGTTGCCGGTCGGATGTCTATCCAAGCTGGTGCGCATTGCCTTGAAAAAGCTCAAGGGGGTCGCGGTGTCCTGCTCGGCGGTGTACCGGGTGTTATGCCGGGCAAAGTTGCCATCATTGGTGGCGGTGTGGTTGGGTTCAATGCCGCTCAGATGGCTGTAGGACTCGGTGCTGATGTGACGATCCTCGACCGGAGTCCGGAAGTCCTCGAAAAACTGTCGACCCATTTCGAAGCAGCTGCGAAAACTCGTTTTTCCAATAAAGCAAATCTCGAAGAGAGTGTTGCTGAAGCGGATCTCGTAATCGGTGCTGTTTTGATCCCCGGTGCGGCGGCGCCGAAACTCGTTTCACGGGCGATGCTCGGCACGATGAAAAAGGGTTCGGTTCTCGTGGATGTTGCGATTGACCAAGGCGGTTGTTTTGAAACTTCCAAGGCAACAACCCATGCTGAGCCAACTTACTTGGTTGATGATATCGTCCATTACTGTGTCGCAAACATGCCGGGCGGTGTCGCACGCACCTCTACCTACGCATTGAACAACGTTACTTTGCCTCATGCGTTGGCGTTGGCTGATAACGGCTGGAAAGCGGCCTTGTCCAATGACGCGCATCTCGCTAACGGGCTGAATGTATGGAACGGTAAGGTGACATACGAAGCAGTGGCGCGTGATCTCGGGTACGATTACGTACCGACGAAGGACGCGCTCGCAGCCTGACGAACAAGTTTCCTCCCCCGCGAAAGCGGACTTATGGCCCGGTCATTGATTTGATCGGGCCTTTTTTTATTCGGCAGGGAGGCAGGATACCGGGGCGAAGCCTTTGATCTGGTCAAGCTGTTCTATTTCCATGTCGCGTAGGCTCAGCGTATTAAGCGCAGGGTCGTTTTCAGGAAACAGCGTGTAGACCATATCTTCTTCTGGAAAGCGGTTTTTGCCCGCATAAGCAATGGCGACATGCTCGTCGTTACACACGCGATGTTCAACGCAATAGGATGATTGAGCGTAGCGATTTAGCCCTTGAATCGTTGCCGTTGTCAGCAATGCCGCAGCATGATGAATCTCTGGTACGACGACGGCGCGGATGCTGTTTTCCGACAGGCAATATCGGGAATTCTGCCGCTTGCTTGTCGAGAGAGTCGTGATTTTCAGCGGTGGTCCAAAATTCGTAATCTGCATCTCTTCGAGCATGGTAATTTTGTCATCCGCCGCAGTGCCGACGAGTTGCTTTACAATGCAGGTGTTTGACTCGCGGTCATATCCGACACAAATAACGTCGCCTTTGTTGAGAACGATGGGCGCTTCCAGTTCTCCATCGCGATCTGTAACGGCGGCGAGCGTCATCAACGAAATGACGCTGACTGCGCGCAGCATTAGTCGGATTTCCCGATCAGGGCATCGAGCTTGCGGCGCTCATCATCGCTGAGCGGAGTAACACCAGCAGCGGTTACTTTTTGATGCGCGACTTCTGACTGGCGGGTCATCCGCCAGAAGGCAAAACCGCCAATGAGCAGCAAGAGCGGCCCCCCGAGATAGAGCGCTGCGTTGCCAATGCTGAACCGAGGTTTCAGGAGGACGTATTCGCCGTAGCGATCAACCACGAACTCAATGACATCTTCATCGCTGTCCCCAGCAACGAGGCGCTCTCTGACAACGACGCGCAGGTCTTTGGCGAGACTCGCATCGGAATCGTCAATGCTTTGATTGCGGCAAACGAGACAGCGTAGTCCTTTCGAAAGCTCCCGCGCACGGGATTCTAGAACCGGATCGGAGAGGATTTCATCCGGTTCTACCGCTTGTGCGGGAAAGGCCATCAGCAGGGCGATGAAGGCGAGTATTATCCTCATTCTGCCGCCACCACTTTTTGCCGCTTTGCCCGTGTTGGTGCGCCGACGCGATGCCGGCGGTCACTAAGGCTCAACAAACCGCCGAGTGTCATGATCAGTGCCCCAAGCCATATCCAGTTTGCATAAGGCTTCACGTAACTGCGAATAGCCCAAGATCCGTCGCTTTGTTTGTCGCCGAGGGAGACATAAACATCTTCGACAAGGCTTGCACGGATGCCTGCCTCTGTCGTGTAAGCATTTTGCACCGGATAAAACCTCGTCTCGGAAGAGGTTCTACCGACTTCTTCGCCATCCTCAAAAATGGTGAAGCGACCTATATCCGAGCGGAAGTTTGGACCGTTCTCAATGGTCACACCGTCAAAGCGGATTTCGTAAGTCGAGAGCGGTATGATGTCGCCTGCATTGGCCGTGCGGATGTCTTCCGACGCCCATGCGGTGATTGCGGCTACGCCAAAGGCCGTAGCTCCAAAACCGATATGCGCGACGGCTTGTCCCCAAACAGAGCGCGGTAGGTTAGCCAGACGGCGCAGACTTTCGCTGATTGGTGCGCGGCCTAGTTTTACCCGCTCTCCCAAGTCAGCCAACACGCCGAAGATTGCCCAAAACGCCAACATGATTGCAAACGGCGCGAGGATTGGTCCGCCCCAACGCAACATCGCGAACACAGTGCCAACGCAGAAGGCGAGCAAAACGGCAGGCCAAATCCGGGTCATCGCTTTTGGAAGATCCCCTCGCTTCCATGGAAGCGCTGTACCGATTGGCATGACCAGCAGGACCAATACCATGAGCGGTGCAAAGGCGAGATCAAAGAAGGGAGCGCCCACACTGATCTTGCTTTCACCGTTCGTCGCAAGCTCCACCATCAACGGGTACAGCGTCCCGATGAAAACAACAGCGCAGGAGACGCTCATAAGCAGGTTGTTGAGAACCAGCGCGCTTTCACGGCTCATGGTCGAGAAGACGGCATCGCTGCGTAATTGAGGTGCTCGCCATGTGTATAGGATTAGAGAACCACCCACGGCTACGCCAAGCATCGCTAAGATGAACACCCCGCGCTCAGGATCGTTTGCGAAGGCGTGAACACTGGTAATGATACCCGAGCGGACGATAAACGTCCCGACAAGGGATAACGAGAACCCAATAATCGCAAGGAGGATCGTCCAGCTTTGCAATGTTCCGCGTTTTTCAACGACGATAACAGAGTGGAGCAGGGCGGTTGCGACCAGCCACGGCATAAAGCTGGCGTTCTCAACGGGGTCCCAGAACCACCAGCCTCCCCAGCCGAGTTCGTAATACGCCCAATAGCTGCCGAGCGCGATTCCGATTGTAAGAGCGGACCATGCGGCCAATGCCCAAGGACGCACCCAGCGCGCCCATCCCGCGTCTACGCGCCCTTCGATCAGTGCCGCTACGGCAAAACTGAACGGCATTGAGAGGCCAACA
>CALKBI010000016.1 GCA_937990185.1 uncultured Neomegalonema sp. | reverse complement strand
GCCGGTTTCACCTTGGATACCTTGAGCACCTTGTGCGCCAGTTGCGCCGGTAGCACCCGTTGCACCTTTAGCACCGGTAGCGCCGGTTTCACCTTGGATACCTTGAGCACCTTGTGCGCCAGTTGCGCCGGTAGCACCCGTTGCGCCAGTAGCACCCGTTGCGCCTTTAGCACCGGTAGCGCCGGTTTCACCTTGGATACCTTGAGCACCTTGTGCGCCCGTTGCACCGGTAGCGCCTTTAGCACCCGTTGCACCTTGAGCGCCGGTAGCACCCGTTGCGCCTTTAGCACCGGTAGCGCCGGTTTCACCCTGGATACCTTGAGCACCCTGAGCGCCTGTTGCACCGGTAGCGCCTTTAGCACCCGTTGCGCCTTGAGCACCCGTTGCGCCTTTAGCGCCCGTTGCACCAGTAGCGCCCGTTGCACCAGTCGCGCCTTTAGCACCCGTTGCACCGGTGGCGCCCGTTGCACCAGTCGCGCCTTTAGCACCCGTTGCACCGGTCGCGCCCGTTGCACCAGTAGCGCCAGTTGCACCTTTAGCACCCGTTGCACCGGTCGCGCCCGTTGCACCAGTCGCGCCTTTAGCACCCGTTGCACCGGTGGCGCCCGTTGCGCCATCAGCACCGTCTCGGCCATCAGAACCGTCAGCACCGGCTTCACCACGGTCTACCGTAGCTAATTCGTGGACGGTAACCTTACCGTCACCGTTGAGATCCGCATCTGGGCGGAGTGCTGTGCGAAGTTCATCATTACTGACTTTACCGTCGCCGTTGGTGTCAGCTGAAACAAATATAGAGCTTTGTGCGCCTTGCGATCCGCCCGCTGGTGGTCTGGACTGCGAGCCGCCGGAGTCGAACAAATTGCTGAAATTCGAATCCGAAGATCCTGTTCTATTAGCGGCGTTTTGACCGCTTACGTTGTTAATCATGGTGCTTTCCCCTGCATCCATTGAATGATCTACGGTGCTAAAACGAGACGTCGCCTTCTCGGATCGCACGACATAGTGCCGTTAGCGTCGCATCAAAATGAAACAGTTTCAACAATAAATATTATAAAAAGTTATGGGATATTTAATTACGAGAATTGTGACAGGCTTAGTAAACCCAACGATTGTGCGTTATTTGATTTTCATAATTGTGATACTGTTCCTCTTTACTTCGCTAACATAAAGTGGTTCAGTTCGGGACGGATCGTTTTAACTATTTGGTACGTCATGTTTCGTTTTGTTGTCAGCACCCTTGCTCTTGCGACCATGCTCAGCACAGCTGCGCATAGTGGTGAAGCTGTGTCTGAAGAACGTTTCGACGTCTCAATCCGCGATCAAAATGTAAGAGATGTATTTAAAGAGATCTCGGTCGCGATTGGTGTTCCAATCCTTCTCTCTGAAGCTGTCGATGGGCGTGTAAGTGCTTCGTTTGATCAGGCTACTGCTGATGAGTTGTTAGACGGGATTGCTAAGTTTCGGGCGCTTGACTGGCGATTCGATGGTGGACGCATTCGTGTCACATCTCAAAGCGAGCAGATAACGAGAATCATCGATTTAAATGGCATTACGCTTGATAAGTTGACCGGGGCACTAGAATCTCTGGACGTTTATAACGACCGATTCCAAATGACAGCCGTGGATGGTGAGTTTGGAATGGTGGTTGGGCCTCCCGACTATATCGCCGTTGTTGAAGTCGTTTTAGGCGCTCTGATTCAGCGTCAGGCAGATACAAAGGTTGAAGAAGAACGCATTAGACGGGAAAACTTAGAGCTTAAACGCCTCGCTTTCGAGCAGAAACTTGAGCTTGATCGCTTGGAGCGTCAAGCTGAACTTGAACGCCTTAAACTCGAACAAGATCAACTTCGTGCATGGCAGCGTGAGCAGCTTCTGAAGCGCCAACGAAGACCCAGTCTTGTCCGCAACGGCGTTTGGGGAGGCTAGAATTATGTTCCACGCCTTTGATTTTACGGCATCATTCGATGAAATGCCAATGGGTGATGCGGGTGTTGTGATGAGCATGCCCCGTATCTCAGCTGAAGATTTGCGGTGTCTGACTGAAGTTGGTGTTCTTGCCTTAGCTCGCGAGCAGGGCGAATCTGCCAGACCGATTTTTGAGCTGCTTGACCTTGAGCAAAAAGATAACGCAGCCGGACCGATTGGGCTGGCTATGATTGAGGTTGCGCAAGGTAAAGATCGGGCAGCATTTGCACGGCTTCGGTCTGCAATTGTCGAGAGACAACGATGCGTGAGTGAAGCGAAAGCAGTTTTGTGTGTTTTCCTGATGGGATTCGGACGAGCTGCTGAGGCGAAGATACTTCGCAAAGAACTTTTGAGAGGCCCTGATTGCGGGGCTAGACGCTTGGTAGCTTCTTATTGTTGAATAATTGCTTGCAGGCGACGCAGGTGATGTAATTGGAGTTTGAACGATGAATGGACTGAACGCAGTAGGCGGTACAACTGGCGCTACTGGCCCTTCCCAAGCGGATAGTGCCAGTTTTGATGCTGTCTTTGCCGAAGGTATTTCCAATACATCGGCTTTGCTTTTGCAATTTCTCGGTGGTGATATCCTTCAATCAGTAATGAAAGACGAATCCGCGGTCGATTGATCGTAGTTTTGTAGTTTCAAGGAGAGATTTGACGTGAACGAGTCGCTGACAACGAAAAAGCCAATATCGCGAGTGCATACTGCACTGCGCGCGGCTTTCGTTGCGTTGCTCGTGCGTCGAATGAAGCAGTCCGGAGTAATGAAAGCGCTCTTTAGCGTTTCGTTCTCTTCCGCTGCTGACAACGTTTTCCCCCCGCATCCGTGCGCCTCTGGCGTACATGCGACACTCAAGCCGCTCTGTCGATCCGGAGTCGCCGCCGGAGGAGCCGGAGGCGGGGGACCAGGTAACATATACTTTCTTCGTGATATTGTTGTTAGTTCTGCAGCGACGGTAGTTCCGCTCGCTGCTTAAGTATGTCTCGGTATCTTTTACACCGTACACGTGAGGAAGCATTGTGACTATCACCCCAATTGGACTGAATCCTTCTGCTGCATCTGTCAATCCTGCAAGTTTAGCTCAGGTTGCGACGCGTGCTGGTAATGAGCAAATCGCTGTTAAATTTGCTCCTAGCACTGACACCGTGGGTCCACTGGATCGTGTAGGTTCAGGTGTCGTTTCGAAGCTGAAAGATCTTGAAGCAAGCCGTGCAGAGCGCTCGCAGGCTATGACCGGAGTCCATGCCGGCCCAGCTAATCCGGTTGATATTGCAAAAGCTGAGTTGCTTTCTGGTCCTGCGTCGCAATCGTTTGCAAGCCAGGGCAGTTCGTCTGCGTCAGCAACGCCAGAATCCAGCAATGCAATCAGTGCAATGACCAGAACCTTTGACTATGCGATTGAAACGCAGTTGATCGTGAAAACTGGATCGCAAATTTCGACATCTGCTTCTTCGCTGATGCGAGGTCAGTAACGTGTTGAAATTTCGGAAGCTAGGGCTCGCAGTCGCGGCTGTTTTCGCTCTGTCGGCATGTCGTGTTGAAGTTTATGACAAACTGTCACAACGCGATGCGAATGAAATGACGGCATTGCTGATTCTGGCGGGTGTAGATGCCAAACGTGAAACCCAAAAAGACGGTATGTTTGCAGTTACGGTTGATGAAGATGATTTCGCCGAGGCGGTGACACTGATTGACCGTAGCGGACTTCCAAAACCGGACTTCGCATCTATGACGGATGTTCTGAGCGATGATCGTCTGATTGCATCGCCATCTGAAGAACGTGCCCGGCTCAACTATGCATTAGCGCAGGAATTGTCGCGCACTGTTTCTGAGATCGAAGGCGTTGTAAGTGCCCGTGTTCACTTGGCTACGCCGAGTAATGATCCCTTGGCTCGCCGCGATACAGAGTCTTCTGCATCTGTTGCGATTCACCATCGGGATAACTTTGCCTCAGCTGGGGTCGTGCCGCGAATCAAAGTATTGGTCGCTAATGCAGTCGATGGACTTGAATATGAGAGAGTGTCGATTGCGCTCTTTTCAACGTCAGATGGGTCAGCGTTCAATTCGAATCAGGATGCCCAACAACCCTTGTCTGATTTTGCAGATCCAAGTCCGCGCGTTCCGCAAACTGTGACGCCTGCGCGATTCGATGGTAACGCCATCAGTCCAGCAATGGCCGCTATATTGGGTGGAGGTTTAATTGTCTTGTTGCTAGTCGGGCAGGCCTTGTTCAATAGCATGCGCCGGCGTCCGAAAGCTCTGGATAATGCTCCTTCCACCATCGAGCGAAACAGTGACTGACGCATCCAATCGCCGGGAATCGATGACGCAGCGTTGCGACTTCATGCGTGAGATTGTTGATCAAGTGGTTGGGCTGGACACCGAAAGCATTTTTGCGAAAGTAGGCTCTTCAGAGCGCGAACATTTATCGAATCCCCGTTTTTCGGGGCGTTTGGCGATGCGATACGCGCGTGGCATTATTCCAGAAGGGTTGTTTGTCGAAAATGCTGATTCGCGCGAAGTTTCGATTGTGCGTGGTGGAAGCGAAACGGTTGCCTTGATAGCCGCGATGGCGGGAACGCATGTTCTTTGGCAAGAGGTCATTCGCCTTGTTCGGCGAGAAGACAGAGAAGACCTCGATCTCGATTTGGGTATCTCGACTCGGTCGGTCGCGTTGCGTGGACGGCAACACAACTTTGATTTCGCCGTGACTAATGACAAGTCAGACCATGAAATGAAAGATATTCGGGTGCTTGCCGAGCGTATTCGCAAAGAGGGTGCTCTTTGTTGGGGGTGCTGGCTTGCGACGCGGGATACGATTTCGGCACGACGCTTGCGTGTACTGACGCCGGCACGTGTTTCGAGATTTATTATGGGAGTGGTGCCGGGCACTGCCGAAGAGCGGGGCTTTCGGCGTTTGGCAGTTGATCTTGAGATAGATGAATTGTTGAAAATCGGGATTGATGAGACCTTTGAACAAGGGGACGCGTGATGGATGATGGTGCGCTGTTCAACGATGCTCCGCCAAATGCCGATTCTGCAAAAATTCTCAAAGGCACAGATTTTGAAGTCCTATCGCGAGCGCGTGCAGACGTCGACTCAGCACAGCAGCAGGCCTCAGCAATCATAGCAAATGCTCATGCAGAAGCTGAAGTGATCCGGTCGAATGCTTTGGCTGAGGGTATGCAACAATCTTCGGCTTATCTGACCGAGTCTGCAGCGCGCGTTGCGCGTGATTTAGATTCCCTTGAACCAAGAATATGCGAAATCGTTTCGAACGCATTGCGGCGGGTTCTTAATCCAATTCCTGTAGAAAAACTAATCACCGCAGCTGTTCGGCGCGCCTTGGAAGAGGTGGATTTATCGCGTGGGGTGACGTTGATCGTTGCGCCTGTGATGTTGCCACGGGTTCAAGAACACCTTCAGCAGTTTCCTGTTGATCAAGGTACAGTCAGCGTTACGGGTGATCCAACATGCCCTGAAAGGTCGGCGATTCTTCGCACTCCTTATGGTGACATTGAACTCGATATTGACGCACAACTTGCGGCGCTTGATGACGGAATCCGGGCTGCATTGACTGGACAAAGCAGATGATTTCGGCTGAAGAAGTCCATGCCTCTAAAGGATTCTCCGCATCATTGATGCGTGTGAATCAAGCCGTGGGAATGGCTCCGCTCCGTCCGGTGATTGGCCGCGTAACACGCGTTTCAGGAACGATGGTAGAAGTATCTCTCGCTGGCGCACGGCTGGGCGAAGTTTGCTCTCTAGGACGGCGAACCGATAGTGGTACAATACGGTATGGCGAAGTCGTAGGATTTCGCGACGATGCCGCATTGTTAAGCATGTTGGGTGAAATGGATGGCTTGGCTTCGCAAACACCCGTGACACCAACCGGTGCGCCGCTTCGTGCCCCGGTAGGGCATGGTTTACTGGGGCGCATCATTGACGGCCTTGGTCGCCCGCTTGATAGAGCACAGCTTGGCGATTTGCATTTTGAAGGATGGCGCAATGTAGATTGCGCACCACCGGACCCACTATCACGGGCCGCTATTGCCAATCCGATGCCGCTCGGCATTCCAGCGATTGATGCCTTAATGACCACAGGCGAAGGGCAACGTGTTGGCTTATTCGGTCAACCTGGTGTGGGCAAATCGACGCTAATGTCTGCAATCGCAAAGGCATCCTCGGCGGATGTTGCTGTGATTGCGATGGTAGGTGAACGTGGCCGCGAGGTCTCCGAGTTTGTTGAGGATGCTTTAGGTCCTGATGGGTTAGCGCGCTCGGTTGTTGTTGCGGCCACCTCTGACCGACCGGCGATGGAACGTCTTAAAGCTCCGTTTCTTGCGACGGCTATTGCAGAGCATTTCAGGGACCAAGGTCTCAAAGTCGTGTTGCTGATGGACAGCCTCACCCGACTGGCTCGAGCGCAACGCGAGATCGGTTTGGCGGCTGGCGAACCTCCGGCAAGGCGTGCGTTCCCTCCTTCAGTTTTTGCTATGATGCCACGATTGATCGAACGTGCGGGTAATTCATCAACTGGTGGATCAATAACGGCGTTTTATACGATATTAGTCGAAGATGACGGGGTCGGTGATCCGGTTGCGGAAGAAGCGCGATCGCTGTTGGATGGCCACATCGTGTTATCTCGTTCCTTAGCCGAGGCTGGTCACTTTCCAGCCATCGACGCACTCGCGAGTCGAAGTCGGGTGATGGCGCGTGTTGCTGAAGCGCAGCATTCAGCTAATGCGGATCGCGTGCGAGCAATGTTAGCACGATACGATGAGATCGAATTGCTATTGCGCATGGGAGAGTATGCGCATGGATCAGATCCATTGGCGGATGAAGCAATTGCCAAGCGAGATGCGATTCAAGGATTTTTGTACCGCTCGCTCGATGCACCGTTAGATTGGGACACCGTACGCGCAGAGCTCGCGCACCTGGCAGCTTAGGGGGGATGGCCATTGACACCTTCTCAGATTAAGCAAGCACTAAAAATCCGTGTACTGAGAGCCGACAAGGCCGAACGTTTATTCAATCAAGCGCGGGCGGTCGAAGCTGAGGCGATGAACGCTCTCAATCAAGCGCAATGGCAACTTGAAAACTTCGATACGTCTTATGAGCAACGGATCGAAGCATTCTTTTTACGAACGAGCACGGGATTGTCACCAGACACGCTTCACTCAACACGAACATTTCATGCTGATCTGGTGTTAGAGCGTGAGGGAATAGTGGTTGTGATTGAAAAAGCTGAGCACGCTTTTGCTGTTGCCAACCAGCATGTAGCGGAAAGGCGAACAGAGTGGGCTGCTGCGTCGCGTGCTGCAGACAATTTACGTGAGCTTTATGACAAGAAGGTCTCTGCTGAAAAGCGCGATCAGGAAAGGCGCGAAGAAATGGATGCCGATGAGTTGTCAATTGCGCGTGCTTATCGTGATGCAGGGTAGGGGACAAATATGCTTATGACGACGCCCACGCATGAGGATACCGATTCCGTTGTAACCAAGTTCGTGCCTGAAAAGATTTCAGAGCGGGTTGCAATGCGTGCAAGAAGATTAGCAATTCCGCGTGAACCTGCACCAATACTTCCGGGCTGGTTCTTATCATTTTTACCGACTTCAGATGATGAAGCATGGGCGGAAACAGGGACGTTGATCGAACTTGATGTCCGCATTGATGGTGAAACCGCTCATCTGCGGACAGCTTGGACCGCACTCGAAACGCTCATTTATCAAGTAGAGCCTCGAATTCGGATCGCAGATCTTGATACTGAATTGCTTGCCGCGCTTATTGAGTCTCATGCGATTGCTGAAGTTGAAGCTCTCGAAGCGATGCTCGGTGTAGAATGTATGATCGAAGGCATCGAGAAATGCCGTGATCATGGTTCTCTGGTGAATTTAGATTTAAACCTGACAGTAAACGGCTCACCGCAACCATATCCAGCTAAGATATATGCATCTGCAAGGGTGCTCGGGTTGCTCGCATCCGCATGGGAATTTCGTCCGATGCAAGAAAGGATGCTGACCTCTCCAACATTTCTATTTGCTGCACGTGTCGCCACGAGCAGTATTTCACGTGCGGGCCTCAGAAGCCTCGCTGCCGGTGATGCTTTGCTCTTTGATCGCGTGGCTCCAAACAGCGGTATTGTTTTAGTTGCCGGAGAACATCTTACAACGGTTGGTCAAATTACCGAAACCGGAGAAGTGACAATCGGCGCACCTTTTACGGTGCATAATCCTTTTTTACTGGGAGAGTTCCAGATGGCAGAAAATGACTTTGAAACGGAAGGCAGCGCAGCCGCCATTGATGAAGCCACGGTTTCGACGTTACCTGTTCGTTTGGTTTTTGAGGTTGGTCGGCGGGAAGTTTCGTTGGATGAGTTACGCGAAATGGCGGTTGGCTCCCCGATCAGTTTGGAAAAGCCCGTTTCATCCGTTGTTGATATTTTAGCGAATGGCCGTCGTATAGGCGCAGGAGAAATGGTTCTTATTGGCGACCAGCTTGGTGTCAGGGTTACACGGCTTAACAGTCATGCCTGAGTTAAGCTCCAATATTCTATCGCTTATCGTCGTTGTCATGATGCTCGGCTTTTTGCCGTTCGTGGCAGTGGGGGTGACTGCTTTTGCGAAGATAACAGTGGTTCTCTTGATCGTGCGGAATGCTTTGGGTGTTCAACAAACGCCGCCGAATATGGTTTTGTACGGAATTGCACTGGTGCTTACCGTTTATATTGCTGCGCCACTCGCCGGAGAATTACAGGCATTGGCGGCAGATCCCGAGCTACGTTATGAGACGGTGGATGATTGGGTTTTAGCTTTTGAACGTGGTGCGGAACCGATCCGTGAATTTCTCGTCAAGCATGCGCGTGCTGCAGATAGGATGTTTTTCTTTGAAGCGACTGGGAAGTTATGGGGTGAAGAACAAGCATCTACAGTGACATCAGACTCCTTGCCAGTTCTTGTTCCCGCTTTTTTGGTTTCCGAACTGACGCGCGCTTTTGAAATCGGATTTTTGCTCTATTTACCGTTCTTGGCGATTGATCTGGTTGTCTCTGCCGTTCTTATGTCGCTTGGAATGATGATGGTTTCGCCAACCATGATCGCGGTTCCCTTCAAGTTGTTTTTGTTTGTTGCCGTGGATGGTTGGTCGCGGCTCGTTCAAGGATTGGTTCTGAGTTATGTATAGGGCGTCATCTAGATTGCCGACCTTATATGAATGCGGCTGGGGGTGTAGATGAACGAAGAATTTTTAGCGCGTTTCATGGTTCTCACAACACTTGCTGCGGCAAAGAGCGCTGCCCCGCCGTTGATTATCGCGGCTGCGGTTGGTTTTGTGGTTGCTCTATTTCAGGGTGTCACACAAATTCAGGATCAGAGCTTGCCGTTGACGCTGAAGATTTTGGCGGTATCGGCCATATTTCTTTTGTTTGGCAGCGCGCTCGCAAGCCCGATTTTTGTTCTCGCTGACGAAGCGTTCCGCGTGTTTCCGACAGCCTCGCGGTAGCTGTTTTGGATGAAGCCTTTACAAATATGATCGAGGTCATGTTGCCGCTGCTACAAGCGGCGGCATTGATCATCGCTCGGCCACTTGGCTTTATTATTATTTTTCCAGTTTTTAGCTGGATGGGTCTTGTTGGCATGATACGGACGGTCGTCGCGTTCGTTATCGGCTTTCCACTGTTTGAGTTGGTCTATGTTGATTTGCTCGCTGCCAATACGACATTGGAAGCTGAGTACATTGTAACGCTTGTCACAAAAGAATTTTTGGTTGGCGCAATCATAGCTATTGTTCTCGGTGCTCCATTCTGGGCGGCCGAAACTGCGGGAACATATGTAGACGTCTTTCGTGGAACCTCATCGGCAACGGTCGTCAGTCCAGACCAAATGTCAGAACCTTTGGTGACAGGTGCAGTATTTTCACTTGCATTGTCTGCAATTTTTATCGTGATGGGAGGACTCCGGATTGCTGTTGACGCTATTTATCAAAGCTTTGAAATTTGGCCGATGTTCGAAATCTTTCCGGAGATAAGCGAGTCGTTGTACCCGATCTTCGTTGAGTTGCTGACGAAGATTTTTAAGCTCGCTTTGGCGTTGGGTGCTCCGATCATGATTGCGATGTTTTTGGCGGAGATGGCGCTCGCGTATGCAAGCAGGTTCGCACAACAGGTCAATGTATTTGATACGGCTCTTTCTGCTAAGAACCTAATATTCTTGTTTATTATGCCTCCATATCTGTACATGTTAATTGCATATTACGCTGAAGATGTGCTCGATATAGAAGGCTTAATAAGCATCATGGCAAGGATGGTTTCGCGATGAGTGGTGATGACAGCTCCGAAGAAAAATCACTTCCGCCGTCTCAGAGAAAACTGACGGAAGCTCGTAAGAAAGGCCAGATTGCAACCAGTTCGGACTCGGTCGCGGCTGCATCTATGACTTTTCTTACGCTTTATTTGATTCTCGCGTGGCCAAACATTGAGGAACAATTTGCGCGTATGTTTGATGTGGCTGGTCGCGCTGCCGCGCGCACCGGACCGTCAGGATGGGAGGCGGCTATACGCGAAACGGCTGATGCGTCTGCGGATATTGTTCTTCCTCTCTATTTTATAGGGTTTTTGGCTACGGTTCTCGGCGCGGTTATCTCCAATAAAGGCGTCATTTTTTCGTTTGAACCATTAAAGTTTGATCTCAACAGGATTCATCCGGCGAAGGGGTTCAAAAAAATCTTCAGTGCTCGAAATTTCATCGAGTTTTTGAAGGCGATAACAAAGAGCGTCCTTTTGATGGGGGCTCTTGGAATATCCGCTTGGTATGGAATGGGTGCGATCCTGAGGATTCCTTATTGTGGATCGGGGTGTGCTGGTGAAGCTCTGGTCGCCGTTGCAGGGCCTCTTGTCGTTTTGGCTTTGTTGTTATTCTTATTCGGAGCACTTGTTGACGTTATTATTCAGAAGTGGCTGTTCACTCGCGATATGCGGATGACTCACAGCGAAAATAAACGTGAGATGAAAGAAACTTTCGGTGACCCGCATATTCGTAGTGCAAGAAAAGACCTTCAACAAGCGGCTGCGAAAGGCGATAGCGGTAACGCATCTAAGTCACTCAAGAGTCGTATGCCGACGATGGTTATTTATTCTAAAAACGACATAGCAATTGGTTTGAGATATGTTCCTGGGGAAACTGCGGCTCCAGTCGTTGTGGCTAAGGCTACAGGACAGCGTGCTTTTGCACTGATTCAAAATGCGATTGATTCGCGAGTACAAGTGGAAAATGAACCGACTCTAGCGCAGGACCTTCTTAAGCGAGCGAAGATGGATTCTTTTATTCCCGAAAGTTCTTTCCGGGGTGTTGCCAAGATCATGAATCGTACCTGAATATACGCAGTATACCTCTATTTGTAATGTTTTGATCACAGATAGTTATGAAACGATACAACATTTGGCACTTTTCGGCTTTGACAAACGTAAACTGTTTCACCATGATATACCCACGACGTTAATGATTAAGCACGAAGTGGGAGCGACTATGGGCAACCAAGACATTGCCTCAGTGCTTCGGGATGATCGCAACGGAGTAGAACTGAAACGACTTAGGCGAGAGTTTGAGGCTAAGCGTGATGAAGTATGTCACGCCACGGACTTCAACAATCGCGATCATGTTGCGAAGGCGTATGACTCAGGTTTAGCGCTTTTGCCCCAACTTTGGCGACTTGAGCAGAGGAAGTAGAGAGATGTCACAAGCTATTAATGCACCAGCAGCGCAGACCGGCCAAACCGGTGTGTCTGGAGAAAATGGTTCGGATGCGGCTATTGCAGCTATGGAGGCGGCATTTGACCGCGCTATCGCTATCGCAGCAGACGTAACAGCACGTCGTATGGAAGGCGGTTCAGCACTTGACGCCGCACGTACACGTCTGTCGAACTAATCGATCTCCTTTTGTCTGCCGATTAATTCGGTAGGCAATATACCAACCTCGAGATGGGCGGGCGTGCGAATAAAATCGTACGTTCGCTCTCTCATATTTGGGGACTAATTTTTATGGCGTACAGCGATAGCCAATTAGAGAGCAGCGCTGAACGGCTTTTCGTTTTGAACGGAGAATTGCGCGGCGTTTCTGTACCATTGGGCAAAGGTACTTTTCGCGTGGGGTCTTCAAACGACTGTGATGTCATTTTGCTCAGTAATGAAAATGATGAGTCTGAAGTTTCTTTTACATCTTCAGATGACGAGGAATTGTTCCTAACAGATCCTGTTGGAGATATCCGGGTTGGCCGTAAAGCTTTGAATTCTGGAAAGCGCTTGATTGTCAAATCGGGTATTCCAGTGATGATAGGTGAAACCAAAGTGATGGTCGCAGAGTCGATTGACGCTGCAGACCGAGCAGAACAATTTCGACTGCGACGTTTCAAGCAGATCGCTTGGGTTGCTTCGCTTGTTTTTGTGGTTGGAATTGCGACGATATACGGGTCATTTGGTAATCGTGGCGTCGTTGTTGCAAAGACGATTTCTGCGGCTGAGCAATCGTCTGTCCAATCCAACGCTGTTGATTTTGTTGCAGCGGCAAATGCGACTCAAAATGAACTCAATTCTGGTAACTTATCCCATATTTCTGCATTCGCAGATAATGCCGTTGGCACTATAAAAGTGCGTGGCCGATTGCGCGAATCTGAAAAGGCACGTTGGAGAGAAGTATCGACTTGGTTTGATGCCATGTATGGCGGTTCAATTATGTTAGATGTAGAGCTGGATACAGTTGGAGATGCGCTTACCTTACCGTTTGCAGTGAGCGCAGTGTGGATGGGTGAGACATCGCACCTTACTCTGCATGATGGTTCTCAACGATATACTGGTGAATTATTGCCCGGTGGTTGGACACTAGAAAAAATTTCATCAGATCGAATTACAATCTCCAAGAGTGGTGAATCACTCGTTGTTCCACTGTAGAGTGATGCACTGACTGCGGTCTGAAATTTGCATAATAGTATTAAGTGTTAGTGGGAGGTCTACTGCCACTAATTAGTTCACACAGGAGCGCGATCGGCATTATGGTTACAAAAGTGCCCACAACTCATAGAGTGTCGAACGCAAGTTCAACGAATACTAGTGTACCGATACAAACTGGGCTACGTCCTGCGATCCAGGCGAAGCCGTCAATTGAAAATCAGGAATTACCTCAAGGTAAGAATTATCAAGTTGACACGGCATCCGGCCTGATTTCAGACTTTATTACGCCATCACCAAAAACAATGGCATTGCTATCTGACTCGCGTCTTACATCGATTTTGTCTGCCGCTTCCGAGAGTTTGGCTCCCAGTGGAGTTACTCAAGACCCGACAGATCGATATGCTGCTAGCGTCCTAGAAACTCACCTTGTTGCAAGACGCAAGCTGATGAAATTCACTAACTCCTTGTTGAAGACATGAGGGATACACTTAGTCCAGTTATTGAACCACTGATTGTGTCGGATACGGCTCAGGCAGAGGCATTACACGCGATGGGATCGTTCTACTTGCGGCAAGGATTTCCGAAGCAAGGGCTGTCGCTCTTGCTGGCCGCACACAAATTCACAGTACCATCCCTTGAACTCAATCGTGCAATTGCACACGCATATATTCTCGTTGGCATACCTCAAAAGGCGTTGGCTATGTTGGAAGCCCTCGCGCCGACATTAGAGGATGATGCTATGCGCCGTGCTGCTGCACAACTGCGCGCCAGAGCTTTGATGGCACTCGGCCATGTTCAGGAGGCTCAAGCGGCATTCGCGAAATCTACTGAGGAACGATCGAAGCCGGCGCGTCAGTTTAAAGTAATAGAGCGTAACGCATGATTGATAGTCTTCACCGTGGTTTAAGTGTCATTGGCAGACGCCAAGATATGGTCGTTGTCATCTTATTGGTGACGGCGATCATGATGATGATTTTGCCTTTGCCAACTTGGTTGGTGGATGGATTGATAGGCGTAAACCTGGCATCAGCAGTCTTGTTGTTGATGATGGCGCTGTATCTGAAAAACCCACTAGATTTCTCTACGCTCCCATCAATTATCTTGATCACGACTATTTTTCGGTTGGCTCTGTCGATTACCACGACGAGGCTAATTTTGCTTCAAGCAGACGCCGGTGAGATCGTTGAAACTTTTGGAAACTTTGTAATCGCTGGTGAGCTAATCGTTGGTTTGGTTGTGTTTTTGATTATCACGATCGTCCAATTTGTAGTGATTACCAAAGGTTCTGAACGTGTTGCCGAGGTTGCTGCCCGCTTTACACTTGATGCCTTGCCCGGCAAACAAATGTCGATTGATGCTGATTTGCGTAATGGCGATATTGACCAACAGGATGCAAGAGCCAGACGCAGCACTTTAGAGAAAGAGAGTCAGTTCTTCGGCGCGATGGATGGCGCGATGAAGTTCGTCAAAGGCGACGCGATTGCTGGGCTTGTTATCGTTGCTGTGAATCTGATTGGCGGCATTTCAATTGGAATGTTCCGCCAAGGAATGTCCGCTGGTGAAGCAGTGGATGTATATTCGTTGCTCACGGTAGGCGACGGATTAGCGGCACAATTGCCAGCATTATTTGTTTCGTTAGCGGCTGGCTCGGTCATCACGCGGGTTGCGACTGACGAGACTGAAAACCTTGGTACTGATATCACTCGTCAGATGATGTCGAGCTCGTTGGCTCTGCGTGTTGCCTCCATCATTCTTTTAGTAATGATGTTCATTCCAGGATTTCCATGGCCAGTTTTCCTAGTAATTGGCGCAATCTTCATGGCGATCAGTTTTTCGGATTCAATTCGAACGATGATCTACGGTGAGGAAGAGGGCGTAGATGGTGACATTGAAGACGAAAATACACTTGACGCATCGAGAAGTCCGTTTGTCGTTAATATCCATCCTGATTTAATTTCCGAAGATGATGCAGAAACATTCGCTGCGGAGGCGTCCGAAGCTACGCTGACATTTAATGCTGAAATTGGTTTAACAATCCTGCCCCCTCGACTGGTTATGGATGAGAGATTGGCGCTTCATGACGTGCGGGTCGAACTTGACGAGGTTACCGTTGGTCATTTTGAGGTTGACCCGGAACGGGTCGCCGTCGAGACCGATGAAGATACATTAATTCTTGCAAATATTGTAGGTGAACGAGCCAATTCGGCCCTTCCAGAATTTGGCAATTTATTTTGGGTGGAAAAGAATGCGGTTAGTCAGCTGAATCAAGCCGACCTTCTCCCACTGGAGCCTATCGATATCCTATTACGTGGAGCGCGGGCTATTCAGGCGCGTTATGCGTCTCAATGTGTTGGGGTTCAGGAAGCTCGGGCTGCTCTTGCAGAAATGGCTACGAATTACCCGGACCTCGCAACTGAAGTACGGGATTTGTTGCCGCTGACTAAGGTTGCCGAGGTATTTCGTCGTTTGATCGACGAAGGCGTACCAATTAGAAACCATCGTTTGTTGCTGGAATCGCTTTCCGAATGGGGAGCGAAAGAACAAGACCCTGTTGTCCTGACCGAATATGTCAGAACGGCCCTACGCCGTCAGATTTGCAACAATTTGGCAGGCCGTGATCGTGTCCTTCCAGTCTATCTTCTTGATGCTCAGGTTGAGGATGCGATCCGCAATGCGATTAGACAAACGACTGTAGGTGAGTATCTTGCTCTTGATGATGCCTTATCGGGATCACTGGTTGAAACCATGAGGTCTTCGATTCGGATGCCGGAAGAGGGTGGTTCGATGCCGGTCGTATTATCGTCTCTTGATGTCCGCCGTTTCGTTCGCAGCTTAATGGCGAACAACGGAATGCGTCACATTCCGGTGTTGTCATATCAGGATCTGTCCAACGAATTTACAGTCGTCCCGGTAACTACAATCATGTTACCCGTGATGAACCAAGCGGCAGAGTAAGCATTGGTCGTGCTCTCGATAGTACGATCACGCTTCTAACGCAGACTCAAAACGTCGTGCGACCCAATCGTGAAAGCAGTGAGTCGGTTCATCCATTGCGGGTGAGAATTTACCGCCGTCGAACAGATTTCCCTGCCTGCCTTTTTGCATACCTTCTACGACGCCGATGTCTTCTATGAAAATCTCTTTCCACATCGCAGCATTTTTGATCCGCATATCGGCGTAAGCATCGCTGCACATCTCTTCTGTCGCGTAGTAAAGCTCAATATGTTCTGTCGTCGATTGCGGACCTGTTGATTCCAGCAAGATTGCAAATGCATGATCACGATGGACCCCGAACAAGACATTAGGAAAGAACGAAACGTATTCCGCTCCGGTATCCCATTTATTGCTCAAACTGGAGAAATTCGTAAGTTTGCGTCCATCATCCGATAATGAAGGATTATAGACAACGGTTCCCTGACCTGAGAACTGGTTCGGTTCAACAATATCGTAATGGTCTTCGAGGCGGGAATAGGCATTCAAACCGGGATGTATCCAGGGTAAATGATAGCTCTCGCAATAGTTCTCAACAGCAAGTTTCCAGTTCGTCTTTAAGTTTAGCTTAAAGCTTGAGTCTGGTCCGCCATGTACCATTGGCTGTTCGAATTCTTTCCAGCGTTCAATCAATGTTGCGGCGTAATCGTCAAAGGAGGGAGCTTTGCCATCCATATTAACAAAAATCACGTCACGCCAAACGCGGCTACGAATTTCAATGAGACCCAGCTCATCACGTTTAATTTCTTCATGTGAGTTTTGGCCGGGGCCACCAACATGCGGAGTAGCGCGAAGGCGGCCTTTTAGATCGTAGCACCATGAGTGATAAGGACAGCGCAGCGCCCCTTCAATTTTGCGCTTTTCTTCGAGCAAGATCATGCCGCGATGTCGACAAGCGTTTAGAAAGACACGAACTTGATTGTCATCACCTCGCGCAACAATAAGGGGGCTACCACAAAAGGTTATCGGCGTGGCATCACCGATTTCGGGCACATAACTCGCGAAACTCAATCCAGCCCATGTTGCCGCCATTACGGCGCGCTGTTCTAATTCATAGGTCTCGGGATCAGTATAAAACTTATTTGGCAGTCCACGCGCCTCAGAAACAGGGCGAGTGACATTTTCCAAAATTCGCTTGTCAAATACGGTCATGAGATACCCTTTCGTAATCGTCCGACGACGCTAAAAGTGATTTACTGGCAATTCTTGTTCATTTCGACCGCAACAGGTTCAAAAACGGCATGGAAACATTGCTGCAATGCGGTATGTAGCCTCCATGATCTCAATCCAAAACCTCGCGTTCTCCATTGGTGGTAAGCCACTGTTCACAGACGCTTCGGCTACTGTTCCACCCCGCACGACTGTTGGCGTGATTGGGCGCAATGGCTGTGGCAAGTCCACGCTGTTCAAACTTATACGGGGAGAGTTAACGCCTGATGGCGGGGATATCGAGGTTCCGCGTCAGGCGCGCATTGGCGGTGTAGCGCAAGAGGCTCCGGCAAGTGACGTGAGTTTGCTTGATACGGTTCTCGCTGCAGATCAAGAACGCGCAGATTTGCTCGCAAGAGCCGAAACTGAAATGGACCCAAACGAAATCGCGAATATACAAACGCGATTGGCGGATATCGAAGCGCATTCCGCCGAAGCGCGCGCATCTTCGATTTTACAAGGATTGGGGTTTGATAGCGTAGCGCAAGCGCGCGCGTGCAGCGAGTTTTCCGGTGGCTGGCGGATGCGTGTAGCGCTGGCGGCGGTTCTTTTTTCTGCGCCTGATTTATTGTTGTTGGATGAGCCGACCAACTATCTCGACCTTGAGGGAACCGTTTGGCTTGAGAACTTTCTCACCCGTTATCCTCATACTTGCCTGATTATTTCGCACGACCGAGACTTGTTGAACCGTTCTGTAAAGGGTGTCTTGCACTGTTATGACGGGCAAATGACATATTACACGGGCGGGTACGATGCGTTTGACGCGGCTCGGCGCGCAAAGCTCGAACAACAAGTCGCTATGAAGCGCAAACAGGATGAACAGCGCGCGCATATCCAAAGTTTCGTTGATCGTTTCAAGGCGAAAGCCAGTAAAGCGAGACAAGCTCAATCGCGCATGAAAATGCTGGAGCGGATGCAGCCGATTGCTGCAATTTCAGAAAATGCGGTTGCGGAATTCAGCTTTAAAACACCTGAAGATTTGCCACCACCGTTGATTACCGTGTCGGACGGACAGATCGGCTATGATGGAACGCCTGTCTTATCGAAACTGAACTTCCGTATTGATCAGGAAGATCGCATCGCTTTGCTGGGTGCGAACGGAGAGGGCAAATCGACCCTATCTAAATTGATTGCGGGCAAGCTGCCTTTGATGGACGGCGAGACCGTGCGATCAAAAAAACTCCGGATCGGTTATTTTGCTCAGCATCAGCTTGATGAATTGCGACCAGAGGAGAGCGCATTACAGCATTTAACGGCTCTTCGCCCGGATGAAACACCAGCTAAATTAAGAGCGCGCTTAGGGGCGGCGGGATTTGGCGCTGACTTGGTTGATTTGGCCGCAAAACGGTTATCTGGCGGTCAGAAAGCCCGCTTGCTGATGATGCTCGCAACATTGGATATTCCACACTTACTGATCCTTGATGAGCCGACCAACCACCTCGACATCGAGAGCCGCGATGCGTTGATGCACGCGCTGAATGACTACGGTGGTGCGATCATTCTGGTCAGCCACGACCCTCATTTGGTTGAAGCGGTGGCGGATCGGCTTTGGCTCGTTGGTGGTGGGCAGGTTAAAAACTTCGACGGCGACATGTCGGATTATCGCAAATTACTTCTCGGACAACGGGGTGTGCCGGATCGCGCAACGAAAGAGCAAAAAGCGGCGGCAAAAGCGGGTAAACCCAAATCTAAACAACAGCGAAGTGCTGCCCCTATCAAAAAATCAGTCTCGACTCTGCGGGCAGAAGCAAAAAAATGCGAGGAACGTCTCGAAAAACTCAATCGAATGCTGAAGACAATCGACGATAAATTAGGTGATGGACTTCAACAAGGCATGATGAGCGCTACCGAAGTAGAGCGCGTTAGCATAAAACGCGCCGAAGTCGTTGAAGCGGTGGATCGGGCGGAAACATTGTGGATGACAGCGCTCGAAAAATTAGAGCAAGCCGACTCTCTTTGACGACACCGATGTAAGTTAATGACTTTACGAGACGAGCGCGGTGTCACGTTTTTCTTGGTCGACCAGTGGACGCAAACATCTCATGACGCGGTAGAGATTGTTGTCATTAAGATTGTTCTGTGCGGTTTGCACTGCTCCAGTACAAGCTTCAGCTAAGTCTATTGCAGAAAGTTTTTGCAACAATGGTGTGAGAATTTTCTCTGCTTCATCAGATGAAATTTCGCCGGCGACGCACCTTTGGGCAGTAAAATAGGCTTCCGAAGCCGGTCCGATTACCTCAGCAGAATCGAGTGCGTCACGTAGCCTTAAAACAGATGCGTTATCAGTCTTAATTAACAATTGTGCCCGTTTGGGTCCGTTTTCAACGATGACGCCGTTGATCAAAACTTGTTCTTTAGGAGCGAGTTTGAGTGCAAGGCCTGCCATTATGTGCCTACCCGATGGCAACGCCGAGACACGTCCACATCAAAACTGGAGGCCATTCCGAAAATCATAACAGGATTGACCCTTTCCACGCCGTCGATTGACAGCCTCATGCGTACAAACGGCATGGTCAGTGATCTTTGTGAATATGGGGTAAAATACCTGATTGATTGATATTTATTCGCTTATAAATACGCTGGAAAAATATCGTGATTCATCCAGCGCGATAATTATTGCGAAAATCAAAGCGCGAATATTAACAGCAAGTTTATTGCTTTGGCCAAGCAGTGTCTGACATTGCATTATTTGCACGCTCTAACTGGCAATTTTCAGATGCCCGACGTGCAATTATGGCCTGCAAACTTGCCAATTGCTTTAGGCATTGATCTGAGTTGCCTGTGGCGGATTGCTTGCTGACTAATTTTTCAATCCTGTCGAGTTCATCAAGCAATTCAGCTTTTTGAACGGCACAATCACGTAATACGTCCATGTCACTGTCGACGAGCGCAATACGCTCCCGAGTATAAATCGCGATTGCTCGCTTCGTAAGCTTCTCGTAGTTTATATCGCGCATCTGGATCGCCCTCCAATATGCGGTTGCAACAAAATCTCTTTTTAGTTGTTTTCGTGTCGCTTCTTTCGATCGTACTTCTCAAACCTATCTTGCTTCAAGGCCTTCCAACGAGGGCAAAATTATGGTGATTCTTCTATAATTTGCATCGTTTTGTTAGTTTTAGTTCAAGTTAGTTTATTTATCGGATGATAAATTAAAGCACAACTAACATTAAATCATCGTAAAGTAGAGTAAAATTTGATTGCAATCATCAATGCAGTCTAAATAAGGCGCGTATAGAATGCTCTTAAAAGCAAGGGCGTCATGTACATTGGAAATTGATACAGCGCGACGAACAGCGCAAAAACTGGAGATTGTGGTAGCGCGGCCATGAATAGTGCAGCGTTTCTATTCCCACATATCAATCCGACTGCTCCTGCACTTTCGTTCTGGATGACTTTCTTGAGAACCGGGGTACTCAAAAGCTGCATTCCGATATTCAAAGCAAATACGAGGCATAAGACTCCTACTGCCAATATCGGGGAGTCGAATATATAACCTGTGACCCCCGCGAAGATGGGCAGAACTGTAGCGACCATCGCGATTGCACCAATTCCATCAAAAATACTAGCGTTGTCGTTAATGACTTTCGGTCCGATGAGAGGTCTAGCGATTAGGGCTAAGACAGCGCCTGCGCCAATCATTGCTGCAAGACGAAATGACATATCAATTGGATCAAGTGGTACAGCATTGCCCAAAAGGAAGGATGTAATAAGCGGCCCAAAAATTGGGGCGAGAAAGCTGCCAATTATCGTTAGTTCCAACGCTAGAGCGGCATCCAAGCCCAACAACAAACACAATGCAGCTGATGAACCAAGGGGCGGTGCAGCGCTTATGTAGATTAATGCAGCGTTAATTTCAGGGCTTAGCCCGATGAGGCTCGACAGTGACGCCATCAAAATTGGCATACCGATCATCAAGGCAATGCATGTCCCTACAACAATCCCCATTCGTCGAATATTCAGCGAGCGGCGGAATATTGAGGGCAGATCGACCCGAACCATCGCAAGGAAGTACATGAGCGCGACAAAGGCGGGCAACGCGGGACGCAAGAACATCGCCAGATCTTGAAGAAAGAGGGCGAGCACTGCCCCGATAGCGAGTATCCATCGGGCGCGTACTCCAATCCATTCAAGAGACCGCGTTAGCCAAGGCAGCATCGGGTTCCCTCATGACTTAGCGGATATAAATCATCCACCGGGAACTCTTCTCATTGTTTCCGGTAGCCATGTTGCGAGGTCTGGGAAGATCACGAGAACGATTACCATTAGGACCATGATCAAAAACATCGGGAAGGCCGTTTTTGCGATGTATCCCATCTCGTGTTTTGTCAGCCCTTGCATCACAAACAGATTAAACCCGATAGGCGGCGTAATCTGCGCCATTTCTACAACGACTACGACAAAGATGCCGAACCAGATCATATCGAAGCCGGCGTCCCGGAAGGCAGGGATGTTCACCATTGGCTCGATAATCGCCATAGTCAGAACGACCGAGGAGATTCCGTCAAGAAAACAACCAATGACGATGTAGAATAACGTTAGAGCTGCGATAAGTTGGTACACGCTCAAATCTTGTTCGGCGATGAATTCGGCCAGTGCGCGGGGCAGGCCAGTAAAACCCATTGCCAACGCAAGAAATGCCGCGCCCATGAGAATGAACGCGACCATTGCTGAAGTGCGAACTGCTCCCATAAGCGAATGGCCGAACGTTGTTGGCGTCAGCGACCCTTGGACCAGCGCAAGGAATAACGAACCAAGTACCCCAAAGGCTGCGGCTTCAGTGGCTGTCGCAAAACCTAGATACATGGAGCCGATCACCAAGGTAATCAGCAAAATAACAGGAATCAAAAATCTTGAAGTCCAAAGTTTTGATGCAAAGCTCACTTTTGGCTCAACGTCCGGGCGCTGGCTTGGGAAAAGAAAATGCCAAGCGACCACATAAGCCATGAACATAGCCGCCAGTGTCAGACCCGGAATAACGCCTGCCATAAACAGCTTTGAAATCGATTCATTGATGGTCACGCCATAGACGATGAGCGTCAATGAAGGCGGGATCATCAAGCCCAAGGTTGCCGCTCCTGCAAGCGTTCCAACTGTCATGAACTCCGGATAATTACGCTTCCGAAGCTCGGGGATCGACATTTTGCCGACTGTTGTCAGTGTTGCCGCTGAAGAACCAGACACGGCTGCAAAGATGGTACAACCGACGATGTTGGTATGTAGCAAACCACCAGGAAGGCGCGCCATCCAAGGCGCAAGGCCACGGAACATGTCTTCTGAAAGTCGCGTTCGGAACAGGATTTCTCCCATCCAGATGAACAACGGCAAAGCTGTGAGAGTCCAACTGGAAGAAGCCCCCCAGATCGTCGTGATCATCGCGTCACCGGCGGGGCGGCTGGTGAACATTTCCATCCCAACGACGGCAACACCGAGAAGGGCAAGGGCTACCCAAACGCCGGTTCCCAGAAACAGGAAAAGAATGAAGACGAAAATGCCTGTAAGGTAAAGTTCTTCCATCGATCAAGCCTCCGCATACATGGAGTCTTCAATCGTCTCCTCTTTGAAATTACTTTTGCCTTCGATGATCATCCGCATCAGATTATCCCATAGGCATATAGCGAGGATCACAGTGCCGATACTCATGGATAGTTGAGGTATCCACATATCGGTTTTATCGAGGTCTTGACTCTTCTCTCCGAGCTTTTCCGAGAGGATGTTGAATTTCACTGCATACCGCGCAAAATAAGTCGCGAGGATTGCGGCAATGCCAAAGCACCAGAGTTCGCCATATCGTCTATACTTACCCAATGCGGTCAGCATCAGATTAACGCGGATATGTGAGCCGCTGTTCAGAGCATAGGCGAGTGCGAAAAAGCTCGCTGCCGCCATACAATAACCGGCATAGGATGTTGCGCCAGGGAATGTTTGTAAGGTCCATCTGGCGTACATTTGCGCACAGATGACTCCTAGCATTGCAAGCATTGCAATTGCGGCAACTATGCCACTGAGAAAATAGAGACCATCAAGCATCATGCGCGGCCAGCGTTTGCGCGTACCAAGCCAACTAAGATACAGCGTCAAAAGTACGGCGGGAACGATGATTACGAAAGCCCGCGTTGCCTTCCACCCGCTCTTGAATTTTTCATCATAGATAGCGCGGCCAGTATCTTCGATCGTGTCCGATAACCATTTGGAAAACGTATCCAGATTATCGCCGGAAACTTGAATGATATCGACAGCAATGCCGAGGAGCGATTCCATGCAATTCTCCGCAAGGTTCTTCTGAGTTTATGCCTGCTGATAGCGTAACGTGGTTAATGCTCAGGTAACAGAACAAACGGTTCCGTTTGTCGAAACACCATAAAAAAAACCGCGCGGATTGCCCGGCGCGGTTTTTTATCAATTTTTTGCAGGTTAAGCTATGCGATCAGTCTTCCAAGAAGGCATCCACTACTGCTTTACCTTCTTCACCAGCTGCTTCGAGCCATTCTTCGGTCATTTTAGCACCGATTTCTTTTAGCTCACCAACCAGATCGTCATTTGCTACGCCTACGTCCATACCGCCATCGGCAAGACCTTTAAGTGTAAAGTCCGTGTATTGGATGGAGCGATAAAGGCCGAGCTGGGCAGCCATTTCAGAACAAGCTGTAATTGCGTTTCTTTGTTCGTCTTCTAAATCTTCCCAAGCTTCCATGTTGACCATGATCGTGTTGCGCGGCAACCAACCATCAACAGCGTAGAAGTTGGAGACATGCTCCCAGAGCTTGCGGTCATAGCCGGTTGCACCCGAAGAGATCATGGATTCGACAACACCGGTAGCGAAAGCTTGCGAGATTTCAGCAGCTTCAATTTGTGTTGGAACCATACCGGTTAATTCTGCCAGACGTGCCGTTGCAGAGTTATATGAACGGAACTTGATGCCTTTCATATCCGAGACGGAGTTAACTTCTTTATTGAAGTAAAATCCCTGCGGCGGCCAAGGAACCGAGTAAAGATAATGAAGACCTTCTTCTGCAAGCGTTTCTACGATCGTTGGACGCACTGCCTTAGAAAGTTTTTCTGAAGCTTCAAAAGAGGTTGCCAGGAAAGGAACGCTGTCAATTCCGTAGATTGGCTTTTCATTTTGGTGTGACGAAAGCAACCGCTCACCAATCTGAACTTGTCCGGTTTGCACAGCACGCTTGATCTCGCCACCTTTGAACAGCGAGCCTCCACCATGAACGGTGATCTTAATATCGCCACCTGTTGCCGTGCTCACGCACTGGGCAAAGGTTTTACCGTTTTGTGTGTGAAAATTACTGTCGGAATATGCCATCGGCATATCCCATTCTTCACTGGCGATTACACCTGTGGCGGTAACTGAAAGCGCGACAACAGCCGCCAATCCGATCTGTAATCTCATTTAAATCTCCTAAGGTCGGCAATAACATAGCAGTGAAGCTTTTGAGGAAGCATTGCATTGATATGATTTAACATCGTTTAATCCAAGCGATTATTACGCTTTGTGCAACCTTAAAATCTTGAATCCTGCTTCATTTTGGCACTTTTTTGATTTGAGGTGACGTATTGGTCAGCTTTTCCGAGGTGCGAGCTTAATCAAAGCGGTTTGATGCAAAAGGTGAAAGGTCGATATTTGGACGTCGTCCATCAATGAGGTCAGCGATGAGCCTTCCGGTCTTTGGGCCAGAAGTTAAGCCAATATGCTGCGCACCGAAGGCGAAAAATATGCCTTTTGCCTTCGTACTCTCGCCAATCATTGGAAGAGAATCGGTTGTAGAAGGGCGATGACCCATCCAAGTGTCTTCTTCTTGCCATTCAATTTCGGGGTAAATGCGCCGCAAGCTGCGCCTGAATAGATCTAGCGGTTTTGTTGAAGGTGCAGCATGTAGCCCACCAAACTCAACAAGGCCAGCGGCACGTACACCCATTTGCATTGGCGTTAGGGCGAATTTTGCGTCGCCGATCATATACGGGCAGGGTGGGCGGATTGATGAGTCTTTTAGGATAACGTGATATCCGCGCTCGGTTTCCAGTGCGATTTTATGACCTAGGAGTTCCGCAAGTTTTTTCGACCAAGCACCTGATGCAAGCACAATCCGGTCAAAAGTATGGATTTCACCATTCGCAGTTACCTGGGCAGCGTTATCGGTTCCGTTGATGTCATCGACTTCGGCTTTGTTGAATGTGCCGCCCATTGCCAGAAAAGCATCAAATAATGCCGATGTGTATGCCCCGGGATTAGTAATCCAGCCATGATCGCGTACAGCCGCACCGAATGTGTAGCTCGGCCCTAGGTTTGGATCGACTTGCAACAGCGCATCTCGGTCCATCTCATCCCAAGTGAAACCATGTTCTGCGCGGATAGAGAAAGAAAGCGCCTCTTTTTCAAAGGCTGTGCGGTCTTTGTATAAAAACGTATAACTGCCGGTCGTTATATATTGTTCGGCATCCGTGCCTTTCGCGAGAGCTGCATGTTGGTCTACCGCATCACCTAGGATGTTCGACAGAGCATCTGCGGTACGTCGGACAGCTTGTTCATTCGCGCCTTTAAGAAAAGGAATGAGCCACGGGAGGAGCTTTGGCAAATACGGCCATTTCATAAACAATGGGCCGTCAGTGCCGAACAACATTTTTGGAACGGCTTTTATTAAGCCGGGCGTTGGAACGGGAATAATAGAAGACCGCGCAAGCAATCCGGCATTGCCATAGCTGGTTTGATTTGGGTTGCCTGGTTCAATCCGGTCAAAAACAGTGACGTCATGACCATCCCGCTTTAGCCATAGAGCGGTAGATGTCCCAACAATGCCGGCGCCGATAACGGCGACTTTTAAAGGGGTGGTCATGGGCGATCACTTATGATTGCAAAACAATATGCACTTGATTGACGCGAAAATTGACCGGGGCGCAAGTCTATGAATAAAGGCTGTATCGGAATTATCATGCTCGATACCCGTTTTCCGAGGCCATGCGGTGATATCGGAAATGCTGATAGTTTTTCAGTTCCAGTCCTTTACCGGCGAGTCTCTGGTGCTTCTGCAACGCAAGCTGTACACGGGGATGTGGACGCTTTGCTGGAACCTTTCATTGCTGCGGGAAAAGCGCTGGTAGCTGATGGCGCGTCGATCATCGGGACAAGTTGCGGGTTTTTATCGCTTTTTCAGGATGAGCTTGAAAAAGCATTAGATGTGCCTGTTGTGGCATCATCGTTGACTTTGGCTAGTAAGTTGAACGTGCCGGTTGGAATTCTCACGATAGATGCCGAGGCACTCTCAGAGCGGCATTTACGTGCGGCGGGGATTGCGGGTCGGATTCCGATTGTTGGATTGCCGCAGGATGGTGTGTTGGCTAAGGCAATTTTTGGCGATGCGCTAGAATTCGATATTACACTGGCATCTGAGGAAGTTGTTTTAGCTTCAAAAGAGCTGATTGCTGTCAATCCCCATGTTCAGGCGATTGTCTTTGAATGCACAAACTTAGGACCATACAGTCAAGCGGTAACTGATGCAGTGGGTTTGCCCGCCTATTCAATCGTTGATGCTTTAGAGCAGGAGATTTCTCGATGATTGGTGGAGAAACGCCTAAGCTTGGCTCGGCCTATGCCCTTGAGGGGAAAGAGGACGTTAAGACGCTCTATCGCGACTGGGCGAAGACCTACGATGCCGATTTTATAGAGCGCATGTCTTATGTCATGCCGGAAACCGTCGCCAAAGTGTTCCTCCGTGAAGGCGGCATAGGGCCAGTTCTGGACGTTGGGTGCGGTTCAGGTGCAGTGGGCATGGCGCTATCAGGAACACGGATTGATGGGTTGGACCTATCGTCAGAAATGCTCGCTGCCGCCGTTGAAAAAGGTATTTATACGCGCTTGGTCGAAGCGGATGTGCTTGGGCGGTTGCCATTAGATACGGGCGGTTATCAGGGTATTGTCAGTGCTGGCACGTTTACGCACGGGCATGTCGGGCCTGAGGCTTTAGACGAATTAATCAGGGTCGCCGCGCCGGGTGCAATTTTTTGCCTTGGAATAAATGCGGAGTATTTTTCTGCGCATGGGTTTGAGACAAAATTTGCAAGCCTGTACGATGCGGTTTTGATAACTGCTCCGGTCTTTGAAGATCATCCGATTTATAACGCGGAACATGAGCGCGCAGAGGATCTTGCAAAGGTAGCAGTATTCCGGCGGCAGTAATGGATGTTGATGGCAGGCGCAGGTGGCCCACCATCAGCTAGAGAGATCAGAGTGCGTTATAAGGTTGGCTAAATGTATCGCATACTTTGATGTCACCAGCCTTCAGCCCTTTGAAGAACCAGCTTACGCGTTGTTCTGATGTGCCGTGCGTGAAGCTGGCAGGATTAACATGACCTCCGTTACGGCCTTGCAGGGTGTCATCGCCAATCTGGAAAGCCGCGTTGAGCGCTTCTTTGATGTCGCCTTCTTCAAGCACACTGCGGACTTTGTTCGTCCATACGCCGGAGTAGCAATCGGCCTGTAATTCAAGACGAACAGTTGCTTGATTTGCTTCGGTCTTAGAGACGCGGCGGCGATATGCATCGACTTGCGGAATGCGCCCGGTCACGTTTTGGACGTGGTGAGCGACCTCGTGGGCAACAACATATGCCTGTGCGAAATCACCCTTTGCACCGAGTTGGTTGGCCATTATGTCGTAAAATGCCGGATCAATATAAATCTTCTCGTCAGCTGGGCAGTAAAACGGACCCGAGCCTGTCGTCGCTGGGCCACAAGGCGATGATGTCCGCCCTGAAAAGATAACGAGTGTTGGCTCAGGGTAGTCATTTGTGCGTTCTTCGTGGATAGCACCGGGTTGCGCGTAAATCTGGTTCCAGATTTCTTCAGTATCGGCCAAAACGACACCGATAAACTGTCTCGTATCGTCATCTACACCTGAGCGTACTACCGGACCATTTTGACGATAACTACTTGCGCTGCTTCCTTGCCCGCCGATACCAAACATTTGCAGCAAAGGAACCGCATCAGGGAAGAAAATACTTGCACCGAGTAGGAGCAACGCACCTAGTCCCATGCCGCCGCCCGCGCGCCTTGCGCCGCCACGAGGGCGACCCCCTCTGCGGTCTTCAATGTTGGTACTGCTTCTACGCCCACGCCATTTCATTGCGCCGTCTCCTGTAACTCTTTCACGCAAACGTTTTACGTGATTTCAACAGGAAGGGAAATGGAAAGCTATGAGACTCCAGACGAGTGGTCACGATTGTCTGCGTTTAAGCAGATGATAATCTTGAACCACCCGGAGTAGATTTACGGTATCAGATTACTTCTGATTTAGACGGATCACGTGCATTAATGCGAATATCGATCACATCGTTCTTCTGATAGCGTCGACCGGAAGCATCTCTGACATTGCGGATTGTTCCCACGAGGGTCGATTTTCCGTCCATCGCATAATAGCTGTACGTCACGCGCTCCGCCTTATGAACGGTATAACCCACAAACTCAGGGCGCTTCAAAAGGTCAACGGCGCGTAGACAATCCATCGCTTCCGTCTGGCGAAGTTTTCCGTCTACCCGAAAGCGCAAATTACATGACTCGTCGATGTTAATGACCCGCGCTTGCATTTCGTAATGGCTTGGCCCCGAAGGTAGACCCGGAATGTTCATTCCCTCGAGCGCGCCAGAATTATAAGCTCCTAAGCCCGCGACTCCTACTACGGGAACTGCCGCTCGTCCGACAATACTCCCCAACATTGATCCCATAAAACTCATTGTATTTCGCCCCTCTTTAAGTTCGGGAGGGACAATACACGCATATCGTGAGTAACGAATTTATTTTACGTTGATTTGTTAAAATTGTCATCAATTACAGTGGCCTGAAATGAGTTTTTATCAATAACTCTGCCAGTCGACAGCGCCGTCTTGTTTGCAATAAGCTTTGATAGTCAAAGGAAATGCAAACTATTGCGAAGCGGCGCGGGTTAACAAAATCTGTCAATTTGGCTCTGCATGTCCTCCATTTATGTTTCATGCGGTCGGGATTAAGGGGCAGCATTATTGGGACGGCGGCTATGCTGACAATCCTGCCCCGTAGCCATTCGCAAAGCACAGCGACGCTGGTGATATAAAGATTATTCAGATCAATCCCATTCTGCGTCCCGGAGTGCCAAAACCGGAGTTTAATATGTCGTTGGCGGATGCAAATTAACCCTTTGAACGCCCTCTGGTTAGTAAATAGGCGCAAGCCTTTCGTTTCGCGTCCGTGTGAGGTAAAGCGACCGCAAAGACTTAGCGCATTTTACGAAAACCTGTTCATCACGTGACCGGGTGGTATGGGATGCGTAACCGCGAGATTGACTGAGCAGGAGACCCGCCAGATGGCGATGGAAAAGACGTTTAACGCCGCCGAAGCCGAGCCGCGCATTTATAAGGCTTGGGAAGAGGGCAAATGCTTTGCTGCGGGCGCGAATAAATCGCGCGATGAGACTTTTACCATTGTCATTCCACCGCCCAATGTGACGGGCAGCTTGCACATGGGTCATGCACTCAACAATACCCTGCAAGACATTCTGGTTCGTTGGCATCGGATGCGCGGCTTTGACACGCTGTGGCAGCCGGGAACGGACCACGCAGGCATCGCCACGCAGATGGTCGTTGAACGCAAACTGAACGAGCAAGGCAAAAAGCGCACTGATTTTACCCGCGAGGACTTCATCGCTGAAATCTGGAAGTGGAAAGAAGAATCCGGCGGCACGATCACGAACCAGCTCAAGCGCCTTGGCGCGTCTTGTGATTGGGACCGCACGGCCTTCACCATGAGCGGCGCGCCGGGCGATACCCGTGTCGGCCACGAAAACAGCCCGGACATGAACAAGGCTGTCATGAAGACCTTTGTGGACCTTTACAACAAAGGGCTGATCTACAAGGGCAAGCGCCTCGTCAACTGGGACCCGCATTTCGAAACGGCGATTTCCGATCTGGAAGTCGAGAACATCGAAAAACCGGGCCACATGTGGCACTTTAAATACCCGCTCAAGGGCGGCGAGACCTATAAGTATGTCGAGAAGGACGAGGACGGCAACGTCACCTTGCGCGAAACACGCGACTATATCTCAATTGCGACGACGCGGCCCGAGACGATGTTGGGTGACGGCGCGGTTGCTGTGCATCCCGATGACGAACGCTACGCACCCATTGTCGGCAAGCTGTGCGAAATCCCAGTCGGCCCGAAAGACCAACGCCGCTTTATTCCCATCATCACTGATGAATACCCCGATCCTGAGTTTGGTTCGGGTGCGGTGAAGATCACTGGCGCGCATGACTTCAACGATTATCAGGTCGCCAAACGCGGCAACATTCCGATGTATAACCTGATGGATACGAAAGCGTCGATGCGCGCGGACGGTAAGCCTTATGCGGAAGAGGCGGCGATTGCTCAGGCGATTGCCAATGGCGAACAAGAGTTTGACGAAGCCATGATCGCGGCCATGAATATGGTCCCGGACGAATACCGTGGCCTTGATCGTTTTGAGGCTCGCAAGCGCGTCGTCGCCGACATCACCGCTGAGGGCAACGCGGTGATGATTGCCAATCCTAACTATACCGTCCCGGGTCAAGCCCGGGACGGAGGTGGCGTAAATCCCGATGGTGAAGAGATCCCCGATCAAGTTGGGGATGACATTCCGGCAATGATCCCCCTCGTCGAAAACAAACCAATCATGCAGCCCTTCGGCGACCGTTCAAAAGTCGTCATCGAACCCATGCTGACCGACCAGTGGTTTGTTGATGCGGAGACGCTCACCAAACCCGCGCTCGAAGCCGTGCGATCAGGCAAGACCGAGTTCGTTCCGAAGAATTGGGAGAAGACCTACTTCAACTGGCTCGACAATATCGAGCCGTGGTGCATCTCCCGCCAACTCTGGTGGGGCCATCAGGTTCCGGTTTGGTATGGGCCTTTTCATGCAGACGATCCGGAATGGCCGGGTCAACTCGGTCACGCTGAGAAAGCCTTTTGCGCCGCATCCTTCGAGGACCTTCAAGAGCAAGCCTCAAAATACTATGGTGTTGAAGGAAACGCTGTGTCGGAGTCAATTGATCGAGATTCTGATCCAAAGAAAATTGATACTGGGCTTTCAGCAGGGATGCCTGATCCCGAACTCGTTTACCCTAGGGGTGACAGGCCTTGGGAGTACATTACTCAAATCCAATTTGGTGCTGGCGACAGCCCCGGTGCTTGGGCTTCAAGCGATAAGGTGAATTTGCGCCGCGACCCCGACGTCCTAGACACATGGTTCTCTTCCGCGCTCTGGCCGTTCTCGACTCTCGGCTGGCCGGAGCAAACGCCGGAACTCGCGCGCTATTACAAGACTGATGTTCTCGTCACAGGCTTTGACATCATCTTCTTCTGGGTCGCCCGGATGATGATGATGGGGCTTGAGTTCATGACGGACGAAAACGGCCAACCCGAAGTCCCGTTCCACACCGTCTACGTCCACGCCCTCGTCCGCGACGAGAAGGGCGCGAAGATGTCGAAGTCGGTGGGCAATGTTATCGACCCGCTCGATCTGATCCAAGGCATCGACATCGACGGCCTCGTCACCAAACGCACCACGGGCCTTGCCAAACCGGAA
>CALKBI010000015.1 GCA_937990185.1 uncultured Neomegalonema sp. | reverse complement strand
TATGCCGCAACAGGCCAAGCGCTATGTCCGAGAAGTGGCGAAACGCAAAGCTGCTGCGCCGGGGCCGAAAAGCGTTCCGCCTTTAAGAATGGGCCTGCCACCGGGATACCGGCGAAAACATATTCACGAGGTCGATGAAATCCTGTGGGATTGCCATTGCCTTGTTCGGCAAGACCCCCATCCGCCGGATAAGGTTTGAAGGGGATCAATTCAAAAACGTCCGACTTCTAATCCTAAAAAGATTGGAAACATTTTCGTATGCGTGTTCGGCAATCATCGAAAGCGTTTTGCGGTTTTGGGGAATCAGATTTCACACCAAGAGCCGCATAAAACCTGATCCTGATGATTCAAGATGTCTCAAAACACCGAAAACAAAAAACCCGCCCGGAATGACCGAGCGGGTTTTTCTAGAAGATAAAGAAAGGAAAGATTAGCCTACTTCACGTTCGCCCGGCGTGATTTCCCACTTCTCAAGAATGTCACGGACATTCTGCACCGAGACCGGCTTACTCATGTAATCGTCCATGCCAACTTCGAGGCAACGTTCTTTGTCGCCCTTCAGGGTATGCGCGGTTAGTGCAACAATCGGCGTACGGGGGCGACCAAGTTCCGCTTCAAGTTCGCGGATTCTTATGGTGGCCTCGTGTCCGTTCATCTCCGGCATAGAGACGTCCATCAGGATGAGGCGTGGCGATTTATTACGCCATGCTTCAACCGCTGCTAGGCCGTCATCAACGATAGCGAACTCCACATCGACATCATCGAGGATGTATTCGATATAGTTCTGGTTGGTCTCGTTATCCTCGGCGACGAGAATATCAAGCACTTCACCATCTGCGCTCGCAACCTCTTGTTGCTCGCTCTCTTTGACATCAGCTTCATCAGCCTTGCTAGCGACTTCAACAACATCGTCTGCCGCTTCGCTATCGTCAAAGGACGCTGCCACTACCGGGGCAACCGCCACAGCATCGGAGATTTTTGGCTTAGGAAGATTTGCCGAGACAGGCTCGGTCCATTTTTCTTCAGCCTCTGCTTCGATCTCCAACTCGGCCATATCGGACTGTGCCTGATGCAGACAAGTTGCGATCGTGTCGAGCAGTTGTGAGGACCGCGCAGGCTTGATGAGAATACCGCTAAGGCCGTTATCCAACATCCGGCGCGCCATGTCATCTTCACTGATCGAAGTCAGCATCAGAACAGGAACATCAGAAATTGAACTATCCGCCCGCAACTCATCGAAGAAGTCTTCGCCGGTCATATTCGGCATCTGGAAATCAACAATGACAAGATCAATGCCGACGCCTTTTGCACGCGCTTTGCGCAGAACCGAAAGACCTTTTTCAGCACTGTCTACAGCAGCGCTCTGGCACTTCCAGTGGCTGACTTGCTCGGTCAGGATGTCGCGGTTCACGGCATTGTCGTCGATGATCAGGATCTTCGATCCGATGATCTCAACCGGTGCAGGCTTGGCGACACGGATGTCTTCCGCAATCGGCAATGACAGCTTAACGATGAAGGTACTTCCTTGACCGACAACACTCTCAACCGAGATATCGCCGCCCATCATATCGACAAGGCTTGCCGAGATGCTGAGGCCAAGGCCGGTTCCCTCGTACTTGCGCGTGTTCGATCCATCGACCTGACGGAATTTTTCAAACACAGTGCCGAGCTGGTTTTCCGGGATACCGATGCCGGTGTCTTCAACGCGGATGACCAGATCAGTCACACCGCCGTTCACTTGGCCTTCAACATCAATGAGGACATGACCCTTTTCAGTAAACTTAATCGCGTTACCGATCAGGTTCGTCATCACCTGACGGACCCGGCCAATATCACCATCGAAGGTCGATGGCAGATCAGGACGATACCGGACAAGCAGGTCGATATCTTTCGCCGCTGCCGAACTTGCCAGCAGGGTTGTGACATCTTCAATGCTCTCACGCAGCAAGAATGGTGCGTTGTCGATCTTTGCCTGACCCGCTTCAATCTTCGAGTAATCGAGGATGTCATTGATGATTTTCATCAACGCCGTGCCACACTTGGAGATCGTGTCAATGAAGTGAGTCTCACGCGGTCCAAGATCAGAGTTACCAAGCAGCTCGGTCATACCGATGATACCATTCATCGGGGTACGAATTTCGTGACTCATGTTGGCCAAGAATTCGGACTTCGCTGTTTGTGCAGCTTCTGCTGCGGTGAGAGCCGTCTGGATCTCACTAACGTCCGTCAAACTGATAACCTGTCCACCATCGGCGGTTGGCATCATACGCTGGATGAAGTAGCGACCATTAGGTGTCGTAATCCGTTCTTCACGAGCCGCATCAGTTTCACTTGGCGCAATACCAGAGCGCAACCACTCTTCGATAGGCAAGTCGTCAGGGTTAAACGCACCCGACTTGAACAGGCTCTCTGTGAACTCATCACGCGACATACCGATTCGAACGCCCACTTTCAAAGAGGCCATCGTGCTCTTAAAGGCGTTGTTCACCTGAACAATCTGTCCGTTGCCATCAAAGATGAGCATACCATCCGCCATGCTCTCCATGGCAGTTTCGAAGACGGAAAGCGTTGCCGACAGCTCTTGTGCTTTTGCGGCGTGCGCGTCGGTCATCTTGGTCAGCGCGAAGCCAACCTCGCCCGATGGCATCATATCCGATGGCATCGCTGCGGCGGCGGCCATAGCACTCGCGCCCATAGCGGCAGGAGCGGCTGCTTTTTCCAGCAGCGAACCCGTTGCTGGCTTGGAAACGTCAAAGGCTGCTTTCAGGTGATCGGCGGTTACGCCGGCAAGGTGCTCACCGAAGTTCAAGCCAAGGTGTTCTTGTGCAGCAGTAACGCGCAGGATACCGAACTTCTTCATCGCGAAGAGAGCGACGTAACCAATACTAAAGCCCCAAGCGAAAGCAACGGCTCCGCCGATTGCCTGTGCACCAACTTGAGCAACAGGCTCGAGAGGCATTTCGTTCACAGCGAAAAGTGGGAATACGACACCGCCGAACAATCCAGCCATCCCGTGAACACCGACAACACCAACCGGATCGTCGATTTTAAACTTATGCAAAATGATGTGGTTGGCCATAATGCCAATGAAGCCACCAGCCGCGCCAATGACTGTCGCGCCGAAGAAATCAACGTAGGAAACACCCGCCGTAATCGCCACCAGACCGCCAAGCAATCCGTTCGTGGAAGCCATCGGATCGAATGTTCTATCGTTCAGGAAGTAACCGATGACCTTACCGCCGATACCGCCCGCTGCACCCGCGATGAGCGTATTCAGTGCTGCATCTGCAAAGGCTTGCGAACCCGGAGCCATTGCGCCGGTGTTAAATGGTATCCAGGTCACGAACAGGATCAGACCACCCGACAGTGCAAGAACATAGCTCGATCCGGTAATTGGCAGGACGTTGCCATTCGAATCAAACCGGCCTTGACGTGCGCCAAGAACGATACAAGCGGCAAGAGCGTAAAATGCACCAAGGGCGTGAATGGTAATACCGCCCGCGTGATCGATAAATCCGATCGAAGCCAAGAGAGGCTCGTTGGATGCTATGATCGTATTTCCCCAGGCCATGTGACCAAAAACAGGATACACGAGCGTCGCAATCGCTACGGTACTGGCAAAGTACGCGCCAATACGCATACGCTCTGCAACAGCACCCGACACAATCGTCGCAACAACCGAACAGAATGCGAGGTTGAAGATCAGTTGAACGGGCCATTGCTCGTTCTCGACCAACGTCTCTTTAACGCTACCCCAGCCGAAAATGCCGGTGGTCGAAGCACCAAACATCAAACCGAAGCCGATCAATGAATAACAGAACATACAGATAATCATATCCGATACGTTCTTCTGTGCGACGTTCGTCGAGTTCTTCGAACGACAGATACCAGCCTCAATAAGCAGGAAGCCTGCTTGCATCAGGAAGACCATAAAGGCAGCAATGGTCATCCATAACGTCGCGCCAGAAAGCGCTGTTAACGGTTCGGTCATGGGGAATCCTCTTTCCTTACTGCGGACAGTATTTGCCTGCAGTTAGTAAAAATCGGATGAAACTGGAGGCAGATTTACCAAAAAAAAAATAGAAAGAATGCCTGTCATCTACAGAATAAGGAAAACCAAAAGATCCTTTGATGCAATTAACAACAAGCTAAGAATTATTAGAGCGAATAAACTACAAATCTTTCGCGCCCGATTAACCAAAAATACAGACGCCAGTGATTAAAAATTGGGCGAACAGATTCGTGTTTCGATACGAAGGCGTCGTTTACCACTTCAACGACTCACCTTCGGAACCGTAGCACTTCGAAGGATTACCTATGAAGCTCACAGATAAGCAAAAGCTGCGCAAACGCCTTAAGTCCTTTTGCGGGATGATGGGTGACGAGCTGAATAAACTAGATGCCGATCTGGTATCTCGTTTGACGGATACAATCCATCGACTGAGCACACCCACTAAGGTGGCAATTGCAGGTCTGTCTACCTCACAACACCGCGCTGTCGGCGAGCTGTTTATTGGTGAACAGCTTTTCACATCAATGGAAGAAGCGAAGTCCTGCCCAGTAATCGAAGTCCGCTTTGGCAAAGAAGCCAAGACCGAGGCGATCTTCGGCGACACAGTTAAAAGTTACCCGGGCCTTTCGATCTCAGTTGCATTGGCAGGCAAAAAACCTTCAGCCGTTCGAATCCAACTGCCATATCCGATCTTCGCAGATATCGATTTCACAATCCTGCCTGCTTATGATGGTGACGACAATCGCGCGGGTTATCTTGTCAATCTGCTCGACAATACAGAAGTTATTGTTTGGTGCTCTGATGCCACCAATCAATGGGCTCCTCAGGAACGACGTTTGTGGTTCACTGTTCCGGATACGCTTAAAGAGCGCAGCGTTCTGGCACTAACGAATGCAGAGCTTTTGACGACGGACGAAGCGGCAAATGCCCTCGAACAAAAACTCGAATTTGTCGCCGGTGAGTTTCATACCTCAGCAAAAGTGAATGTTGATCAAGCAAAAGCCGCCGTGCGATCCGGCGCCGTGGTTGACAACGATGAGTTTGCGTCAAGTGGCGGGCAATCGCTCGTCAAGCATGTCATGGCGTTGGTCCAAATGGGTCAAGTCGACCTTATGATCCAAGCGAAGGCGTTGCGCGCAGAGATCGATACAATTCCGCTCGGCGCGCCACAAGAGGCCCCTGCCGTTCCGTTGTCGGAAGTAATGCCAATTCCAGCGAAGGCTACACAACCGGCCCTACAATTATCTCCTGAAGAACAGGCGAAGAAGTCGTTACTGGATGGCACAAAGCGTTGTCAGACCGCGCTCAAAGACTGCGGGCCAAGCAACTATACTCCGGTATTCGAAGAAATGAACGAATTGCTGGCATCGCTTTCAAAGGTGATGGATGGCGACCTGAAGCTTACCCGTGACCACGCCCTCATGGAAACACAGGTCAAAGAAGCCGCAGAATTGATTGGCCTTTTGAGTTATGAAAACAACGAAAATGCAGCAAACGAAGCCGCAGAAATTTTACGCCAGATCGCGATGGATATCTGGCTTCGCCTGTCGACAAATTCCGTAGCCAGCGAACAAAATCCTACCGAAATCAATAAAGCTTCAGCCAGCAATTAACGCTCGGTTTTTCGAATGTGGTTTGAGCGTAACCGATACTGAGAAAGTCACCCGATGAGTTCTTCTGTCTCCTCACCAGCGATCGCACCTGAAGGCCTAGAGCAGCTCAACGCGCTTTGGAAATCCTTCGATGATGTCAAATCCGCTCTCTCACGAATCAATGAAGTCGGGGGTGAGGATGCAAAGAAGCGAGCGGATAAAATTGCCAATAAAATTGATTCATTCGAACCAACCATCACGTTGATTGGTCAGATCAAAGCAGGCAAGACGGCTCTGATAAACTCGATGGTCGGCCAGACCGATTTGCTACCATCCGATGTTAACCCCTGGACATCGGTTGTGACCAGCTTGCATTTGAACTCGCGCCGCAGGCCGGAAGGAACAAAGGCCCTCTTCCAATTCTTCGATGAGGAAGAATGGGACCGCCTTGTTAGCACGGGCGGACGTCTTGGTGAGCTGGCGCAACGTGCGGGCTTCGGCAACGAAAAAGATGCAATTCAAGCTCAAGTCGTCGCGATGCGCGAAAAAAGCCGCGCACGCCTTGGCAAAAAATTCGAAATGTTGCTCGGGACCAGCCATAACTACGACATGATCGATCAAGACCTGATCAATCGGTATGTTTGCTATGGTGCTTGGGAAGACGAAGAAGAGACAAATGCACGCGGGCGCTTTGCAGATATTACGAAGCTCGCGAATCTTTATCTCGATCTTCCGGGATACCCGACAGGATTATGCCTCCGCGATACGCCGGGAGTGAACGACACGTTCATGATGCGTGAGCAAATCACGATCAACTCGATCCGCGACTCGCGTCTTTGCATCGTTGTTTTGTCTGCACATCAGGCATTGTCGACGATGGACATGGCACTTCTGCGCCTCATCGCAAATGTTGACGCGCGCGAAGTCGTTCTGTTTGTCAATCGCATTGATGAACTTGATGACCCCGCAAACGAAATTCCTGAGATTGAGAAAAACTTCCGCCAGACACTCAAGAAACATGATGTCGCCGAAGACGTACAGATTGTTTTTGGCAGTGCATTCTGGGCGCTCAATGCAATCTCGGATACGTTGGAAAATCTCCCCGACGCCTCTAGCGCCGCGATGGAAAAATGGGCCCAAAGTGATTTGTGCGACGATTTCCTCACCAACTATGAGGGGCTTCGCGGACTCGCATGGAATCTGTCAGGTGTTCCGACTTTACATCGCTGTATTGCTGACCGGATCATCCAAGGCCCCGGCCAAGCGATGCTCAAAGAAGTGCGCGACGAAGTGGGCAACTTACTCACATCGATTGAAACTGCTGATCGCGAAATAGGCATTCGTCGGGAAAGCGCGACAAAAACCGATATTGACGAAAAAGCTTTGAAAGCCAAAATCAAAGAAGTCGAAAAACGGCTGACCAATTCGCTTTCAGATGCGAGCGAATTTGCGCGCGATGAATTGTCTGAACGCTTGACCCGTTCTCAAGGTGTCTTTGCTGATCGTGCGGTTGAAGCGTTGCTGTCACACCTTGAAGCACATGGCTCGGATGAGGTTTGGCAATATAATCCGGCTGGCCTTAGAATGATGTTGCGGTCTGCCTATTCTGCATTCGGTGCTGCGGTTGAAAAGTCTACTCAAGACGTTTTCCATGATGCATGTCGCAGCTTCGAAGATATTTATGTCGACGCTTTTGGTGTAGAGCCGGGAGCGGTTCGTCTTAATGCACCGGCAACAGCACGCCTATTGCCGCCAACAACTGTCGGCCAAACAATCGCGCTCGATCTAAATGTCTCATGGTGGAAGAAATGGTGGCGCAATTTGCTTGGCCCGAATGCCGCCACTGAAAGATACTCTGAACTTGTTCTTAAAGAAACAAGCTCGATCGTTTCTGAACTTTCCGAAGAAATGGCACCAGCACTGTGCGCTGAGAATGCCGCAATCCTCAAAGAGTTCATGGAAACACAACGCGACGCACTTATTTCGCTCGCGAGCGATGGTGGTGAAGAATCATCCGCCGCCGACACAGTTGCGCCGTCAGAGAAGGCGGAAGCCCTCGATCACACCCGCAAACTCATCGAAAATCTTGCGGCTTAAGGAACCAATATGACCAGTTCAGACTCCTTTGAGATCGTAGAAGACAACAACGAACCTAGACGTGCTCGCGTCGTCGTATTGGGTGAGTTTAGCGCCGGAAAATCGACGCTAATCAATTTATTGACCGGGGCCAGGAACCTGCGGACTCAAATTACCGCCACGCAAATGCCACCAGTGTGGATGTCGTATGGCACGGCTGATCCGTATAGCGTCGATCTCAACGGAGAGAGCCATCCTGTCGATTTATCAAACCCGGATTCGATATCCGTTAGCGACACGGCTTACATTCGATCTTTTGTCGAAGCACCTGCGCTTGAGCTGTGCGACTTCATTGATACACCGGGCAATTCTGACCCCAACATCGCTTCGGAGGCTTGGGAGCGTGTTGCAAAAATCGCAGACATCGCAATCTGGTGTTCATCATCGACCCAAGCATGGCGTCAAAGCGAACTATCTGCATGGCAGGAAGTTCCCGAGCATGTCCGCGCTAAGAGTATTCTACTTCTAACGCGCGCTGATAAGCTCACCAGTGATGTCGATAGAAACAAGGTCCTGCGCCGCATAGAGCACGAAGCCAGCGATGAGTTTACGCACATTCACATGGCATCACTGATTAACTTCTCGAATGCGCGCGAAGTTCTGAATGACCTGGTGGCATTGTGCAATACCATTGATCCATCCGCCCAAGAAAATTCCGCTGCGACCGCTGTTGTAGCTAAAAATCTTCTCGGCGATAGCATCGACGCACAAAATCCAACCAAGCCAGAAGTCTCCGACTCTAAAGCCGGGGCTGATTCAGCGGAAAAAACTGACAAAGAGGCCTTCGATGACCTCGAAGTCGATCTCTCTGCATTGGCTTCCACACAAGATGAATTTGACGATACTGATGATGTCCTAGCCGCACTCACAGCATCGGTTCCGGCGGAGCAAGAAACCAAGAAAGCTGAAACTGTAAGTGCCGCTAAAGCGGAAACGCCGGTTGAAGCTGAACCAAGCTCTCGTTCTGAAAAAGCGGAAATTGAATCCGGATATGCAACGACGCTGTGGTCATCAATGGCGAGCGATATCCCAGCCGATGATCCCGACGCCTATGCGCTCGCGTTCGATATGTTCCTTGAGCGTGTCGATTCCGAGGTCGCGAACCTTCAGAGCCAAATCTCGATGAAAGCTACGGGGTAAATCGGATGGCATCAAAACTTAGAGAAAAGACGCAAGCAGCCGTCGATAAATTGCGTGATGACGTCGAAGGATGTGATCTTGCCATTTTGGTCGATCCCGAAACGAATCTGGTTCTGTGCAAAAGCAGCGGGAAATCAGTTTCCCAAGACCAACTTGATCGACTGGCGGATTCTGCACGGCTAGATTTGGAAGGCACTTTGGCGAAAGCTCTAGTGACCAATGCAGCCGACGGAGATCTTTTGGCCGCATATAATATTGAAAAAAATACCGTCGTCGCGGTCTTGAATTCGCGAGGATCAAGCGACGACGTGCTCGTTTGCCAATTCGCGAACATGCCGAACCGTTCAGATTTGCACACTGCTGCTGAACTTGTTTTTAATCTCTCGACTGACGTGGAGGCGGCTTGATCATGAGTGAGTTATCCGCAACGTTCCAAGGCATCATCGATTCTATCGAGGGAAAGGCGCCGTCGCCTGCAACGATTCCGCATAGCCCTGAGAATGCTGTCAATGCCTTCCAGAGCGTTCTTTCGAGCACGGTCTTACCTCGGCGCATCACCGCAAGAGCGGAGAATGGATCACGTCTTTCAGTGGTGGTGAAAAACCGGCGCGTTCTTAAAATTGCTGAGGTCCACCCGCCGGAGCTTTGGGATCACGAGACGCCAGCACAAGAGATCAAATGCGTCTCGGATTATGAAGCTTTTGCTCATCCATTCGTGTCAACTCTTACGAAAGTCATCGGTGGCGAACCCATTCAGATCGATCAAGCATTGATTGATGATAGCATCACCGGCACTGGGTCGGGATATCAATCGTCGATGCTGGCTGAGCATGTTGAGCAATCACTTGATCGCCCGTCTGCATCGAGTCTTGTCGATGGATTCTTTAATGAATTCCCGACCATGGCCCGTGCGCGTTTCGGCGATGAAAACTCCGTCGATATTCCTTCAGCATCAAATCTCAAACCGGAATGGTTTGATGTCAATATCGACGAGATACAAAAAACTCTACCGGACAAAGACGCTGATCTTCGTTTCCTCGTTCTGGATGGCGAAACACCGCAGGCTATCGCTATGATTTGGTTTAAAGGGTCCGGGTGTCTCGTAACTGCTGAAGATCAGACAACGTTTGAGTCACTTGAGAAAAGCTTAAACGATCTTCGACAATATCTCTGACGTACAGCCTAACGACTGCGCACCACAAAAATTGACGAGTAAAACATGCAAATCGGCATCGCACATCATCAACGGCTTACGGAGCTTCGTCAGGTACTTAAAGACCTGAGGAATGTATCTACCGGAGAATTCGTCGCTGCGTTCGATACGCAGATGAAACGGCTCAATGCTTGGACGGCTCGCGTTGCTGCGATAGGCCAAGTGAAAGCGGGAAAATCTTCGACATTGAATGCCCTCGTCGGAGAGCTGGGCTTCCTCCCCGCCGATGTCAATCCGTGGACATCCGTGGTCACGAACATGCGTCTGAACATTCCCGGTGATCCAAAAAGCGGTGCACGCTTTGAATTTTTCGACGAGCAATCCTGGGACCGGATCATTAACGGCGATCCGAATTTACGGGAAGCCGCAAAAAAATTCTTGCCCGGATTCGACCCTGAAATCTTACGGTCTCAAACCGAAGAAATGAGACAACATGCCGCCCGGCGTCTTGGTCCGTCATATGTGAAATTGCTTGGCAAACAACATGACTATGATCTTTTGTCCGGTGAGCTTCTCGAAAGCTATGTTTGTGCAGGCGCCGGTTCAGCTCAGATAAAAGACGATGACAGCATTGGTCGCTATTCTTCGATCACCAAAGTTGCGCATCTCTTCATGCAATCTGACCGATATGCAGGTCCGACCATCATCACCGATACTCCGGGTGTGAATGATCCGTTTTTGGTCCGTGATGAGTTTACCTGCCAGAGCCTCGATCAGTCAGATATCTTCCTTGTGATGTTATCTGCGCACCAAGCTTTAACCGAAGTGGACATTGCTCTAATTCGTATGCTTGCGCTGCAAGGCGATAAAGATGTGATCATCTACATCAATCGCGTTGATGAACTGGAAGATAGCTCACAGAGAATCAAACGTATTGTTGATGACGTCACTGAGCGCGTGTCCAGTGCTGTTCCTGAAGCTAAGTTTTCGATTATTTTTGGCAGCGCTCATTGGGCCGAAGCCGCGATGAACGAAGACTTTGCGGATGCAGAACTGCGCAAACTGATGCGGTCTTCAAATGTTGACGAGTTTAACGCTGTCAATCGCCAAGGAACACCGCAGACGTTGCGGGAAAAACTAATGGTCGCTTCCGGCCTGCCTGAAATCGAACAAGCGCTTTCAAACGCCATTGACAACGGAGCGGGTGCACGCTTGGTCGAGAGCGTTCAGATGGAAGTAAATGCTCAACTTGCGGCGATGAAATCACTCTCGCGTCGTCAGCGTCATGAGCTGCAAGATCAAATCGAGATCTACGGGTCCGGTAAAATTGCCGAGTACCGTGAACAGCTCGAAGATGAAATGACACTATTGGCCGAAACCTATACGGCATTGGCAGAGTTGATTGAGGAAGCAGACCAAGGGATTGACGAAACCGTCAATACAAGTTGGGTTGCGATTCAACAGCAAATGGATGGTGAGACAGCCAAGTTTATCAAGACACAACGCAAGGCAATCAGCGAATTGTTAAGTGGCGATCTAAGTGCAGGAGAGAAGGAAGTCGATCTTCTACCGCTTCGTGTCGCTATGGAAAATCGCCTGCGCGACAGTTACGAAAAAACGCGCTTCAATCTTGACAAGATATTGGACAAAGCTCTTACAGAAGCCATCGCAATTGCGAACCGCGCAACACAAGGGCTGGGCGAGCAAATTTCAATGTCCGGCCTGCCGGGTGAATTTGTAGCAGTGACTTTTGCCACATCGCAAAAAACTTTGTCGTTCGATTTGGTTCCAAGACGGGGCCTTATGTTTTGGAAGAAAAAGATCGATCTCGACAAAACTGTGGATGCATTCAGGCGTGTTGCATCGGCAGAAGTCCGCCCTGCTACGAACAAGATGGTCGAAGCCTTTACCAACACGATGACAGAACGTGCCATGGTTGGGAAAAGCCGTCTGAACCTCGTTGCTCAAATTGTTGAACAGTCGTTGAATGATCGGATCATGCGCTTACGCGAAGACCACAAGCTTCTCAAAAGCGACAATGACGAAGCAGCAAAATCGAAAATTCTAAACCGCCTGCATAACGATATCGAAGTGATCGACAATCGCCTTCAGGTGATCGCATCTAAAGAAGATGCGCTCTCTACTGACCGTGACGAACAAGCCGCATAACTGGAAAACTTGATGCAAAAGAATGTTTCTCTTCAAGATCTGGTCGATGAGATCGATAAGCCGCGTGTGCGAACATCGGATACGTGGCGTGTTGTCGTCGCTGGTGAGTTCGAAAGCGGTAAGTCAACCGTCATCAACGCATTATTGCGCCGGCCTATTCTTCCTTCGAACCCCGCTTTAGTGGCCCGTCCGAAGATCAAAATTTCGCACGCAATAACGCCGCAAATTCACGCTGAAGACACCATGGGACGGGACTTCAATCCACCTTCCATGAATGATCTCATCGAGAACAAGCATCTTAGTCATTGCACATTGAAAATTCCGCTTGGCAATCTGCAAGGTATAGAAATTGTCGAAGTGCCATTTCACCCCGAAGGCGGCATATCGGGTCGTGACCTTGAAATGATCGCCGATGCGGACATGATTATATGGGTAACGATTGCTTCGCAGGCTTGGCGCTTGTCGGAAAAGGCAATCATCGAACAGCTCCCTTATAATGTTCGCGACAAATCTATTTTGGCCATCTCTCGCGCAGACAAACTAAAAACCGGCGCTGATCTGGATAAGATTGAAACGCGCTTACAAACCGACGCTAACAGTTTCTTTTCCGAAATTGTTTTCATGCAGGCATCGACAGAAAAATTAAATCGTGCGATCTCTGAAACACGCGCTTGGGAAGAAACAGGGGGCGCTGCACTAGCCAGCATCGCTCATGAACTTGTCGTTATGCCGATGAAGGCAGCAAAGAAAGCTGCGGAGTAAGAAATGATATTTGGATCCAATAAAAACAAGTCGCTTGCAACCGATATCAGCAACGCAACACGTGAAACCGTCAAAATGGTAGAAAACCGACACGGGGTTCCAAGTGGGTTTTGGGAAGACTCTTACGTGCTTGGTTTCCTGATGGGTCAGATCAACGCTTTCATGTCTATTTTTGGCGGTGACGGTTTGAGCATCGCTGACAAAGGACGTGTCGTCGTTGAGTGCCTTGGCGATCTATCGGGCATGAAAGGCAAAAGTATCAGCGAGCAATCGATGGTATTTGCCTCAAGCGAAGATCCTGATTTCATGCGCGCCAATCAAAACGGCATGTTCATCGCGATGATCCAAGCTGAAAAACTGCCTGACGCCGCAAACAATCCCGTTATTGCCGCGACACGCCATCAGCTTGACGCTGCGGGTGAAGGGACATCTTTGGCTGACGTTGCCAATCACCTGACCAAGCACCACTGGGTCGGTGAAGTTAAAGCGCGCCTCACGCTCTAATCGCTACGTTAGCTTAGCAAAAAGCTGATCTTGCGCCCGGGACGGTTAAGTTCCGGGCTAAAGCATGTTAAACGCTCCGAGACAGTTCGAAGCATCTATATAACATTCCCAACATTGTATCATTTGCGGGCACGCCCAGAACGACCCTTACATGGGACATAGGCATGACCTCCCGTGATTACTTGCATTCAGACAGATGCAGGTTGGCAATCCGCAGAAGCACTTTCAAAAATTCTGGATCGGGTCAACTCCCCGTTATTGCGGTGTATTATGTCATCGCAAAGCTATGGTTCCGCTATAATTCGTGATAGCGGGGACGCACATCAGCGCAAGCTTTATTGTTGAATGTCTTTGCTGATGCATACTGGTTTGTCGAATGGACAATCCTGACTTAAAGAATGTCTATTCATTCTTTTGCTCAGGCGGACATCCGTCGAACAATAACGTTATCAGGGGTCTGCATGTCCGAACTCGACACTGTTTTATCGCATCTCGATGCTGATCAAGAAGCTGCGTTGCAACGCCTTCAGACTCTGTTGCGTATTCCGTCGATCTCAACCGATCCATCTTATAAGGACGACTGCCGCAAAGCCGCAGAATATATGGCAGAGGATTTGCGGAGCATCGGCTTTGACGCCAGTTTGCGCGACACACCGGGTCATCCGATGGTTGTTGGTCACAATGACAGTGCCGGGGAAAATGCACCTCACTTTTTGTTCTACGGTCATTATGACGTACAACCTGTGGACCCCCTCGATCTATGGAATACTGATCCGTTTGATCCCCAGATTGTAACCCGTGATGATGGGTCGAAAATGATCGTTGCGCGCGGGGCGCAAGACGACAAAGGCCAGCTCATGACCTTCGTTGAGGCTTGTCGGGCGTGGAAGCTCAAAACGGGCAAACTGCCTTGCCGCATCACAGTTTTCCTCGAAGGAGAAGAGGAAAGCGGATCACCCAGCCTTCCCGGTTTTCTCGCGGAACACAGCGACGAACTGAAAGCAGACGTCGCACTTGTCTGTGATACTGAAATGTGGAGCTCTACCCGTCCGGCCATCTGTATCGGATTGCGCGGAATGCTCGGCGAGCAAATTACGATCAAAGCGGCAGATATGGACCTTCATTCGGGTACGTTTGGTGGACCGGCTGCCAATCCTATTCGTATCTTGGCCAAAATCCTTGCTGGTCTTCACGACGCTACTGGACGGATTACGATCCCAGACTTCTATGATGGCGTCATTGAAACCCCGGAAGAGGTCAAAGCGCAATGGGACACGCTTGGTTTCAAGACGGAGGAATTTCTCGGCGGTGTCGGATTGTCTGAACTTGCCGGTGAGCAAGGCCGCTCTGCCCTCGAAATGGTTTGGGCACGTCCTACCTGCGAGTTTAATGGCATAACGGGCGGTTATACCGGCGAGGGCTTTAAGACTGTTTTGCCTGCTCAAGCCTCAGCCAAAGTCAGTTGCCGCCTAGTTGGCAATCAAGACCCTGATAAAATTCGCACCAATCTGCGTGCCTATGTCGAAAGCTGTCTGCCATCAGATTGTACTGTAGAATTCACACCGCATGGCGGTTCGGGCGCAATTTCCTTGTCACCGGATAGCCCGGCGATTCAGAGCGCAAAAGATGCTTTAACAGATGAATGGGGCGAAGAAGCCGCCGTTATCGGAATGGGTGGATCAATTCCGGTTGTCGGGCAATTCAAGGATTTACTCGGCATGGATTGCCTGTTGGTAGGCTATGGATTGAAAGATGATCAGATCCATTCCCCTAACGAAAAATACGACCTAAAAAGCTTTCAACGGGGAGCGCGCAGTTGGGCACGTATATTATCAGCCTTGGCGAAATGACATTACGACCCTAATTTGCTTTGCTGATAGCGTATCTTGTAAAATTAACGACGATTCGGACGCAGTCTTTGAAGAGGATATAGACGATGAGATTTGGGACGACATTGAGCGCATTTGCGCTTTCCGGGGTGGTCGCGCTGGCAACTACGTTTAACGCAAACGCTGCGGACCCTGAGTTCTCCTTCAAAATCCACCATTTCCTCAGCCCCGATGCTGTAGCGCAAACCAAAATGATCGAACCTTGGGTCGAGCGCATTGAAGAAGAATCCGAAGGCCGAATCGAGTTCGAAATCTTTCCAGCAATGTCTCTGGGCGGCACACCGTCCGGGCTGTACCGACAGGTCCGCGACGGCGATGCGGATATCATCTGGACGGAGATCGGGCTTACGCCCGGCGTTTTCCCGCGCACCGAGGTTTTCGAGCTGCCATCAGTTCACCTTGGGTCAGCCAAGCAAACTAATCTTGCGATCCAATATTCAATCGATCTTATCAATGATGATTTCAAAGACATTCATCCGCTCTTAATTCATGCGCATGCTGGCAATGCGCTTCACATTGCCCAACCCCTCGATGTTTATCAGACAGCGACGATTGAAGGATTGAAAATTTATACACCTTCCCGCGCGGGTAAATGGATGATCGAAGAAATGGGCGGTGTCCCCGTCGAACTCCCCGCTGATACTCTCACCGAAGCCTTGGCAAGCGGCGGAGCTGATGGTGCTCTCGCTTCATTTGAAGGTGTCTCAGCACTCAACCTTCACGAAGTAACTACAATGTCAGCAGAAGGGCGCAACAAAGAACGCTTTGGAACTTCTGTTTTCCTGTTCGCAATGAACAGCGACAGCTATGCGTCTCTCCCGGATGATCTCAAGAAAATCATCGACAGTAATTCAGGTCGCGACTTCGCCGAAGAAATGGGCGACGTTTGGGACGCGGCTGAAACCAACGGTAAGAACCTGCAATATAGCAGCGGCGGATCAATTGTCCGTTTGGAGGCAGATATAACCGCCAATATGATCGAGCTGAGCGAAAAAGTCGTTGAGCGTTGGGTCGAAGATGTCAAAGCCAAGGACATCAAGGGTCAAGCTATTGTTCGTTGGGCGCGCGCGGCGATTGCCAATTACAAGCCATAACGCTTGCATTTGATACCTGCTCCACCATGCCTCAGCTTTCAGAGAGCATGGTGGATCAGAAACCCCTAACCCGCTGGAATATCGCCCATATCTTTCGGTACTTGATAACCGCGCTGAACAGCATCTCGTTGTAGCAGGCGTTGATACCAAGACCGGACATTCGGAAATTCAGCTAAATCGATCTGCTGCCATTCATAGCGCGATGCCCAAGGCCAAATCGCCATGTCAGCAATTGAATACTCGTCGGAAATAAAATCACGGCCCTCAAGCTGCGTGTTTAAAACGCGATAGAGCCTTTTCGCTTCTGTGCCGAAACGCTCCTCAGCGTATGCCGACTTTCCTGCATTATATTTGAGGAAGTGGTGCGCTTGACCGAGCATAGGTCCAAACCCACCCATCTGCCACATCAGCCATTGCATGACCTCTGCACGGCTTTTCTGATCACTTGGCAAAAACCGTCCGGTCTTTTCCGCTAAATAAATCATAATCGCCCCGGATTCCATCAAGGCGATATTCGTTTCATGGTCAAAAATTGCCGGTATTTTATTGTTCGGACTTATTTTCAGAAAATCAGGCGCGAATTGCTCATCTTTCGTGATGTTGATGGCGTGAGGTGTATAATCGAGGCCCAGCTCTTCAAGCAATATTGAGACTTTACGTCCATTCGGGGTTGTCCAAGTATAGAAATCAATCATCCAAAATTCCTTTGGCTTAAGCGACTTCAAACGTCTTTAATTTGGCCGCCATCCATCGTCACAGCGCGATCCATTCGTTTCGCGAGATCCATGTTATGCGTCGCAATTAAACAGGCAACCTTTTGTGTGCGGGCAAGCGACATCAGCTCGCCAAAGACTTTCTCAGATGTCTCAGGATCAAGATTTCCTGTGGGTTCATCAGCGAGTAAAACCCGAGGATTATTTGCAACGGCACGGCAAATTGCAACGCGCTGTTGTTCTCCGCCTGATAACTCACCGGGACGGTGATGAAGGCGATCTTTGAGGCCAAGGCGATTTAACAATTCCGAGGCCACATTGATTGCGGTTCTAGGATTTACGCCCGCAATGCGCTGGGGAAGAGCCACATTCTCTGCGGCAGAAAATTCCGGCAGCAAATGGTGGAACTGATAAACAAAACCAACAGCCGTTCGGCGCAGCATCGTACGGGCCGCTTCATCAAGTTTAGCGCATCGTTTTCCGCCGATAAAAACATCGCCCTTATCGGGTAAATCCAGCAAGCCTGCTATATGAAGAAGCGTCGATTTTCCCGAACCAGATGGCCCGACCAAAGCGACGATTTCGCCGGGATGGAGTGTCAGATTTACATCGCGCAGCACTTCAAGAGCATTCTCACCCTGCCGGTAAGTCCGCCCTACTCCGCGCAAGACCATTGACGCTTCCGCCCTATTCATACCGGAGCGCCTCTACGGGATCGAGCTTGGCGGCTTTCCATGCCGGGAATAGCGTCGCAATGAACGACAGGCCGAGCGCAATAAACAGCGTCAACGCAACATCCGAAAATTGTAGTTTGGCGGGAATTTCTGCAATACCTGCACGGACATTGGGGTCCCATACCGAAGTGCCTGTGACCCATTCGACAAAGCCTTGGATCGCATGAATGTTCCAAACAAACAGCACCCCAAGGATAACGCCAAGAAACGAACCGATGACTCCAATGCTTGACCCGCAGATGAAGAAAATACGGAGGATGGAGCCGCGCGCCATGCCCATCGTTCGCATGATGGCAATATCTCGCGCCTTGTCTTTCACAAGCATAACGAGGCCGGAAATAATATTAAGCGAGGCCACAAGAATGATCATCGTCAGGATCACGAACATCACCTGACGCTCAAGATTAATGGCGCCAATCAATCGGCCATTTTGCCTTTTCCAAGTATAAAGGCCAATGCTCGAACGGGCTGCAGTATGGATCGGTTCGGAATATTTTTCGACATTTTCGGCATCGGCTACAAACACATCAAGCGTGTCTGCCTGTTCCTGTTTATTGAAATATAACTGCGCCTCACCGAAAGTCATAAAGGCAACGTTGTAATCAATTTCTTGAACGCCGAGTTTAAACGTCTGGATAATCCGATAGTCTTTCACCCTCGGCAACGGGTCTACTGAAAACGGCGTGATATCTCCATCAGGGGAAATCATGGTGATAAAATCACCAACGCGGAGTCCTAGCTTCGCCGCAAGATCAGCACCGAGCGCAACACCATCGTCTTCGACAAATCTTTCGAGCGATCCATTGACAACCTCCGGCTCCGCACGTTCGATAAGCTGCTCAAGATCCTCTTTACGCATCCCGCGAACGAGCACGCCAGTATGTCGATCATTGCCCGTACCTAGGACTTGCCCTTGCACAACCGGCACGACATTTTCGACGCCTTCAACAGTACGAACTTGATCAGCAACTTCGTCAAAGTTTTCAAATGGTCCAACTTGCGACACGATGTTGATGTGTGGGCTACCGCCAATAATCTGAGAAATCAGTGTCTCCCGGAAGCCGGTCATCACCGCCATCACAACGATCAAAGTCGCAACACCTAGCGCGATTCCAACAAGGGAAAATCCGGTGATAACCGAAACGAAACCTTCTTTTTTTCGGGCGCGTAAATAACGTGATGCGATCATCCATTCGAAAGGAGCGAACGCTTTTGTCTTCGCGGTTTTAATTCCCGACGTCGGAATAACTGACGTGTCCCTGGCATAAAGAGAGGTATCCTGAACCGGCTCAACTGTCAGAGCCTCCACATTGTCAGCTTTTGGCGGGCTGACTTCAGGTTCCGGAGCAGGAGCTTTTAAGGATGGGGAGTTTTTGCCGAGATCTGACGGCTGTTTTTTCTTCGCCGGACCGAAGACGGACGGTATCTCCGCGCCAAGCATGGGCGATATAGAAGGCTCTACCGCCTCTCTAGCAGGGTTCGCCTGTTTTGAAACTTGAGAGCGTTTAGCCGATGGATTTACTTTTTTCTCATCTTTTTTCGCAGACCGCTTCCTCGCTTCGATCTGCTTCTCGACAGATTGGGACGGATCAGCAGGCGGCACTGGAAGGCCGCCAACTTTTCCCGTTGTGCCGGTTGTTACTCTATCAACTGGTTTCTTGGCGCTTGGCATAACCTTCTCGGCAGTGTCAAGCTTAGGGGACTCAGCGGGCTTTTTAGCTGAATCTTTCGAAACCCGAGCAGCGCGAATGCGATCTAACAAACGATCGGATTTCGCTTCAGGCGCAGCGTTCTGGGGTACGTTTTTTTGGTTGTTAGTACGCTCTGCCGAACGCGCAATAATATCTTCAGCTGTCTTTTTAGCAGGAGCTTTTTGCGCTTCACTTGCTTTCAAAGCCGCAAGAACAGGATCAATTTTCTGTTCGGTTTTCTGTTCAGCTTCCGGCTTTCGCGCAATCGCGCGATCCATGATCGAAGAAGGTTGAGACGCGCTATTGGCAGCAGTCTGATTTGTAGAATTTACGGACTCACTAGAAGGCGCTTTCGCTTCAGTGTCGTTCGGCATCCCCTGACGTTTAAGTGTTTCAAGACGCGCAAGTGAGGCTTTCGCCTTAGCCACTTTGTCAGAGGAATTTTTTTCAGCAGATTCAAGACGCGCATCTGTGCGCGACTGCTCAGATACTTTTTGATCGTTTCCATCAACCGATCGACGCCGCACGCGCATAGCAGCACGGCGCGCTTGCTCTACCCGTTCTTCTGCGGAGGTAGAAAAGAAAGACTTTTCTTCTGGTACGTATTGACCGGAACGAGCGGGCGCAGAGTCACTCGGATCAACCGTACGCTTCGGGGCCGCAAAAAGGACAGTCTCAGATTGGGCAGGCCGATCGTCGAGACGTTCTAAAGCAGATCCAAGTATCGAGCCACGGGTTGTGTCATCAGCAACGGAATCTATGATTCCTTCTGCGGATTCGTCGGCTTGGGCTTTTGCGCGCATCGCACGCTCAATCGGATCGCCACCATCCCTTTCATTATCTGCTGCCAACGATCTTCGCCTTCCGAATTATGCGTGACCGAATTGTTCGGCAAGCCGATTAACCAAAGCATCCGGTGTCAGGTTTTCAGCCTCGCCGGTGCGACGATTAGCGAGTTCTATCGTGCCCTCTTTCAAACCACGCGGTCCGACAACCGCTTTCCAAGGACAGCCGATCAAATCAACCGTTGCAAACTTACCGCCTGCCCGTTCGTTGCGATCATCGTAGAGCACGTCGAGGCCCATCGCACCAAGACGTTCATAAAGGCTCTCGCAAGCCGCATCTGTTTCCGCGTCGCCTTGTTTGAGGTTCACCACTGCCACCTCGAACGGAGCCACGCTTTCAGGCCAGATTATGCCTTTATCGTCATGGCTGGCTTCGATAATGCCACCGACAAGACGAGAAACTCCGATACCGTAGGAGCCTCCTTCAAGCGGAACCGATTGGCCCTCAGCATTCACGACTTTAGCGCCGAAAGGCTCCGAATATTTCGTGCCGAAATAGAAGATATGGCCAACCTCAATCCCGCGCGCAGTAATGCGGCGGTCCGCTGGGACTTCCGCTTCAAATACGGCCTGATCATGTTCATCTTCAGTGCGCGCATAAGACGACGTCCATTCGTCTTTGATCCCCTGCATCGTCGCCGCATCCCAGTAATCCGACCCACGATCACCAAGGGTCAGTTCAGCAAGGCTGCGGTCGAGGAACACCTCGGATTCTCCGGTGTCCGCGAGTATGAGGAACTCGTGAGCCATATCACCACCAATCGGCCCGCTTTCAGCGCGCATAGGGATTGCTTTGAGGCCCAATCGTTCAAAAGTTCTTAAATAACTGACGAACATGCGATTATAGCTCGCTTGTGCGGCTTCTTTATCAATATCGAAGCTATAAGCGTCTTTCATGAGGAACTCACGGCCACGCATCACACCAAAGCGGGGACGCACCTCGTCGCGGAACTTCCATTGAATGTGATAGAGATTGACCGGCAAATCGCGGTAACTCTTGATGCCCGCTTTCGCAATTTCCGTGATCTGCTCTTCATTGGTCGGGCCATAGAGCATCTCTCGCCCGCCCCGGTCTTCGATACGCAACATCTCAGGGCCGTAGGCATCATAACGACCGGATTGCCGCCATAAATCAGCCGATTGTATCGTGGGCATTAAAACCGGAATGGCCCCAGCGCGTTGTTGTTCTTCATGAACAATCGCTTCGATCTTGCGAAGCACGTTATAACCCAATGGCAACCAAGAATAAATGCCCGCGCTAGCCTGCCGGATCATCCCGGCCCGCAACATCAAGCGATGCGAGACAATTTGGGCCTCGGAGGGCGTTTCCTTGATCGTTGGAAGGAAATAGCGAGTCAGGCGCATATTGGCGAACCATTCTGAGTCTTATATTGCGAATTACATGCAAACTACACATGCAGTTAAGTCGTATTTGTGTTGTGTAGGCGATGATAATACTGCGTGCAATCAAAAGCCCAAAATCTGCGGAAAACAGCCATAATGACCGTCCAGCGTTGAATTATAAGCGTATTGGGGAATAACAGATCGGTGGTTGGTCCATGAGAATGGGGGCGACAGTCTCACTATACGGACCAAGACACCGATCTGCTATATCCAGTACAGCAATCGTCATGCCAACTTGGTCAAGCCAGTTGATTTGAACCAATTTCTCAATTTATCGCAAAATCGCGCTTGGCGACGGCTTGTCCTACCAAGCGGTCCAACAGCAGGTCCCCAAACCCAGCCAGCGGTACGACCATAAACGCCATGGTCCCGAAAGACTCTGCTCCAGCAAAAACCAATATCGAAACGAAAGTCGCGACCAAGGACATCCAATCATTGCCGGCACGACTGCGCAGAGATGTCGCCCGCACCACTTCAATCCAGACCGCGACAAAAGCAGCGACAATGAAAATCGCATTAAAGCTGACGACAAAGACGCCGTTATTTAACAAGGGCACAGAAAACAGCGGCTCAGCCAAATAACGCTCTAACGCAACAATATTCGATCCACGAACCGGTGCCCCTGCGACAACCACTGCGTAAGCAAGCGCAACCCAAACATAAGCCGGCAATCCTCGCCAAAAAAATCGAAACAGTTCCATATGATATCGCTCCAGACCACCGATAACGCATACCGTACAGTGTCCGCATGCGCGTGTCAGCCAGAAGGCAACATCCGGTTTGATGCTCGTAGATGTCATAAAACGAGCTTTTACATCGAATGATATAAGAACTGGCTCTTAGTGGCCCTCATGAGTGCATGTCACACTCATCACTGACCAATAGCGCCATGGTAAAAGTACCACCCCATACCTGATGTGAAAATAATGCCTCCGGCGATCCAATGGAGTACAAACACGGCTGAGAATGATTTTGTTCGCGTATAGATCCAAGCGAATAAAAAACCGCCCCCTAAAGTCAGTAAAAATGTAATCCAGCGCTCAAAAAACGCATGAGCAAGCGCAAACACCAGAGCGTTTACAATAATTGCCGCGTTTTCTGACGGGAATAGATGACCATAACGCTTAAAAAATAAAGGCCGGTACAATATCTCCTGCCCCAGCACCGAAAACCACGGATACAAAAGCCATATCATCATTAAAAGTAATGGCCGTTCCCGCAACAATATTAAAAACCGATCTCCCATGATAAAATAAGTTAACGGGAGTATTATGAGAGCTACCAAAACCGATAGCCCAACAACCAGCGGCCATGTTTCGCGCAATCGCCCCACGTCCAGTAATTCTCTTAATGAAAACCCCGGCGTTCGGACCAGAAGATAAATCCCGATCATCGTAACGACTGCAATCGATCCAAAGAGGTTGAGGTAGGGCAGAAAAACCCAAAGAGCGAGCGGCGCGAGTAAATATAACGCTATGAACTCTAACCAGAGTCTCGATGTATCAGAGCGGACAGCAGTAACAGCCACAGGCGTCGATCTCCCTAATCGATCAGCAAAATTTCACTGGTCATGATATAGGGGTAAAATTTCGGAAAGCCCGAAATCACTCTGTAAAATTCTGAAAAGTGTTGGGGAGATTTGTAGGCTAAAAAAGCATTTTGCAGCAACAATTCGAAGAAGCACTGCCCGGTTCTTTAGCTTTACCCATAACCCCGAACGCGCGATGAGAGCGCAAAACGCCGTAAATCGCAACGCATGCAAAAATCAGGTAGTGGGTCAGTTTGAAATTTGACGCCTTGGAATTGCCTTGCGCGCGTGGCAGTCTGAGCGAATGGCAGCAAGATCACGAGAAACAGTAAAACTGGCCTGCAAAGTTTGCAGCACTCAGGGTTATGCCCAAACTTCTGAAGACGACCATGTCCACATGAGCAGCGCGCGTTTTCGAGTTGACAGCTTAACTGGGCCGTTCCGGTACAAAACCGTTGGAAACTTTGGCGCAATGTACTTCTGCGCTCGTTGCGGAGAAAAAGCGACATGACCAACCCCAAGCGCCCCCGCGACACAAACCAGTTAGCGAAATCAATCGTAGATATCGCAACTGGAGAGTTGCAAGATGAAGTTGAACCTGTTGAACTCTCCCCAGAACAAAAACTTGGGAGGATCGGCGGCCTTAAGGGCGGAAAGGCTCGCGCTGCGGCATTGACACCAGAGCAACGCAGTGAAATCGCCCAGAGAGCAGCCGCCGCTCGCTGGAAAAAGTGACAGTAGAAGTAGCTATTTTAAATCGTTCAGCAGTTGCTATCGCCGCTGATAGCGCCATGACAACCGGCCTCCCAGGTCAAGAAAAAACGTTTCTCGGGGCGAATAAGATATTTACGCTGAGTAAGTATCACCCTGTAGGAATAATGATATACGGCGGCGCAGACTTCCTTGGGGTTCCTTGGGAAACAGTGATCAAGTCGTATCGACATAAAATTGGGCGCAAATCGTTTTCAACGATTAAAGAAGTTTCTGACGATTTTATAGAATATATAAATGATCAGCAGTACCTCACAAAGAGGGAGCAGCAATCGTTTGTATATTTGAGCGTTATGGGTGCCATTGGAACGCTAGCAACTCGCATCAAAGATGAAAATTTAAAAAAGATTGATGCACCTACAGTAAAGGCTTGGTTAAAAGAAATACAAGAAGGGTGCAAAGATGATTTGTGTGAAAATGACAAAGTAACTGCCATTTCATATCAACAATTTCACTCTCTTTACGGTGCCAGCATAGAGGAGTTTCTGGATTGCGACGAGGTTAGGCCGTTTAATATTCAAAAATCCTGCTATCCGGCATTTAAAAAGTGCACATATGAATTTTTAAGATCTGAACACACAACGAATCTATCGTCAGGGATAGTTATAGTTGGGTTTGGGGAGGAGGAAATGTTCCCCTCGCTGTGCAAATTCTCGGTCGATGGCGGTGTTTACGACCAAGTCAGGATAGTGCCGAGCGAAGGCATAAATATAGGCCGCGAAGGTCAGAATGTGGCGATAGAATCGTTCGCACAAGATGCCCCAATCAACTCGTTTGTTCATGGATACGAGAGCGCGTACCGCCGGACCACATTGAAAAATCTGCGCGGATTTTTGGATGCTTATGTTGATGATGTTCTCGAAAATCATACAAACTATGACGAGGACGGTAAGAAGGTGGTCAGAGCGATGCAACGTTCCGGCACCGCCGACGCTGTAAAGAAATTTGGGGAAGAGCTGGATAAGTACGCCTTCAATCGTTACACTTCGCCTGTGCGCGGTGTGCTTGCAAACGCTACCAAGGACGAGATGTGTGACTTCGCTGAAGCTCTGGTTAATCTAACATCAATGCGCCAACGCGTATCTATGGCCAGAGAGAGTGTTGCTGGCGATGTAGACGTTGCGGTCATATCAAAGGGTGATGGTTTTGTGTGGATAAAGCGCAAACATTATTTTGACAGAAACATAAATCATCACTACTTCAAAAATTACTTCGGGGGCACTGATGAGTGAGGCTAGGTTTGTTATGACTCCACAAGAATTTTTTCGGGATCATGATTTCACAGGCAAAGTCATGCTGCCATCCATGTCTAAATCGGTCGAGCCAAAGGGCGACGTCGGCAAGCGGATTTACGAGGAAACCTTGAAAAAGGCATTTCGAAACGACCAATAATGCTTGACGGTCAAGCATAAAGGTCATATTGTCTGGCTTATGAACAAGCTAGACACCAAAACCCGCGCCCAAATTCTTCACCACCTCGTTAAAGGTTGCGGAATGCGTGACACCGCCGAACTGGTCGGTGTCAGCAAAAACACCGTCACAAAGATGCTTGTCGAAGCTGGCGAGGTGTGTAGCGACTATCAAAACGAAAAACTTCGCGATCTTCCCTGCAAGCGTGTGCAGGTCGATGAAATCTGGTCGTTCGTCTACGCCAAGGCAAAGAACGTGAAGGCGGCTAAGTCTGCGCCACAGGATGCTGGCGACGTTTGGACGTGGACGTCAATCTGCGCTGATACCAAGCTGGTTCCGTCATGGCACGTTGCTGATCGTTCGGGCGATGCGGCGAAGGAGTTTATCAGCGATCTAGCTGGTCGTCTTTCTAATCGCGTCCAACTTACTTCGGACGGCCATCGCCCATATCTTGAGGCTGTAGAAGAAGCGTTCGGCGCAGACATTGATTACGCAATGCTGGTCAAGATGTACGGCAACGAAGGCGGTAAGTCGCCAGAGAAGCGTTACAGCCCTGCGAAGATCAACGGAACGCGTAAGACCACCATTGAAGGCGAGCCAGAGGAAAAGCACGTCAGCACCAGCTACGTTGAGCGCAACAACTTGACCATGCGTATGTCGATGCGCCGCTTCACACGCCTTACTAATGCATTCTCGAAAAAGGTTGAGAACCACGCTCATTCGATCTCGCTGCACTTCATGTACTACAATTTCTGTCGCCAGCATAAATCGCTCAAGGGTATCTCCCCCGCGATGGCTGCCGGTGTCACGGATCGTCTTTGGGACATTGAAGACATTGTGAAGCTGATGGATGCCGCTGCGCCCGCGCCTAAGAAACGCGGGCCTTACAAAAAGAAGGGTCAGGAAATTTCAAACTGACCCACTACCAAAAATCAACCTAAACTCAGGCTCGGTTAGAACAGCTAAAAAGAGGAACATTGGAGGCGACGACCGGAATCGAACCGGTGTACACGGATTTGCAATCCGCTGCGTAACCACTCCGCCACGTCGCCCTCGCGGCGCAATGTCTAGGTTTTGTCGATAAGCGCGTCAAGCGGTTATCGCAGCAAGACTCGTTGGTCATTCACATTGTGTGTTGTTCATGTGTGGTGAAAACGAAATCATCTTCTGTAACCGTACCGCGCATCCGGCCCAGCAACATAGCAACGACAATCGCACCGTTCAAAGTGAACAGATAAAGCGGATACGCGAGGATAATCCAGTCAAACGCGCCGACAGAAAAGATCGCGCAAGTCGATGCAATGAAAGACAAAAACCAAGTCGACATCGTTTCACTGTCCGGGTCGCGAAACGCCTTGAGAACAGTAACACTGCCCCCCAGCAAGCTGATACTGATTGTGATGGCCAAAGCATAAACTGCCGTTTCGGTAAAATACCATATTACCAATCCGGCAGAGGCGACCAGTAAGATAAAACAATCCCGCAGGTTCAAAAATCCGCCACTCCCCAAGCGGATCGAAAGCAGAAAAATACAAATCGTTCCGGTCACCTGCACACCGGCGAACCACAGCGATGACCCCGCGCCCTCATAAAGCTGAGAGAAAAAAGCGATCGACCCGAGAACGGACCAGATCAGCCAAGACGCGCGTTGCGGCTGTGTCCGCTTTGCGAGGGTGTCGATGGCGTAGGGCAGATATGCAAACGTACTCAAAACACCGGAAGCAATTCCGAGAAAGGCCAGAACCGTTATCTCAACGTCGGCAAACAAATACATTACGCAACTCCACAAAGGCCCCATGGCCGCCGCCATCAACAAAGCCTGAGCTACATCACAACTTAAAAGATTAATGTGATGCCAATCACACAACCTACAAACACCAAGAAAAATTCCTCCAAGAAAGCCTGTGCTTGACGCAAGCCATCACTTCACGCTTCTTTCTGCCCAACAGGAGACATCGCCATGAGCACCGAAGAGACCCTTAATTTCGACGATCCCATGCAGCGCCCGCGCTATACGGGCCTCGCAAGTTTTTTCCGCCTGCCCTATCAGGAGGATTTCGCGACAAACCCGCCGGAAATCGGGGTCATCGGCGTGCCTTACGATGGCGGTGTCACCAATCGCCCCGGCCCCCGGCACGGCCCCCGCGAGGTCCGCAACCAATCTTCCTTTATGCGGCGGATCAATCAGGCAACCGGCCTCTCGCCTTTTGAAACTGTGAAGGCGGCAGACATTGGCGATGCTTGGATCAGCCGCCCTTACGAGTTAGAGGGCGCTCATCGTGAGATTGAAGACAAATTCGCGGCTGTCCATGCGGCGGGCATTATCCCGTTGACTTGCGGCGGCGATCATTCGATCAGCCTTCCAATCCTGCGCGCTATCGCAAAGGATGGTCCGGTCGGGATGATCCATATCGATGCCCACTGCGATACCGGCGATAATTATATGGGCAGCCGCTTTCACCACGGCGCGCCGTTCAAAGTCGCCGTGGACGAAGGATTGCTCGACCCGAAACGCACAGCTCAAATCGGCATTCGCGGCACGGTTCACAACCTCGATATGTGGAAGTTCTCTTACGATAGCGGCATGAGGGTTATGCTGATCGAAGAGGTTGAAGACAAAGGTTGGCGGGCCTGTATTGAAGAGGCGAAAAAGTTTGTCGGTGATGGTCCCGTTTATGTCAGCTTTGATATCGACAGCCTCGATCCGGCATATGCGCCGGGGACCGGCACACCCGAAGCAGGCGGGATCACAATGCGTGAAGCGCAAGGGATGGTGCGCGCGCTGCAAGGGATGGACATTATCGGTGCAGATATGGTCGAAGTCTCACCACCCTTTGATGTTGGGGGAATCACGGCGATCAACGGCGCGACGATCATGTTCGAACTGCTCTGCGTGATGGCCGATAGTTTAAAGTCGAAAGTATAAGAGACGCCAAAATGACCGACCAAAATATTCCATTCTCAAAACAAATTAATATCCCACCCGTCTGGTTGATCGGGACGCTGTTGGCCATGTGGTTCTGGAGCTCGTTTCTCCCGATTGCAAAGTTCGGCGGGGCTTGGTCGAAAACACTGGGCGCGTTGGTCATTGTCGGCGCGATGGCACTTGCGATCTGGTCCGTGCTTCAGTTCCAACAAGCCGACACGCCTGTCCACCCCCGGCGCAAGCCCACGACGCTGTTGAAAGACGGCGTTTATGCCCGCTCGCGCAATCCGATTTACCTCGCCATGGTATTGGTCGCTCTTGGCGCGGCACTGTGCTTTGGCACAATCGGAGCTTTGGTCCCGGTGGTCGCGCTGATTTGGATTCTCCAAGACTTATTCATCGCCGGAGAAGAACACCACATCGCGCAGAACTTTGGTGATGAGTGGAAAGAATACGCATCGAAAACCCGGCGCTGGATTTAGAGCGCTTTGCGGTTTAGCGCTCCGCCAGACGCGCTTCGAACCAGTCAAGTACCGTCACGGCCCACCCCTTTGGTGCGCCGTGACCCCCCGGGTGCAACATCAGGTCAATGCGTCCTGCTTCACAATCAGACCAATGCCGCCATAGCTGTTCACCGATCACAGAGTTCCGCTCCGGCTGCCGTGCATCGCAGCCATTCGTCTCCCGCATAATTTTAAGCGACGCCCAAACATCCCCTTGCGCGACCGATCCTTTCCAAAGCGGACGCCCTTCGAGGGGAACCGTCCGGTCACTCCATCCATGGGTATGCAGCAGTGTCACAGGCGCTTGGCATTTCTCGGGTAGCTCATCCCAAAACGCACCAGCGGCGGGCGCATAGACCGTGGCGAAGTCAGGCGCAAAGCACGCCACGTCCCACACCATCGACCCCCCACGCGAGAACCCGCTCAGCAAAACACTTCGCGTATCAACCTCATGCCGGATTGCCGCGTCCGCCAAGACACCCCGTAAGAAAGCAATGTCATCCTTTTCATGCTCAAAGTTCTTCGCACGGACCGCCCAGTTGCGAGGGAAACGCGCCGTCGGGTGCTCTCCATTCGGAGCAATGAAAGCATAGCCGCGCCGTAAAGCCTCACGCGCCATGCCGCCCTTCAACAGAGATTTTCCGCGCCCTCCTCCGCCATGCAGATGAATCACTGTGCCAGCCGAAGTTCCGGCCTCGGGCAGTTTGATGTGATATGTTCCGCTATCAATCTGACACGGCGACGACGCCTCGCCGCAGCCTTGCGCGGCTGCGCCAGAAGCCCATAAGCAAAAGGCCAACCCGATCAAAATCCGCATGTCACCTACTCTCATTGCTCGGGTTGTTCCGCCAGTCGCTCGCCAAACCAATCGAGCGCCGTATCCGCCCAATCCTCCTGCAAGGCATGTCCTCCCGGATGCAGCACGAGGTCTATGCGACCCGCCTTGCAATCCGTCCAATGCCGCCACCAGCGGTCGCCTTTAATTTCAGTCCGATCCGGTTGCCGGGCATCGCAGCCATTCGTCTCGCGCAAGATTTTCAAGGACGCAAAAAGATCGCCTTGCCTGACATCTTTTTCAGGAAAGAAAAGCCGCCGCCCTTCCAGCGGGATCGTCCGGTCTCTCCAGCCATGAGTATGCAGCATTGTCACCGGCCCGTTGCAGCGCTCTGGCAGGGTTACCCAAAATGCGCCGGCAACAGGCGCATAGGCGGTTGCGAATTCCGGCGTCTCGCAGGCAATATCCCATGTCATCGACGCACCCCGCGAAAACCCACTCAGCAGCAAACGATCCGCAGGTACACCATGACGTTCGGCGGCATCGGCCATCACATCCCGCAAGAACGCCTGATCGTCGCCGTTATAAACAAAGTTATCCGCGCGAACCGCCCAGTTGCGGGGCAAGTCCGCATCAGGGTGATAGCCATTCGGCGCAATAAAAGCATACCCGCGCTTCACCGACTCTCTTGCCAGCTTTCCGCGCACAGCCCCGGACCCGCGACCGCCAAGACCATGCAGGTACATGACAGTGGCAATCGGCGCGCGGCCTTCGGGCAGCGCAATGTGGTATTTTCCGCTGTCAATCACACAAGCGTTGAAAGCCCCTCCGCAAGAACTCGCACAAGCGGGCAGCGAAAAGGCCAAAAGCACAAAAAAAGCCCAGAGAGAACGCATAGTCAGAACCGTGTGTTATTTCTGACCATCTTAGGCCGCTTCGCAAAAGAGCGTGGTCACAACATCGCGTGTTCACGCCTCAATGCTATTGCCGCCCACCGCGCACCACTTCATAGCCCGCCTCTTCCGGCTCATCATCTACCATTTCAGCGGGGAAGCCATCCGCTAAAACCGATAGCCCCGTTGCCTCTTCCAAGCGCTGAATAATCGAAGGCGAGTTTGCATCCGGTCCATAGCGGGCGATGCCATCATCCATGATTTCGATCAGTTTGGGATTCAGCTCGATGGGGACATCATGCGCGTCGGCTATAGACTGGAACAAGCCAATGTCTTTTTTGACCAAGCCCATCGTGAAATCGATATTGCGCGATCCGTTCAGGATAATCTGGCTTTCCGTCTCATGGACAAAACTATTGCCCGAAGAAATACGGATCGCTTCATAGGTTGTGGCAAGGTCCATACCCGCCGCCTTACAAACGGTCAGGGCTTCGGAACAGGCGATCAGGTTCACGGTCGCCAGATAATTGGTCATGACCTTAAGCACCGAGGCCGACCCCAGCGGTCCTGTGTGCAGCACCCGTCGTCCGAGCACGGTCAAGAAAGGCAACATCCGCTCGAAGGTCGCGCGCTCACCGCCCGCAAAGATCGAGATATTTCCGGTGGCCGCGCGGTGGCATCCTCCCGAGACCGGACATTCGAGCGTCTCGCCCCCTTTTGCCGCGACCAGCACGGCCAGCCGCTTTACCTCTTCGGCATCGGTGGTGGACATCTCCATCCAAACTTTGCCCGCCGCCATTTCGGACAACAAACCATGCTCGCCCTCCATGACCGCAGCTGAGGCCGCCGGTGAGGGCAGGCAGGTAATCACCGCATCGCAATCGCGCATCATCGCCGCCGGATTTTCTCCGGCTTTTGCGCCGCGCGCCACGAACCCTGCGACGACATCAGCATCCAAATCATGAACCGTCGTGTCATATCCATTGCGGATCAGCGAACCGGCGAGTTTACCACCCGCATTACCCAACCCGATAAACCCAATCTTCATCTCAATTCCTTTGCTGCTTTATCGGCAGCGTCGATGGCTTGAGAGAAGAAGGCTTGCCCGGAAGCGACCATCAAATGTCGCCCTGCGCGAAAATCTCTAGGCCCGGGCGGGAAATCACAGACCATCTTAGTTTCTGGATTTTTCAACTCCCGTTTGCGATACCCTGACCATGATGCATCACGGAGAACTCGAGACAGCGTTTGCGCTTTTGACAGCAGGTAACTCGGCTTCTGCGCGTAGCATCATCATGAAAGTTCTGAATGATGATCCCAAAAATAAGCGGGGCCTTCTCTTACTGTCTGACATTGATCAAGCCGATGGCAACTCAGAGCAAGCACTGGAAATATGCCGCACGCTTATTGCTTTGTATCCTGACGATGAGGAAGTACGCAGCGACCTTGTTTATAAACTCGCCAAAATGAGTAAACATGAAGAAGCACGCACAGCATTAGAAAACTTCGTTCGCGACTTCCCTCACTCCACTCAGATCACCTACCTAAGAACAATTGCAAGTATGAATCGAGACGATGTTTCGACCTTCAAATCTAATATTGTAAAGCTGCGCGCTGAATACGGCGATACTCTGCTCGTCAATCTTCTTGAAGGCTGTCTTGCAGAGGCAGAAGGCTCTAATACAGATGCATTCAACAGCGCCACGCGGGCCATGATGCTCGAACCTACAAACAGCGACGCTCATAGCATTGCTGCTAGGGCTGCGTTCCGGTTATTTTAGTTACCCTCCGCGCGACGTCATGCGCGCGCTGCACTCCAAAATGACCCTCAAAGCAGACAGATGCGCGGCATTCGTCGGATGAGCATCGCCTGCATATTTCCACCAATACTCATCGCATACGGTGCTTTGCGTTATACAGGTTGGCTGAACCCGAACGCTAGCCTCTCCTTCAACTTAAAGAGACTCTTGCAAACAACCTACAATACCGGCATCACGATCTATCGGACCTGCCTAATAATCTTCGTAATCGGCGGGCTTGGCTTTTCCTTGGAGAAAATCGGCATTCACCGCAATTTATTTTACGCGGCTGTCGGACTCTCAACCCTCTACATTCTTATCGAAACATTCGTTCTAACCAAGCACAAAGACGAGGCCCCATTAGCCACCGTCGATCTGCGCGATTACTGAGCCTTGAGAGTTCAGACGATCTGACTGTCGAGGATTTCGCGGTCCCGCAAAAAGCGCTCTTGATAAATCCGCTGTGCCGCTGTGCACACATCATCAAGGAACGACGCCGAAGCCGCCGCGCCAATCGCCGCCCCGACGATAGGGATTGCCTGCGCCGCTTTTCGTCCGGCAAGGTTCCGCGCAAGCGCCGCCGCCAATCCGCGCGTCGCAAAGACTGCACCCTCTTTGGCGATCATCCCGCGAGATGCCGCGTTGTTCGAGATCTCGCCTTCATAATCGGCTTCCAGCGCAGCAAGTGCGTTATCTTTTTCAGCCGCCGTATTGGAGGCCGCCGCCGCCAAAACCCGCATGGCGAATTCAGCTTCTTCTTCGGTTTGATAGCCATAAGCCGCGCCGATCCGTCGAATTGCGCGCAGTGCCATTGTCACGGTGAACGGAATATCGAGTGCGAGGCCGACAAATCCGGTTGCGCCCGCACTTGCGCCGCTGGCTCCGGCCATACCGACCGCCCATTTGCGCGATGTCCCCGCCAAAAGATCAGCGGCTTCCAAATCAGCAGGCAAAGGCGCATCAAGATCTTCGCGCAGCGTTTTTCCGGCCAGCTTGTTGGCCTCAGCAAGCGCCGTTTCTATAGTCTCTTCCGAAAATGCAGCCCGAACAGCTTTATCCAAAGGCGCAGCAGCACGGCCCAACCATTTCGCGGCGGTACTAGGCGGATTGCCCTTCCATTCAGCGATTTTAACAATTTGGTCGCGCTCATATTCATTCGCGTTGCGCGTATCGACGACAATCACTTTCGGCTTGGTCATAAGGCCCTCGCTGCAGCGCTTTTCCGTAAAACAGAGGCTATTTTGCCTCCGTAAGCGCGGAATACTCAGTCATTCCCTTAGATATGGGAAGCCTCAGAGTATAACACAAATATTAGCCTTGATTTACCAAAGCCTTTTGACGGTCGAAATTTCAAATTGGTCATGTTCTGTGTCGTTCGCCAGATCGAGCAGCGCCTTCTGATTGCAATTATTTATTGCATTTAAATAAGTATACAATATTATGGTTATTTGGAGGCTGTATGTACAAAATTGCATTTTCTATGCTTTTCATAGTTACAATAAGCGTCATTACAGGCGTAAACGAATGCAATAAATTAAAATATGAAGACGAACAACTTCGCCTATCTATCAAAGAATTTAGAGAACTATTTGTTGATAATAGATCAAAGGCACGAAATCCTTCTTTGTATTCTAACTTTGAATACTTAAAAGATATACAGAAAATAAGGCCCAAAAAACATAAAAAATCAAAATACACTTACTATGAAATTTTATCCAATTATACTTTTATATCAAGCCATCTATCAAGTTACTATTACAATATTATTCACATAATAAAATGGTATGAATCAAGATTCCACCTCAAGTCGATTTGCGTATTAGAAACTTAGTATAATCCAATGTTTATAGACCTCAGAGTGTCGTATAAATTTTGGTCTTCATTCAGCTAACTTAAAGCAAGCAAAAGCGCCCTCCGCCTGCACAGCGGAAGGGTTTATTGGTGCTATGGGCCGCGTGAGTGGGAAAGTTGTTCCACCCCCGACGAAGATCGAGGGTCTCGAGATCGTGGGCAGCGATGTTTCTTGATGTCGCGGGGTCCCGGTTCTTCGCCCGGGACGGTGGGTGCTATTTGATGTCATGCCCTGCGCAGGCAGGGCATCCACTTTTCCCATATCTATTTAAACGCTTTCTTCGTTGGTGCGTTTGCTCCTCAATGCCGCATGAATGAAATGGCCAAGCGGCCAGAGCGCAATCACCGCATAAAGTAATCCGCCTATCAGAATAGCCGCAGGTCGCCATGGGTGGGCTATGGGTTCGCCGGTTGGAATCGCCTGCCATGGCGTGTTCGGTTTATGCTCACTCATCCCGCACAGAATTTGCGCATTGCGCTTTAGGCTGCAATCGGGGTGTTCAAAATCCGATTTTCAGGGCTTTGCATCGGTTCGGCGAGGGTTTTGCCAGACCGGTTCCGGGTTTTGCCCCGAAAACTCAACAGATTTTAGTGACCCGTTTTATCCAGAAAAGCGTCGATTTTCTCGAAGAACGGTTTGGGACGTTCTGCATGGAGCCAATGACCCGCACCCGCTATACTTGTGTATTCGACGGCAGGAAACAGTTCAGAAATCGTGGATTCGTGCTGCGTCAGGACATAGGTGCTGTCCGCGCCTTTCACAAACAGCGTCGGGCCGTCGTACCGCGCGCCAGCTGGAGGGGGCAGCCATCCGGTGATGGCTTCCATGCTCTCGGCAAGCACATCGAGATTGGGTTTCCAACGCGCGCTGCCGTCCTTAATGCTAAGATTTTGCAGAAGAAATGCCCGCATGGAGGCTTGCGGGATCACGGCTCGCAGGATTTGATCGGCTTGGCTGCGGCGGCTTATCGCCTCTAGGCCAAGCGTCTGCATTGCATTGATTTCTTTGTTATATTCGTGATCGTAAGCGACCGGCGCAATATCGGCAACAACCAAAGACGCCAGCAATTCCGGGCGTCTAAGCGCCAACCGCATCGCCGCTTTACCGCCCATCGAATGGCCAAGCACATGAGCATGTTCAGCGCCGTGAATTTCGATCACAGCGGCTAAATCTTCCGCCATCGCGTCGTAATCCATCACCTCATGCCACGGAGAGTCCCCGTGGTTACGCATATCTATACTGATAACATTGCGTTTTTCGGCGAAACCGCGCGCCAACGTACCGAAATTGCGGCTTTGGCCTAGCAAACCATGCGCGATGATCAACGGAACGCCCGGCGTTTCCGTTGTCGCCTCAACCCGGGAGGTATGAAGAAATACTGACATCGTCGATCGTATAATGTTTTCAAAAGATGTCGTCTAGACAATCAGAGTTTCAAACGATCTTTCAATGCATTACCCGTGAATCCGCCCGTCTTGTTCTGATCAACAGGCGCGGCGATGTAGTCTTCCTTGAGAACAGGAGCGACCGTGGTGAGCTTGAGTTTAGGCCGGAATGAATACCCTGTTTGGCCTCCACGTGACCATGCCGACACAGCCGCAACGCTGCGTATGAGCTTTTCACGCCGGAAAATCTCTACAACGGTCACCCGAGGAAGAGGACTTCTCGAGCCAACACGAACGCCACCATCAGAATAGTCAAGTATTTCAACTTCCTGCTTGTCTACATAGACAGTCAGTCCTTTAACTGCACGGCGGTCATGCGCGCGATAATCGCTTGGGTCAAATTTTTCAGTTTGCCGTTTTCCGAACATGCTGTGGCTCTCTGTAAAAGATATCATTCAGATATGGGTCTGAACGTAAGTATTAGCCGATATGGCTTGATAAACTTTAAAGAGACAGCAGGTTTGATCGATTTAAAATTTTCGCATGAGATCGAACAAGAGGGATTACGCATTGAATCAATTAACAAATCATTTGTGCCGTTGGTTAACATTAAGCGTTGGAGCGTTGTTTATTGCTCTGGGCATATGGCTTATGGTTGAACCGGATGCCGTTGAACGCCTGTATCCATTGACCCTCAATGAACCGATGGCGCACTCGGAAATCCGCGCTGTTTTCGGTGGATTTATGGGCGGAGCGGGAGCCGCTCTATTGCTGCTAGATTTGCGATATAACAAGCCCCGAGAAGCGTCGGTGGTCTTGGCGACGATGATGGGAGGGCTAAGCCTCGCACGCATTGTTGGATTTGTTTATGAAGGCTTCCCAACAGGGACTGTGTTGCAAGAGACAATTTTCGAAGTCGTTTTGTTTATTTTTCTTGTTATTCTAGGGACTTATCGCCGCGAAGATTAATGACAGACTATAATCTTCAGCATAACGGGGGTTGTCATTTGGGTGGCCAAATCGACTGGCTAACACGACTGTTTTTACAATGAACATTTTGCGCCTCAAGATTTAGATGCAATTTATCTTAATGCTTGCAAAAGGTTGTATTTATGCCAACCTGGAGGAAGTTGACAGTCTTCCTGAGATAGCAAAGCCTCTTGCGTTATCGAGGAAGCAACCTATAGTTGCTTAGACGTGAATACTTCTTTCCGCACTAAGGTGTCGGAAAGTTACAAAGTAACTGCCTAAATTGGAGAATACTTTGCCACTCATTTGCTTGTTTAAGAAAGGTCTCGCGATTTTCTAAAGCGCTTTTGCACTGTATTTTAGCGCTCTGTTTTATGCGCCTCAAGACAGATGAAGGGTGACTTTTCGCGCAGAGAAATGATGAATAGCAAAACAGATATTGTCTTCAAAGTATGGGGTGCGCGGGGGTCGATCTTTGCCGGTGGTTCTGAGCGCAATGTCTTCGGAGGCGATACAACCTGTTTTTCCATCGAAACAGACGGGCATTTTTTAGTAGTCGATGCCGGATCAGGACTTCGCGCGCTCGGGCATGAATTGATGACCCGGCCTGAAGGCCCACCTTCCGAAATCGACCTGCTTTTAACACATCTCCATATTGATCATATTTGCGGACTACCGTTTTTTGCACCGCTCATTTCCGGCCTAACAAAAGTACGGCTGTGGAATTCAGTTTATCCTGATCCTGAGACGCTTCGGGGGGCATTGTCTCGGGGTCTTGCTCCACCAATTTTTCCTGTAGATACGACTGTTTGGGATACACTTGAAATTCGCGTTCCGGAAGCTGGCGCGCGGATTTCACTTGGTCCTGAGAGCATGGCTCGCGCGTTCCCTCTTAACCACCCCGATGGAGCGTGCGGGTGGCGCATCAATTCAAACGGCAGGGTCGTTGTGATTGCCTCGGATCATGAACATGGCAAGCAATCCATTGATGCACAGGTCGCATATTACGCGCGGTCTTCTGATCTACTGGTTTGGGATGCGTCCTATACCGAAGAAGAACTGGCCGCGCGCCGGGGATGGGGACATTCCACATGGCAGCAGGGTCTGAAGCTCGCTGAGAAAATCAATGTTGGCCGAACGTTGATGACGCACCATTCACCCGAGCGTACTGATGATGCTTTGATCGATATGGAGCGCAGCGCTAAGGCTGTCGCTGATAAAACGCTGTTCGCGCGTGAGGGACTGACCATCGCCCTTTGATATGGTCGAAGGCTATGCCCCATTCATATCTTCGCCGCCAACTTTTGCGAGGAGCGCCGCATTGCCTCCGGCGGCTGTTGTATCAATACAGACGGCACGTTCATGACTGTATGATGCTGGTGAAATCAAATCGGAAACGAGGGGCACGATGGGGCCTTCGCGATTTGCAAGCGCCTTGCGAACAGCGTGCAAATCATCTCCTGCAAGTGCAACACAATCGACCGGAAGTGAGGTGAGTATAATCGGGTCTAGCTGGTCATCGGTGATGTAAATTGGGAAGCCTTGGTTGTTAAAAGGCGCCAGCTTTTTGCTGGCTCCCGGTGCAACAACGATAACTCTGTTTCCAGTGGCCAAAGCCTGCACTGCTTGCGCGAGCGTCATTTCTGCCGTTGGGCCGAGGCATAGTACGGTTCCTTTTGGCTTGAGCGTGAGGCGGTTTGACTCTCCGGTTGGTCCCGGCAAATCAATCGGGCCTTGTTCAAGCGCCGCAGCCGCAGGCATTGCTTCTGGCGCAGCACCGCGAAGCACCTGGCGGAGAGTTCCGATCCGGTCGTGACGCACGGCCCAATCGGAGTTATCGAGCGAAGCGATGGCTGTGGTGAGGGTATCTGCCGAAGGTGATGCCGTATCCCTCGCAGTGTTCCGAGAAACATCTGATGGTCGGGGCGTCTGCTTGCGAAAGCGCGAAAGGTAATGCGGGCCACCTGCTTTTGGGCCTGTGCCGGATAATCCCTCTCCTCCAAAGGGTTGCGAGCCAACGACTGCGCCGATTTGATTGCGGTTGATGTAGACATTGCCGGATGCAGCGCGATCAATCACTTGCTGCACGCGGGCGTCAATCCGGGTGTGCAAGCCGAAAGTCAACCCGTAGCCTCGTGCGTTGATGGTATCAACAACTTGATCAATTTGATGGGCATCAAAACGGGCAATGTGAAGGATTGGACCAAAAATCTCATGGTCTAAGTCTTCGATGCCCTTCACTCGAAAGCAATGCGGCGCGACAAAGTTACCATGCTCCGGTGCGGTCAGTTGCTTGAGTAAACGTCCACCGCCTTCGAGAGTTTCGCAGTATATTTTGATCGCTGTTTGCGCCTCTGCGTCGATCACCGGGCCGACATCGGTTTCAAGATTAAGCGGGTCGCCAATCTGTAAGGAGTCCATCGCGCCGAAGAGCATTTCGAGCAAGCGTTCTTCTACATCGCGCTGGACGTAGAGTACACGCAGAGCAGAACAACGTTGCCCCGCACTTTGAAAAGCAGAAGCCACGATGTCGCGGACGGCTTGTTCGGGCAGAGCGGTTGAATCAACAATCATCGCGTTGAGGCCACCAGTCTCAGCAATGAGCATTGCGTCCGGTGCGGCGGTTTTTGCGAGCTGACGGTCGATGATTTTCGCGACTTCGGTGGAACCTGTGAAGCACACGCCTGCGATGCGCGGATCGGATGTTAGCGCCGCGCCAATGGTTTCGCCAGGGCCGGGTAGGAGAGCCAGAATATCTCTCGGAATACCGGCTTCATGCATCAGTGCGATCGCTTTACGAGCCATCAAGGGGGTTTGCTCGGCAGGCTTTGCCATCACGGCATTGCCGGTTACTAATGCTGCCGCAATTTGCCCGGTAAAAATTGCAAGTGGAAAATTCCAAGGCGAGATACAGACGATGACGCCGCGTGCTTGAGTGTCTTTTTCAGCATGGGCGGCTTCGACGGCATAATAGCGCAAAAAGTCGACGGCCTCACGTAATTCGGCTACGCAATCGAGCAGTGTTTTACCGGCTTCGCGGGCGGCAAGGGCGAAAAGCTCGCCAAAATCGCGTTCGTAGAAATCTGCGATGCGATTGAGGATAGCGGCACGCTCTGCGACTGGAGTTGCCGACCATTCAACGCTTGCGGTGATGGCTTTGCCGATGGCGGCGGTGGCGCTCTCCGGTGTGGCCTCTTCTAAGTGGCCGATGATTTCTTCGGGATGCGCTGGGTTGTGAATTGCCAAGCCCTTTTCACCCCACAAATAAGGGGCTGCGAAGGGCGCGCGGGCGGCTTCGATTTCGTCGATATCGCACGGGTCCGTGATATCCCATCCACGAGAATTGCGGCGGCGCGGGAAAATTTCTGAGGGGGCTTTGATCGCTTTGCGGGCTTGAGCATTTTGCGACAGAGCGATTTCGATGGGATCACGGGCGATAACTTCTGCGGGGACATCTTCATCGACGATCTGATTCACGAAAGATGAGTTCGCACCATTCTCCAATAGGCGCCTGACCAGATAAGCCAGCAAATCGCGATGCGCGCCAACGGGTGCATAGATGCGGCAACGGGTTCCGGCTTCGGCCATGATCAACTTGTGCAAAGACTCGCCCATGCCATGCAGGCGTTGGAACTCAAAGTCTTGGGTGCGGCCTTCGGCAAGGTGCAGTACGGCGGCGACAGAATGAGCGTTATGGGTGGCGAATTGCGGATAGATGCGGTCGGTCATCGACAGCAGTTTACGGGCGCATCCTATGTAGCTGATATCCGTATGATGCTTACGCGTGAAGACCGGAAACCCGTCGAGGCCCATGACTTGCGCGCGTTTGATCTCGGTATCCCAATAGGCTCCTTTGACGAGCCGGACCATAATGCGGCGATCAAGTTTTTCGGCCAATGCATAAAGCCAATCAATCGTATGCGCGGTGCGCGGGCCATACGCCTGAACCACGACGCCAAAGCCATCCCATCCCGCGAGAGACTCGTCTGATAAAACCGCCTCAATCACATCGAGTGAAAGGTCCAGCCGGTCGGCTTCTTCCGCGTCGATGTTAAAGCCTAGCTTGGCATCTTTTGCAGCACGGGCGAGTTGCAGGACACGCGCTGATAGAATGGGCAACATTGTCTCGCGCTGACCAAATTCATAACGCGGATGCAGGGCGGAAAGTTTGACTGAAATACCGGGGTTCTCGCGAATGTCTTCGCTTTGTGCGCGGGTCGAAATTGATGCGATGGCTTGGCTGTATGCACCATGGTATCTGCGGGCATCCTCGTCTGTTCGGGCGGCTTCTCCGAGCATGTCGTAAGAAAATGTGTATCCGTCTTTGCGGCTAGAATTGCCGTTCTCCATCGCCTCTTCAATGGTGCGGCCAAGGACGAATTGAGCGCCCATTTCTCGCATGGCACGGCCAACGGCAATCCGCACGACAGGTTCACCGAGGCGGCGCACGACACCGCGCAACGCGCCGACCACGCCGGGGTCGTCTTTCTCGTCGATTACCCGTCCGGTCAGCATCAACGCCCATGTGGAAGCGTTGACAAGCGTAGAGTCTGAATGGCCCAGATGGGTGCTCCAATCATGGGGAGCGATCTTGTCTTGGATCAAGTCGTCGATTGTTTCCGCATCCGGCACGCGCAGCATGGCTTCGGCAAGGCACATCAGGGCGACGCCTTCACTGGTCGACAGGCCGTATTCGCCGAGGAAAACCTCCATCATCCCCGGATCAGAGGCATTGCGAACATTGGAGACGAGTTTGGTTGCATGGGCCGAAATATCTTTGCGGTCCTCGGGGGAGAGCGCGGCAAGCGCAATCAGGCGCTCAATGGCGAGAGGCTCGTCGGCGAGCATATCTGCGCGTAATCGGGTTCGAATCTCGTCCAGCATGGCGTCCTCCGGGTGTTCCCGTGAAAAGTACAGCATTTCAGAAGCATATTGTGGTCTGAATTTTTACTGTTATGCGTGCTTTTGGACTGTATAACTGACGAACAGTAGGCATTTGGGCGGAAATAATGGATAATTTAGGTCAATTGGACCGCATTGATCGCAAAATTATCGCGATTTTGACTCGAGACGCTCAGGTTTCGATGGCTGCTTTGGGCAAAGAGGTGGGATTGAGTAAATCGCCGACGCTTGCGCGGGTGCGGCGGTTGGAGCGGGACGGTATTATCGTCGGGTATCGTGCCGAGCTGAATCTCGACAAGCTCGGGTTGTCGCATATCGCCTTTGTGCAGGTCACGCTCGATAACACGAGGAGCGAGGCGCTCGATAGTTTTAACGCCGCAGTGCTGCGCCATCCTGAAATCGAAGCTGCCCATATGATTGCAGGCGGCTTCGATTATTTACTGAAAGTGAGGACAAAAGATATCGTTGCCTATCGCAAGACATTAGGCGAGACGATTGCCGCGCTGCCCTATGTGGCGCAGACCTCTACTTTCATTACGATGGAGACAGTGAAAGAGGATTGATCCACGCAAACGGCGTTGCGTATTACTCGTTTTTCGCGGTTTGCAGTTCAGCCAAAATATCATCGGTGTCAGCGCCGCATGTCGGCGGCGCTCGGCGATATGTGACCGGAGTTTTTGAGAACTTTACCGGATTGCCAATCAAGTCGACTTTGCCTGTCGCAGCCGAGGGATGCGGTACAGAGATCTTCATGTCACGTGCGGCAACTTGGTCGGTGGCGAAGACGTCATCCAAACGGTTGATCGGCCCGCCGGGGATTTTATTGGCTTCCATTCCCGTAATCAGCCAATCGCGTTCGAGCGTGGCAAGTGTTTCCGTCAATGTCTCGATCAGTGCGTCGCGGTTTGCGAGGCGGGCGGCATTGGTTGCATATTGAGGATCGGCGGATAACTCATCGCGTCCGATTAATGTGCAAAACCGTTGGAATTGCGTGTCGTTTCCAACGGCAACCACGGCATGGCCGTCTGCCATTTGAAACACTTGATAAGGGACGATGTTCGGATGCTGATTACCCCGGCGCTTTGGCACGTTCTGCGATGTCAGGAAATTGGTTCCTTCGTTAATCAGCCACGCGATCTGGCAATCGACCAATGCAATATCAATATGCTGACCTTCACCGGTCTTATCGCGGTGACGCAAGGCGGCGAGAATGGCGTTTGACGCATACATGCCCGTCATCACATCTGCGATGCCAACAGCAACTTTCATTGGCTCGCCTTCGGGGTTGCCTGTCAGGCTCATAATGCCGCCATAGGCTTGCGCGAGCAGATCATAGCCCGGTTTTTCGCGGTTTGGTCCCGTCTGGCCGAAGCCCGAAATCGAACAATAAACCAGTTGTGGGAACTGATCTTTCAGGTCGCTGTAACTGAGGCCGTATTTATCAAGCCCGCCGGGTTTGAAATTCTCAATCAACACATCACAGGTTGCCAACAGCTCACGCACGACTTGCGCCCCTTCCGGCGTGGCGATGTCTACTGCGATAGAGCGTTTGTTGCGGTTGGCGCAAAGATAATAGGCGCTTTCTTGTGTCGGACCATCTGCGCCTTCGACAAAAGGAGGTCCCCATGCGCGGGTTTCATCGCCCAAACCTGGACGTTCAACCTTGATAATATCCGCGCCGAAATCGCCCAGTAATTGCGTAGCGGTCGGCCCCGCGAGAATACGGCTCAGGTCCAAAATCCGCAAACCATCCAATGCACCCGTCATACATCCAACTCCATATTCCTCTTCGGCGCATAACAGCACAGTAAAGCGTATTCGTCCTCAGGTTTTTCAAATAGGTGGTTCCGCCATGGTTGCAAAAGTCAGGTCTTGTGCCTTCAAGAAACACCATTACCCACCATTTCAAGACCCGCAGCCGCGCAACGGCGACACGCGACCGCCCTCGCCCAGCGAGGAAGCGTTTCACGCCCCACCCGAGTGAGGCCGCTTTACCCCACACCCGCAACACTTCTTGCAAAATCCGTATCCAGCGGCGACACATCTTTGATGCACGAATTTACTGAAGCCTTTCGGCTGGCCTTTGCGTTGGTCCTTGCCGGTGATGCCGATCTGATCGAGATCGTCGGCTTGTCTTTGCGCGTGTCGCTGACAGCGATTATCCTCGCGTGCTTTATCGGCCTGCCACTAGGCGCATGGCTGGCGATTACGCGGTTCAGAGGGCGCGGAGCCGTGCTGGTCGTGGTCAATGCTCTCATGGGCCTACCCCCGGTCGTCATTGGCCTATTAGTCTATCTCAGCCTCTCGCGCGCTGGTCCTTTGGGCAGCTTTGGCCTCCTCTATACGCCCACCGCCATGATTATCGCGCAAACGATCCTGATCGCCCCGATTATCGCCGCCCTGTCCCGGCAAGTCATAGAAGACCTGCACGCCGAATATGATGAGCAATTCCGCTCAATGGGGCTCTCTCGCCGCGAGACAATCGCCGCGCTGCTCTGGGATGGTCGCACAGCACTGATTACAGTCGCGCTTGCGGGTTTTGGCCGTGCAATTGCCGAGGTCGGCGCGGTAATCATCGTCGGCGGCAATATCGACCACCTCACCCGAGTCATGACCACCGCAATTGCCTTGGAGACCTCAAAAGGCGATCTGCCGCTTGCGCTCGCACTCGGCCTGATCCTCTTGGTAATTGCCCTAACCGTCAACGCGCTGGCCATGAGCCTGCGGCGTAAATCGCACAGTTTCGCCCATGGCTGACCCGATACGCACAACAGCACTGACCTTAAAGGCCGGAGGCGAAGACCGCATCCGCGCGCTTGACCTGACGCTCTCGGCCAGAGGAACCACCGTGATTATGGGGCCGAACGGGGCAGGCAAAAGCCTGCTGCTGCGGCTGCTGCACGGGCTGATCGCCCCGACCTCCGGCACGATCCACAGCACCGGACGACAAGCCATGGTGTTCCAGCGCCCTGTGATGCTGCGCCGCTCGGTCGAGGCAAACCTGCTCTTTGCCCTCCGGCGCGGGCCCTACGCGCAGGACGCGGAAAATAAATGCCGAGAGATGCTGACAGAAATCAGCTTGAACACCCGCGCCAAACAGCCCGCACGCTCCCTCTCAGGAGGCGAACAACAGCGCCTCGCCCTCGCCCGTGCGTTGTCGCTCGGTCCCGAAATCCTATTCCTTGATGAGCCAACCGCCAGCCTTGACCCGACAGCGACCCTCGCCATCGAAAAAACAGTCCAGCGCTCGGCGGACGCGAAGACCAAAATCATCCTCGTCACCCATGATCAGGGGCAAGCACGCAGACTTGCCGACGAGATCATCTTTTTGCACAACGGGCAGCTCTGTGAGCATACTCTTGCCGCAGAGTTCTTTGAGGCTCCAACCTCGCAACAAGCCCGCGCATATCTAGCCGGGCAACTCGTTCTGTAGGATACCTGATGCTAAGACCCGCACTTGCCGCTTTGTTGATGATGACAACTTCCGCCGCCGTTGCTGGCGACTCAATCATTGTACAATCAACGACATCGACCGCGAATTCGGGGCTTTACGCACATTTATTGCCAATGTTCGAGGCAGAGACCGGAATCACCGTCAATGTCGTCGCGGTTGGAACCGGCCAAGCCATCCGCAACGCCCGCAACTGTGACGGCGATGTCTTGCTCGTCCATGCTAAATCCGCCGAGGAAGATTTTGTCGCCGATGGGCGCGGCGTCGAGCGGTTTGACCTGATGTATAATGATTTCATCTTCGTCGGCCCGCCCGAAGACCCCGCAAAAATCAAAGGCAATAGCCCCATCGATGCTCTAGCCAAAGTCGAGGCCGCAAAAGCACTCTTTGCCTCACGCGGCGATGATTCCGGCACACATAAAAAAGAGCGTGCGCTCTGGGATGAGGCAGAGATCGATCTCTCGGATGCGTCAGGCACGTGGTATCGTGAAACCGGCTCTGGCATGGGCGCAACGTTGAATGTGGCCACCGGCATGGGCGCTTATACTATGACCGACCGCGCAACATGGATCAGCTTCGGTAATAAGCGTGATTTTGAGATTATTGTTGAGGGCGATGAGACGCTATTCAACCAATACGGCGTGATTCTCGTGAACCCTGAGACCTGCCCTTCGGTCAAAGCAGCCCCCGCGCAAGCCTTCATTGATTGGTTGCTTTCATCCGCAGGTCAGGCGGCGATTGCGGCCTATAGCCGTCAAGGACAACAGCTTTTCTTCCCTAACGCTGTAAAACCGGATCAAAATGGTTGATCTCGGTGCTTTTCAGGGCTAATAGCGCCCTTCCCGTGGCGAGGTAGCTCAGCTGGTTAGAGCGCACGACTCATAATCGTGAGGTCGGGAGTTCAAGTCTCCCCCTCGCCACCACTTATTTCAGTTAATCTATTGAATTAAATAACAGCTCGTTTGTGCAGAGCTGATTACCTCAGCAAATGAAATTCATATCACTGATGGTGCGACGTAAGTAACCCTTGACGTTGAACGGCGAATCTTCTCAGAATTGTATTTCTTGATGAGCAACGAATCCCCTCGAAGGACCGTAAGTCCGGTTTAATCGTCGCTTTTGAGGGGATTCAAGCTATCGTTTTAATTGCATGCCATAAATAATCCATGCACCCTGGATCATTTCTATGCTCCGTTAGGGCAATGAACTCTCAACATCGGGAGAAAAGCCGACGTAATAACACGGCTACGAGATTTTTCAGTCAATATACGCATCTGCCCGCTGCCCCGCACGTTCGTAATGGATGGGTAATACACGGCCATAAAGCTGCTTCGTACGCTCCGGTGCGCCCACCATGCCGGGTTCCTCAACGTAGGAAAATATCGCGACATAGCGGCGGCGCGGGCCTTTCAAAGGCGCAACCCGATGCAGCGAATAGCGCCCGCGAAACAGCTGTAAATCTCCTGGTTCGAGCACCAGCACACGCACCTTATCCGATGTTCCGTTCAGTACCCGCGCCACCTCGTCGAAATGTTCGCCCCCGGCACGGATATTCGGTGCATATTCAAACGCGCCGCCGCTCTCGGCGTTCTGGATGGCCAGCGTCACGGTGAAATTATTGGTGTCGAAATGCCACGGGAACCCGTTGCCTTCCTCGGCTGAATTGATGATCACATCCGCCAGCGGATCAGCATAACGGTAGAACTTTTCTTCCTGTAAACAGCTTTGGATAAACCCGTCGAAGCCCGGGAAATCATGCACACGGCGCAGCGGCCCTTCGCGCTTAAAATTATCCGCCGGAATAAAAGCGTTTGAGCGCTCGAAGAATTGTCGCTTCGGATGCTCAGACGGCAAGTCCGGGTCGTCTTTGGTGAAATAAGCATTCGTGCGGCTGAAACTGCGATGACCGTTCGCGGCAACTGCATCGGCCTCATGGGTCAGCGCGCTAATCCCTTGCGCGCTCAGAAACCCTTTCAGCACCGCACAGCCATCATCGGCCAGTTCCGCCCGAACGCGCTCGACCAGCCCGGTATAAGCCGCGCCGTCCGGTTCGTGGATAGGATACTCTGTGAGGTTAATCAGCTCTGCCGCCATCATCCGTCCTCCTGTTGGACGAAGCGTCGGCGGATCGGATCATCTGGTCAAACCCGAATGCGACATGACATGCGTCGTATCTAGGCATGTTGCGCACAACACCACACACAAAAAACCCCGGAGCATGCCGGGGATTTTTAAAGCGTATGCAGGTCGGCTCTTACTTCTTCGCAACCTTGCGTGGGTGGCGGCGGTAAAACAGGTGCGTTCCAACTGTCGCAGTCTTCTTAAGCGACGATGCCCAGTAAGGATCAACATAATCCGCATGATAATGGGTGGCTTTATCGGTCAGATGACGGCGTTCGCCCTTCATCATCAGGATCGCAACATCAGCCGCCCGCTTTTTCGCTTTGCGGTTGGTCATGTATTCCGGATCACCATCGCATTTGTACGAAAACTGACACTTATTCAGGTTCTCAGCACCTTGCTTGATCACGCCACAAATCGTACTCGGGAAGATCGGGTTTTCCGCACGGTTGATAATCACTTCAGCAACCGCGATCTGTCCATTGATCGACTCGCCACGGGCTTCGAAATAAATCGCTTCGGTCAGGCATGCGAGTTCGGATTTTGCGTTCGCCCGCTTCATCCGGTTTTCACCGCGTCCGGGCAGCGTCGCAAGCGACAGAATCATCGCTTCGGCTTCGTCGGCCATTTCTTGTCCGGCTTTACCGTGGCCAATAGCGAGCATCTCGTGGAAACGGACTTTTTCCTGAGCCTCTAGATTCATGCTCGGTACTTTCGGCGCTTTGACCGAAAAACTGTTGGTCGGCATGAAACCGGCTAGATCGGACGCAAAACCAATGTCGGAATCGAGAAACTTAATCCGAGTCGCCGCATCCGCTGCAACAGCGCCAACGCCGACGGTTCCTGTCTCAATATCGCCGCCTTGACCAAATCGAACGGTCTGACGGTCGATTGCAAGCCCAGAGCTTTCCAGAATGGTCGGCATGCCCAACAGAGCAAACGTGCTATCACGACGTGCCTCAGCCTCAACGCCCACCAAAGCGGCGACAAGAGAGAGAGCAAAGATTGAACTGCGAGGCGCACGCATTAAAGCTTATCCCAAGTCAAATTCATTCACGTCGTCAAAAGATACCAAGGTACACAACCGTCTACGTAAGTTAGCCGGATGCATCTCCGAGACCATTACATCGTCCGAAGAATGCGATCTTATTGTGTACAAAAGGTAACCTGAGAACCCCGTCTTACTTTATTGAGGGATTTCCTCGATAAAATCAAGATCTGAGAGCGATCTCATTAATGCGTTTTGGCATCGTTCATAACTTGTAAAGGGTGTTTCAGCGCCTTTTCGCAAAGCCAATTCACTGACTGCCGACCACCCAAATGTTCCAAAATCTGACGTTATCGCCGCTTTCAACCAGTGAAGGCCGTGATCAGAACGCTTTTCTCGCGGAGCGGTTGCCAGACTGGATAAAATCGCGTCAAAGACCAACCCAACACCCTCTCCGCTCTGAGCTGAACACACGTGTATTGGCAGCGATTCGCTCTCGGTTACACTTAGCGCTGTTCGCAAATCTGCCGCCGCCCGCCGCGCCGCAATGCCCAAATCCGCCTTAGTTACAACAGCAAGATCAGGCACTTCCATGATTCCGGCCTTCATAAACTGAAGAGAATCCCCCGAAGCAGGCTGGATACAAAGCATTACAGAATCGGTCATTCCGGCGATTTCAGTCTCGGATTGCCCAACTCCGACCGTTTCAACCAACACCAAATCATAGACTGCTTGCATCACCACAGCCGCTGGATAGGCAAGCGCAGACACCCCGCCAAGCCGCCCTCGCGCCGCCATTGAACGCACAAAAATCCCGTCATCACTGGGGTCAAGTGAAGAAAGCCGCGCCCTATCCCCGAGCAAAGCGCCCCCGGTTCGCGAAGAACTCGGATCAACCGCAATCGCACCGACGGTCAGCCCTCGCGAACGGGCCTCGCGCAACAGCACATTGACCAGTGAAGACTTGCCAACCCCCGGCGGTCCGGTCAGGCCAAGGCTCTGTCCTTTTGGCGCAGCATAAGCAGCATCAAGCAGTGTAATCGTCTCCGTATCCCGCGCATGGCTCTCCAAACGCGCCAACACTCGGGCCATCGCCGGTTTACCGCCCTCGCGCAATTTTTGCAGCGCATCGGTCATGCATTTTCCCGCTCTTGCAAAATCGTCGCTTGCGCCGCTGCCAAACGCGCCGCTGGCGTTCGATAGGGAGAACACGAAATATAATCCAAGCCAAGCCGTTCGCAAAACCGGATGGTCGTCGGATCGCCGCCATGCTCTCCGCAAATGCTGATCGTCAGATCTTCGCGCGTTGTGCGGCCTCTCTCCACAGCAATCGCCATCAACTCACCGACACCATCTTGATCGAGCCTGTGAAACGGGTCCGCACTCAATGCGCTTTTAGCAATATAAGCACGAATGAAACGCCCGGTGTCATCGCGGGACAAACCATAGGCCATCTGAGTCAGATCATTGGTTCCGAAACTGATAAACTCAGCATGGTCGCAAACGATATTCGCCCGCAGACATGAGCGCGGCGTCTCCAGCATCGCCCCAATCCGATAGCTAGGCCGCAACCCCGATGAGTGAGCCAGTGCCGCCGCCATCGTTTCGACCCGTTCCGACATCAACCGCATCTCATGATCAGACGCGACAAACGGAACCATGATCTCTACATCAATCGCCCGCAAATGACGTTCTTCGTAATCGGTGGCCGCTTGCAGGATCGCGCGGATTTGCATGTCGTAAATCTCAGGCGCAACAATCCCGATCCTGCACCCGCGCCGCCCGAGCATTGGATTGAACTCGCGCAATGCATCGACCCGCTCGCTCACAGCATTGAATGAAACACCCATCGCTTCCGCAACCCGAGCCACGTCTTCATCTGTGGAGGGCAAAAATTCATGCAGGGGTGGATCAAGCAAGCGAATACAAACCGGCAAATCTTTCATTGCTTCGAACAAACTCAGAAAGTCCGCGCGTTGATCGGCCACCAAATGAGACAATGCTGCACGGCGATCATCGGGCGACTCCGCCAGGATCATCTCTTGTAAAGCAGGCAAGCGGCCCGGTTGGAAAAATGCATGTTCTGTGCGGGCAAGACCAATGCCCTCCGCACCAAGCCGCCGCGCAACCGTCGCCTCCATCGCAGTATCCGCATTGGCGCGCACCCGCATCCGCCGTCTCGCATCGGCCCAAGCCATCAACGCGGTAAAGGCAGGCTCCGGCTCCGGCTCAACCATTTCCACAGCGCCCAGCAGAGCCTGACCCGCTGCACCATCAATGGTAAGAGTATCACCGCGCCTGATTTCTTTCCCATTCGAGCCAAGCAAAATCCCGGCATCCAGATCCACACGCGCATCCCCTGCCCCGCAAACGCAAGGCGTGCCAAGACCGCGCGCAACCACTGCCGCATGGCTTGTCATGCCGCCGCGTACCGTCAGCACACCCGCCGCCGCATACATTCCGTGAATATCTTCAGGGCTGGTTTCAATCCGAACAAGGATTGCAGAACGCCCTTTACCGCTGAGCGTTTCCGCCTCCGCTGCCGTAAAGCAGACTTCGCCAGTCACCGCACCGGGCGAAGCAGGCAACCCGCGCGCCACAATTTCACGCGGCACTTTGGGGTCAATCATCGGATGCAGCATCCGGTCAATATCCGTCGGCGCAAACCTAAGCAAAGCATCATCGGAAGAGATTGCCCCATCATCCGCCATCTCAACCGCAATCCGCATCGCGGCTTTGGCTGAACATTTCGCACTCCGCGTTTGCAGCATCCAAAGCGTGCCTTGATCGACGGTAAACTCTATGTCCTGAGCATCGGCAAACCGCTTCTCAAGTTTTTCACAAACCGCTACCAGCGATGCAAAAGCATCCGGCATTCTTTCTTCCATAGAGGGCAAAACTGCCTGACGTTTTGCCGCCTCAGCTTTGGTTAAGGGTGCGGGTGTGCGAATGCCTGCGACGACATCTTCGCCTTGCGCATTCTCAAGATATTCACCGTAGAGACGCTTTTCACCCGTTGACGGATCGCGTGTAAACACGACCCCTGTTGCTGATCCTTCGCGCCGGTTCCCGAAGACCATCGCTTGCACAACAACCGCTGTCCCGAGGCTATCTCCCAACCCGTGCATCGCACGATAGGCGCGGGCGCGTTGCCCTGACCAACTTGCGAACACCCCTTCAATCGCTGCATGAAGCTGCCCGGATGCGGTTTCAGGAAACGGTCCATCGCCTTCTTCTTCGGCCAGCGTCATCAGCGATGTGTTCAACGCTTTAAGCTCGCCCGCATCCATATCGGCGAGGCTGTCACGACCATGCTCGACGAGCCAATCGTCAATGGCATCCTCCATTTCTTCGGCTTCGACATCCATTCCAGAAGCCGCCATCGCGGGGATTAAACGGCGGCGGCAATCCTCGACAAAACGTGGCGAGGCTTCGACACCCAGCGCTTCACTCGCGTCTTCCGTCAAACCAACATTCAAAATCGTATCGAGCATCCCCGGCATGGACACCGGCGCACCTGAGCGCACCGCCACCAGCAAAGGCTTATCTGCGCCGCCAAATCGACGCCCGGTAGCACTTTCCAACCATTCAATGGCCTTGCCAATATCTTCAACAGGAAGGCCCTTGCCCTCACGCCATGCATGAAAAACGTCAAGGCTGATCACGAAACCGGCCGGAACCGGCAGACCCATTGCGGCCATCTCACAAAGGTTTGCGCCTTTGCCGCCCAGCATATCAGAGTCGCTTGCGCCAGCCTCCGAAAGCCCCGCACCGAAACGAAAGATCGTCATGGGTTTTCAGCGCGAGCAGCGCGCGGCAAAAACATCCCTACAATGCCTTGCCACTTTCTCACCCTTCGATCTTCGAGAAATCAGCGACTTGACCCGTTACCACGCGAATACGCGCGAGCAAGGCAAGCCGGTTCACACGCAACGCCGGATCATCAGCATTGACAGTGACCTTATCGAAAAACGCATCAATCGGCGCACGCAGTTTGGCAAGGCTCGACATCGCCGCCTCAAAATTTTCCTGATACAAAGCCGGGGCAACCGCAACCTCTGTCGCCGCAAGCGCCTCAAATAACGCTTGCTCATCCGCCAAGACAGCAAGAGACGGATCAGGCTGCGGCGCAATGGTCGCTTTTTCTTTTTTCTCTTCAGCAGCAAGAATATTCGCGGCGCGTTTGTACCCCGCCAACAGGTTCTTTCCATCCTCAGTGCCGAGGAAGCTTTGCAGCGCATCGACACGCTTTACCAATAGAACCAGATCATCCTGATCACCGAGCGCATACACCGCATCAATCAGATCATGGGTAATGCCCCGATCCCTCAGCAGCACTTTCAGACGATCCGCAATAAAGGCCAGCAGATCGCCAACAGTGGCCCGCATATCCTCTTCAAACCCCGGCTCTAATTGTTCCGCCAAGCCTGATTGCGGCGATAGCAAAAACGAGACGAGATTCTCGAATTGCGCACGCCGTTCCGCACCGCCTTGATCTTCGCCAAATTGTTCCAGCGCATCAAACAGCGGCTCACCCAAAGCCACCGCATCACGGCGGCCGATTAGATAAACATGCCGCATCAGCGCAACGCCAACAGGCTCTGACAAGCGCATCCGCACGTCATTTTCAAGAATGAGCCGGATCACACCCAAAGCCGCACGGCGCAGCGCAAACGGATCTTTTGTACCCGTGGGCTTTTCTTCGATGGCCCAGAAACCGGCAAGCGTGTCGATTTTATCCGCCAAGGCAACAGACACTGACACCGCTTCGGAAGGCACGCTATCCGACGGTCCAAGCGGGCTGTAATGTTCTTCAGCCGCTGCCGCGACACGGGAATCCAACCCCGCCGCCGCCGCATAATACCGGCCCATCAAGCCTTGCAATTCAGGAAACTCGTAGACCATTTCAGAGGCAAGATCGGCTTTACAAATCCGCGCCGCCTGCTCTGCCAAAACCGCATCTGCACCTGTCACGGGAGCCATGTCGCGGGCCAATGCCGCGATGCGATCCACCCGCTCCGCTTGCGAGCCAAGTTTGTTATGAAATGTCACTGAGGTCAGGGAAGCCGCCATATCTTCCAGACCGCCACCCTTGACGGCGCGAAGATCATTCTCCCAGAAGAACTTCGCATCCGCGAGCCTCGCGCGCAGCACTTTCGCATTGCCCTTAACGATTGTCTCACCGTCGTCAGCGCCTTGCACATTCGCGACCGCCACAAAATGCGTCACACGGCCCGAAGCATCACTTGCGGAGAAATATTTCTGGTGCTCACGCATAGAAGTTTGCAGCACTTCGGGTGGCAAGTCGCGAAATTCATCTTCGATCACTCCGATCAAAGGAACCGGCCATTCAACCAACCCGCCCACTTCATGAAGCAAAGCCGGATCATCGATCAAAGCTACGCCAGCCTCTTCGCACAGCTTTTTCGCCGTCGCCGCAATCTCTGCCTCGCGCGCCGCAGGCTCTAATGTGACGCGGCGCTCGGCCAAGCCCTGACGATAGGCCTCAAAGCCATTAACGGAAAACGGCTCGGGATCGACCATGCGATGACCACGCGTTTGATTGCCCGATGCGTAGCCATCCACATCGAACGGCACAACCTCGCTATCCAGCAAACATAGGATCGACGTCAGAGGCCGCACCCAGCGCAGATCACCTGTGCCCCAGCGCATAGATTTCGGCCAAGGGAACCCACGCATAACACCGGGGATGATCTCTGCCAGCGCATCAGACAGGGGCCGTCCCGGTTTTTCAATCACCGCAAAGAAAACTTCGCCCTTTTTGTCCGCGCGGCGTTCAAGCTGCTCAACCGTGAGTCCCGTCGAGCGTAAAAAGCCAGCTAAAGCCTTTTCCGGCGCATCCGTGCGAGGCCCTTTGCGTTCTTCACTTAGATCAGGGGTACGCTCAGGCAGATCCACTACATGCAACACCAAACGGCGCGGCGTCGAATACGTCTCAACCGCACCATATTGGACACCAGCCTCGTCCAACCCTTTCAGGACCAAAGCTCCCAGATTTTCACGGGCTTTAGCCTGCATTCGTGCAGGAATTTCTTCAGACAGGATTTCAAGAAGCAAGTCGGGCATCGAAGGTCACGCAGATTAAGGGTAAGATGCGCGCGTTATGTCACCACCCGCGTCTCACGACAACCGAACAAAAAATTTGACCACGTACAGAATTTATTGGAACCGTATACGGACTATCTGCGTTAACCCTATGAGGAGCGGCACAAGATGCAGGCATACCTGCACGAAGCGCGTGAGGTAGGTTTTGCCCCCATATATCCGCGCTTAGTGTCGTCCCTCGTACTTTGAGTTGACCTGACGCCAACGATAGGCACGCCCATCGGGATAGATCGCCATGTAAAGATCGGCCCCGTCGCCATCATCCAGCCCCGCCATAATCGGCGTCGCGGCCCCGGCTTTAATATCCGCTAGGATTGCCTCGGTATCAAAACAATCAAACCAATATGGCGGTTTCAAAGGAACCGCATCATCGGCCAATCGCCCTGCTGTGATCGCAGCCTTGGGATCATCAAACATAAAGCACCCGCGCATTTTCAGCGGTGACGTGCGGGCCTCGATCCCTTTGTAGTCACGGACAGTGAACGCCTCGCCTCCTACCGTGATCTCCTGGAGGCCGACGACTTCTTCATAATAGGCATAGACTTGGCTGTACCACATGCTAACGCCGAACACCGCGCCAAAGGCAACAATACCACCTGCTACTAATTTGCCGGAAGTTGCCATCAAGCCGCCTCAGCACCGCCAGCAGGAGTCAGCAAGAACGCATCCGCGCAGGCTTTTGCCAATGCTCTGACCCGTCCGATATAGGCTTGGCGCTCTGTCACAGAGATCACACCTCGCGCATCCAACAGATTAAACAGATGGCTGGCTTTGATGCATTGATCGTAGGCAGGGTGCGCCATCACGATGGTTTTGCCCGTTTTAGGGTCCACATGCTCAGCGGCGAGGATACGCTCACATTCCGCTTCTGCATCCTCAAAATGTTTCAGCAACGTCGCTGTATCAGCCACGTCAAAATTCCAGCGCGAATACTCCGCTTCGGTTTGACGGAAGACATCCCCATAACTCAGCGCAATCGGCGCATCGGGATCGTTGAACGGCATTTCCATGACGTGATCAACGCCCAGAACATACATCGCAAGACGCTCCAGACCATAGGTCAGCTCACCCGAGACAGGCCGGCAATCATGCCCGCCGACTTGCTGAAAATACGTGAACTGCGACACTTCCATGCCATCAACCCAAACTTCCCAGCCAAGCCCCCAAGCACCGAGCGTAGGGCTTTCCCAGTCATCCTCGACAAAACGAATGTCATGCAGGGTAAAATCAATTCCGATAGCTTTCAGGCTGCCAAGATACAAATCCTGCAAATCCGGCGGACTTGGTTTGATCAGCACTTGATATTGATAGTAATGCTGCAAACGGTTTGGATTTTCTCCATAGCGCCCATCTGTCGGGCGGCGCGAAGGCTGAACATAGGCTGCCGCCCATTGCGACGGACCCAGCGCGCGAAGCGTTGTCGCCGGGTGGAATGTTCCCGCCCCAACCTCCATGTCATAAGGCTGTAGCACGGCACAGCCTTTCTCGGCCCAATAGGTCTGAAGCCGCAGGATAATTTCCTGAAAAGAGCGCGGAGTGGTCATGGTCATGGCTAAGCCTCGATATTGCGTACGTCCACCTAGCCCTGCAAGGCCCACGGGTCAACGGGACACATTAGCCAAAAAATCCGGCGAATCCGTCGCGGTATGTCTGGATAAGGATTCCCACACATAGCAAAATCATCAACGCACCCAGTACGATAAACCCAAGCCGCCGCGATTGACGGGCTTCAAATTTCTTCAACCACATGCGCGGTTCGATCCCTCTGAACCGGAACACCATCAGCGCGGCGAGATTAACACTCGCAACATTGACTAAAAACAACTCCGCAGCACCTAGCGCCGACAACCACGCTCCTGCACCGACCATAATGCCCATCGCCACAGCAGGAGGCAGCAGTGCGACCGCGACCATCACGCCGACCAGCGAGGCACTCGCCCCGCTTGTCAGTGCGAGCGCCGCACAGGCTCCTGAGGCCAAAGCCACCGCAACACCGTCAAGACCGATCTTTGTGCGATCCACCAACTCCTTGGCTTCCAAATCCAACGGTAAGATTGCCCCGCCAAGGATCGACAGAACGACCGCCAAGGTAAAACCAATTCCCAGCGCCCCGATAGCCTTACGCATCAACTCACGATCACCGAGTGCAGTGCCAAATGCAAAAGCGAGATTCGGCCCAAGGAAGGGCGCAATCACCATAGCGCCGATCAGCACAGCAACGTTATTTGTCACAAGGGCTGCACCGGCAACCACGGTAGATAACGCAACAAACAGCAGATAATCGGAATTACACTCCGCCCCTTTTTCTATCTGATTATACAGCACCTCGCGCGTCGAGGTCATGCGGTTCCGTTCGCGCTGTTCAACCGCTTCGTCATCCGGTTCCGGCTTAGGAATCGCCGCATCTAAGGGATGCAATAAGATATGCCAGCCCTCAGAGCCGGTCAGCGCATCTTGCAAAGCATCCAGCGTTGATTGCTGATAGTCTGGGTCCAGCAAAGCACGGATCACCACCCGTCGCCCGCCCTCCTCATTTTCGGCAACCGACCAAACATCAATCGGCTTATGCTCTTGAAATACCTTGCGGATAGAGGACGCCAGATCACTGGGCGCGATGACTTCGACAACACGTAACGCCATTAAGCGGCTCCCTGAACAGCAGACCAAATCGCAAGTGCCTGCGCCGTCGCTTTTACATCATGGACTCGGAGGATATGACACCCGAAGCTGGCTCCGATCTGTGCGGCTGCAACGGACCCGTGAACGCGCTCCGCCGCGACATCTTCCCCCGTCAGCGTCCCGATAAATCGCTTGCGCGATGCGCCCAGCAGCACCGGACATCCTATGTCATGGAACGTGCCTAACCCGCGCAAGATTTGTAGATTATGGTCCAGCGTTTTGCCAAACCCGATACCGGGATCAATGATGATCTGTTCAGGAGAAACGCCCGCTTCGATGACAACCCGTACACGGGTCTCTAGGTAAGCATACACCTCGCGTAGCACATCATCGTAGCGCGGGTCTTTCTGCATTGTCTTGGGATCACCAAGCGCGTGCATCAAACATACCGCACCGCCTGCCTCCGCAAACTCTGCCGCAACCGCTAGGCTTTCTTCGTCATAGGTCAAAGCGGAGACATCATTGAACAACCGCGCACCCGCCGCCAATGCCCGCCGTGCCACTTCTGCCTTACGCGTATCAATCGACACCACTGCACCGGTTGCAAGAGCCGCATGGATTGCTGCCTCTACGCGCTCCCATTCCTCTGCCGCAGGCACAGTATCCGCGCCCGGACGAGTGGATTCGCCGCCAATATCGAGAATATCCGCGCCTTCAGCCGCCAATTCCGCAACGCGGGCTTCAATATCCGCAATACGCCCGCCATCGGAAAAGCTGTCAGGCGTCACGTTGACAATGCCCATAATGCGCGGGCGGTCCATGCTCAGGCCACAAATCGCTGGCCGTTCAGGTAAAGGCATCGCCATAAAAAAAGTCCTCACGAAATATCGCGAGGACTTTGAAATTTAACCGTAGTGCGGTCAAGGATTGCTAGGTTGGTTGAGGTTCCATTCCAGAATCCGATTTCGGCTTTTTCGTCTTCGGAACCGATGTCAGCGGCGTTCCACCAGAGCTAGAATCGTCCTCATCACGGTTCAGCGGCTCTCCCGCAATCACCTTTTTGATCTCATCACCGGTCAGCGTCTCATATTCGATAAGACCCTGAGCCAAACGCTCAAACTCGACCGATTGTTCGGTCAAAATCCGAAACGCAGTATCGTACCCATCATCAATCAGTCGTTTAACTTCTTCTTCAATGATGTTTTGCGTTCCGCTGGAAATCTGCGGACCACCGGAATTGTAACTGCCAAGAAAGCTGTCCTGCTCGCCCGAATAGTTCACATTGCCGATTTTATCAGACATCCCGAATTGCGTGACCATCGCGCGGGCAATTTTTGAGACCTGCTGAATGTCGCTCACAGGGCCAGAGGATACGTTGTCCTCGCCGTATTTGATGATCTCAGCCGCTTTACCCGCCATCGCCATCGCGATTTTTGACGTGTATTTCGTCTTAGTCACAGAATACGTATCGCGCTCAGGCACAGACATAACAAGGCCCAGCGCACGGCCCCGCGGAATAATCGTCGCCTTATAAACCGGATCATGTTGCGGCACATTCATCGCAACCAGCGCATGTCCGGCTTCGTGGTAAGCTGTTACCGCTTTTTCGTGTTCGGTCATCACCATCGAGCGACGCTCAGCGCCCATCATCACTTTATCTTTGGCGAACTCGAAATCATCCATCGTGACAAGCCGCTTGCCAAGGCGCGCCGCTGTCAAAGCCGCTTCGTTCACAAGGTTCGCCAAATCAGCACCCGAGAAACCCGGTGTTGAGCGCGCAATACGCTTGAGATCAACACCCGGAGCCAGCGGCACTTTGCGTGCGTGAACTTCGAGGATTTTTTCGCGGCCATTGATGTCAGGATTATTCACCGTGACCTGACGGTCAAAACGACCGGGGCGCAACAATGCAGGGTCAAGAACATCAGGACGGTTCGTTGCGGCGATCAGGATCACGCCTTCATTCGATTCAAAACCGTCCATCTCGACGAGCAACTGGTTAAGCGTTTGTTCGCGCTCATCATTACCGCCGCCATATCCCGCACCCCGATGACGGCCCACAGCGTCGATCTCATCAATGAAGACGATACAAGGCGCGTTCTTTTTGGCTTGCTCGAACATATCGCGGACCCGCGATGCACCGACACCAACGAACATCTCGACAAAATCAGAACCCGAGATTGTAAAGAAAGGCACAGCAGCCTCACCCGCAATCGCGCGTGCCAACAGCGTTTTACCAGTACCCGGAGGGCCAACGAGCAATGCGCCTTTGGGAATTTTACCGCCCAAACGGGAATATTTCTGAGGATCACGCAGGAACTCGACGATTTCCTGCAATTCTTCTTTCGCCTCATCGATACCGGCCACATCATCAAATGTGACCCGTCCTGCTTTTTCGGTGAGCAATTTGGCTTTGGACTTGCCAAAACTCATCGCGCCTTTGCCGCCCCCCTGCATTTGGCGCATGAAGAACACCCATACAGCGATAATTAGAATGAACGGCAGCCATGAGAGCAAGAACGAAGCAAGCGCACCGCGCTCCTGAGGATCAACGGTTATCCTTACATCGCTAGCTTCAAGCTTTTCGAACATGCCGTCCGTATCATCAGGCACGTAAACATAGAACGTCTCGCCGGATGAATTCATATGCCCGGTAACGCGCTCTCCTGAGATTTTAACATCACGAACTTGTCCGTCTTCCACCCGTTCGATGAAATCAGAATAGCCAAGCTCACGCGACGATCCGGGTCCGCCGGGTTGTCCAAACAGGTTGAACAGCGCAATCACCAGAAAAATGATGACGAGCCACAGCCCAAGGTTCTTAAAATTATTCACGCGGTATCTCCGTACGGGACGCGATTAACGCTCTTTATATGCAGCACCTATCTGCAAGATAAGCCCTTATCCAGACCAATCAACCATCAGGGCATTTTGATAAGCACTATTTGGACCAACGAGCCTTTACAACAAGTTCAGGTCCGTTTGTTTCAGCAGCCCACTGAGCAAGCGGGGCATTAACAAGAACATCACCCCGCCAGAGCGCGGGCGTGGCCAGACGTGCCTCGCGGGGGGCCGCAAGCCAAGCCACTGAGTAATCGACATTATCTTTCGGAATCTGAGCGATTCCTGCTTCACCCAATGCACCGACTTGCAAGCCCGAGACATCCTTGTTGCTCACAATATCGAAATAGAAACGACCATCCCATAAACCGTTAATTTCTGCGGGTTGCGTCTTAGGCGCACAGCGGATCACTTCTCGCAAAATATTGAAACGATCCCCATTCGGCCTAAAAGTACAATGTGCGAACGTCTTTCCGCCGGTAGTATCCCTTTTCAGCATCCATTCAAGCATCTCCTCTTCAACGGACAGGCGAGGCCGACCGCCATTGCCAGAGATTAAGTTGATCGTCTGGCCAATTACTCGACATGCGGTCTCGGTTTCGGCATCGGCAAAGGCATTCACGTCAAGTTCCGCAAACCCCATCGGGGACAAAAAGACTGCATTTTGAATCAGTTCATCAGCCTGATGTTGCAGCACCTGCTTGGCCAACCCCATCCGATGCGCCAAACCGGACAAAGAGCTGACACTGATACCCAACGGTTCGAGGTGCTCAAACACTTGTCTGGCCTTCACACGATCATAGCTCGGGTCGTCATTGGTCGGATCGTCGATCCATTCCTGTCCGAATTCCCGTAAGATCTCCCTCAGGCGCTCCCGCGTTTGATCCAAGACAAAGGGCCGAACCACTGTAATGCCCCATAACGGTGTCTCCCGCGCCATCCCTGCAAGGCCATCAACGCCTGAGCCCCGTGCCAAGCGCATCAACACCGTTTCTGCCTGATCATCAACCGTATGGCCGGTGTAGAGATGCTCGATACCGCGCGCCCAGCAAAAGTCCGCCATCAAACGATAACGTCCATCGCGAGCGACAGCCGAGAGGTTCCCTTTGCCTTGATACTCCCAATGCAAAATATGATGCTCGACACCCAGATCATCGCACCAAGCCGCCACTTGCCCAGCTTCATCGGCAGAGGCGGCACGCAAGCCATGATCAACGGTCAACGCAACGATTTTTTTGTGAGCTTGTCCGCAATAGACATGAGCAAGGCGTAACAAGGCCATACTGTCACTGCCACCAGACACAGCGACAGCCAGATCTCCAGAAAGATTACCTAAGGAATCAAAGCAGCGGATTCCGAGGTTTTGAATAGCATCGGAAAGGTCGGACTCTGGCTCTAACCCCCGCAACGGAACCGCTGACTTTCAATGTCGGCACGACGAAGCAACGCCGGTGAAGCGCCAGGATAACGTGCCGGAACCTGCTTAAAGCTAAGACAGGCTTCTTCTGTCTTACCGATATTCGCCAATGTCATGCCCAGTTTTAACAAGCTATCGGGCGCTTTCTGGCCGTCAGGCCAATTCCGAAAAGAATCCAGAAATGCCGACGCCGCTTGTTCATACCGGCCCAACTTAAAATGCATATCCCCTAGCCAAAACTGAGCTTGTCCGGCTTTAGGGTCTTGAGGGTGTGACGCAATCAGGTCTTCAAACTGCGCACCCGCCTGATCAAACGAACCAATATTCAGCAACCGCACACCTTCATCGTATAGCAGGTCGGCATTTTGAAAGGCTTGCGGCGCAGGTTGCGCGGGTTGGACTGGCTGCGGTTCAAATGTCTGAGGCTGAAATCCGTCCGATGGAGGATTGAAAGTTGCCTGAGGTTGGAATTGCGGAGTGGTCTCGATCGGGGGGGCGAATGACGTAATTTCTGGGCCTTGTACAGGACCTTGTATTGGGCCTTGCGGCGGCGCAGTGCTCGCAAAACTATTGTCCGTCGCCAAAGGAGGACGGGACACAGTCGCAGCCCCAGCTTCTTCGAGCGCCGACAAGCGACTCTCAAAACTATCCAGTCGTTTATTCGATGCAGAGTCTGCTTTGCGGCTATCGAAATCAAGGCGCTCAATAATGCCCGTCAAACGACGTAATTCTTGCTCGATCTGATCAAGACGTACCACATCACCGCCGCCGCCTGATGAAACTCTCAACCGGGTAACTTCAGTCTCCAAGCGATCAATGCGTTGAAGCAAATCTCCGATTTGAATCCGTTGTTGAGCTTCGGCGGGAACTGCAAGCGCGGCAATGGCAAACAGGACGAGCGAGATATTCCGTATCGAGCGAAGAATAATCATCTGAATGCGCACATTTGTTGTTGTCAAAAAATCTCATGGTCGATCTAGCAAAACCTCGCCCCAATCTTTCAATCGGGGCGAGATAATAATTCTACGAAGAAGGTCCGCCGCGCAATGTTGTGACGGCTCGGCGGTTCACCCGCCATGCACCCGGGGTCGAGCTGGCTCTCACTGGGCGCTCTTTACCAAACGAAACGGTCCGAATTCGGTTCGGCGCGATACCGACTGAACTTAGGTAGCTGCGAACCGCATTCGCGCGCCGTGCGCCAAGTGCAAGGTTATAATCGCGCGTGCCACGTTCATCGGCATGGCCTTCAATCGTAATCGCGTATTGTGGGTGTCGCTGGAACCACGCAGCTTGCCTGCGGAGGATTTCCTGACTTTCCGTATCAATCGTCGAGCTATCGGTTTCGAAAAGGACTCTGTCACCGACGCGCTGAACGAAGTACCCGTCGCTGCCGTCATCGCCTGCAAAGTTATAAGATTCTAAGCTTGGACCCGTTGCGAATTGGCCGCCCCCTTGCGATCCGCCAAGCGGATTACCGAACTGATCAACCCGATTGCCATTGGCATCAAAAAAGTTGCCATTGCCATCGGTCGTAATCCCATTTGCACCACCGGCGATACGATTGCCGTTCGCATCGACAGGATTGCCATTCGCGTCTACGAAATTGCCGTTTCCGTCTAGAAAGACGCCATTACCACCTGCTTGGAGTGTGCCTCCACCAGCAGCACCACCACCGAGAGGATTACCGAACTCATCAACACGGTTGCCATTTGCATCAACCAGATTGCCGTTCGCATCCCTAAACAACTGACCAGCGGTTCCAATGCCACCAGCTCCAGCACCAGCGGCTCCAACGCCGCCAGCTCCAGCGCCAGCAGTTCCGACACCACCTGCTCCAGCGCCAGCGGTTCCAACACCGCCAGTTCCAGCGCCAGCAGTCCCGGCGCCAGCGCCACCAGCTCCGGAACCTGCGCCAGCACCAAATCCACGGGGAGCTGAGCCTGCACCACTACCCGGGCCAAAACCGCCCACACCACTAGCGGACGTATTCGAGTCTACACCTACCGGGACTTTCTTACCGGCACAGCCAGCTAAAGCAACGGATGCTATTGTGGCAATCAGAGCAAAACGGAGTGCGGTAATACGCATGAAAGATCTCCTCGATCTGTTATTTCAATGTGCAGGGAAAGTGCATGTCCTGCTGTTGGTTTCTGTCAAAGGCAAAACGTTTTGCCGAAACGTAGGGTTCACTCTAAAACTCGGTTCACATTCAAAAGTGGCATTAGCGCATCAACGGTCCCCAAGCCGGGTCAGAAGCAGGGCCGGGAGTCCGAACGCGCTGTTCACTGCCTCCCCGAACATCCACCGTGTAAAGCGCTGACTGGCCGTTCTCTCCTGATGTCTCCCGATAGAACATCAAGCGGCGACCGTTTGGTGACCATGTTGGGCTGTCGTCAAGGAAGCTGCTTGTCAGCATACGCTCGCCGGAACCATCCGGGGCCATGACACCAATACCAAACGACCCCTTGGTAATTTTGGTGAAAGCAATCAGATCACCGCGAGGCGACCAAACGGGCGAAGCATATCTTCCATCGCCAAAGCTGATACGTCTCGGGTTCCTGCCATCACCGCCCATAACGTAAAGCTGCTGCGATCCGCCACGATCAGACTCGAAGACAATCCGTGCCCCATCAGGCGAATAAGAGGGCGCAGTATTGATCGACGATCCGCGTGTAAGTTGTTGAACCTGACGCGATGCCAAATCCATTTGATAAATATCCGTCGTGCCGCCCTTAGCGAGACTCATTACCACACTGGTTCCATTGGGCGAAAAGCGCGGAGCAAAAGTCATGCCCGGAAACCGGCCCAGAATTTCCTGGCGGCGCGTTTCCACATCGAGCAGGTACACACGCGGCAGACCATCCCGATAGGTGATATATGTCACCTCTTGCGAGCGCGGCGAATATCGGGGCGTCAAAACCAAAGAGTTGCCGCCGGTTAAATATTCAACATTCGCTCCGTCGTAATCCATCACCGCAAGACGCTTCACACGCTTGTCTTTCGGCCCTTGCTCATCAATGAAGACAACCCGGGTTTCGAAATATCCCGGTTCTCCGGTCAGGCGTTCATAAATCGCATCAGCGGTGCGGTGCGCCATCCGACGCCATGCGCCGGGATCGGCAGTATATTGAAATCCGGCGAGTTGCTGTTGGCTGACAACATCCCACAAACGGAATTTGAGCGTCATCCGCCCATCACCGGCTTGCGTCGTCTCGCCCGTGACCAAAGCAACCGCGTTCGAAACCGCCCGCACATCACTAAACCGGGGCGGCGAGATGAAACTCGGCGCTAGCGGAGCCACGGCTGCATCAGGAACAGCACGGAAAAGGCCCGTCGATGCGAGATCCGCTTCAATAACCTGTGCAATCTGACTACCGAGTTGATCCGGACGCCCATTACCACTGAAAAAGTCGAGCACCGAAACCGGGAGCGGCTCGACAATCCCTTGATCGAGTGTCAGTTTCAACGGCGCAGATTGGGCAACAGCCCGTTCAGAAAACGCCAGAAGCGCAGGCATTAAGAAAGCCAAAAGGCTAAGCCGCAACAGTGTTCTTGTCATTGAATCGAAATCCTTCTTGGATCAAAAACAATATCGATTTGTTGCCATGATCCATACTTTTGAGGCGGCAATTGGAATGGCTGGCAAGACGTATCCTGCAAAGCCCGAAACGCATGTTCGACTGCGAGGCCGGAACCATTAAGCGGGATAGCGTTGCTGACCCGACCGTCGCGGGTAAGCGTAACGCGCATAGTAACAATCTGCGTTGTCTGCCCGATCATCCGCCAGCACCGCGATAGCTGATTAAGTAACTGTTGCTGCTCACCGGGAGAGAGTGGAGCCGCGTTATTCTGAGCCGCAACATTCTGAGAAAATGTGCGCGATCCGCCTGCAGAACCAGCACCTTGTGATCCAACAGCATCACCAAGCAATGCTAAAAACGCATCGCCTGCCGGAGCCGGGGCCGGAGCGGGTGCTCCAGAGCCAATAGACAGATTACGATCTGTCTGCTGACCAATCTGTGTCTGCGAATTATATTGTTCCAGCTGTTGCTGGCGCAGTGCGTATTGGCGCGCGGCCTCAGCTTCTTCTGCGCGGCGCCTTTGTTCGGCTTCCCAAGCACGTTGCGCTTGTTCTTCGGCGAGGCGCTGTTGTTCTGCCGCAAGCCGCTGTTGTTCCTCACGGGCGCGTTGCTCAGCTTCCTGACGCAAGCGTTCTTGTTCAGCAATCTCTGCCTGGCGGCGCGCTTCCAGCTCGGCCTGAGCTTGCCTCAACGCTTCAGCTTCTGCCTCAACCTTGCGCCGTTCTTCCTCTAGGCGCGCGGCTTCCGCTTCAGCCAAACGCTTTGCCTCTTCTTCAGCTGCGCGTTGGGCTTCCGCCTCAGCCAAACGTTTTGCCTCTTCCTCGGCAGCACGTTGGGCTGCAAGCTCTTCTTCAGCTTTCTTTCGAGCTTCTTCTTCCGCGAGCCTTAAGCGTTCAAGCTCAGCTTCAGCCAGACGTTTTGCTTTTTCCTCGGCTGCACGTTTAGCCGCGAGTTCTTCTTCGGCTTTTTTGCGAGCTTCTTCTTCCGCGAGCCTTTGCTTTTCCAGCTCCGCTTCAGCTAGGCGCTTCGCCTCTTCCTCGGCGGCGCGTTTAGCGGCAAGTTCTTCTGCTTTTTTCTGAGCCTCAGCCTCAGCTTGAGCCTGCCTTTGCTGTTCTAGCTCGGCCTCAACAAGCCGCTTGGCTTCTTCTTCAATCGCCTTGCGTTCAGCTTCTTCCGCCGCGCGTTCTGCTTCAGCCACACGTTCGGCCTCTTCTTCAGCCGCTTGCTGTTCAGCCAATTCCTTCTCGGCTTCGATACGCTCATCTTCTGCAGCAATCCGAGCGTCTTCTTCGGCAAGGCGCTCTTCTTCTGCAAGCTCCGCAGCGCGTCTTTCCGCCTCAGCAGCATCTTCAGCAAGCGTCAGTTTTTCAAGAGCCTCACGCGCCAAATCTGCAGTGCGATCCTGATCGTCGTCCGTATTTCTTTGTTGAGGTCCATCACCGGCTTCAGCCACAGGCGATGCCGGTGTTTCGTCATCGCTCGATTCAGCAGCGAGACTGCCACGCGGCTTGGCACGAGGCACAGGAGAGTCCGACGGAGGCGCACCATTGCGTTGCGGCTCGACGGCCTCAGCAACGTCAGTAGGCGGGGCCGAGTCAGGATTTTGCTCGGCTTGCTCTTCCGGCTCCGGCGGCTGATCCGGATCGGTATCAATATCAAGCGCGTCCAGCACCCCGCGCGGTTGCTTCGGTGCTTCAGGAGCCGTTACAATCCGAACCCGATCATCCGGTACAATATCGGCTCTTGTGACGGGATTATCCTGCAAAGACCGCGAATCCAACGCAAGGTCTGGCGCATCACTATCGACATCAACAGGCGAAGAGTCTGGAGCAGACGTCTCGACTTCAGGAATAAAAATTTCTGGCGGAGCGGATAGAGTCGCCCCATCAGATGAAGGCGCGGCCAAAGAGGGCCGGGTAGGAGGAAGATTAATCGCAACATCAAAATCCGGCTCGGGCGGCGTCGGATTTTCCGGCGGCAATAGATTTTGCGAAGCGACATTGGGCGCACGCGATACCGCAGCGTTATATTCATCCAGCGTCATAATCTCGACGGCAACAGGCGGCCCGGATTCCGGAGAGATAAATGGTTCCGGACGCGCAGGAGCCAGCGCTAGAGCTAAAAGCCCCAGATGCAAAACGCCTGATATAGCGGGTCCGACATACATTTAACGACGTATCCTCATTACCAAAAATTCTTAGACATCAGGATTTTGACGACCGCTGGGCCAAATTCAGGCGGCTTGATAAAAACACCTGAATTAACAATTTCGATAAAGCCCAAGCCTCCCATACCAGCCTATTCAGGTTGCACAGCGCGAACGCCGCTTGCCACGGGACCACCCGGATCCGTCACCAATCCGATATTGCGGAAATCTACCGAGTTCAGCAGACCCATCACCTGCATCACATCACCATATCCAACGGCTTGGTCCGCGCGCACAAACACCCGCTCATCGGCCCCGCGCTCTGAGGCGATCGCTGAAAGCCGTTCGCGCAGTTCTGCAGCCGTTACCGGATCGCCTTGCAAGAATATCGTCCCGTCGACATCCACATTCACCGTCACCGGCTCACGTTGTTCAGTCGGCAGAGGATTCGCATCCGTTTTAGGAAGGTTCACCGGAACACCCACAGTCAACAAAGGCGCTGCGACCATGAACACGATCAGCAAAACCAACATAACATCCACAAATGGCGTCACATTGATTTCAGACATTGCGCCGCCACGTCCACGCCGACGGCCCTTTCCGTTGCGCCGACCACCCATGCGGCCACTACCAAGTGCTGCTCCCATTACGCAGCCCGCCGTTCAAGCTGACGTGAGAGCAATGTGGAAAATTCATCCGAGAAGGTTTCCAACCGCGCGGATAGGCGTCCTACGCGTTCGGATAATGCGTTGTAAGCAACAACAGCCGGAACAGCCGCGATAAGGCCTAATGCCGTCGCGAGTAAAGCCTCCGCGATACCCGGCGCTACGACCGACAAATTCGTATTCTGACTTACGGCAATTTCTTCAAAGCTGTTCTTGATGCCCCATACGGTTCCGAAGAGGCCAACAAAAGGGGCAATAGCACCAACAGTGGCGAGAAATCCCATCCATGTTTCCAGCTTTTGCGTTTCACGCTCAACAGCAACGCCCATAGCCCGGTCTATCCGTTGCGACGCACCGGCAATCAATCCGCCGCCTGTCTCAAAAGACCGACGCCACTCTCGCATACCGGATGCAAACACTCGCTCAATAGGCGAACGCTTTTCGGCATCCAACTTGGAATAAAGATCATCGAGGGATGTGCCCGACCAGAAGGACTTCTCGAAAGTATCAAACTTTTTTCGCAGAGCGCCAAACTTCCAGATCTTCTCAACGATGATTGCCCAAGACCAAAAAGACGCAGCGATGAGTATGACCATCACAATTTGAACAACGAGGCTCGCCTCGCGGAACATCGACCAAGCCGAGAAATCCGGACCTGTATTTAAAGCCTCAATCGCAGGTGACCCCTGACGCGGCGCAGCCCAAGACATCGCGCTCATGCTGCTATTCAGCAGGTCAATGGACAAAAATTCCATTCAATTCAACCCTTTACAATCAAAGAACAGTCCTCGAAGGCGCACTAACCCAGCACGCAACGACCCAATTATCCAACGCATGGGAGACGGAACGCTTGAATCTTGACCAAAATTGGACTCTGCACAGCGAACGAGAGCGTTGATCTTTACCCGTCTCATTTAAGCATCGGTCCAAAGAGAGTGCGCACAGACTCTGGGGCGGCACGCGGCTTCCCGTCACTTCCGATCCCGGCACAGCGAACAATCGCTTCAGTCAATAATCGTCCACCCGATGTGATGACCTGATTTAAATCAAGACGGGATCGCCCCAGATTTTCAACCTTGGTTAGAACCTGCAAAGCCATGTCAAAAAGAGCCGGTGAGCGGTAGTCAATTTCAAGCCGCGTCACCACGTAATTGATTCCATGAACCTTGAGCAATTCAGTTTGGTCCAAGCCGAGAACCCGCAGCATCTCGCTCCGGCCCCGTTCCATAAAACGAAGATAGCTTGCGTGATAAACGATGCGGCCCGCATCAGTATCTTCCCAATGAACCCGCACGGGGAGGATATGCGTTCCATCAAGAATGCGGCCAGAGAGCGGAGCATCATCAGTCGTCAGGGTGATACTCTGAGTCATAAGCCGGATTGTTTCCATTGAACGCGCGGGGACGGTTCATCTGGAATGTGGCTTAGATGGTTACCAAGACGTTAATATTCTCTGGCTAAGATAAATATTCAGCCAGAAAGACTTAATTTAATCGCGAGACAGACGCCGGCTTTTAATCTTCATCGTCTTTGACAAAACGACGGGACCGCGCGCTGATACGATCAACCTCTTGCTTGACCATGTTTTCCACGAGCGTTGGTAGATTATCACTCAACCAATCGCGCAACATTGGACGCAACGTATCTTGCACCATCCCCTCAATCGTTGGGGAATCGTCATCGTCAGTGATCTTAATGCCACCATAAATTCGGCGAGGCGCATGTGCGTCATACCGTGCAAGAGCCGCCAATGATCGAGCCGCACTTTCCTCAGCACCCCCTGTTACGAGAGGCTCCATAGGAGAGTTGTTTTGCGGAACAGCGGGTAAGCGGCCACGAAGTGCATCACGCACAAGGCCACCGACGGTTTCCATCTCGTCTTCTGTAGGCGCGCCTTCATTTCGAGAAGGCAGAGGCTCCGCACCCAAACTCGTTGAATAGGTTTCTTCAACTTGAGGCTGTTGATCCGCCTGCTTGTCGGTATGATAAAACCGATCGTCAAGCGCACGTTCTCTGGCATCTTCAGGTTCTGCAGCCCCTGAAAACACGCTGGAATAATCACCTTCTAAACCAGTAACAGCTGCATTTTCGAAATCACGGTCGAGATTGCTTTCATCTTCGAGCTCAGGCGAAACGCCGCTCGTCAATTCAACACGCTCAAAAATTGGCGGAGGTAAGTCTTCGCTGTCATATCGCGGATTGCCCGCCATTGTCGAAGCCAGCTCATCAATCGATCCATCCGAATCGATGCTTCGTGTCAGGTCAAGAATCTCATCTTCGCCGCTATCGCGGACATCATCACGATCGCTTATATCAACAGTCTGACCATCGTCAGATGACGCGCTTCCGGTGATACGATCCATAAGGCTTCCAGTCGCCACACCGGCAGTACCAACCGCCGCAGCAGTCATCGCCCCAATTCCAAGCGGCGGGGTTTCTGGTTCTTCGGGGACGGAATCCGATGCCGTTTCGAGCAGATGCTCATTGTCTCCGGGACCGTCTGCCGCAACCGAATCGAGCAAATCATTCAGTTGAAGGTCATCATCAACGGTTTCGGTAAGTTCCAGCGTGTCATCCGCTGGGAGTGGATCTGTTTCACCTTCGGACAGTGGATGACCGGCAACCCGCCGCCACAAAGCGCCGTCACGCTGAGGAAATATCGTTTCTTCGGCAGGATCAGGAGCGTCTGCTGCAAGAGTATCAACCGCCATCGCAGCATCATATTCAGCCCGTGCCAACGCCGCCGCATCATCATCTATATCAAATGCAGTCTGGGTTTCTTGCGGCACAGCGGCAATTTCAACCGGCGGCGTCTTCACGTCCTCATCGTCAATAATACGACGGATCGAGGCAAGGATATCATCCATGCTCGGTTGCGTGCTTGTGGAAGGCTGATCAGTCATGGCGCCCTTCGGTTTCCAAATCACCGCGCAAAGACGGCTCAATTTGAGACAGGTTACGCGCGGAGGTCGACAGGAACAAGATGCTGACCTGAAAACACATACACTGTACCTTCTCACGCCACGCTAGCCTGATACAGTTAAAAGCCTCTTATTAAAGGGAAAAGCCCTTCTGAAACTCTTAACAAAGTCTTAAAGCGTAAAGGCTACCTGCGTAGAAAACCCCGGCAGAATGGGTGCAGCTGCATCAAAAATCCAGCGGTGACTGACGGATAATTCGCTTTTTGTAGAGACTTTTACCTGCCCAAAGCTGCCATCCATCCAAATTGCAACCAAACGCCCACCCTCGGAGAGTTGGTCAAACAGGGCTTGCGGCACATCGCCGATTCCGCCTTGAACGAGAATAACATCAAAGGGTTTCTCGCTTTCCGCGCCTGCTTCGAGCGGCCCCGTCAGCACAGCAACATTATCACACCCTAGGCTTGAGAGGGTTTCCTCGGCGGATTTTGCCATGCCTTCATCGTTTTCGACCGCGATCACCGACCGGCAGAGCCGTGAGAGCACAGCGCTCGAATAGCCCATGCCGCATCCGATATCGAGGACATCGTCCCCCGGCTCGATTTCTGCCGAATCAATCATTTTTGCAAAGACACGCGGGTCCAACAGCCAGCGGTTTTTGGCCAGCTCAACTGACTCGCCCGCATAAGCCACAGGGCGCTTTGAAGACGGCACAAACCGCTCGCGCGGAACCGCAAGCATCGCCTCTACAATGCCATAGCGCGTCACGTCCGAAGGCCGGACCTGACAATCGACCATATATTCCCGAGCGACAGCATAATCCTGCATGACAGCGACCCTTTGAGAGAAGTTGAAACCCCATAGCACCCACCGCCCGCCATCCGCAACGCGAATGCGCCCCTCCGGGTCACAAACTCAAAACATCCGTCACTGCGCGTTTGGCATTTTGTTCGCGGATGCTCCAATCATGACCTGAGATTTCTCTCCATTCAGCCCCTGTAGTTTCAAGCCAATGCTTCAATCGGTTATGAAACCAGTGTCGCTCTTCAGGTGTCGAATGGTATCGCGTGCCATCGTCTATCCATTCGGTGTCCGGAGACAGCAATAGATAAAGATCAGGCAAAGCGGCATTCGCCAAGCGATCCACGAGCGCACGGGGGGCTTGCTGCAACAGAGCTTCTGACCAAACAACCGTCTGCAACAAGTCTGTATCCTCGATGACGACATAACCCGCATCGGGCGCGATGGCAGAGGCCATCGCCAAATGGCCCTCGGCAATCATCGTGAAGTCATCTTCGCCCCAATCCGCCCCTTGCTTGAACAGCGCATCGTAATCCCTGCCGTATTCGGAAATTGCCTTTGTCCCAAAATAATCAGCCAAAATTTTAGAGAGTGTCGACTTTCCGGTACTTTCAGCCCCGAGCAACGTGACGCGCTTTTGGTAATAGGACCGCACAGGTGCGGGAATGTAATCCCAGTGTCTATGAGGCTTGTCTCGAATTTCAGTTGCCGTAACAGGCATATTTTTCCGGTTCACGTCCACGACAAAGGGCTGGGCGTTCAGTATGTCTGCCAACTTCAAGATATAATCTTCGGACCCAAAAACATAATCAAGCGGGTCCGGGTGGTGCTCAAAGATTGTGTCTTTCCAAATTTTCCAAAAAGCAGGATGGTCTTTTGGCTCTTGGGGAATATCGCGGTGCATGTGGACGAGATCGCACCTTGGACCAAGACACTCCCGCATCCACTCCGCGCGCAAATGGCCGTCTATCAGCTCTGCATCATGGCTACAGAGCAAGACCGTCAGCTCATCGACGCGATGACGGGCAACCTCGCATACGAACAAATGTCCCTTATGAGGCGGCATAAATTTGCCAAGAAAAAGCCCCTTGCTCATGCTGCGTTATGCATCCTTCTCAGCGTTACGCCACTGTAAGTAACCTGTGATCGCCAAACCAAGGAAGACGGCATAGAGCGCCGCCGTGGGCACTAAATCCCGCGTGTAGAAAAGACCAATCGCCAGAACATCAACGACAATCCACAACAGCCAACTTTCCAGATGGCGGCGGGACATCAAGAACTGAGCGGTGACACTGAGGGCGGCAACAGCGGCGTCCCATCGCGGTGCGGCAGCATCGGTATAGGTGGCCATCAGCCAACTGATCGCCATCCAAGCGGCTGCTGTAATCGCCAAATAAAGCGCGAAAGTCTGATGCTTGAGCGGAGCGACTCTGATCCGCCCATCCGATGCCCGCCCCTGCAACCAAATCCAGAGGCCGTAAAACTGGATAAAGAAGAAATAAACTTGAAGGAGGGCGTCGCTATAAAGTCTGTAATCCCAGAAGATGAAAAAGTAGAGCGTGACCATCACGAAGCCGAACGGATAATTCCAAATGGAACGACGAATGATCAACACGACATTGATCAGACCGCAGGTAACGGCAATCCACTCGATCAAAGTCCCGCCGACCATTCCGAAGAAAAAATCCATCATGCTCGATTGTATCCGTCGAATTCTGTTCCAGACCCATCTTTCAGACCATACTGACCGATGGACGACAAAGGAACGTCGATTATCTATCCCGAAACCCAGCCATAGACATTCGTACCCGCCGCGCCCTAGGCTCATTCCATGACACAAACTCCTCATATCGCCGTTGTCGGCGCGGGCATTCTCGGCGCATCGATTGCGTATCATCTCGCACGGCGGGGCGCGCAGGTGACGATTGTGGACGAGGGCACACCGGCAAACCGCGCCACCCATGGCTCGTTCGCGTGGATCAATGCGCATAACCCGAAGGACGAGACATATTTTCAGTTTCGCATGGCCAGCATCCGCCTTTGGAAAGACCTCGCCACGACGCTTCCCGCTCTGCCCGTCCGCTTTGACGGAACCCTGAACTGGGAAGACAATCCCGATGAGATTGAAGAGGTCCAGCGCGCGTTGAATGACGGCGGCAACCCTGCGCGCCTTGTTTCCCGCAAGCAAATCAACGAGATCGAACCGAACCTCGCCGCCGCGCCGGAGGTTGCCATCGACGCCAGTACAGAGGGCGTCGCCGACCCCGCCCGTATTGCCGAAGCCTTTCTATTCGCCGCCCTCGCCCAAGGCGCAACGTTGCGAACCAACGCGAAAGTCCTCGGCCTGACATTCGAGCAAGGCCGCGTTGCAGGGGTCGAAATTCCCGAAGGCATTGTCGAGGCGGATGCGACGGTTCTCGCCACCGGCGTCGCGACGGCTGAGCTACTCGCCGCACATGATTTCACCTTGCCGATGGACAACGCGCCCGGCTTGCTGATCGGTACGGCTCCGGTCGCGAAAGTCACAGAGCGGGTGCTGACCTCCATGAGCCTGCATGTTTGGCAAAAGGACGATGGCGCGTTGCTACTCGGTGAAGATTTCGGTGGTACTGATCCGTCCGAAGGCGTGGACGCCATTATCGAGCGCGTCTTGTGTAAGCTCGACGGTTATTTCAAAGGCGTTGATCGCGCGGAAGTCACCACCACAACCATCGCCAAACGCCCGATGCCAGCCGATAGTTATCCCGCTCTCGGAGCTGTTCCCGGCTTTAACGATCTATGGGTTGCCACCACCCATAGCGGGATCACCCTCGCCCCAATCATCGGCGAGTCTTTGGCAACAGAAATCCTTGATGGTAAGCTGGTCAAGGCTCTGCACCCCTATCGGGTGTCCCGCTTTGCAGGACAAGCCTGACGAACCGGCAAAAGGAAAGCTCATGCCTCAGTACATCCTCGCCTATCGCGGTGGACGCCAGCCTGACACTCCCGAAGAAGGCAAAGCGCAGATGCAGCGCTGGAAAACTTGGCTTGGAGATTTGGGGGATGCCGTGGTCAATCCCGGCACGCCGCTAGGAACATCGCGATTTGTCACCGCCAGCGGCGTATCCGAGTCCGGCCCCGAGCCACTAACCGGCTATTCCATTATCAACGCCGATGATATGGAGAGCGCACTCACTGCCGCCAAAGCCTGCCCCTTTGCAGAAATCGGTACGCTCGAAGTCGCCGAGATTAAATCCATGTAATCTTGGGCCGTTACGATTGCGGCTCGGGCAATTTCAAGTCCAGCTTCCTACCTGCGATCCAAATCAGCAACAGCACCGGAATGCCCATCAGGAAGGTGAGCATAAAGAAATGGCTGTAGCTGGATTGCTCGACAATCGTGCCGGAATACCCGCCGATAATTTTAGGCAGCAATGTCATGAGCGATGAGAAAATCGCGTATTGTACCGCCGTAAAGCTAATGTTGGTCAGACTCGACAGAAAAGCGACAAAGGCCGCACTTGCCAATCCAGCCGCCAAATTATCTAGTCCAATCACCGCAAATAACGAAAATTGCGCAAGGTCAAAAGTCAAAGAACTTTTCAAGATGGCAATAGGAACTGCCGAGTTGGAGGAACCAAATTCAATCCAAGGAATCGTATAATTATGGTTCCGAAATGCCGCCATATCGGCTTCAGCCAAGAATACGAACAGGAGGTTCGTTCCCATACTCAAAACAGCGCCCAAAAATAGTATTTTCAGAACGCCAACCCGCATTGCAAAGATCCCGCCCAGGATGCCCCCTGCAATACCAATCCACACGCCGAAGACTTTAGAGATCGACGCGATTTCGCTCTTTGTAAATCCGACATCCTGATAAAAGACGTTCGAGATCACACCGAGCACAATATCTGAAATCCGATACAGACCGACCAGCGCCAACAACAACAGCGCCAATCCCATTCCGTAACGGCGAAAGAAATCCCGCACCGGCTCGACGTAGGACTCGGAGACCATCCGGCGATTGGCGATCCCGCCTTTCATCCCGAAATACCCGATCAGCCCCGCAACCGCGAGCGCCGCGAACAGACGCAATGTTCCAATTATGGTAGAGGCCAGCGTCTTGTTGCCAGTTTGCTCAACCAATGACGCTTTCATCCCTTCAAGGCCACTATACAGCGGCGTCGAAATCGCGGTTCCCCAACCATCTTTTGAAGTCAAAAACCGAACCAGAATGAACCCCGCAACCGCCAACGCAAACAACAGCAGAAACCTCAGATAGTCGGAGGTTTCATAATCTCCCCGTGCGCCTTCTGAAGCCTCCGGTTCGCGGATGATGATCGTGGTCAGCAAACCGAGCGTCATCGCTCCGGCCATCGCCAGATACGCAATCCGCCAAGCCTCATAACTATAGGCTTCTTTTGTTGAGCCATAGTAATCGGCAATAAACAGCGCGCCCGCCCCGGCAACAACCATCCCGATGCGATAGCCCGCAATATAGGTCGCCGACAGCATCGCTTGCAGCTCTTTATCCGCAGACTCGATCCGGTAAGCGTCAATAACGATATCTTGTGTCGCTGATGAAAACCCAAGCAGAACCGCGCCCAGCGCCATCCACCACATCATCCATTCACCCGCAGTCGGGTCGGTCAGTGCCATCAAGACAATCGCACCGATGATCGCAAGCTGAGACACGAATATCCAAGCCCGCCGCCGGCCAATAGCCCGGGTCAGAACCGGAACCGGCAAACGGTCAATCAATGGCGCCCAGATGAATTTGAACGAGTATCCCAGAGCAGCCCAGGAAAACATGGTCACCGCTGACTTGCTCAACCCCGCCTCGCTCAGCCAAAGACTAAGCGACGAAAATATCAGCAAAATCGGAACACCGGCAGAAAACCCGAGAAACAACATCGCAATGGCACGCGGATGCAAAAACGCACGCATGGAGTCGGACCAGCTTCTGTTCGGTGCAGCAATATCTGTCATCAGAGGCATCCTTCTGGGTCCTCTCCAGTCTGTACGGCTGGCAGTTTAAGATAGGTTAACCATGTTGTTTACGCTGCAATCACCCGCACCGAGCAACAAATCATAGTCAATATTAGGGAGACATGAGGGCGGAATAGTTCAGGTCACAACTTCCTGCTCGATCATCTCCAGCGGTACACCGGCAGTACGCTTAGATCGGCGAATGACAAGCCGCGTCGTCACGCTCTCCAGATTTGGAAACGGCGTCAGATCATGAGTCAAAAAGCGCTGAAAGCTAGGCAGGTCAGGCGCGACAATCCGCAAGATAAAGTCAATCTCGCCATTCAGCATGTGGCATTCGCGAACGAACGGCCACGCACGAACCGCCTCTTCAAAGGCAACGAGATCGCTTTCGGCTTGAGACTTCAGACCAATCATCGCGAAAACTTCAACTTCGAAGCCGAGGCTTCGGGCATCGACATCGGCATGATAGCCCTCAATCAGCCCCGATTCCTCCAACGCGCGAACGCGGCGCAGGCAAGGCGGTGCAGATATTCCAACCCGTTTCGACAACTCCACATTCGTCATGCGGCCATCGTTTTGCAGCTCGATCAGAATTTGCCGATCGATACTGTCTAGTTTGACTCCGGGCATTTGCCCCTCCATGCCTGTCGGCGCGAGTACCCGACAGGGTAATCTTTAGAAATAAAATTACTGATTTGCCCGTAAAATGGAAACAAATTCAGCGAAACATGAGATTTGGGCCATATCCGATGGTCGCGCCGGGAATGTAGCGATGGCGATGGGTTTGGCTGAAAAAGTCGCCGAACTCAGCGGAGGCCACGCGATTCAGCGCGATTTGCAGGTAAATAGCGTCAAATCGTGGCTTTATGGTCATTTTTCATGGCTTTCTTCGACCGAAGCACTGACCAACGGTGAGACTCTGCCGCCACTCGTTATCGGCGCGGGGCGGCGCGTTGCTCCTGCGGTTGCTGCTTTGCGCAAAACACATGGCATCAAGACGGTGCAAATTCTCGATCCTAAAATGAGCCTGAGCCGTTTTGATCGCGTGGTGATCCCGCAGCATGATGGGGTAAGCAGCCCCAATGTTCTGACAACGCTTGGTTCCCTTGGCCGTGTGTCAGCGGCGCGGTTATCGGAGGCAAAAAACCTCTGGGAGCCCCGGCTCAGTCATCTACGCCGTCCTTTAATGGCGGTTCTACTTGGCGGAGATACAAAGCGGAAAAAGGTAACGGAAGACACTTGGTCCATGCTGATCAATGATCTCAAACGACTCTCTGCCTACGTCGGGATGGTGATCACCCCCTCGCGGCGATCAGGAACGGGTGTAGAAGCGCGCCTACGCCAGTCTTTGCCGGATGCAATGATTTGGGATGGAGAGGGAGAGAATCCTTATTTCGGGATGCTCGCCTGCGCAGATTGCATTCTGGTGACAGACGATTCGGTCAATATGGCCTCGGAAGCGGCATCAACGGGCAAGCCTCTCGCTCTCTATCCTTTGTTGCAAGAGGGTGGGAAAACCGCGCGGTTCCACGAAGCGCTGATTACAGCACATCATGCGGAAATGTTTTCCGGTGTGCCGACAAATCATCCGACCCGTCCTCTCGATGAAACGACGCGGATTGCTCAAGAAATAGCAGAGTTATTATGAGATTAGGTCTTGGAATATTAAGCTGGCGCGATCCCAAAACTCTCGCGATGACTCTAAAAAACTATGCCAACAATCGGTTGTTTGATCTCTTTGACGAAAAGCGCGTGTTTTTTCAGGAAATCAGCCGCGAAACCCGTGAAATTGCAGATTATTTCGGCCTCGAAGTGGATGGCAGTAAGGCCGATCTCGGCAGTACAGGCGGCGTGCGCGATTTGGTCGAAGGCACAAGCGCGGATGTAATGCTGTTGCTTGAGGATGATTGCCTGATTGTGGACGGCCTAACCACGCTGGAGGATACAATGCGCCGCGCCATAGCGGACATCGAGGCGCATGATCTCAATATTTTCCGCCTCCACGCGCGCCGCAATCCGAGTGATACTTTTGACCAATATCAACAATTCTTTCCGGTACACGAACCGCTCGATAGCGACAGGACCATTGATCAGGCTTCCGCATTAAAGACGAAACTCAATCGACTGCTTCGTGCGGGCGAGGCAAATACATTTCGCGCTAGCGCTTTTCACATCGAGCGCGATCCGGTCGCAAGGCAACCCGGTGCATTACGACATAGCAAGAATGGTAACGTTCTCACCGACTCGCGCTTTATAAACTGGTCGAACCAATCCATCCTGCTACGCCCTGACTTTATGCGCGGAAGGATGCTTCCCTCTATAACCGCGAATGCTGGCGATGCACCGAAAAGTGACATGCAAGACATTGAACAGGCAGTAAATAAACAATGGTGGCGCGACCTGCGCGTCTCCATTGGCATGAGCGACCCGGGTATCTTTATAAACAAGCCCGCGTGATCTGGGGTCGCAATCGCGCGTCACTGTGATTATCTTCCCGCCCGTAACAAAGGAGTCGATTCATGGCTGATACCACCCGTACCAAAGTTCTCATCATCGGCTCCGGTCCCACGGGCTATACCGCCGGGGTTTATGCCAGCCGTGCAATGCTGGAGCCTGTGCTGGTCGAGGGGATACAGCCCGGCGGACAACTCACCATCACCACCGAAGTGGAGAACTGGCCCGGTGACACCGAAGTCCAAGGCCCGGATTTGATGGTGCGGATGCGCGACCATGCCGAAGCCGTGGGCACGAATATCGTCTCCGATCATATTATGTCGCTCGATCTGCAAAACCGGCCTTTCAAAGCCGTGGGTGACAGCGGCACGACGTACGAAGCCGACGCGGTGATTTTAGCAACCGGCGCGCAAGCAAAATGGCTCGGCCTGCCCTCAGAAGAGAAGTTCAAAGGCTTCGGCGTTTCCGCCTGTGCGACCTGCGATGGGTTTTTCTATCGCGACAAAGAAGTCGTTGTTGTCGGCGGAGGTAACACAGCAGTTGAAGAGGCACTGTTCCTGACCAAATTTGCCTCGAAAGTCACCGTCGTTCATCGCCGTGACAGCTTCCGTGCAGAGAAGATTCTACAACACCGGCTGCTCAACAATCCGAAAGTCGAAGTGATCTGGGATCATGTCTTGGACGAAGTGCTCGGCGACGAAGACCCTCTCGGTGTGACGGGGGCACGCCTCAAACACTTCACCACAGGCGAACCACGCGAGATTGAGGCTTCAGGTATTTTCATCGCCATCGGCCACGCCCCCGCGTCGGAACTGGTCGAAGGGCAACTGGAATTTCATCACGGCAAATATGTTGTCACTAAATCCGATTCCACCGCGACCGCTATCCCCGGTGTCTTCGCCGCCGGAGACGTCACCGATCATATCTACCGCCAAGCGGTGACCTCCGCAGGCATGGGCTGTATGGCGGCACTGGATGCTGAGAAATACCTCGCCGAAATGGAAGCGGACGAGGCTGTTGCCGCCGAGTAAAGCGCTCGCATGGTCAACAACGGCAGATGGTCCACGCAGACGATCTGCCGTACCGCACTACCCCAATACATACCGCTTCGATATCCGATCAACAGGCGTTCCGTCTTTCAGTGGAACGCCGGGGTCAGTCTTCCAATCCTCAAAACCCATTTTTGAATAATAGGCGAGGCCGGAAACATTATCGGCGCGTATTCTTGCGATGATTTCTGTGACACCTTTCGCGGCGGCTGACCGCTTCGTTGCCTCGAACAAGGCCGTGCCAATGCCGCGCGTTTTCGGTTTTTGGCGGGCAAAGGTCGAGCTGTAAGTGATATGGTCCGGCACACCTTTTTTGTGCTCAAGCATTTGAAAGCCCGCCAACGCGCCCGCATCATCCTCGGCCACAACACAGCACACAATCTCTGGTCTGGTCAGAAAGTGCGTGATGAACTCGGCTTCCGATAGCGGTTCTTCGAGGGCCGTCGTGCCGCCAATGGCGACGATCTCATTGAGGATGGCGCAGAGCGCAGCCGCGTCTTCCGGTCTGGCATCACGGGTTCTCATGCCAAACGATCTCCGATCAAAAATTCCGCCGCGCGATCAAGGCGCAGATGCGGAGGGCCAAATCCGAGGCGCGCCGAAAGGATCGGCGGCGCGAAGCGCATGAACTGATAATCATCGGACAGCCACCCTGCCTCGCGGTCATGAGCGGCATTGGTAATCTCAGCGGGATCATCCGGCAATGTACCGGGGAAGACGGCAATTTCCTCGCCGGTCTTCGGGTCTCTTCCGCGTACACAATCTAGCGTTTCACCGTCCTGTTTGATGGTTTGTTCGACCGTTGCCCGCAAAGACGCCAGTGCCATCGCTTCGACCTTTGCACCATTATAGGCGGCTTTCTCGACGCTCTCACGCAGTAAAATCCTAAGGATGGATTCAAGTCGCTCATGTTGGGAATGATGGATATGATCCGCCTTGGTCGCCGCAAACAACAGCCGGTCAATTTTGCGCCCGAGCAATGGCGCGAGCCATCCATTCTCGCCATGCCGAAAACATGAAAGAATATCGCTCAGGGCTTTTTTGAGATCGCCAATCGCGCGCGGCCCGGCATCAATCGCATCCAGCGCGTCAATCAACACAATCTGTCGGTCAATCTTTGTGAAGTGGTCCCGGAAAAACGGCTTTACGACCACACGCTTATACGCCTCGTACCGCTCCGCCATGAGTTGCCCCAAACCCTCGCCGCCCAAGATCGGCGCGAACGTCAAAGCGGGTGAGCCTTCTAAATCACCGGGCATCAAAAATCGCCCCGGCGATACCGCAGTCAGGCCAGCCGCGCGTGCTTTACGCAGATACTCCGCAAACAACCCCGCGCCCTCTTTCGCCACCATCTCATCGGCGGGTGCTTTGGCGGAGATGGCATCGGCCCAAGCGAGGAACGGCGCAGCAAACTCGGCACGCTCAGGCACACGCGCCGCAATCAGTGCTGCCGAAGACCAATCGGCCCAGCTTTGTGTCATCAAAGGCAGATCAAGCAACCACTCGCCGGGATAATCAACAATATCGAGATGCAGGATTCCCGGCCCCGTCAGGCTTTCGCTCAAGCCGCCGAAGAATCCGGTCCGTTGATAGCGCAACGACAACCGCACCTCGCTAATCCGCCGCGTGCTTTCCGGCCATTCCGGTTCAGACCCCGACAACGCCGCGAGATGTTCTTCAAATTCAAAGCGCGGAATATCGGGCGAAGGTTGCGGGCGCAGCATTGCCGCTTCGATCCGATGGTCGCCCTCAGCGGACAGCAATGTCATGCGTCCGCGCTCCAGCAGATTGGCAAGCAGTGAGGTGATAAACACGGTTTTACCCGCACGGTTCAATCCCGTCACACCGAGTCGCAGCCGCGATTCGAACAGCGAACCAACCCCCCGCTGCGCGCTTTCCGCTTGCCGCAGCGTAAAATCAGCCAAATCGGTAATGACGTTCATACAAACCTCTCACTCATGAGAGGTATATAGGGGGTATAACCGTGTCGCGGCTAGTGTGAGCCGTGATTGATACCCGCAGCATGTGCTTTTGCGACTTCGCCTTGGTCATAGTCTGGTATTGGGCTGTTGGCGCGATGTCTTGGTATTGGCTCCGCACCAAACCGGCGGTGTAGATACCAGCCGAGTGCAATAAGTAAAGCCACGCCAATGCCGACAAAAAGCCATTCCATTGCACACCTCCAGTTGTTTTAAGACAGGTTTACCACATTGGCTCGCACTTTCAAAATACTAGCGATGGCGCAACTGCATTGCTCAAGCGCCGCGCATCCGGTAACAGCGCGCGATGCCTCGGTTTAAACTCACCATCGAATATCACGGCGCGGCCTATTGCGGGTGGCAGCGGCAGGATAATGGCTATGGCGTCCAGCAAGCACTCGAAGAAGCCGTGCGCCGCATCGAACCGACAGTTGAGAAAATCACCGCTGCGGGCCGCACGGATGCGGGTGTTCATGCGACCGGCCAGGTCGTGCATCTTGATGTGGTTCGCGATTGGGAGCCGTTTGACCTCGCCAAAGCCATCAATCACTTTCTAAGACAAGAACGCATCTCGGTCATTGAGGCCGAACCTGTCGCCGAAGATTTCCATGCCCGTTTCGATGCCCGCGCGCGGCATTATCGCTATAAGATTATTCAGCGCCGTGCGCCTCTGGCGGTCGAGGATGGTCTTGCTTGGCATATCAAAGCTCCGCTCGATGTGCAGGCCATGCAAGAGGGTGCGGCGCATTTGATCGGCAACCATGATTTCACAACATTCCGCTCGATCAACTGTCAGGCAAAATCGCCGGTAAAAACAATGGATGAGATTGCCATTGCCTACGAGGGTGAGCGCATTGATATCACGCTGCGCGCGCGGTCCTTTTTGCACAATCAAGTCCGCAGCATCGCCGGAACTTTAGAGCGCGTCGGAAAGGGCGTTTGGTCTTCGGATCAAGTCCGCGATGCATTGGAGGCAAAGGACCGCTCGGCATGTGGCCCTGTTGCCCCGTCTTGCGGGCTGTATCTTGAGCGTGTGATTTACGAGGATGCGCCTTAAAGAGCGTAGCGGATTACTCTAGGTCCACGACCGTTTCACCGCCGCCATGACCATGTACCGAGTCAACAGCACGCACAGTAATCTGCGTAACGCCTTCAGGAACAGTCACCGTGACAGAGCGCGTGAAGGGCTGTTCATTCACATGCGGGTGAAACAGAACCCGCGTTTCCAGCACAGTCCCGTCCGGCCCCAGCACTTCGAATGCATTTGCATAATGGTCCCAGCCGGTATCCGCATGTTGCACTGTAGCATCGACTCGCCAGCTATTCCCGCCTGAATTCGAGGCTTTAGCAGCAATAACATCGGCCTCACCCGCCAAAATCGGCGAGGCAATCAGCACCAACGGAAGAGCGAAACGGATCATAGCAACATTCCTTCGTATTCATCCTGACGAAACTTAGCGCAGCCGATCATGGATTGGCGGCATAAAAATGTCACCGATCATCGACTACTCAAGTTCGCACACTCCTTATTTCATGCCCAAGCCAAAATTTTCAAATCTTCGCATCATCCACAATATTGCCATTCTTATGCCCAAATTATACAGCGTACTGACGACCGTGATTGAAACCGGGGCTGACACACAAAAGTGTATGGGATTACAAAGGCTTTAGACGGCTTTTAATCTGATGTTCACGGTGACCACGTAAAAGTCGCACGGTGTAAATTAGAAGGTCTTCTCATGAGCCGTTTTCTTTCCGCTATTGCCATCCTTTCCGCCCTCAGTGCTTGTGCGCCAAGCGTATCTTCTCGCGCAGAACGCGTCTTTTATCGAGGTGGTGGCGAGGCAGCATGGGGTACTGTTTGTAAGTTGAATCGGCGCGGTTTTATCGGCCTTGGAGATCGTGGCTACGTCTCGGTTGCCCATGTCACCGATAACGGAACGCCGCTGGTCGGCCCCAAAGATGCCGTCACAATTTCTGATCAGGCATCGGATTGGTCTTTTCTCGGAATCAATGCCGCAAAGCTTGATCCCGAAGATTATCCGGCAATACGCAAAGGCATGGAGGTCGAAATTCACGGCTTCCCCGCGCGGGACCGTGATGGCGAAGTCATTCCCGGTGTCGTTTATGGCGATGATCCGGAACCGCCTTTCTGGTGGGTTGAGCTGCGCGACTCTGACGACGGCATTGCAGCCGAAGGCGTCATTGGCGGCATTTCAGGATCATGCGTTTTCGACGATGATAACGATCTGATTGCAGTTGTTCATGCCAACGGCTTCTCGCAAATTGAAGGCACGACGAACACATGGGCAAAAGTTGTTCCGGTTCGCGAAGCCATCTTGCAGGCCCAAGGACGATTGCCACCCCGTCGCCCAACATTGCTAGGCATCGAGATCCCGAGGCTGTTTTAAGCAGCCAAGCACTCATCAGAACGACATGATATTGAAAGGCGCACCCTCTTGCTGTTGGTGCGTCTTTTGATTCCTAAGGCGAACAGTTTGTTAAAAAGCAACACCTGAGTCACCGGACAGGTCATGGCAACTCGGTTGCGTTGAAATTGCTTTCTTGCCCTTCTGCGAACTGCTGCTAAGACTTTGCTTCTTGTGAGAGCGGAGCGCATGTGAATCCTGCACAGACATCTATAATCGGACGGCTGCTGCGTACGGTTCAGCGCGGTGTCGCAGAGGTTACTTGGCCATTCCTTGCCCTGTGCCTGACGGTGCATGTCGGGTCCTCCTGGCTTGCTCTGGCACTTTTCGCCGAGGGCGAAATTGCGAGTGCAGGAATTTTTCCTTACTATTATCTCACGACGGCAACCACTGTTGGCTATGGAGATTTTTCTCCATCGACAACAGGGGCGCGATACATCGCAGGCTTTTGGATTATGCCCGGTGCTGTGCTTTTATTCACAGCTGTTATCGGCAAGCTCATTCAAGCAATTACGGATAGATGGACGAGGGCCATGAAGGGACGCGAAGATTATTCCGACAAACAGGATCATGTCGTTGTGTTCGGATGGCATGGGGATCGCTCCCGCCGTTTGATCAAGCTGTTATTGGCAGAAGAAGAAGCGGCAGAACATGGCTTGGTGCTTGTCTCTCACAACCTGACTGAAAACCCCTTGCCAGAAGCGATTCAGTTCGTGAGAGTCGAAGCCTTATCAAGCGCCGAGGCGTCAGAGCGATCTGCAGTTGCGCGGGCAAAGGTCGCGTTGGTTTTGGGCGAAGATGATGACGAAACGCTTGCCGCAGCGCTCGCCATCGGAGCCTCGCCAACAGCCCCCCGTATCATCGCCTATTTCCAAACAACGGGACCAGCGGATCTTTTACGCTCCTATTGTCCAACCGCCGAGGCACAGGAATCGCTGTCCATCGAATTAATGGCCCGTTCCGCCTATGACCCCGGCGCATCGCACCTTCAACGCATTATGCTGTCGAGCCTGCATGGGCCGACCCAGTATAGTTTTACTTTGCCGAATGGCTCGAAATCGACAACTTGCGCCAATGCTCTGACGACTCTCAAGAACAAATGCGATGCGACCTTGATCGGTGTCCAACATGCAGGGGCAGATGATTTAATTATGAACCCGCCAACCGATTGCGCCATCAATGCAGGGGACCGCGTTTTCTACATCGCGGACCATCGCCTCAAAGAAAATGAAGTCGCCGGTGTGCTAACCTGACAAAGCATCGCTTAGACAGCGCGGTTATGATCGCATCCGTTCATAGGTCGGATCATACGGTCCAAATGGGATAATCCGCGCAGGAACGGCATTGCCAATCACGTCCACCGTACCCACTGATCCTTCAGTGCTAAATGCCGGATCAACAAAGGCATAGGCCAAGTTCAAGCCGGTTCGATGCCCCCAATCACCGGATGTCACCGTCCCGATAATTTTGCCATCCACACGCACGGATGCACCGGGATGGGCCGGGGCTTCATCTGTCTCAACAGTCAGTGTGACCAGCTTTCGGGTCGGCCCTGCCGCTTGTCGTTTCAACAATGCTTCCTTGCCAATGAAATCGCCTTTATCAACTTTCACAAAGCGATCCAAGCCGGTTTCAAAAGGGTCGAACTCTGTCAGAATATCAGATTTCCAATGCAGGAAGCCTTTTTCCAACCGCATAGACTCAACCGCCCGCGACCCGAAGAGACCAAGGCCATGCGCTTCACCTGCGCGGCGTAGGGCAGTATAGGCCGCGTGCAGATGCTCGTTAGGGACATGAATTTCGTAAGCGAGTTCCCCAGAAAAACTGACGCCAAGAACCGTTGCCGGTGCAATGCCGATATGCGCCTCTCGCACGGAAAGCCACGGGAAAGCCTCACGCGACCAATCCCCGCGCGCTGCTGCTGATAGCACATCTCGCGATTTGGGACCGGCAAGCACAAGGATCGTTTGTGCATTGGTGAGCGAGCGGATGGTAACGTCTTCATCGTCGCGCAAATGCGCGGTCAACCAATCCATATCATGATATTCAGACGCCGCCGCCGAGCCGTACCAAACGCGCTCAGGCCCGCGATGCGAGGCCGGGATATTTGTGACCGTTGCCTCGGCTTTCACCATCCCATGATGATTGAGCAAATACCCCAAACCAACCCGACCGGAGCGCTTTTGTACTGTGCCACAGAACATACGGTCGAGGAATTGGTGAACATCACTGCCAGTCAACTCGAAGCGGTTAAAGCCGGACACTTCCGTCAGGCCAACGCCGGTTGTCACCGCGTTCACTTCCCCGGCAACAACGTCATGGAGTTCATTAAAACGGAAACCGAGCGTTTCTTCAAAATCTGCTGTCGGTTTGATGTAGTCGACACGCTCCCACCCGTTGACAGTGCCGAAATCAGCACCTTCTAATGCAAGCACTGACGTAAGCGGCGTTGTTTTCATGGGCCGCCCAGCGGGGCGGTGCTCGTGCGGGAAGTGAAAGCGGAATTCGTTTTGATAATCTTCGATGGCTTTTAATGCGGTCAGTTCGACCGTGGCGTGGCCGGTAAAGCGCCGGGGATCAAGGCCCCACGTGTCGTACTCTGCCTCGCCATGCACAATCTGCTGGGCAAGCAACCAGCCATGGCCACCGCCTTCGCCTAGACCAGCCCGCAACCCGATGATGCAATACGCATTGCGTTTACCGGGGATTGGCCCAACCAGCGGCGCCCCGTCGATGGTGTAGGTGATCGGGCCGTTCACGACTTCTCTGATTCCGGCCTCCATCAATGCGGGCATCCGCGCGAAAGCGCCCTCCAACACATCTGTCACCCGATCAAGATCATCCGGGCATAGATCGCTGGAAAAAGCAGGGTCGATTCCGTCCAACCCCCACGTGCGGCAATCCTGCTCGTAGAAACCAAGCAGCAACCCGCCCTTCTCCTGACGGCAATAATAATCACTGATCGGACACCGCAGCAGCGGTATTCTGTGGCCTGCTTCCACAACACCGGGAATATCTTCTGTCAGAAAGTATTGATGCTCCATCGAGGCAACGGGATGTTGGACCCCCATCATCGCACCGATTTCATTGCACCGATATCCGCCTGCATTCACCACGATCTCAGCGCGGACATCGCCTTTTTCAGTATGGACAGTCCATTCCCCATTCGCGTGCTGCGTCAGGCCCGTGACAGGCGTGTGGCGATTGACTTCCGCTCCAGCTAGGCGGGCACGACGCGCCAATGCCTGACAAAGTTGCGCGGGGTCAATATGACCATCATTCGGGTCCCAAAGACCGCCCAGCAAATTTTCGGTTGAGATCAAGGGGTGACGGCGCGCACATTCTTCGGCGTCAATCACTTCAAAATCGACGCCCATTCCGGCAGCCATAGAAGCAAAATGGCGATACCCGTCCATTTGTGCCTCGGAATTGGTCAGCCGGATACCGCCATCACCGTGATTATATCCAACAGGATATTCGGGATCGTCCCGCAATTCCTGGTACAGCGCAATGGAGTGACTCTTGAGGCCAACCATCGTCTGAGTCATGCCGAAATTCGTAACTTGTGCGGCAGAATGCCATGTCGTGCCAGAGGTCAGCTCGTCGCGCTCAATCAGCATCACATCTGACCAGCCCTCTTGCGTCAGGTGATAAAGCGCAGAGCAACCGGCAATCCCGCCTCCAATCACTACTACTTTCGCCTGATCACGCATCGCTCTCTCCGTCATCCAAATCAATTCTCAAAGCCCATCTCGTCAGGAAATCGCCCATCGTCAATCGAAACTTTTAAGCGAGGCTTTCAATTCCAAAGTCGGACATGGTGCTATAAAGTACTTATAGTCCGACCATCAGAAGAAAGTCCTCAAGATGCAGCTCATTGGAAACTGGTCCTATCCTACCGCCATGAAGTTCGGTGCGGGACGCATCGCAGAGATTACGGAAGCCTGTGCCGCCTCTGGAATGAAAAAGCCAATGCTCGTTACAGATCGCGGTTTAGCTGATTTGGAAATCACCAAACGCACTCTTGATTTGATGGAAGCTGGTGGGTTGGGACGTGCTCTCTTCTCGGATGTAGACCCAAATCCCAACGAGAAAAACGTCGAAGCAGGCTTAAAAGCATACCGTGAAGGCGCGCATGATGGTGTGATAGCATTCGGAGGCGGCTCGGGGCTTGATCTCGGAAAGATGCTTGCGTTCATGGCAGGGCAAACGCGCCAGCTTTGGGATTTTGAGGACATTGGGGACTGGTGGACCCGCGCGGATGCGGATGCGATTCACCCGATTGTTGCGGTCCCGACCACCGCCGGAACCGGATCGGAAGTGGGCCGTGCCAGCGTCATTACGAATTCGGAGACGCAAGAAAAGAAAATCATCTTTCATCCGAAAGTTCTGCCGAGCGTCGTCATCTGCGACCCCGAACTGACAACGAGTATGCCTCCGGCAATCACTGCCGGTACAGGCATGGATGCTTTCGCGCATTGTTTGGAAGCCTATTGCTCGCCGCATTATCATCCCATGTCTCAAGGCATCGCTTTGGAGGGGATGCGTCTTGTGAAAGACTACCTGCCCCGCGCTTACGCGACCGGCTCGGATATTGAGGCCCGCGCCCATATGATGAGTGCTGCGGCAATGGGCGCGACCGCTTTTCAAAAGGGTCTTGGCGCAATTCACGCTCTGAGCCATCCGATAGGTGCGATGCATCACACCCATCACGGAACCACCAATGCCGTCGTTATGCAGCCCGTGCTGCGTTTTAACGAAACAGCGGTGCGGGACCGGCTGAACCAAGCCGCCGCCTATCTGGGGATTGCAGGCGGGTATGACGGGTTTTACGATTTTATCGGTGAGTTGAACGCAAGCCTCAACATTCCAAAATCTCTGGCAGACCTTGGCGTGAATAATCCTGACATTGACCGTCTGCTCAAGGATGCACTGAACGACCCGAGTACGGGCGGAAATCCGGTGGAGATGACCGAAGAAAACACCCGCGCATTACTCATTGAATGCCTGGAAATGTAGCCCCTCGCATACCACACTGGCACGCACGATCAGAGAAATAAGAAACGGCTGAAAAGGCTCATAATGGCGGCGATACGGTCCTTTATTTTTAATATTTTCTTCTACAGTTTCACGCTGTTTTGTGCAGCGGGAGCGGTGTTCACATCGCTGTTGCTCGGCACAAGAGCCATGCGTGCAATGTTTCGGTTATGGTGCAATGGCACGATGTTCCTAGTGCGCTGGGTGCTGGGTGCAAAGGTTGAAATAAGAGGCCGCGAGCATCTCGACGCGAATACCGCTCTGCTGGTTGCCAAGCATCAAAGCGAGATGGATATTGCCGTCATGGGAACGGTCTTTCCAAACTATGGGGCCATCGCCATGCAAGAGCTGGATAATTATCCACTCGTTGGACGGATCGTTACGCAGCTCGGCCATATCAAGGTAAAGGTCGAAGGACAGCGGCAAAATCAACTACCCCAAGTCCTAGAAGGCGCAAGGCGTGTTCACGGCGAAGGACGCCCCATCCTCATCTATCCCGAAGGCACATTAATGCGCCCCGGAAAGAAAATGAGATACCGCGCTGGCGCTTGGCACATCTATCATGAGTTGGGTGTGCCTGCTGTACCTGTTGCAAAAAGCCTGTCGCTTGCTTGGCCGCGCCGGGATTGGCGCAAGTTTCCTGTGCGCTGCGCGATTGAATTTCTAGAACCCATACCGCCGGGATTGGGCAAACAGGAATTCATGCAAACATTGGAGGACCGGATTGAGATTGGTTCAAATGCCCTCATCCGCGAATTCGCCACTGCCAAACAATTAGAAGAAATCAGGTTCGATTATGAGCATGATGGCGGCAGTTGGTCCGCAACCCGCCAGCCGGAAAAGCCCTCTGTTTAGAGCCTTTCCATGACTGGGGTTGACACAGCAACTACGGAAGCGCTCAATCCGCTAGCTCATCGACATTGGCGTGTGTTCGGTCGCGTCGAGCAACATGCCATAACGGATACGAGCGAAAGCGACATCGCGATAAAGACCGATCAATTCCCGAATGGGTCCACCGAGACGTTCTAACCCGGAGACAAAAGCGAGGATCACACCGATCTCCGTTTCTCCCTGAATGACCAAATATCCCCCGTAAACCGTTACACCGAACGGCCCGAGTGCAATCAGAAAGTTATTGATGGATTTCATCGCATTCTTCGTGAGCGCAAACCGCTTACGAAGGCTAAGAATACGGTCTGTCAGGCTGAGATATTGAACGGGTGGTTCCTTGCCCACCAACGCATGTTCAGCATTATCGACAATAAAGCCTCCCAACTCACGGACAGTGAGTGCCGTATCTTTGGTCAACATATTCATCCGCATTTGTGCAAACGGGACGATAAAAAACTGCGGTGAATAAAGCGCCAAAGCAATCGAGGCCACCAGTGGTTCGATCCAAAACATATAGCCCAGAACGAAAACCAGCGTACCAACCTGCAGCAGCGGTCCTGAAAAGGCGGAACCAGCGAAACCGCCTAGTTTTTGCGCCTCGCTTGTCAGCATGGCAACCACCGCACCTTCATCAATGCGGTCGCCTTTTTGCGTCAGATGTGAGGGCGGCGTCACAGTGTAAATACAATGATACAAAGATTGGCGCAGCGAATGGACGAGGCCAGCGGCGATATATTCCCGCTGGAGCTTCATCATAAACTTTAAACCCGCTGCAAGGATCAAGGCCCCCACGTAAAACAGGGCGAGACGAAGCAGCAGATCAGCATCTTTCTGTGCAATGGCTTCGTCGAGAATGCGGCGTTGGATTTCCAATGGGATCGGTGCAAGCGGCAACAGCGCTAAAGTCAGTACGATAACAACAACCTGACGACGCTTTGTATGATTTAGGATGTACTTGTAAACCGACTGCGGCAGAGTGGCCATAAATTGCTTTCAATCAAAGAAGAATAACGAGGATCTTCTACCGGATGGCATCAATGTGCCATGGTCTCTAAATCACGATTTCGCGCGTCAAAGAAGATCCGCGAGATTATTTGCATGGTTGATTCTCGAACAAGAACCACGTCAAACATGGAAACCCCTCTGACATGACCGAGGGCAAAGCCCTGCACAGGACGATGATCTCTTGACCTCAACACGCTCAGACATGCCGCCGTCCAATCCATTCGCCTTGATGAAAGAACGGCGGTTCGCGCCCTTGTTTTGGGTTCAATCTTTGGGCGCGTTCAACGATCAGGTGTTCAAGACCGGATTACTGACATTACTTACTTTTAGGTTGGCGGATGAGTTGGGACTAAATGCCAGCCTGCACAACACAATCGGGGCCGCGCTTTTCATTCTGCCCTTTGCTATATTCGCACCGACCGCCGGACAAATTGCTGATGGCATCGACAAGGCAAAGATGATGCGCTTCGTCAAAGCCTGCGAGATCGTGCTGATGGTCCTCGCCGCGATTGCGTATCAGGTGCAAAATCTCACCCTCCTCTATGTTCTGTTATTTCTGATGGGCGCGCAGTCAGCCATGTTTGCGCCGATCAAATATGGGATTTTGCCGCAATACCTGCGCGAAAATGAACTGATCGCCGCCAATGGCTTGATCCAAGGCGCGACATTCCTCGCTATTTTAATCGGGCAAATCGCAGGGGCAAAACTGATCCTAACGGATATGGGCATCACAGTTATCGGCGTAGTCGTCATTGGCGTTGCCGTGATTGGGTTTATTGCCAGCCTGTTTGCCCCTCCTGCACCGCCGCTAGGACCCCCGCCAAAGGTAGACTGGTTCTTTCCGCGCGCAATGTGGGATGTTATCTCCGCAGGCAGAAAAGTGCCCAAAGCGTTTGAAGCCGTGCTCGCGATTGCATGGTTCTGGTTTACCGGCGCAACATTTCTGACGCTGCTCCCTCCCTATGCAAAGGAAACCTTACGGGGTGATGAAGATGTCTTCATCCTGCTGCTCGCAACATTCTCTGTGGGGGTCGCTGTTGGCGCAGTGCTGTGTGGCAAGATATTCGGATCAGGCGCGCGGATAAGAACCTCTGCATGGGGCGCAGGCGGTATCGCGCTGTTCTCAATATTGCTGTTTCTGGCAAGCGGGATGTACTCGGGGACAACAGATACCGTTCGCCAAACCGATTTGATAAGTATCGGTACGTTTTTGACTGAGCCTTCTGCATGGGCAGTCTTGATCTGCTTCGCATTACTCGCGGCTTGCGCAGGACTTTATCTGACACCTGTAAATGTCGTGTTGCAGGTAGAAGCTCCACCGGATGAACGGGGCCGGTTTATTGCCTGTTCAAATACGGTGGATGCCATCGCAATGACATTCTCAGCCGCCCTCGCCGCTGGCTTAACCACCGCAGGGATAAGTCAAGCTGCAATTTTTGCATTGGTGGGTGCGACAGGGATCATCGCCGCGATTTGGGCAAGGCGTCATCCGGCCTGAGAAAAGCTCGATACTGACCGAAACTATACCCTTAAAAAAGGTGCAGGCGACCCTGCGGGAGCGGGTCGCCTGCCATAATCCGCATCAGGAGTGTTGAGGGATTTCCGCGGATTATCTCTATACTGAAGACTTAACTGCCTTCGAAGATCTTCAAACCGTCCCTAAGCGGCGATTATCTTCTGAAGCCTCGATGGAAGCCGCGACCACCGCGAAATCCTCTGCCACCTCTGAAACCACGGTTTCTGAAACTCCGGTGGCCTCTAAAGCTGCGACCGCCTCTGAAGCCGCGACTGCGGAACCCGCGATTGCGGAATCCGAAGCCTCGATTGAAGCCACGATGTCCTCCAAAAAAGAATGTCTTCCCGAATGAAAATCCGCCATGGCCGAAGCCAAAGCCGTATCCACCATTGACCTTTTGAAGTAACGAATGTTTCGGTGCACCGACTTCTGTCACTGCTGAGTTAAACTGTTTTGGCGCTGCGGAAGCTGCATTTGCCATAGACAGACTCATCACGACGGCGGCAAGTAACATCACAAGACGTTTCATATTCCTCTCCTTCATGCCCCGTTAACCATGGGCAAGAGGATGACTTATTTTAACTATTTCGCAACGCACACTCAATCACGAGTAATACTTTAGTTGTGATGTCTTCGAGAGGAACAAGTTTGTGCCCAGCCGCGTTGTACTTAGGGTGGACACAGTAAAATAGTAGTTTTGAGCTATCGACTTAACAGTCACAGCCGGCAAATTTTACGCTCTCAACCCGCAAAAGGGTCTGTCACGAGGATGGTATCATCTCGCTCGGGTGACGTAGACAAAAGCGCCACCGGCGTTTCGATCAATTCTTCCACACGCTTAACGTATTTCACCGCAGCAGCGGGTAAATCAGCCCAGCGTCGCGCGCCTTCAGTCGATTCAGACCATCCCGGCATTGTCTCATAGATCGGCTCTGCCTTGGCTTGCAAAGCCGCCGCAGCAGGCAAGTGGTCATACTCGACGCCATCAACACGATAGCCGGTGCAGATTTTCAACTCTTCAAATCCATCGAGGACATCGAGTTTCGTTAGTGCAACACCCGTGATGCCCGAAATGGTCGCCGTTTGCCGAACGAGACAAGCGTCAAACCAACCACAACGACGCTTGCGCCCTGTCACAGTGCCGAATTCGTGACCCCGTTCCCCAAGTCGCTGGCCAATAGCATCCTCTAATTCGGTCGGAAACGGACCTGAACCAACCCGCGTGGTGTAAGCCTTGACGATGCCCAGCACATAGCCGACAGCACCCGGCCCGACACCGGAGCCTGCCGCCGCTTGGCCCGCCATCGTGTTTGAAGACGTGACATAAGGATACGTCCCGTAATCAATATCAAGCAATGCGCCTTGCGCGCCTTCGAACAGAACCCGCTTACCAGCCTTACGCGCGATATTCAGCTCTCGCCAGACAGGGGCCGCAAAGGGGAGGATGCGCGGGGCAATCTCTAACAGCTCTGCTTTCAACGCTGCGCCGTCCAGAGGCGCTTCGCCCAAGCCTTTACGCAATGGATCATGGTGCGCGAGCAGGCGGTCGATACGATCATCCAGTGTCTTTTCGTCAGCCAAATCGCCAAGGCGAATGGCCCGGCGACCGACTTTATCTTCGTAAGCGGGACCAATACCACGGCCAGTCGTGCCGATTTTTGCCTTGCCCGCCGCTTCTTCGCGCAAGCGGTCAAGATCGCGGTGTACCGGCAAAATCAATGGTACGGTTTCCGAGATTTTGAGGCGATCAGGGCCGACGACAACATCTTGTTCGCCGATACGCGCGATTTCATCCAACAGCGCCCAAGGATCGAGAACGACACCCGACCCGATAACCGATTGCTTATTTTCGCGCACAATGCCGGAGGGCAACAACGATAGCTTGTAGACTTTACCGTCGATCACCAGCGTATGGCCTGCGTTATGTCCACCCTGAAAGCGAACCACGACATCGGCGCGTTCACTCAGCCAATCAACGATCTTACCTTTGCCTTCATCGCCCCATTGAGCGCCGACTACAGCTACGTTTGTCATGCTATCTTCTCCGTTGCAGCGCGCATGTCTAGCCCATGGAAGGGCGTCGGGGGAAGGACTGAGTTGAGCAAAATGAGTCGCTTCGGGACGAGTCGGGGTATCGCGCGGCTGTCATGTCAGGGAAAACATCTATTCCGGGTCCTGAAATGACTGAAAAGACGCATAAATTACTCGATGGGCGTGCCATTGCCGCACAGATTCGCTCCGATGTTGAGACCGATGTCACGGCGCTCAGAAATGAAGGATGGCCGGTTCGGTTGGTCTCGATCTCGGTTGGCGATACCGAGGCGGCGCGGCTTTATGTTCGGAATCAGCAACGCGCAGCCGAAAAGGTCGGTATGGACTTCGAGGCCCGTGATTACCCGGCGGATATTGGGGCCGAAGAATTGCTAGGAATCGTTCATGGGCTGAACACGGATCGCCGCGTTACAGGTATTATCGTGCAACGGCCCACTCCAGATCACCTGCCGGAGCGGGATATACAACGCCGCGTCCATCCTCTGAAAGACGTGGAGGGGATGCACCCCTCGAATATCGGCGACATCGTTTATAATGATTTGCGTATGGGGCCTTGTACAGCGGTTGCCGCTGTTGAAATGCTCAAAGCAACAAAAATGAGCCTTGAGGGGTTGGAAGTCACCGTCATTGGACATTCGGCGATTGTCGGAAAGCCCATCGCGTTTTTGCTGATGGCTGAGGGCGCGACCGTCACAGTATGTCATCACCAGACTAGAAATCTCTCCATGCATTCGCGCTCTGCTGATGCAGTGTTTGTGGCTGTCGGCAAACCGAACCTTGTAACCGGCGATATGTTAAAACCGGGGGCCGCGCTGATTGATATCGGGATCAATCAGGTTGAAGGGCTTGTGGTGGGCGATGCGGACTTCGAAAGCTGTGCTGACGTTGCCGGTTGGATAACCCCTGTTCCGGGCGGCGTCGGCCCCGTCACAGTCGCAACATTACTGCGGAATGCGGTGACGGCAGCACGGTTACAACGGGATCGCTATCTTGAAGATTTTGGCGATGCGGAAACAACGCGCGTGTAATGCTCTCATGCGAAGTGAAGGCTTACGCGGCGGTTTTGCTTTCCTTTTTTCTCGACCTTACCGAGTCGGACTTTGCCGATCTCGGCGGTAGAGGTGACATGCGTACCGCCGCAGGGCTGTAAATCGACATCGCCGATGCGAACCAAACGGACGCGCCCTTGGCCTTTCGGGGGTTTCACAGTCATCGTCTTGACCAAGCCCGGATTGGCATCGAGTTCTTCGTCCGTGATCCATTCCGTTGTCACCAAGTGATCCGCAGCGATCATGGCATTAAGTGCGTCTTCGATGGCTTGTTTGTCTTCTGGCGCATCGGGCATATCGAAATCGAGACGCGATTTCTCAACCCCTATCGCCCCGCCTGTAACCGGTAGCGGGATAGCGACCGACAAAAGGTGAAGCGCAGTGTGCATCCGCATCAGCGCATAGCGGCGGTCCCAATCGAGCGTTGCCGTCACGCTATCCCCAACCGCCGGAAGCGGACCCTCGCAGACATGGACGATTGTCTCGTTGTCGCCTTTGATTGTGTCGAGCACCGTGGCCGATCCAAGTGTTCCCGTATCCCCCGGTTGTCCGCCTCCGGCGGGATAAAACACACTCCTGTCCAGCGTGACATGCGTTCCATCAACGCTCACGACATTGGCTTCGCAAGATTGGAGCGTTGCATCGTCTCGGAACAGAGGGGTTGTCGGCATAGCGCTCTCCTCAATAAAGCTGGCGCTTATGGATCAAGAAAACCGATCATGCGTCAAGGCTGTCGGGCTTAGATTGAGCTTTATCCGCAGCATATGCAGCCGTTTTGAAGGCTTCGACCAATGCTTCGGGGTTTCTCAAACTGACATCCGTTTGCTTGAAGGGGATTTCAATGCCCTCTTCGCGGAACCGCCTCTCGATCTCAAAGTTCAAGTCGCTATGCGTCGATAAGATCCAATTCACATCACGCAGGAAACCGCGCGCTTCAAAATCGAGAGAATCTGCTCCGAAACCTTTGAACACAACACTGGGCGGCGGCCTGCGTAAGACCATCGGGTGAGCGCGGAGGATTTCGAGCAGAATTTTCTCTACTTTCCGCGTGTCTGATCCGTAAGCCACACCCACAGGCGCAATCACACGGCCCATCAGATCGCCATGGGTCATGTTCATCACCGCACCCGAAATCAGTTCGGAATTCGGCACGATGTAACTCGCCTTATCAAAGGTCTTGATCACCGTTGAGCGCACATTGACCTTTTGCACCGTGCCATGCGTGCCAGCGACTTCAATCCAGTCACCGACTTTAATGGGACGCTCGATCAACAGAATAATGCCAGAGACAAAGTTGTTGACGATGTTTTGCAAGCCAAAACCAATACCAACACCAAGTGCTGCGCCTAAAAACGCAAGATTTGTAAGGTCTAATCCTCCCGCGCTAATGGCGACGAGGACGGCAATGAAAAAGCCGACATAGCCAAGGCCGGAGACGATGGAGGATCTCGCGCCCTTATCTAGCCGCGTCCTCGGCATCACGGTGCGCCGTGTTACCGCCTGAACAATGCGCGTAATGAACAAGCCCGCGCCAAAGACCAACGCGGCAATCAGAATATCGCCGGGGCGGAACGTGCTTTCTCCGATTGTGAATCCGTTGCTGATCCCGAAATAAACTTCACCGAGATCGTCCGTTGTCGCACCCCAAATTAAAGCGAGGATCGGCAGGGCAATAAGGATCAGGATAAATCCGAAGAACACCGGCAATAGGCCGCCCTCTTCATCGGTATCCTCGATTTTCTCTACGCGGCGTTCGCCTGTGGCTTCCGACAGGGCGGAAGCCCCTTCTTTTGCAACAGAGAAAAGCAACACCCCTGCCGCAACAACTGCGCCACTCAGCAGGGTATTATAAAAAACGAAGCGGGAGAGCGCGAAATACCCTGCGAGCGACAGCAAAGGCGCAATGATCGAAACCGCAAATGCAATACGGCGCAGCGTATGCCCCGCACCGCGTGAGAGCCATTGTCCGGCCTCTTCTTGCGGTGCGTCTGCGTCGGTGTCTTCTGGCTCTGCTTCAACTGTAAAACGGGTCACTGAGGCAAGACGCCAGAGTGCGAGGCATCCGCCAATAATGATGGCCGCGTTCAGAACGCTCAGCGCCCCAAGTGGCCAGCCGAGTTGCTCACCGACATTGACCACGGCGATATTGAGCGCCATCGCAAGTGCAATCAGAACCGAATACCGGGTGGCAGAGCGCGCAACTTCATTGTTCAAAAGTGACAAACGCAAGCGCGGTTCATAAGGCGCAAAAAACGCATAGACGATTGCAAACACAGCGGCGAAAACCGCCACACCCCTAACGACGCCATCCAAAACCACTTCGCCGGTTGCGCCGAATAATCCTAGTTCGATCAGGGCAAACCTTGTAGCGAACAAAGCAACAAGCGGCGTCGCCAGTCGTGTCAGCGTCACTCCAACACCGACGAGAAGACGAATTGTACGCGAACGCGCGGCTTGTCGATGCGAGGGAAGTTCTCCGGAAAGAGCTGTCCCCTGCCCCTCTTCTAAACTTGCCGAATGACGGGTCGGAAATAACGGCGACCATGCCCCTAATATGCGGTAGAGCCAGCGTAATGCGGCACGCCGCAAGACCACCATAATGACAAGGGCAAACAAAAGTGCGCCCAGCGCAAGTGGCACAGAATCTGTCGCAACTTCTGCACGTTTTTCCTGTTCCTTCTCATCGGTGACTTCGGCGAGAACTGTCCCGGCTGATGATAGGACGCTTTCCCCTGCCGCAAGCCAATTACCGGGATCGAGAGGCGTTGGTCCGCGCGTAAGAAGCCTGTCGGTAAACTGTTGTCTGCGCGCGGCAGTCAATCGCTGAAGCAGGCCGTCAGCCCGCGTAAACGCAAGTTCTGCCTTACTGCTGGTCGCTTTCAGGGTCTCGAGTTGCTCATTAAGGTCGCGGCGTTCCGCAACAATTTCCTCGGCCTCAGTTTCACCTTCGGCGGGCGGTGGACCCAATGCCTCGAGCTGTTCCTGAATCGGAAGCATCGCTTCCTGCGCTTGGTCAGCGAGGGTGCGCGCATCCGTGCGCTCTTGGTCAAGTCTTGCGCGAACCTCAACATCCGCAATGCTCCGTGGTAAATCGGATTCTAAAGACTTATCGACTTTATCCGCATTCGCTTCCCACGTTTTAATGAGAGCGTCGGCTTCCGAAAGCTTGATCCCTTCATCCTGAGCCACCCCCGGAAGGATTCCCAAAATCAAAAATATGAGCAGGGCCAGAGGGCGTATAAAGGTCAGCATCAGAACATTAAGCCTTTGACGCAATTTCAAGGAATGAGTCTATTGCGTCATCTGTCGTTGAAAATGATGTCACAAAACGGACACGGACCGTTTTTCCATCCCCTTCATCGCTTTGGCTTGGCGGCTCTAAATAATAGCGCGCGCCCTCTTGCTGGAGCCTTTTGTGAACCGCCACAGGCAAGTGAACGAACAGCATATTCGCATCGACCGAATTTTCGATCTCGACGCCCTCAATTTTGCGTAGCCCATCGGCAAGCCGTGTTGCCGCTAAGTTAGAATGACGCGCGAGTGATAGCCATAGATCATCTTTAAAATAAGCCGCCATCTGAGCAGATAGCATCCGTCCTTTTGAGATCAGATGGCCTCCACGCTTTCGGCGATACTCGAATTGGGCAATGCGGTCTGCCTGACGCTTCGGATCAAAAAAGATCACCGCTTCCGCCGCCAATGCGCCGTTTTTCGTTGCGCCAAGACACAAAACATCAACACCCGCACGCCAGCTCATATCGGCGGGTGACGCATTGCTCGACACCAATGCATTCGCAAATCGCGTCCCATCGAGATGAACCGCACATCCAGCATCATGGGCAAGCGCGGCCAAAGTCGAGATTTCTTCTGCCCGATAAAGCGCTCCGGCTTCCGTAACATTGGTTATGCTGAGGACAGCAGGCTGCACTTGATGAACGCCGCCAGCGCCGGTTTCCTTCAACGCATATTCCAGCGCATCGGGCTGAATTTTTCCATCCTTGCCATCGAGCAAGACGAGTTTGAGGCCGCCGCCAAAGAACTCGGGCGCACCACATTCATCGACTTCAATATGCGCGTAGCGATGGCAGAAAACAGCGCCCCAAGGCGGCGAAAGGCTCGCCAAAGACAGAGCATTCGCTGCTGTACCGGTACTGACAAGAAAAACACGAACGTCAGTTTCGAAGATCTGTGCAATCCGTTTCTCAACATCCTGCATCATCGGATCAGCGCCGTATGAAGGCAGCGCATCTTCATTCGCAGCTATGATTGCGTTGAGAATCTCGGGGGCAGCACCGACTGCGTTGTCGCTGGTGAAATACATAGTTTCCCGCCCAAAAAAGGAATATCAGAAGTCAGTATCGCGCTCATACCTCAACGTGCAAGCATTGTTGGAACGCGGATTCAATCATAGTCCATTTTTGCCGTGACCCAACGCGATACAGCGACTACGTTTTCATACATTATGAGGGGCTATCAAATCATGTCGCGCGCGTTACATCCAATCATTGTCCGGCTGCTCGCTGTTATATTGGCTGTTTTTTTGGTGTTTCCAACAGCACTCAGCGCGCAGAGCTTAACCGATCTGACAAGCAGCAAGGCATCCGCCACCGATTTGCCGGACCCGCTGACCCCGGAAGCAGTGCGCGAAATGATTTCCCGCCTCTCGGATCAGGATGTCCGGCTTCTTCTGCTTGACCGTCTTGATGCTGTAGCCAAGGAAACAGTGGCAACAGAGAAAGCTCCCTCCTTTATCGCCTCGGCTGGCACAACACTGAAAGAAATTACCGATAGCGTTGGACTGGCCATTTCGCGCGGCGGCGAAGTCTTACTAGGGGTAAAGCGTGGCTTTCTGAGATTTCTGGAACCACGCGGATGGGGCGGGTTTTGGATGCTGGCGTTTATTACGCTTCTGGCAGTCGCCCTTGGATTTTTGGCAGAGTTTCTGGTGGATCGTCTGCTTCGAACATGGCGGCGGCAGATCGTGGATCAACACGCCGATACTCTCGGCCAAACATTCAGGCTTTTAATCAAACGTGCTTTTCTCGACACCATCGGTCTTATCGTCTTTTTCTACGTCAGCCGATATATTCTACAGATTCTCCTTTCCAATGAAGCTCCTGAAAGCACGGGACGGGGCCGACATTTTCCCGATGCCTTGATCGCCGGCACATTCGTCACCGCAGTGATTGTGACCCCGCGCATATACTTGGCCATCAGCCGTTTTGTGAGCGCGCCCTTCCAACCCAAATTACGGCTCATTCAAACAGATGACTGGACAGCGCGGTATTTCTACCGGCAACAAATTATTGTCTTCGCCATCTGGGGATTGATGAGTTTTTTGATTCCCTTCCTCGCCAGTCACGGCGTATCGATGGGTAAATTCCGGCTTGGGTTTTGGTTCAATACGACGGCCTATCTCATCTTGCTGTATAGCGTTTGGCGCGCCCGTCCCGGATTGACCAAGATACTCATGGGTGATGACCAGGATGTAACGCCCTTCGAGGCCAAAATCGCCAGAGCGTACCCGTACTATTGCATGGTTGTTCTCGTGATGAGCTGGCTCTTGGTCGAACTAATTGTCGCGAAACGCCAGTTTCACCTGCTGGATGGCAGGCAGATTTCGTCATTATTATTATTACTGGTCGCCCCAACCTTCGATGCCGGCATCAGAGGCTTGGTTAAGCATCTCGTGCGACCGATGGCAGGCGAAGGCCAATTAGCCGAAGATGCCTATCGGCGCACCAAGCGCAGCTATATCAGCATCGGACGGGTTATTGTTGGCGTCGGGGTTATCTTAACCCTCGCGTGGATTTGGGGCATCGACCTTGGGAACCTAGCAGCATCGAGCGTCGGAGCACGCGCTGCCGGAACACTAATCGAAGGTATAATTATCGTCCTGAGCGGATATCTATTTTGGGAATTAGTCTCACTCTGGATCAATCGTAAACTCGCCGCCGAGCAAACTGAAATGGGCGAAGAAGCCCAACTAGGCGACGAAGGCGGAACAGGTGTCTCACGGCTCGCAACTGTCCTTCCTTTGTTACTCGGGACTCTAAAAATAGCGATTACGGTTATTGTGTCCCTGTTGGTGATCGGCAATTTCGGGATCGACACCACACCGTTATTGGCGGGTGCAGGGATTGTTGGTCTGGCAATTGGTTTTGGTGCTCAAAAGCTGGTGGCTGATGTGGTGTCAGGAATCTTCTTCCTGATTGATGATGCTTTTCGCGCAGGGGAATACATCGATGTTGAAGGGACCCTCGGGACTGTAGAAAAAATCTCAATCCGTTCGATGCAATTACGCCATCATAAAGGAGCGGTGCATACAATCCCTTACGGTGAAGTCCCCAAAGTGACCAACTATTCGCGGGATTGGGTCATCATGAAATTAAAATTTACGGTTCCGTTCGAAACTGATCCACAAAAAGTCAAAAAACTGTTCAAGAAAATTGGCGCGGAAATGATGGCAGTGCCGGAATTTGCGGAAGACTTTCTACAACCGTTCAAATCTCAGGGTGTTTTCGATTTCGACGATGTTGGGATGATTGTGCGCGGCAAATTCATGGCAAAACCCGGCAGGCAATTCACGCTGCGCAAAGAAATCTTCAACCGCGTGAAAGCCACTTTCGAGGAAAACGATATTTCCTTTGCCCGCCGGGAAGTGCGGGTTGCGATACCCGAACTCGAAGATCGCGCGGACCTGACAGACCAGCAAAAAACTGCGGTGACTGCCGCCGCAACAGAAGCTGTAGAATCCACAACTCAAAAATAAGTTAACGCAACGTAAATAAACGTTGATAAATCATTAATACGATGTATACTGATAATCGCTGCCTGACGAGAGATCGGCAATGTCTCGGCATTTACGACCTCTCATCAGGTACGCCCCACTTTATTCATCCAAACTTCCCGGACACCGCCCTCAAAACTTTGAGTTTAATTTTTTCCAGCGTTGCTGAAATGCGTAGAAGAATTTTGTCTGAGGTGCGCTTGGTGGGGATATTGATTTGCACAATTGGCAACCGTTCTGACCAGAAATCATCAGCAACGGAATGGCCTTTGCGGGCACAAGAATCGAAAATACCCGCACTACTGCTAGGCATCTGCTGCGCGGCGGTCTCCATTAGAAGCTTGCGAATGGTCAGGCCATCGGCAGCGTTATCGTAAGCTATCTTAAATGCAGAAAGACGAGAACCGAGCTGCATCGTAAACAGCATTGCTTTTTGCTCCCCGTCCGTCACCGCCGCAAGACAGCGGACCGCGCCTTCTTTTTCTCCGGCTTCCATCGCTTCACGGAAAAACAGCGCATCCGCAGTCGATTGTTCAAGCGGAAGGCTTTCGGGATCGGGGTTCTTCCATGTCGCATTTTCCAGACTTATGAAGTCAGTCAGAACGTCACTTTTCTCAATCGGCAATGCAGTCAGTTCAACATTGCTCCGGCCATCGGAATGTGGCGTTTCTTCAGATGAGTTTTCGTTCTCTTTCAATGACCTGCCAGAAGATACGACCGTATCAAAATCATTATCCGCCGTTAAGACTGCGCGCTCATAATAATCTTGTACTCGAAAATTACGGTCTCTAAGCGCGCACGCCTCATCAATCGCGTTACGGGTTTCGCCATCAAACGGCAACATCGCGAAACGGATGAACACTGAGTCTTCCGGCCTCGTATCCACCCAGTCAAACAAAGCAGAATAAGCCGCGACAGAAAAACCCTCACGGATTAATGGCGCACCATTAAAACAATGCGCGTGAGTCCATACACAAACATGCTTAAGGGGCAATTTTGCGTACCCTTTTTGGAAAACAAAGGGGGCCAACGCTACTAACATACTGTTTTCGGCCCGACGCAACGCAACTATTCTCACCTCTTCTGCCGGATCGAGGTGGCGCATCGCTGGTTCAAGAAACCAGTGAGCGAAATAAGGATTAGGATTAAGCGAACTGTCTTCTAATGCGCGCCATTCATCTCTGAAGGCGTCATCAATCTCGGAACAGCGTATCAAGCTGACCGTTAATCTATACGGCAACTCGGCGTTCTCTGCCTTAGAAGCATTGAAACATCCCAGCGCAGCACGATTTATCGGGTCATCGATTGTGGCAAAATCCACTGGCATCGCTTTAACCGCTCCAAATCTTAATCCTTTCTTTACAAATGCAAAAGAACGGCCAAAACGACTCAGTTGCGCATTGTTTCGCATTAACCAAAATGCGTCACTTTTCGCCCAGTCCGCACCAACGGTCATGTTTCACTTGCCCTAAAACGATTTGCGCGGTGTGATAACGGAAAATATTGACGTCTAGGGAGAGACTGAATGTCGAAGAGAGTCGCAATCATCGGGGCCGGACCATCCGGTTTGGCACAACTCCGTGCTTTTCAATCCGCCAAAGCAAAGGGCGAAGATATCCCCGAGGTGGTCTGTTACGAGAAACAAGACGATTGGGGCGGCCTGTGGAAATACACATGGCGCACAGGTCTCGATGAACATGGGGAGGCGGTGCACGGCTCGATGTATCGTTATCTCTGGTCCAATGGTCCAAAAGAGGGCTTGGAATTCGCCGACTATACTTTTGAAGAGCATTTTGGTCGCCCTATCGCGTCTTATCCTCCCCGCGCGGTTCTGTTTGACTACATCGAAGGACGGGTCAAAAAAGCGGGCATCCGTGATTGGATCAAATTCAATCACGCGGTTCGCCGGGTCGAGAAAACGGCAGGCGGCAAGTTTCGGGTTATCGTCAATGATGCCGTGAATGATCGCGAGAGTGATGAAGAGTTTGATCATGTGGTTGTCGCATCGGGTCACTTCTCAACACCGAACGTGCCGCATTATCCTGGCTTTGAAACTTTCGCCGGACGCATCATGCACGCGCATGATTTCCGCGATGCGCTGGAGATGAAAGACAAAGACGTTCTGATCCTCGGCACATCGTATTCCGCTGAGGACATTGGCTCGCAATGTTGGAAGTATGGTGCGAAGTCGATCACCGTCGCGCACCGCACAGCGCCGATGGGGTATGACTGGCCTGAGAACTGGCAGGAAGTGCCTGCACTCGTGAAGGTCGAGGGCAAGACTGCTCACTTTAAAGACGGCACAAGCAAAGACGTTGACGCGATTTTGCTTTGCACTGGCTATAAGCACCACTTCCCCTTCATGGCCGATGCTCTGCGCCTGCGCACCGCGAACCGCCTCGCATCCGCCGACCTCTATAAAGGTGTCGCTTATGTAAAAGATCCCGATCTCTTTTATCTCGGGATGCAGGATCAATGGTACACGTTCAATATGTTTGACGCCCAAGCATGGTGGGTGCGCGATGCGATCATGGGCAAGCTATCCATCCCTGACGAGGCCGCAATGCGCGCCGATGTTGCGGATCGTGAAGCACGCGAAGATGCGCTGGAAGACGACTATGCCTGCATTGACTATCAGGGCGGTTATACCAAAGAGCTGATGGACGAAACGGACTATCCCGGCTTTGACGTCGAGACAGCGAACCAACAGTTCTATGCGTGGAAGAAGCACAAGAAAAAAGGCATCATGGAGTTCCGCAATCACGGCTATGTCTCGCCGCTGACCGGAACCCAAGCCCCCGCACACCACACGCCGTGGAAAGACGCAATGGACGACTCGCTCGAGAGTTATCTGAAGACCTGACAGCGGTAAGCGCATTTTCCCCGTCATTGCAAAAGGCGGTGATGGGGAAGTGTTCGCTATGTAAGAAGTGACCGAGGGTGGCGTGTTACGTCGGTGGCGAGGCGCGCCTGTGGAGTATCCGTTGATGTTTCAATGTAAACGCAAAGTGCTTTAGCACTGAGCAGTTATATGATCTTTGGATGTGTCCGCGTAATCAGGTGTATCAACTCCAGACGAGAATTCGAATTAGTTTTGCTAAGGATGGTCGCTACTTGGCTCTTTACAGTGTTGGGTGATGTATTCCGTCGCTCCGCAATAACGCCTATGCTCAATCCGGAAAAAGCGAGTTCGCAGACTTCTGTCTCTGCTCTTGTGAGCGAATATGCTTTCGCGAAACTCTTCAGGTTAATTGCTGGGAGGTGATCCGGGGAAGTTAAGGTAATAAGCGCTAATGCATTGGACTCATCCAGCTCGTCGGATGTGTCTCGAATAGGGGCAACGTCTATAGCGAGACTTGCAGCGCCATCTCCTGTCAAGTTTAGCCAAGTTGAATTTGGAGTTATAGTCGCGTTCCCGTCGGCTATTTTGCATGCAGTCTCAATAGCAGCTTTGAGCTTTCTAGTGTCCAAATCATCCGAGCAACACAAACGACCGTGTTGATCTTTCGAGATCAGCATAGATTCGCCAAATACTTGATCAGCTTTTGCATTGGCGACGATGATATTTTGTTTTGCGTCGACTACGATCAGAGCATGTTCAACGTGATCGAGAGCAGTGAGCGCTGCTTTGTGCTTGCGCCGTAAAGCCAGAAAAATTCTGCTCATCTCAATCGACTTTGACAAATGAGGAAGCACCGAATGCAAAAGAGCTTTCTGATCAGGGGAGCCACCCGGCATGTCGTCCGGGAACCCGACGCTTAATGCATCAAACCATAGTCGATCATCGTTGAGTCGAACCCCCAAGCGCCTACGCACTCCAACGCGCGATATTAAATATGAGTAATCTTTTCGTCGGTCTAATTCGTGCGCTGTGTAACCAGCTTCTAAATCCCATGTCGGCTGCATTGGCTGACACTCGCTGAGGTAATTCCAATCGGGATTTTGGAGGCGGCTATAGCGCAACCCATAGTACATACCTTCTGCAGAGCGCGAAAAATCAAGGTATCGATTACTAAGGAGTTGAAGATCGCGCCTCCATCCTTCTGGTTTACGCACTAAGACCATGCTGGCAACGCCACCTACTTCTTCTGCAACTAAATTGAGGGCGTGCCGCCAACGGCTCGGATTTACTGCCGCATCGTAAAGCTCAAGAATACAATTTTGTAAATTGTCTCGATCCATCACCCTGCTCCCCCCCAAAAGTTACGAACTTCTTGCTAAAGAAAATTACTTGATTGGGCATAGTCCGTTCGGATGATGACCCCACATCAAGTTCAGGACAACACTCATCTTGGTTGTCAACCGAAGTGAGGGGTGGGCATTTTGGTTGTCAACCGGACAGGTAGGGACGAAAGGCACTAAAGTGCAGGCCCTTATCAAGTCGCTCAGGAAAGGCCAGCGCGCATTCGATCAGAAATATTTTCGATTGGGCAAGTGGATTCCCCGCCTGAGCGGGGAATGACGGTAAATCGCTGAGACGCTTGCACCAGTGTCACTTTCACCCGCAGTTGCCTGCGGCAAACGCTATAGCATTGCAGGGACGACGCGGTCCGGTGGGGTGTGGCCATCGGCGTAGGTTTTGATGTTGATGATGACCTTCTCGCCCATCTCAATGCGGCTTTCGATTGTTGCACTGCCCATATGCGGCATCAGCGTGACATTCGGCAACGCGGCAAGGCGCGGGTTGATCTCGTGGCCGTGCTCAAACACATCAAGCCCCGCCCCGCCAAGCTCGCCCGCTTCCAACATGCGGATCAACGCATTCTCATCGACAATCTCTCCGCGCGCGGTGTTGACGATATAAGCGGTTGGTTTCATCAGCCTGAGACGGCGGGGCGATAATAAGTGATAGGTCCCCGGCGTGTGCGGGCAATGGATCGAGACAACATCCATGCGCGCCAACATTTGATCGAGGCTTTCCCAATAGGTCGCGCCGAGGTCTTCTTCGACTTCGGGCCGCAGGCGTTTGCGGTTGTGGTAGTGAATCTCCAGACCAAAGGCCGCCGCTCGCCGTGCCACGGCTTGTCCAATCTGGCCCATACCGATAATGCCTAGCCGCTTGCCGAAGACGCGATGGCCCAACATGGCTGTGGGTGCCCATCCCGTCCATTCACCGGACTCGATCAGTTTGACGCCATCAACCAGACGGCGCGGCACAGCAAGAATGAGCGCCAATGTCATATCGGCGGTGTCTTCGGCCAAAACACCGGGGGTATTCGTGACGTGAATCCCGCGTTGGCGCGCCGTTGCCACATCAATATGGTCCACCCCTGCCCCGAAATTGGCGATCAGGCGAAGGTTTTCTCCGGCTCTGGCAATCAAGCCCGCATCAATCTGGTCTCCCAAGGTCGGAACCAAAACATCAGCATTCGCAAGCGCTTCGGCCAGTTGCGCCGACGTCATCGGCGTATCATCCGGGTTCAGCGTTACATCAAATAATTCCTGCATCCGCGTCTCAACCTGCTCGGGCAATTTGCGGGTCACGACGACTTTGGGGCGGCTGTCAGGCATTAAACTCTCCGTCGGGTCATAATCATGCGTTCAAATATCAGATTGCGCAATAAATGGAAAGAAACGTCATACTTGATTTTCTGTGCGCTTCATCGCACTCCGTAACCATGAAAACGCTGCTTTTTGCAATGATTGTTCTTGCTGTTCCTGCACAAGCACAAACGCTTGGGGTCGGTCCTGAGACAGGTGCGCCATTGCCGCGCTTTGAATCCCTCAAATTCAACAAAGTCAACCTGCGCCGGGGCGCAGGGGAAGATTACCCTATCGCTTGGACTTTCCAGCTTTACGGCTTGCCCGTGGAGATTTTTCAAGAGTTCAAAGACTGGCGTCATGTCCGCGATCATGATGGCGCAACAGGGTGGATGCATAAATCTCAACTCGGCACAGCGCGCACGGCTCTGGTCCGGGAAAAGATCGTCGATTTACATGCGGAACCGGATGCCACCACAAAAACCGTCGCTCAAATCGAACCCGATGTTGTGCTGCGCCTGATAGATTGCCGCGTCGATTGGTGCAGAGCCAAGGTGGAGGGCTATCGCGGCTGGGTCAGCAAAGACAATTTATGGGGTGTACTGCCCGAAGATGTTTTCGGGGAATAATGACTGCTCAAACGCTTTGCGCGGCTTTGCACAGATTTCGGAGTTTTTTGACGGCAAGGTCGCGGCCCAGAAAACCCAAGCCGCAATCGGGGGCGGCAATCAGGCGCTCTTGCGGGACATGCTGCAAAATCGCCTGCATCCGTGCAGTGATCTGATCGACTGTTTCCAACTCGCTGGAGGCAATTCTGACAAAGCCGACGATCAAACTGGACTGCGTGAAGCGCTCGAATAAGTCGGACGGATTGTGCCGATGGGCATCCTCGATAGAAATCGCATCGACCGTGCCATCAACGGCTTCGGCGATCTGCAAATAGGCTTTTGGATCGGCTTTGGGATAGTCGTGATCATCAAGGTGATTGGGATAGCCGCAACACATATGCACCGTGCGGGTCACGCTGTCCTGCACATCTTCAAAACATCGCGCGAGTGTTGCGATGCCGTAGTCTAGTGCCTCGTTCGGTTTGCGGGCGAAGATAGGCTCGTCAATCTGAATGTTCCGGCAGCCCGCTTTTGCCAGTGCACGCACCTGCACATTCAAGGCTTTTGCAAGATCATCCGCGAGGCGTGCCGGATCGTTGTAATGCGCATCAACAGTCGTATCCGAAATGGTCATCGGTCCCGGCATGGTGATCTTTACCGGGCTTCCGGCGGCCTCTTCCGCTATGCGCCAATCACGCACGAGTGTATCTGTATCGCCTGCAGTCACGTCGCCCCGAATTGTCGGCAACTCGCTGTGATAAGCTCCATTGCGCCATTGCCGCCGGGTTAAACCTTCGAAATCGAAACCCTCGAAATGACGGCATTGATAATGCACATAATTGTCGCGCCGCACTTCGCCATCGGTGGGCAGGTCAATGCCGCTCTCAAGCTGATCTCTTACGACTTCGGCGGTGGCCCGGTCGAGCAGCGCCGTTGTCTCATCCGATTGCTGTCGCGCCCAGTCGCGCGTCACGCGCTCGCCGAAACTTTCCGCGTCGTGTCCGGTTTGGAACCAATCTCTGACGGGGACATAATCAGGTTTCGGGAAAGCGCCGATACAGGTTGTGGGCAAAGGCATGGCTGGATCTCAAATCGCTATGAACGCCTGTTCATCAGGCGAAAAATCAATGGCGAACAAAAAAGCCCGCCGTGAGGGAGTTCACAGCGGGCAAGCTATCTCTGTCAATCGGTATTAAGTGCGTCAGCGTTTCATCAACAGCGGAAACATGAAGTCGCCGAACCGTTTTGTGCCTTTATAAACGGTCAACCCCCAAGGTTTACGTTTGCTGATCAGCGGGAAGAGAAAATCACCGAAATGCTTTGTGCCCTTGTAGATCGGGAACCACGACGTCCGGCGATTATTGATCAACGGCGTCAAGAAAGCACCGAAGCGTTTCGTCCCGCTATAATGCGTAAATCCGTGCGGTTTACGCCTGTTGATTAAGGGATACAGGAAATCGCCGTAGCGCTGGTTTCGCTGAATTTTCGGAAACGGCTCAAGAGGCAACTCGGGGCTGACGAGGACATCTTCTTTGCCTAAGCCCACATCAACGCGGGGCTGGCTGTCCGCGATTTTCGTTGCTTCCTTCGCCGCGCCGAACGGCACGAAAGGCGCGCGGATAACGACCAGTTTCTTCCCGCCATCAAGAGCCGACGCATAGGCAGAGGCCGCCTCTTCGCCGACTTGCGCGTCTGTCATTGCCGCAGCAGCATCTGAACCAGCGCCTATGACACTATATGTTTTCTCTGGAAACCCAGCTTCTGAGAGGCCGGAGACAACCGCATTGGCCGCCGCGTCATCATTATAGAGCCGGGTGATGATTGTCGTCGTCATATCGTTCCTCCACTCTCAAATCCGTCATGCGAAAATCGCAAATTAGTCTAGCGTGTTTCAAAAGACGCTTCAGTCTGTACATAGGCCGGTGCAGATGATTTTCGAGCTTGGCCGCGCTGACGCATCATGGGCACAAGCACAAAACAGGCAAGCGCCAGCAAAATAATCTCGAAAACAAAAACCGGAAGGTATGCGCTTGCCGGGTTCACCTGACCCGCCGCCGACCATCCTGTGATAAGGTCGCGCATGATCCCGCCAATCGCGATAGCCAAGCCCGCAGCCGTCGCTTGTACTGCGCCCCACGTTCCGAGGGCGAGGCCGACTTGTTCTTTCGGAGCCGCGCGCATCGTCGCCGTCAACGTTCCATGCCCGAAAAGACCCGCGCCGAGGCCCAAAAACAATGTGGCCAGCACGAACAACTCAACACGGGGAAAGGACAGCGTGGCGATAATCGCCAGAAAAGCGGGGATGCCAATAATCGCACCCATATTGGCGACGCTAGACGGGCATCCATCTTTTTGACTGAGAATTTTTGACGCAAGGCCAAAGCCTATCAAACCGCCAAAAGCCATCACCGCCGTCAGTTTCGTCGTTCCGGCGACGCTCATGCCAAGCGCTTGTCCGCCATACGGCTCGATCAGGACATCGGCCATGCCAAAACCTGCTGTGCCAAGGCCAATGATTACGAGCAAACGCAGAGCACCTGCGTTCCGTGCAAAAGCGCGCCAGGATTCGTCGAAATTTGCTTTAGGCGCTTTAGATTGCGCCCGCTGGCGGTCGCGTGCTTCTTGCTTCCAGATCGCGGTGAGATTCAACGCGACGGTGACAACGGCAGATCCTTGAATAACCTGTATCAAGCGACCCGGCGTGTAATTTTCCAAGAGAGCGCCGAAAATCAAAGCACTGGCAATCATGCCAAGCAGCAGCGCGACATACATCAAGCCAACGACTTTTGGTTGGTCTTCCGTGTCGACCAGATCCGTTGCCAATGCCAGTCCCGTTGTCTGCACAGTGTGCAAACCTGCGCCGACCAATAAAAACGCCAGCGCCGCAGAAGACAGCCCTAACCAGCGCGGGGCATCAACCGCTTCGCCGTAACCAGACAGAACCAGCAAAGCGAAAGGCATAATCGCAAAGCCGCCGAATTGCAGCATTGTCCCTTTCCAGATGAAAGGAACGCGCCGCCAGCCTAGCGCGGAGACATGCGTATCGGATCGAAAGCCGATAAGGACACGAAACGGTGCAAAAATAATCGGGAGTGCAAGCATGACCCCGACCAACGTTGCCGGGACCGATAACTCAACGATCATCACACGATTTAACGTACCGACCAGCAGCACCAGCGCCATACCAACAGTGACTTGAAAAAGAGAGAGCCTTAGCAACCGCGATAAAGGAACATCGGTCGTTGCGACATCGGCAAACGGCAGGTACTTCGGACCTATCCGCGAAAGCTTTCCGAGCGCATAGCGACGATAATTGTTCAACAAAGCAAAATGCCTCGCGGTCTGCCACGCCTTATAAACTTAAGGCGTGAGCTGTTGTGATTACACTGTGACCTTGCCTTCAAAGCCAGCCCGCAGCGTCTTCGACCCGACCGCCACCAGAACGATCAGGTCGTTTTATTACCTGTCAATCTGAACTGACAGTGCTTGAGGCAACAATTGTCGAAGCCTCTTCGATTACTGCAACCGCTGTCCGGCCATCAGGCAAGGTTACAGTGATACGCTCGCCCGCTGCAGGTGCACTTGCAAGGTATGACCCTTCGCTCGTAACCGCAGCCATCTCATTACCCGACAGGAAGTCAGACACCCATGTCGTGTTGCTGAGAACAGCGACGTGAACCGCGAAGGAACCGACAGCTACCGCGCCGAGAAACAGCGGAACACCAACTGTTGGCTTAACAACCAACCACATTTTTGCGTTGTTCATTGTGTCCCCCTATCCCAGCCACGGCGTCGTTGCCGCAACGAGAATGTGTGCGAGTAAGGCAATGCCACCGAAGACGCGGGTTCCGTCAATCAGATAGCTGTGAACTTCTTCCGCTTCACTCAGCGTAAGACCGGTTGGCCAGACTTTGTCTGGATCGTCAGCAGTGTCGCTCATGCGTCATCTCCTAAATTGGCGTCGGTGAAGATTCCCAACAATTACCGCCGACTTCGGACCCCATGTTCGGCATCCACGAGATCAAAAACGAATCTCAAAAAGCCTGCGACAGAATGGCACACTGTCATATATTTTTGACATTTACAACTGTCTAAATAATTAGACAGTTTTTCAAGGCATTAATTTTTACTTCATACTTTACAGAGACTTACACCAGAGGTTGCCGCCAAGAACGACACAGACCAACTTGCCTTAATACGACACAGTTTGGTGACAACGCACGCACCACCAAAAACCGAATATTAGAATTCTGACCGCACAAGAACATAAGTAGAACTTTTTCTTGCTTTGCTGGATATTCTTATTATGTTCCAATTCTCTTCAACGGAAAACACTATGACCTGGAGCCTTGACCGCATGACTGAGAACTACCGCCTCGCGCTGTTGCGGGTTGTGGCGGGGTTGTTCTTGTCAGCAGGAATGAATTCGGATGATAGCGTTATTGAGAGACTGCCAAGGCATGTTCGTAATGCGATATTGTTGATTTTGCGCCCTGCTGAATCGGCTACGCGGCGGATTGCTGCGATGGTGGCGCGGCATTTGGATTTGCCAGAGTATGTGAAGCCTGCGGTGCGAAAGCCCGGCAATAAAGGGTCCCGCAAAAAGCGTGGGCCACGTGCGCCTCAGTTTTGTTTGATTGATCCGCGCAAATATTTCCATGAACTACACCCGAACCGCCGGAAACCGCACCGAAAGCCTAAGCCAAGCGGCTCAACGGACCCTCAGATTCAAGTTCGGATTGCGGGGTTCGATGGCGCACCTGATTTCATTATCTGGTCTGAACCCAAAGCGGTTTTGACGCCGGACGACGACGTTTCGGCAACTGCACTCTGCCGTCGCCTTTTGGCGTTAAAGCTGGCGCTCGAAGACATGCCTAAACAAGCGAAGCGCTATGTTCGTGAGGTCGCCAAGCGCAAAGCCGCTGCGCCCGGTCCAAAAAGCGTTCCGCCGCTGCGCATGGGCCTTCCGCCGGGATACCGACGAAAGTACATCCACATTGTCGATGAAATTTTGTGGGATTGCCATTGTCTCGTTCGGCAAGAGCCGCGCCCGCCGGATCGAACCTAGATTTTGATTATGAAGATAACGCCTCCCCGCAATTCATTGTCGGGAGAAGGTTTTTCGTGCCTTGTTACCGTCGGCGCAGACGAATAACCACATCAACCGTCGCAATCTCGCACCCTTCCGGCACATCGGGCAATTCAGCGATTTTCACGGAGCCAACCGGCGCATCGGCAATCGAACCATCATCTTCAAAGTAGAAATGGGGGTGCTCATCGACGCGGGTATCATAGTAGACGCGTCCCGCTTCGATGTTTACTTCGCGCAGGAGGCCCGCATCTGTGAATGCTTTAAGAGCATTATAAACTGTCGCCAAAGACACATCAGCTCCGGCGCTCTGCGCCTCGGCATAGAGCGCTTCGGCTGTTAGATGCCGGTTGCCGCCCTCGACCAATAACGAAGCAAGCGCTGTTCGTTGCCGCGTCGGGCGCAGTCCCGCTCTCGCAAGCCAGCGCCCAGCCTCTTTAGGGTCGGAAATCGAAGTCGTTAATGTCATATACCTTGTCTAGCGCGGATCATGCCAACGAGCAAGAGAAGGCCGGTATTCGTTACCTCAGGGGGCTATGCTAAGGTTGAACCATGAAATCCACATTCTTAATTATAATTTTTGCTTTATTTTCAATACCTACGCTCGTTAGTCAGGCGGCAGAGGCATGGCGTGTGGAGCCAGACTTCCGCGGCAAGAAGGCGCGAAATGACATAAGCGGCGCAGCTTGCGGCCCATCCCGTTGCATTGTGATCAATGACGAAACCCATTTCGCACAAGAATTTACCCTAAACAATCACCGCCTAACGCCCGGCGACCGCATCAAATTAGCGGATAAAGGCGAGGAAATTGATGCGGAGGCTATCGCGTATGGTGATGGCCAGTTCTACATTACCGGCTCGCATGGATTATCGCGCAAAAAAGGAAAAGACCGCCCTGCTACTTTCCAGGTTTTCCGCCTTGATGGAGACGAAATCACAGCATCTAAGCGTCTTCGCGAAGCCATAGAGAACGCGCCTCATCTCGGCAAATACGCCGGGAAACGCCTCGACAAAAATGGTGCGAATATCGAAGGTCTTGCGGTCAAAGAGGACCGGCTGTTTTTTGGTTTTCGCGGACCTTCAGTTGCCGGAGAGGCTTTTATTCTCGAGACCTCTGCGGTGGCGCTGTTTTCCGATGACGTGCTCGATCCGAAAATTCATGTGCTGTCGCTTGGCCAACGCATCGGCATCAGAGACATGGCGAGCGTGGAGGATGGCATCCTGATTCTTACCGGCCCTGTGAATACGTTACCCCGAGACTACACCGTAGCGTTGTGGAAATCCGGTAGCACCAGACCAAAAACACTCGCAAAAATCCCAACAAAAGGAAAAGGGAAACCGGAAGGTATTTTAATCCTGAGTGAAAGCGATAGTGCATATAACGTATTGATTTTTATGGATAGCTCTCGCAACGGGACACCGTTTGAACTGGCAATCGACAAGTTCTGAAGTCGCATACGCGGCAAGCCTGCATCACCGATACCTCTTGCACAGGGCCGAACGTCACGTTGTCTTGCGCGCTACATCACGGCAATGCTACGGATTATTTCGATGTCGGCGCGTCCCAGTGTCACACACCAGACCGCTAACGGGGAATTTTAATGACTGACCGGCCAAACAGCTACGATTACGAGGGCCTGCTAACTTGCGGACGCGGCGAACTTTTTGGCGAAGGCAATGCGCAACTGCCCGCCCCGCCTATGCTGATGTTTGATCGCATTACCCATATCGCAGATGAAGGCGGGGCGCATGGGAATGGGCAAGTCATCGCCGAACTCGATGTGAAGCCTGATCTATGGTTTTTCAAATGTCATTTTCTCGGTGATCCGGTCATGCCCGGTTGCCTTGGGCTGGATGCATTATGGCAACTGACCGGTTTCTTCCTTGGCTGGAAGGGAATGGAGGGTCGGGGCCGTGCCTTGGGCGTTGGCGAGGTCAAATTTTCCGCAATGGTCACACCGGAAGCAAAACTCGTCCGCTATACCGTCGATGTAAAAAGAGTGATGGATCGCCGCCTTAAGCTAGGTGTGTCTGATGGCACAATGGAAGTTGATGGCGAAGTCGCCTACGTGACGAAAGATATGAAAGTCGGACTCTTTGGAGCCGACGCCGCCTAAATGCGGAACCACACATTTTAACAGAAAGATTTGCCATGCGCCGGGTCGTCGTCACTGGAATTGGGATCGTTTCTCCTATCGGCAATGATGCGGATACAGTCGCAGCATCGCTGAAAAACAGTACCTCTGGAATTACGTTCTCAGAAGAGCAAGCGGAGCATGGCTTTCGCAGCCGGGTCGCAGCCCGGCCTGAGATCGACATCGAAGCGCTCGTCGATAAACGAACGCGCCGCTTTATGGGCGAAGGCGCGGCATGGAACTATATCGCCATGCAAAACGCGATTGACGATTCCGGGCTGGAAGACAGCGATGTCAGCAATGTGCGTTCCGGCCTCGTCACCGGCTCGGGCGGACCATCGGTCGCCAATCAACTTGCCGCCATCGACATCGTTCGTAAAAACGGAACGCCTAAGCGTATCGGTCCTTTCTATGTGCCGCGCTGCATGTCATCGACGAACTCAGCAACGCTTGCGACGCCTTTCAAAATCAAAGGCGTCAATTATTCTATGACGTCAGCTTGCTCGACTTCTGCCCATTGCATCGGGCACGGCGCGGAGCTGATCCAATTTGGCAAGCAAGATATCGTCTTCGCAGGCGGCGGTGAAGAATTGCACTGGTCGCTCACTTGCCTGTTTGACGCTATGGGTGCGCTGTCTTCTAACTTCAACGAGACCACACCGACCACAGCAAGCCGCGCTTACGATAAGAACCGTGATGGCTTTGTCATCGCGGGCGGGGCCGGAACAGTCGTGCTGGAAGAATATGAACACGCCAAAGCGCGGGGTGCAAAAATCTACGGCGAGCTTATCGGCTATGGCGCAAATTCGGATGGCTTCGATATGGTGCAGCCCTCCGGCGAGGGCGCGGTTCGCTGCATGAACCTCGCGATGAGTTCAATCGGTGATCGCAAAATTGATTACATCAACACGCACGGAACTTCGACACCCGTCGGCGATGCCCGTGAGATGCAGGCGATGCGCGATACCTTTGGCGATGACATTCCCGACCTCAGTTCGACTAAATCGCTGACCGGCCACTCACTCGGGGCAACAGGTGTTCAAGAAGCAATCTACTGCTTGCTCATGATGCAGCACGGGTTCAAAGCCGCCTCAGCGCATATTGATGAAGTTGATCCCGACTTTGCAGACATCCCAATCGTTCGCACACACAAGCAAAGCGGGGTCGATGTAACCATGAGCAACAGCTTCGGTTTTGGTGGCACGAATGCCACGCTTGTTTTCGGGAAAGTTTAATATCATGGGCATTATGAGCGGCAAGCGCGGCCTCGTAATGGGCGTCGCGAACGATCACTCAATTGCATGGGGTATCGCGTCGACGCTGGCCGAGCATGGCGCGGAGATGGCTTTCACTTTCCAAGGTGATGCTTTTGGAAAACGGGTTCAGCCTCTCGCTGAATCGGTTGGCTCTAACATTGTTATTCCTGCCGATGTGCAAAACCCCGAGAGCCTCGATACCGTGTTTGAGACTCTTGAGCGCGAATGGGGCAAAATTGATTTCCTCGTTCATGCGATTGCCTATTCCGCGAAGGAAGAGCTGAAGGGGCGATATTCAGATACGTCTCGCGAGAACTTTCTGAATACGATGGACATATCTTGCTATTCTCTCACCGATTTGTCGCGCAGATGCATCCCGCTGATGAAAGATGGCGGATCGATTATCACGCTGACATATCTGGGCGCTGAACGTGTTCTCCCGAACTATAATGTGATGGGCGTGGCAAAAGCGGCGCTGGAGGCAAGTGTGAGATACCTCGCCGCTGATCTCGGCCCACAAAACATTCGGGTCAATGCGGTATCTCCCGGCCCGATGCGGACGCTTGCGGGGTCGGCTGTCGGGTCAGCGCGCAAGGTCTATAAATTCAACGCTGATAATGCACCTCTGAAACGAACAGCGACACTCGCTGAAGTCGGCGGTGCGGCGCTGTATCTCTTGTCCGATCTTGGCGGCGCGACCAGTGGAGAAACGATTTATGTCGATTGCGGGTATCACGCGATGGGCATGGTCGCGGAGGAAAATCTTTAAGCTCCAGCCATGTGCATCAACGGCAATCGAAAGCCGTGCAACGATTCACGCTTTTCGCTATGCTTGGGTATGACTGCTCGTAAACCGTAGCAAACGAAAGGAGCCGCTTTGCCCGTTGAAGATCTGTCATTCTGGGAAACACTTCGCGAACTTAGCCTGTCAGTCTGGCTGACCGGCGGCGTCATGCTGGCGGCGATCTTCTGGTTCTTAAAATGGCTGTTCATGCTTCTGTTTGTGCAGGGCAAGGGCATTGGCCTCGTGACGGTTCCGGTCAGCCGCATGGCCGGAAAAATTCTGGAAGACAAGTTCGCGCAAAAATTTGCTGACTCGAAGTTGTTGCCAAAACTTCATCCGCCTCAGAACTGGGAAGAGTTCAACCGCTTCACCGGCCATGTTGCGGATCGGATGCGAACCTATCGCGAGCTGGTCAACCTCGTGCAAGCCAAGTTCAATGGTCCATCCGCTGTCAGCCTGCGTGTGACAGTGCAGTTTTTCGAGCCGATTTTTGTTCAGACTTTCCGGACGGCTGAACGTGGTTTTCGCGACTTGGACCGTATTGATGCGGAGATGCGAGAGCTGCATCGCGGGCTGCATACCGAGTTGGAAGAAGCGACAGCGAAAATCGAACGCGAGCGTATTACGCTGGAGCGAGACTTTGAGATTAAGCGCGTGCGGCTCAAAGGATTGTTAGCGGAGCGCAGTGCAAAATATTGGTTATTGCGTCCGGTGACCGCGCTTTACCGGCGTATCTTCGGGACTTCTGCAGAACGAAAATTGCGCAGCGAAAAGAATGAACTCAATAAAAAGCTCATCCAAATCCGAAAGGATTTAAAAGAAACGAACCGCCGGATTTTTGCTGACCATCACCCCGAAGTCATCGGCGTCTGCCTTGAGTTAATCGAGCATGACCAGATGTTTCTCAAGCACCTCTATTTCCGTTTTGGATTAGAGATGGAATCGCTGACTTTCACTATCGCTTCGGGCCGTGTTCTGCAGTTGATGGCAGAGGACACGCCCGCCGGATTGAAAGCCCGCACAGCAATGGATTTGGAAAGTTTGGCGGAGTTGGATGAAACAGATCCAATGATCGTTGACCATATCCGATCCAAAATCAGACTCGATCCGGACTTGGCAACTTACGTTGGCCTCGGCCCGGAATCGGTCCTTGAAGGTGCGTTAGAACCTTACCTCCGGATCAAGCTGCTGCTTGGGAAGCTGGATTTGAAGGGATACACACCACATTGGGTCGCGCATCTACCGCCACCGGCAGAGTTTGGACGCGCTCAGGCTGAATACGATCATTTCTCTCATCAGCTTGCATGGCTGAAACGTGTCCCACCGGGCTTAACAGTTGCGGAGAATGGCTTGGTGTCGTTTGCAGACGATCCTCTTGCAGCCGATTTGGAAGCGGCGGAGTAAAATCTCCACCACACGCCGCAGCAGGCTCTCCCCAGTCGGGGCCGAAGAAATAACACCAAATGGAGCTGATCTTAAAATTCTTAAACATGATCAAACCTCCTTACACTCCTAATCGCTCATCAAAACGCTGTACTGGTATTCTAGATGCAGATGGCGGGCCATAATATCAAGCAAATCGGGGCCAACGCACCGGGTTGTGATTGCTCTGTGAATTGTATGATGTAAGCGTTAAAGTTGCGAGGTCACTCTGCGGCCTCAACATCCATACCCACCTTGGAAGCTTGCTCTGCGTCCCGTTCTTGGGAAAGACGCAAAGCGGCTTGAAAACCAAGCGATATCAATACGCCCCAGATCATTCCAAAAAATCCAGCACCCACCGCCCAAATCAGAATCGTCGCAATAATCTGAACTTTGGTCATTCCAAGGCGAGCACCGATGATATCCGGGGTAAAGTTATAGGCTTCGAGAAAACCCATTAGTTTCGCGATCACCATCATGATTGCGGTGCGAATCACGACATCCCAGCCCCAGCCAAAGCTGACGATGTCATATCCGAACCATCCCAGCCCCGGATCGATGTTCGTGCACATCAAGAAGAAGGCGAGGAACATGCTCAGCAAGCCGCCAATCTTAGGCACGGCAGTCACAAACCCGAGAACAAAAGCCATAAAGAGGATCGTTCCAAACCCGAGGCCAAGCGGCAGCGCCACCATCGCAATGACATAAATGAACGACAGGGTAATCGCGACTTCGAGATAGCCGATCATAAAGAGGCTGATGCCCTCCTGAAACAGCTCTCCATACCGCAGGGCATTTGCGCGCAATTGAGGATCGCTGATCCCGCGTGAAATCACATCACGATGCATCGCGACTTCTTTTTTCCAATTGCCGAGCATCGTGCCGATGATGATGGCTGAGATAACCAGCTTGACCCAATCGGCCAGCAAAATACCGACCAGCTTGATCCCGTCTTTTGCGTAGGTCTTGACCGAGTCTTTGAATTCTTTCGCAATGTCGCCAAACGTATCACTCAGGAGAGCCGACAATCCGCTCCAACCCGATCCGCCATTCTCGTCAACTTCAGGAAAGACCGTTGGGAGTTTGTCATGGGCGATCCCCAAGACACTTCGTAATGCATCGAGGATAACGGGTAGACGCTCTTCGAACTGGATGATGAATGTCTGGCCTTGTTGCTGGATGATATAAGCGACAACCGGAACGCCAAGCAGCGTCAATAAAACCAAGCTCCAGCTCATCAATTTAACGGTAAAGCTTTCCGTCATCTGGACGCGAATATCACGTCCAATGGCCCTCTTTTTTGAACGAAAGCCAAACCAAACTTTTTGCCCATTCACCAAAGCCTCAACATGAGGACGCAAACCAACAGCAAAAAGAATTGTGCCGAGAATATAGACCCATCCCTTATAGGCCAAAAACGCGGGCAAGAGCGCAAAGGCCAGCACGTAAAACCAAAGGACAACACCGCCCGTACTGGGCAGATAGCGCGCAAGAGAGTTATTCGGGTCTTGTGTCATGAGCAGAATGTATCACACAGAAGAGAAGATGAAATGGCCCATAATATTTTGCCCTCAGATCAAATCCGAGGGCAATAACAAGTCAGGTTGAGCAACCATCATTTTGGCTGCTCTGTCACAAAGCCCAGACTTACATATTGGTTTCGCTCACCAGTTTGGTCCGCAAGTACGCATCTAGCCCTTCGATGCCCCCTTCCGAGCCATAGCCGCTTTCATCGACACCGCCGAAAGGCGATTCCGGTGTGGAAACATTCATCGAGTTGATGCCGACCATGCCCGTGTTGAGCTGTTTGCTCAGGCGGGTCGCCCGATCACCGTCTTTGGTGAAGGCATAGGAGGCAAGGCCAACTTTGACTTTATTGGCACGTTCGATGATTTCATCTTCAGTTTTGAACGAAGCGACAGGTGCGACCGGACCGAAGGGTTCGTCATTCATAATCGTCGCATCTTCCGGCACGTCTTTGAGCAATGTCGGCTCATAGAAGTAACCTTGGTTGCCAATGCGCTTACCGCCGGTGACCAGTGTTGCACCGCGCGAGACGGCATCATCGACAAGGCCCTGCATGATCGGCAAACGGCGATCCGCGATCAGCGGCCCCATTTGCGTCCCTTCATCAAGACCATTGCCGACCTTGACGGCTTTCGTGGCTTCCTCGAAGGCATCGACAAAATCGCCGTAGACTTGTTCCTGAACATAAAAGCGCGTCGGAGAGATACAAACCTGACCTGCATTGCGGTACTTGGTCGCCGCCGCCGCTTTTGCGACTGCGCCAACATCGGCATCATCAAAGACCAGCACAGGCGCATGGCCGCCCAGTTCCATCGTGCAGCGCTTTAGGGTGTCGGCGGCTTGACGAGCGAGCAACTTGCCCACGGCGGTCGACCCTGTGAACGACATTTTGCGCGGGATGTCTGAGGAAAGGATACGGCTCGATACCGCCGCTGGATCACCGAAGACGACATTGACCGTTCCATCGGGCACACCGGCCTCTTGGAAGGCGCGCGCGATGGCGATGGCGGTCGAGGGGGTTTCTTCGGATGGCTTGATAACAATCGAGCACCCTGCGCCAAGCGCCCCGGCAATTTTGCGGATCACGTTCACGCCGGGGAAATTCCAAGCCACGAAAGCACAGGTCGGGCCGACGGGTTCTTTTGTCGCGATGAGGCGCGTACCGGGGAAGCGCGATGGGATCAGACGTCCGTATGCGCGTTTGCCCTCTTCGCTGTACCAACGGATTGCATCAATCACGAAACCAAGCTCTAGCTTTGATTCGATGAAGGGCTTTCCTTGTTCCAGCGTACAATCACGGGCGATTTGATCGAGGTTGTCCTCGATATAACGCGCCGCCTTTTCCATGATCTTCTGGCGGGCGAGCGCCGTCATGGCGCTCCATTCATTAAAGCCGCGCTGACTGGCCTCCACCGCTGCGTCAAGATCAGCATCAGTGGCGGTTGGCAATTGGCCCAAGACTTCTTCGGTCGCCGGATTGAGCACATCCATCGGTGCGCCTGATCCTTTGGTCCATTTTCCGTCGATGAGCATGTCGAGTTCTGCGTATGACATAGTGTCCTATTTCCCTTTCCGCACTTGCAATGCGATTCGTCCTGAGTCACGCTGCTTGTATCGGAAATTTAAAGGAAGGAGGTGATCCAATGTCTAGTGGGATTACGGTCAATCTGGCCGGAGAAATGGTGACTGCGGAGCGCTTCTTAACTGGAGCTGCACCCTCCTGACGCCATTTGGCTAGGAAAGACCTTTCCACGGGGGCTGCGCATCGCGCGGCCCCTTTTCGTTTCGCGGTTACCGTGGCAGTAAGAACGCTCAATCGACAGACAGGATTATTTCATGCCCGCCACGTCCCTCGACCTAGATTTTGTTCGCGCACAGTTTCCGGCCTTTTCCGCACCTGAGACGAGTGGATGGACACATTTCGAGAATGCAGGCGGTTCTTTTCCAGCAAGTCAGACGATTGACGCTCTAACCGGCATTTACCGAACAAAGGTGCAGCCATACGGCGTCGGTCCAAGTGGCACTTTGGGCGATGCTATGGACAGGGCGCGAGCGCGCTGGGCCGAGGCGCTGGGCGTTACCCCTCAAGAAGTTGTGTTCGGGCCATCGACATCAGCCAATACCTACACATTATCCCACGCTTTTCGTTCTCTTCTGAAAGCAGGCGACGAAATCATTGTCACAGATCAAGACCACGAGGCGAATTCAGGGGTTTGGCGGCGCATGGCCGATGCCCTTGGGATGACAATACGGGAATGGAAGGTCAACGGGGAGACGGGGCGGCTTGATGCGGCGGATTTTCACAATTTGCTGTCTGACAAAACCAAATTGGTGACTTTCACCCATTGCTCTAATCTTGCCGGTGAGGAAAATCCTGTTGCTGAGCTGACCGCCGCTGCGCGGGCGGCAGGAGCCTGGAGTGTTGTCGATGGTGTTTCCTGGGCGCCTCATGAAATATGCGACGTCAATGAGCTGGGCGCGGATGTCTATATGTTCAGCCTCTACAAAGTCTATGGCGTGCATCAAGGGTTGATGAGCGTTCGGACACCTTTGATGGAGCAACTCGGCAATCAATCCCATTACTTCAACGCCGGATCACCAGCCGCCAAACTCAACCCCGCTGGCCCTGATCATGCTCAGGTGGCTGCGACAGTGGGGACGCTCGATTATATTGAGGCTCTTGCCGGGCATCACGGGGTTGCGGCGAACGACCTTCACGGGCAAGTCAGAGCGGTTTCCGCGTTATGGCGCAAGCAGGAACGAGCGATTACGGCTCCTCTGCTGACATTTTTAGCGGCCCATCCGCGTGTGCGGTTAATCGGACCCGCAACCGTCGATGCGCGCCGCGCGCCAACGGTTGCGTTTATGCCCTCCAAAGTGTCTCCGCCCGATCTGGAAAAACTGTTAGGAGAGCGTGGCTTTGTCACCGGAGCCAATGATTTCTATGCCCGACGCCTTGTGGAAGCGCTCGGCCTTGACCCTGAAATCGGGGTTATGCGCGTATCCATGACGCATTACACCAGCGGTCAGGATGTCTCGCGCGTGATCGCCGCTTTAGAAGAGCTGTTATGAGAATTGTTGGCGGGCGCTTTAAAGGACGCGCAATTGCCGGGCCGAAAGGCGATGGCGGTGTAGAGCGTTTGCGGCCCTCGTCAGATCGTCTGCGCGAAGCCGTCTTTAATGTGCTGGCACATGGGGATTATCCTGATCTTGATGGCGCGCGGGTCTTAGATCTTTTCGCTGGAACCGGCGCAATGGGTTTGGAAGCATTGTCGCGGGGGGCTGCAAGGGTACAGTTTGTCGATGACGGTGCAGAGTCCCGCGCCCTGCTCCGCCAAAATATCGAAACTTTTGAAGTGATCGGTGAGACAAAAATCTATCGCCGCGATGCAACTCGACTCGGAGAAAATCGGGGCGAGGGTTTCGATTATCTGTTTCTCGATCCGCCCTATCATAAAGGGCTTGGCGATAAGGCGATTGCTTCTGCCCTTGACGGCGGTTGGCTGTCGAGCGGTGCGATTATCGTGCATGAAACGCATGTGGATGAAACACCCGAAACAGAAAAGCGCCTCTCACCGGTTGATGAGAGGCGCTATGGAACGTGCAAAGTTACTATTAGCCGCGTGGATCACGTACCCAGCGTTTGAAGACGGGTGATAAACGCGTCCACGTCTCCATCCAATTGCTGAATCATCTGTGTAAATTCAGCTTGCTGGCTAGAGATCATCGACAGGCCCTCAACGATAATGTCGTTGATTTTAGGCTGGCCACTGCGATTGTCGCGCACTTGCCATTTAATGTTGATGGTCTGGCCATTGGCATTCACCGAACTATCAACCACGACACCTTTACGACCAAAATCTTGCGCTCCGTTGATCGAAATCGTCTCGCCGCTGTATTCCGAGAACCTGTTCGCATAGATCCGCGCAACATAATCCTGATATACCGCGACATAGCGATCACGCTGACCGGGGTTTGTTCCCCGAGCGTAACGGCCAAGCGCCGCGCCAGCGACTTGGCGCATATCAACACTTTGGGCCATGATCGATTTAAGCTCTCCGGTTTTCGATTGAGGCGCACCGGGTTGCCTGATGAGAGTGAGCACCTGATTGGCAACGTTTTCCACCAGCGAGCGAGCTTCGCCTGTCGTCACCGCGAATGCACTGCTAGCGCTCATCATCGTGGAAAGAGTAAATGCACTCGTAAGAGCGAAAAATGTACGGCGTTTCATGGCGAACCTCATCGTTACTTTGACCAACCCGATCAGTCGAAAAAGCTTAAAAAGCCTCATCATTATAGATATCTGGCAGGGTCTCAGCGTCTATATTACCATTCAATATGGCGTTCCTGCGGCGCTGAAGGAACGTATTTCGGACAACTGTATAACTGTCATCACTTTCGTACAAAGCTTCGTCAATCAGACTGCCAAAACGCTCGCGCGTATCAACAACCCTAACTGGTGTTTCCGCAGCTTTTACAATGCTCGTCGTCGTACCTTGCCCGATATAGGTGAGTGGACTAAGCGCGGTATCCGCTACCCGTGATAACCCATCACGAACCGTCGTTGGCCCTAACAAGGGCAATTCAACGTAAGGTCCGGACCCTACGCCCCAAACTGCGAGTGTCTGGCCGAAATCTTCGCTATGCTCCGGAATGCCCATATCTGTCGCTGGATCAAGTGCGCCAAGACCGCCAAGCGTGGAATTGACGAAAAATCTAGCCGCTGTATCGCCAGCCCGCTCAACATTGCCCTGTAAGACGCTGTTCGCGAAGGTTACAGGCAATTGCACATAGCGGACTTCATTATTGATAACGTGTCTGAACGTCTCAGGAACCACAGTTCCATAGCCTTTGGAAACAGGCCGTAAGACAGCAGTATCTAACCCTTTATTGAAACTATGAACGGCACGATTCACGCCTTCAATCGGATCATTTCCATCTTCAGGGACAAGCGAATTCGAACACCCCGACAACACGATGATGCTCGTTAGTATCGTCGCAAACCGGAAATTGAACCGTCGTCTAATAATTTCGCCCAGCATTATGATTGTATCCTGTCCCAAAAGCACTCAAGGATACAGTGTACCCCTTAGAGACTGTCAGACAATTCTAATTTGTCACTTGCACGCATCATCGTTGTTTTTTCGCCGCATGTCGCTTGCACGCTAACATAGCATTGATGCATATCCGGTTTATGGAAGCAGGCGGGAACCTCACACACATACTTGATGCACTGCGCGGAGCAGGCGAGGAAACCCGCTTGAGGATACTCCATGCCTTATCGAGAGATGAATTGGCGGTCAGTGAGCTTACCCAAGTGCTCGCCCAGAGCCAGCCGCGTATTTCCCGTCATTTGAAGCTCATGACTGAAGCGGGGTTGATCGAACGACGCCGCGAAGGGAGCTGGGCTTTTTTCCGCCTTACCCGCGAAGGTTTTCCGGCACGTCTCGCCCAATTTGCCCTCGACTCTCTTGAGACATCCAATTCCGTACTCGACAGAGATCGGCATCGGCTTGAGCGAATTCGTGAGCGCCGCGCGGAACTCGCAGAAGCGTATTTTGAAGAAAACGCCGCACATTGGGATAAACTGCGCTCCATGCACGCCCCCGAAGCCGCTGTAGAGAGTGCAGCTCGGGAAATGTTTGTTCCAACCCAAAATAAATTCGCACGGCTCATGGATTTAGGGGCTGGGACAGGCCGAATGCTCGAGCTGTTTGCTGACAGGTATGAAACGGCCATCGGATATGACGTCAACCAGCCAATGCTGGCCCTTGCGCGCGCGCGGCTGGCTGCCGCAGGTCTCAATCATGCAGAGCTGCACCAAGAGGATATTCTTGCATTACCCGATGAGGCAGAAAGTGCGGATGGCGTGATCCTCCATCAGGTTCTCCACTTTTTGGTTGAACCATCCCTTGCGCTGGCGGAAGCAGCGCGGGTTTTATCGCCAAACAGCCCTTTGCTTGTTGTCGATTTCGCACCCCATGACGCGGAAGCCTTACGCGAAAGCCATGCTCATCGCCGGTTAGGGTTTGCTCGCACCGAGATTGAGGAAATGGGAGAAGCGGCAGGACTTATCCCCGCCACTTACCGCGAAATTCCGGCAAAAAGCTCTAGTGGCGCTAATGCGCTTACCGTCTCGCTTTGGCTCATGAAAAAACGATCATAAGCCAACTGAAGCATCTGCTTACATTACTCTTCCAGCACTGAAGGGATGTCAGTGCGGCCTGACATCAGCCAATCAGGACAAGGCAAGCCTTTATCCTTGAGGAATTCAGGATTGAACAGCTTTGACTGGTAGCGCGTGCCGTAGTCACACAAGATTGTCACGACGGTTTTTCCTGGTCCAAGCTCACGCGCAAGGCGAATTGCGCCCGCGACATTAATTCCTGTTGAAAGCCCCATGCACAAGCCTTCATCGCGCAGCAAATCGAACACGATGGGCATCCCTTCGCTATCAGGGATTTGATACGCATGATCGACTTTTAAGCCTTCCAGATTGGCGGTGATACGCCCCTGACCGATCCCCTCGGCAACAGATGACCCCTCGGCTTTCAGTTCTCCATGAGCGAACCAATTATAAATTGCAGCCCCTTCAACATCCGCCAATCCGATTGAAACGCCTTTTGGCTGAAGCACCTGTGCAACACCCGCAAGTGTTCCGCCAGAACCAACCGCACAGATAAAACCGTCTACCTTGCCGCCGGTTTGCTCCCATATCTCAGGGCCGGTTGAGTCAACATGCGCTTGCCGGTTCGCGACATTATCAAACTGATTCGCCCAAACAGCTCCATTCGGCTCGGTTTCGTTCAGCTTTTGAGCAAGTCGCTCAGAATAACGCACAAAGTTGTTTGGGTTTTTATAAGGGGCCGCAGGAACCTCAACCAGTTCTGCTCCTGCGAGACGCAACATGTCTTTCTTTTCGTCGGTCTGCGTCTCAGGAATGACGATTACCGAACGATACCCAAGCGCGGCCCCTATGATGGCAAGGCCAATGCCGGTATTTCCCGCCGTACCCTCGACAATGGTTCCCCCCGGACGCAGCGTCCCACGGGCTTCAGCGTCCCGGATCATCGACAACGCCGCGCGGTCTTTCACCGATTGACCGGGGTTCATGAATTCAGCTTTGCCATAAATCTCACAGCCAGTGATTTCCGATGCTTTCTGCAAACGGATCAATGGGGTGTTTCCAACCGCGTCAGGAACGGATTTGTAGAGTGTCATCGTGCTTGCTCTCCGTAAGGGATGACCAGATGTAGTCTGCCGCCTTACTTGCGCCAAGCGTTTCGTCTAAAAAGAACCAAAGTTTCGCAGCAAGTGTGAGTAACAAGACCTAAAGGGACATACTATGACTTTTCCTGTGAACCGTCGTACTTTCGTTATGGCAGGTGCAGCGTCGGTGCTTACCGCTGTCCCTGCTTGGTCAAAAGACAGTGCGAACCGCCTTTATCGTTTGTCACGAGGGGGGAGCGATATCGGAGAGCATCGGCTTACCGTTTCACGAGAGGGTGACACTGTAAAAGCAACCACTGATATCAATATCGCAGTGAAATTCCTCGGTATTACAGCCTATCGTTATGAGCTCGCTTATACCGAAGTTTATCAAGACGGCCTGTTACAACAGCTTGATGGAACGGCAAATGATGACGGCGACAAAGGGTATGTCAAAGTCTTACGCAAAGGTGATCTGTTAGAAGTTGATGGGTCCGAATATTCAGGACCAATCAACGGAGCGGCAGCGCCAACAAGCTATTGGCGTCAACCTGCTTTGAGAAACACCCCATGGATCAGCACCCAATCTGGAGAAATCCTGTCTGTCCGCACAGAAGAAGTGGCTCCTTCATCGCACCACCAAGTCGGGTCGCGCGTTTGGCGCGCCACGGATAACGGTGCGTTTACGGTCGATATTGCCTATGACACCAGCGGCGAGTGGCTGGGTTGCACTTTTGACGCCCAAGGTGAACTGGTGACTTATGCAGTCGCGAGCGCAACCGGCTCATTAGCGAGCTTGGCTGTATGACGCAATGGGGACGGGCTTATATTCCCAAGCCAGAAGATGGGGCGGCATGGATAACCGGCGCAAGCGCTGGTATTGGGCGTGCTGTCGCCCTCCACCTCGCTGCAGAAGGTTGGCGGGTCTACGCAACAGCTCGTAACGAGGGTAAGCTGAAAGCTTTAGCGGCTGAAAGCGAAGGCCGGATCATTGCGATGCCTGGGGATGTCACAGACGCCATAGCGATGGAGACGATTGTCTCGAAAATCGAGGCAAGCGAAGGGCTGGCCCTCGCAATTCTAAATGCAGGTGTTTACGTGCCAATGCGGGCGCAGGAATTTACTGCAGATAGCGCAAAGCAGCATTTTGATGTCAATCTTCAAGGCGTTGTCAACGGGCTTGCTCCGGCTATGCGTGGCATGATCGCGAGGAAAACCGGTTGTCTTGCCCTTGTCGCTTCTGTCGCCGGATACCGTGGATTGCCAAAAGCTGCGCCATATGGGGCCACGAAAGCTGCGCTCATTAATATGGCGGAAGCGCTCGCTTATGACTTGCATCCAGCAGGCGTCAGAATTTCGCTTATAAATCCGGGCTTCGTGGAAACCGACGCAACATCTGTGAATGATTTCGATATGCCGTTTCTAATGCAAACGGATGAGGCTGCGGACAGGATCATCAAAGGCTTGAAAACCACTGCCTTTGAGATCGCATTCCCAAGACGGTTTGCGCTTATTCTCAAATCTTTCAGGTTCTTGCCAGCAAGGGTTTATCTCTGGCTTGGGCGTAAGGCGATGGGTTGGGATAAGATTGACGATTGAAGCCCAGGCAAAGCCGGTTAAGTATCTGAAAAATATTAAAGCTAACAATAAAGGGCCGCCCACTAAGGTGGCCCTTTCAATAATCGTCTTATACCTAACAGCAAATAGCGCTGTTAGGTTCCAGGTGTCGAAGGTGTTGAAGGCGATGAATCATCATCGTCATCATCAGACAGCGCGATTGCAGCGAGACCAACAAGTGCAGCAGCACCAACGCCTGCAGCGATCAAACCAGCGCCGCCAAGACCACCCGATGTAAGACCAGTAACAGCACCAACCGGTGCAGCAACTGCGCCTGTCGCTACCGGAGCTAATGGTGGCAACGGAGCGATAGGAGCGGCAACAGCAACTGGTGCAGCTGGTGGCGCAATATACGCGACCGGTGCGGCAGGTGCAGGAGGAGGAGCAACTGCAACTGGCTGTGTAACAAGAGGTTGCGTGAACACTGGCTCAGAAATAACTACCGGCTCAGCGACTGGCTGAACAAAAGTTGGCTCCGAAATAATCACAGGCTCAGAGATAGGCTCAACGATTACAGGTTCTGAGATTACCTGTTCAACGGGTTGAACTTCCTGAATCGTGTAAACTGGCTCAGCTTGCTCTTGAACGACAACAGGCTCAGAGACAAATTGCTCGACTGGAGCAGGCTGAACATAAATCTCAGTAACCGGTTCGACTTGAACGGGTTGAGCATTGATCACAGGATTGAGCGTGTATTCGTCTTGAGCACTTGCAAACGCTTGGCCCGAGACCAGCGCCGCAACGCAAGTCATTGCAGAAACGCGTAAGAACTTTTTCGTAGTAGACATATCGGGACCTTCCCCTTCGCAGTACGCATAATTTTCACCGGGCAAATTGCCCACGCTAGGCATCGTATCATGTCCGCCTAACAGTGCAATCGGCCATCTATTAACTGTAATGCGCATAACTGACGTTTAGTTTCAAGAGTGTGAATCATAATTGAAGACATTCTTGATCATAGTGGTATCGCTGCATTGCATTATGACATGACGTGTCGCGACCACGCTAATTCAGTTCCCTAATGAACAACGGTTGAATAGCAAGTGCGGCTAGCGTGTTCAGATATGGGAGGATTCTCAATGAAACGATACTCTGGTTGGGCTGTTTTTCGCGAAGGTTTGCGTGGTCAGACCGGGTGGAGTCGCGCATGGCGAGATCCTGAGCCGAAACCTGAATACGATATCGTGATCGTTGGCGGAGGTGGCCACGGGCTGGCGACAGCTTATTACCTCGCGAAGAATCACGGTTTGAAAAATATTGCAGTCGTCGAAAAGGGTTGGCTCGGCGGTGGAAATGTTGGGCGCAACACAACCATAGTGCGATCTAATTACGCACTCCCTCATTCCACTGAATTCTATGAGCACTCTGTAAAGCTCTGGGAAAACCTTGCTCACGACCTCAATTACAATGTGATGTTTTCACAACGTGGTCAGCTTGGTCTTTTCCACACCCCGGCAGCGCGCGACGCACAAGCCAAACGCGCGAATACAATGGTGATGAACGGGATTGAAGCGGAGCTTTTGGATAAGGAAGGCGTAAAAAAACTCATCCCTCATCTCGATTATTCGGAAAATGCGAGATTTCCTATTCTTGGAGCGATTTTGCAACGACGCGCCGGAACCGCTCGCCACGATGCTGTCGCATGGGGATTTGCACGTGGTGCAGATGAACGCGGTGTTGATATTCTGCAAAATTGCGAAGTTCAGGGCTTTTTGCGCGAAGATGGCAAAGTAACCGGCGTTGAAACATCGCGCGGCGTGATTCGTGCCAAAAAAGTTGGCGTTGCCGTAGCAGGATCAACAGGCCACGTGATGGCGATGGCAGGCATTGAGCGCCTGCCGATTGAAACTCATAAACTTCAAGCCTTCGTATCAGAACCGTTAAAACCACTGCTGGATTACGTCGTCAGCTATGGCGCTCCGGGAGCGCATTTTTACATCAGTCAATCCGATAAAGGTGGCATGGTGTTCGGCGGTGATCTCGACTTCTATAACTCCTATGCCCAGCGCGGAAATTTACCCATTGTGCAAGATGTTGCTGAAAGCGCGATGGCGATTATGCCGTGTCTTGGACGGGTAAAGCTGTTGCGTCACTGGGCTGGCATTATGGATATGTCGATGGACGGCACGCATATCATGTCAAAGACTCCGATCGACAATCTCTATCTCAATGCTGGCTGGTGCTATGGCGGGTTCAAAGCAACACCTGCGAGCGGTTACCATTTTGCAGATTTGATCGCGAATGACCGCCCTGACGCATTGACTGCACCTTTCTCGCTCGACCGATTCGAGAAAGGCTATGCCATTGATGAAAAAGGCATGGGGCCAACCCCCAAACTACACTGATGGCAACGGCGGCGTTTAAGACTCTGTTTGGGCATCACGCGATGGCTTCTTATGCCAAGCAACTCGCGCTTGCAGATGCCATCGAAAACGCTGGGGCATGGGATTTGGATTTACAGGCGGGGACGTTGAGCTTTGCGAAGGGTCCGAAACTGCAAATCGGATTGCTGGGATCATATGGCGAAGGGGCTGGCTCTTGGCTCTGGGCTTGGGCAAATAAGAATATGGGCCCGTTACCTGATGGGAACGCCGCGACAAAGCTGCGCGAGATCGGGCGCACAAAAGACATCCCCGAACTGCATGAACCAGAGACTCATGACGCAGAAAGCTTTTGTCATGAACTCGCGATGATTGCCGTCGGTGAAACTCAAGCGGCTGCTTATTATCGCGCCCCCTATGAAGGCGGTGCAGCGTATCTCACTATCCACACTGCAATACCGCCGACACCAGACAAACATCGGCTCGGAAGAGTCCAGCGGGTTATTGCCGAGAGCACGAGTACCTTTGAAATGAACCACCGGACCGCCCTTGATGCGTATTTCAAAAGTGAAGGCTTGCCGGTCAAGAAAACCGGCGAAAACGAAATTATTGCTTCAGCCGAAGATGGCGATATTCGTATCCGCTTCGATGCCGACGGCAGAATTACAGAAATGAAGAGCCTGTTGCGGGCTTCGACAAAACCAACCGGCGGATTTTTCAATCGCCTGTTCCGCAAGGACAAAAACTCATGATCATCATTCCATGCCCATTCTGCGGTGACCGCGACCATAGCGAGTTTAGTTATGGGGGCGATGCAACAGTGAAATATCCCGCTTTAGATGCCAGCGCGGAAGATTGGTATAATGCTGTATATCTGCGTAAAAATCCTCGCGGTGCGCATACGGAATACTGGCATCATGTTGGCGGATGCCGGTCTTGGTTGGTCGTTGAGCGCGATACGCTCACCCATGAAATCAGCAGTGCGAAATACGCACATGATGGATACGGAGACAGCGCATGAGTGCTTCATCCTCTCGGCTCAACGCTGGCGGCATTATTAATCGCAACGAGACACTAAGCTTTAAGTTTGACGGCAAGAGCTATGCTGGTCATCCCGGAGACTCGCTTGCATCGGCATTGCTCGCCAATAACGTCAAAATCGTCGGGCGCGGGTTCAAATATCACCGTCCGCGCGGCGTCATGAGCGCCGGACAAGAAGAAGGCGGCGCGATTCTCACCGTCGGGACCGGCGCGCGGCGTGAACCGAATGTCAAAGCAACAATGCAACCGCTCTATGGCGGATTGGAAAGTTTTGGTCAGAATGCATGGCCTTCGGTGGCGCGTGATTTCGGGCGCGTGAATGATATTGGCAGTCGCTTTCTTGGGGCTGGATTTTACTACAAGACATTCTTCGGTATTCGAGGCGGCACGAAAGACTGGATGCTCTTTGAGAAAATCATCCGGAAAGCCGCCGGGATGGGAACCGCTTCACGTGAACCTGACCCCGCACATTATGAAACGGCTCATACCAGTTGCGATGTTCTGGTTGTAGGCGCGGGTCCTGCCGGTATTGCCGCCGCAACACAAGCGGCTGAAGCTGGCTTGGATGTTGTTATCGCAGAGCAGGACTTCACGCTTGGAGGCGATTATCTTTCGCAACCCGATGGCGCGCACCGCGCCGTAGAAGCGGTCGCCAAAATCGGATCGCTCGGTGTCAGCGTTATGTTACGGACGCAGGTTTTCGGCCTTTATGATGGATGCGTCGCGGGACTGATCGAAAGTGTTACGGATCAGGAAACCGGGATGCAGGTTCGCCAGCGCATGTGGATTGTGCGTCCTCGTCAGATCATCATCGCGACAGGGGCCATCGAGCGCCCTATCGCATTCGGCAATAATGACCGGCCCGGCATTATGGGATCTGCCGGACTGCGCACTTACCTCAACCGCTATGCGATTAAGCCGGGGCAAGAAGCGGTTATCGCCACAACGAACGATTCCGGCTATGCCACCGCCGCCGATCTCAAAGCATCCGGCGCGCAGGTAACGCTCTTGGATGCCAGAACGCATGGTCCCGACGCGCCGGAAGGCGTGGAGGTGCTGCGCGGACGTGTGCCGGTCAAAGGCGAAGGCTGGAGCGAATTGCAAGGTCTGCAAATAGGCAAATTATCCGAAAGCGGCGAAGTCAGTGTTGAGAAATCAATCGGCTGTGACCTCGCGGCGGTGTCCGGCGGGTGGTCGCCGGTTGTCAATCTCACATCGCACCGCGGCGTCAAGCCGGTCTGGAGCGAGGAGATGGATTGCTTCCTGCCCGGTGAGACAAAAGAACCGATCAAGGTATGCGGTTCCGCAGCAGGCCTCTGGGATGAAGAAGAGTGCAGGCTGTCCGGTGCGGCAGCGGCAGCGGAAGCAGCGCGCGATTTGGGTGTGAATGCGCCTGTGGTCGAACGCCCTGAACCACGCCGTACGAACACGCCAACCATGGCACTTTACGAAGTGACTCTGCCCGGCAAAAAACTGAAGTCTTTTGTTGATCCTCAGCATGATGTGACAACGGGCGATATTCGCCTCGCACACCAAGAAGGGTTTGTCTCCGTCGAGCACATGAAGCGCTATACGACGCTTGGCATGGCGACGGATCAAGGCAAGGTCGGCAACGTCATCGGTATTGCACTGATGGCAGCGGCGACCGGCGCGCCGGTCTCAAAAACCGGAACAACAACTTTCCGTCCGCCGTATTCACCGATCTCAATCGGCGCAATAGCAGGGCGCAGTGTTAAACAGCACTTCCGCCCCAACCGCCTGACGCCGCTGGATGCATGGAACAAAAAGCATAATGCGGTCATGACTCAAGCGGGTCTCTGGTGGCGGCCTTGGTATTATCCGATTACACCGACCGAGTCCGTGGATGACGCCTATGAACGTGAGATGAAAGTCACGCGCGAATGTGTCGGCCTGTGTGATGTGTCATCGCTCGGCAAGATCATGGTGCAAGGACCGGATGCAGGGGAATTTCTCAACCGGCTTTACGTCAATGGCTTTGGCAAACTGGCGGTCGGCAAAGCGCGCTATGGCGTGATGCTGCGCGATGATGGCGTCGTCTATGATGACGGAACCACATGGCGGCTGTCAGAGAATGATTTCCTGATGACCACGACTACTGCGAACGCCGCAGGTGTTATGGCCAAGCTGGAAGAGTATCTGCAAACGCGCTGGCCTGAATTGAAAGTCTCGGTAGCATCGGTGTCTGACCAATGGGCGGGCATTGCTGTCGCTGGTCCCAAATCGCGCGATGTGCTGGAGGCTGTCACCACGGAATGCGATCTGTCGAATGAAGCGTTTCCGTTTATGGGCATTCGTGAAGGCGTCATCGCAGACAAGAAAGTCTATCTGGCTCGGATTAGCTTTTCAGGTGAACGCGCTTACGAAGTTTATGTTCGCTCAGGCGATGCCGAACCTGTTGCAGATGCGCTTTGGGGTGCAACGAAGCCGCTTGGCGGATGTCTTTACGGAACGGAGGCGCTCGGCGCGATGCGGGTCGAGAAAGGCCACGTTGCCGGGTCGGAGCTGGATGGTCGCACAACTCTGGAAGATCTCGGCCTTGGCAAAATGGCCTCCTCGAAAAAGGCCTATATCGGTAAGGCTCTTGCCGCGCGCGAAGGTCTGCACGATGCCGACCGCAAGCAGCTCGTCGGCATCATTCCGACCGGCGACGGTAAGCGTCTACGTGCCGGTGCGCTGTTGATGGCAGATACGGAACAGCGTGGCCACGGCGAAGGTGAGATTACTGCAGTGACATATTCCGTAGAACTGGGTCACTGGATCGGGCTTGGTCTGATCAGAGGCGGCGTCGAGCGTTGGGACGGAAAAACCGCAATCTCCGCCGATCCTGTGCGGGACGGAAATACGGAAGTTCGCATTGTATCGCCGCACTTCCTCGATCCTAAAGGAGAGCGGATGCATGGCTAATTCATCAATGCTGAATTTGGCTTTTCTTATCGTGAAGGATGGAAACCAATGAACACTGTTGTCTCCACTCCCGATCTGACGATCACCGAAACCCTGTGCGATGCGATGTGGCAAATCAACCTTTGGCCCGGCGTCACCCAAGCCGGATTGCCCACAGCACCCGGTATAATCGAAAACGGGGTTGCCCGAACGGGGCCGCGCTCATGGGTTGTTTTCGATGGTGAGAAACCGAGCGTAAGCGAGGCAGATGGCACAGTCACGGACCTCTGTCATTCTCGCAAACGCTTTCGCATTGAAGGCGCGATGGCAGGGCATGTGGTGATCCGGCTTGCCCCTCTGGACTTTCGCGACCAAGCTTTTACAGATGGTACGTTCAAAGCCACCATAGCGCATCACATAAGCGTCTGGATCGCACGGGAGGATGGCGCCTTTAACGTATGGGTTGGATACACATTCGCCGATACTTTCCGCGAGTTGTTGGAAGAGACAGCAGCGCAATGGGAAGACGCCTAAACCGGAAAAGCTAACATGCGCCGGATCGCGATTGCCGGATTTCAACATGAGACAAATACATTCGGCATAACGAAAGCGCGTTTTGCCGATTTTGAAATGGCCGACTCGTGGCCCGGATTATTAAAGGGCGCAGAGGTAATTTCCGGAACGGAAGGGATTAACCTCCCTATCGCCGGGTTTGCTAAAGCCGCGAGACAGCACTCTGACATAGAACTGATCCCAATCCTTTGGTGTGCCGCTGAACCCTCCGCGCATGTCACAGACGAAGCCTTCGAGCGGATCAGCGCGATGATACTCGACGGCCTACGAGAGGCAGGGCCGCTGGATGGCATCTATCTCGACCTGCATGGCGCGATGGTTACAGAGAGTTTCGAGGATGGCGAAGGGGAATTGCTGCGCCGATTGCGCGATGCTTTAGGCGAAGACATACCGATTAGTATTAGCCTCGATCTTCATGCGAATATCACGGAACGCATGATACGGCATTGCACCTCGATTGCATTGTTCAGAACCTATCCGCATCTCGACATGGCCAAGACCGGGGCGCGATGCTTGTCTCATTTGTTGGCTCAGATTGAGGGGGCAAGACCAGCGAAGGCATTCCGCCAAGTGCCTTATCTGATCCCGCTTTCGGCGCAATATACCGGCAGCGACCCGTGCCGTTCTCTTTATGGGGTGTTGGGAGAGTTCGATACTGCACCTGATCGTTGGGCGGATATAGCACTGGGGTTTACCGCCGCTGATATTCCCGATACGGGTCCGTCTATCGTCGCCTATGCGCCGACTCAAGTAGAAGTAGACAGGATTGCCGATCAAATTTTCGCTGCGTTTGAAGATGCCGAAGCATTTTTCGATTGTGGCCTGCTATCCCCAAAAGACGCCGTACAATCAGCGATGGCTCTCAACACAGATAAACCTGTTATTATTGCAGACGTGCAAGACAATCCCGGCGCGGGGGCAACGTCGGATACGACGGGGCTGCTCAACGCATTGGTGACTGAGGGCGCGCAAGGCGCTTTGCTGGGTCTTATGCATGATCCCGAAATGGCCGCGCACGCGCACCTCACCGGAGCCGGAAATATTATCGAAGGCGCTTTGGGTGGCAAGTCCGGGCAAGCAGGTCAAAGCCCTTATGTCGGGCGCTTTCGCGTCGCCTCTCTCAGTGACGGAAATTGTGAATTTACCGGCGAAATGTATGGCGGCGGGATCGCTGTGTTGGGACCGAGTGCTGTACTTGAAGTCATCGCAGAAGGCGCAGATGTGCGGGTTGTTGTGACGAGTATGCGAAGCCAATGCCTTGACCTTGGGCTGTTTACGCACTTTGGAATTGACCCCGCGAAGGCAGGAATAATCGGCGTCAAAAGCACGGTTCATTTTCGCGCGGACTTTGAACCAATCGCCGCTGCGGTCTTGGCCTGTGCCGCGCCGGGGGTCTTCCCTTGCGAGTTGACGAAAATTCCTTACACGCGATTACGGGAAGGCATACGGCTTGGTCCGATGGGACCGACATATCATTTGAGTTTGTGACTGTTGTGGTTTGCTACGATCCCGCGGTGATCATGTGACGCGCGGCGAAACATCATTCCAGCCTAGCGGTGAGGTAGACGAGAATTTTTTCGTGAAGCGCTTCGCCGCCGCGATAATCGATGTCATCGGCGTCTTGCACCGCAACCAGTTCCAGCAAGGCAGCGGCTTGTTCATCTGAAAGATTGTCGAGCGGATCAATGAAAGTTCGGATACCAAATACGACCGCTTGGGTTTTGGGCAGGCGAACGAATGTCTGACGTTCGACACGGATATAAAGCGTCTCGCCGCCCTCTTCTTTTCTCCATCCGCCTGAGGGTTGGTGCAGTTCGGAATGATCGTGCACTGTCCAGTTCGCGCGCCATAACGGGAGGCCGGTTTTGACGCCCTCAAAAACGCGATTCACGCGCTTGGCGAGGTCTTCGGTATAATCGGGAACCGGATCATGAATCGTTGTTAAGGGATGCCCGATTTTTTCGGCCAGTGACCACCGCGACGGAAAACAAAGGATAGCAGAGGTAAGTACGTATTCCTCTGCACCCTTCTCCAAGACACAAAAATCTTCCTGCGCCAAGCGACCCGATGTGAGGACGGGAGGATCGTCCCGTAGAGGCACGATAACACCGTCAGGCCGACGCACCTCCGCCGCGCTAACATCGTAATCGGATCGCGCGTCAAGATTTGCAAGCAAGGTTTCGAGCAGTTCGTTTTGTGCCGGTTCGCTGTTATCAGTCTCGGCAAAAACAACAGCGCGACGCTCGTCAATCAGGCGCTCACGATAGGTCATTTGATCGGAAAAATATTCGTCCGTCTCAATCCAAGTTGAAAAATCGAGCGGCGCTAAGCCCGGTTTACGGCGCTGACGCGCATCGGCATAAGGAGCATAACGAACAGGCATCAGAGATTCCTATGTGGGACGCGCGTTTCGTCATCGTCAGCAAAAGCAGTAAAGCGCATTTCAATCATATCATAAGGTCGGGGTTTCCTTCTCTCGCGTCAAGACGCTACGATCCAGTCATGACAAAACCAATTTATATTCTGGGTTATGGTTCGCTGATTTGGGATCTCGATGATCTTGCGCCCAAAGTCACCGGCGATTGGCGCATGGACGTCGGGCCGCAATTCCCGCTGGAATTCACGCGCATCTCGCCGAAGAGAAAACAAGCCTTGGCACTGGTGATTGACGAGGCTGGCGATCCTTGCCCGAGCCATGCTATTCGGAGCATTCGTGGAACCGTTGCAGAGGCCGCTGATGATCTGGCCGCACGGGAACGCACGGAGCTGGATCATATCGGTTGGGTCGACCTGACCGATGACAGTCAACAATCCAACTACGGCGGTGTGGCCGATCTGGTAAGAGAATGGTGCGTGGCTGAAAATGCCGCCGGTGCGGTTTGGACGGATCTGAACGGGAATTTTGACGGGTTCACCGTTGCGCGCGGCATCGATTACCTCAAGTCTCTGAGCGGAGAAAGCCTCGCTGCCGCCGAGGAATATATCAACTGCGCGCCCGTCGCGACAGATACTCCGTTAAGGCGTGCGCTCGCGGCTGATCCGTGGTGGCAGGAACTCACCCGAAAGGTGGGGCGATGAGAAGCCCGCAAACGGTTCGCGCATTGGAAACGCTTGGCCGCGTACAATTATCAAAGCACTTTCAAATGCGGGAATTTCTGTATTCTGAAATCGCTCAGATGCATGGCCTGAAGAACGTACCGGAAAACCCTGACCTCGCCATCGCAGCAGGCACGCGATTGTGTGAAGAATTGCTCGAGCCGCTGAACGCGCGCTGGGGGCGAATTATTATTCGTTCTGGTCATCGCACTTCAGAAGTGAATACGCTGGGAAATAAAAACAACTGGTCATGCGGCACGGACGAGCACACTGCCGCTGCGCATATCTGGGATGTAAGAGATAAGAACGGTTATATGGGGGCTATGGCAACCATCGTTGTTCCCGGTTTTGTTGAGCAAGTAACCGAAGAAGGCGGGTGGCAAAAGCTCGCCTGGTGGGTTCACGATCATTTGCCTTATGACAGCCTCTATTTTTTTCCTAAAATGTGGGCGTTCAATATTCGTTGGCATGAGAAGCCAAGACGCCGAATCGATAGCTATGTTTCGCCGCGCGGCTGTTTGACCAAGCCGGGTATGGAGAACTGGCAAGGAAGCCACGAGACGTGGTATCGCGACCTGAAATAAACCGGAATCGCTTGTGACCCTGACTGTTCCAGCTCTAAAGACCCTTTGGCATCGCGCGGTTCTTGCGCTGGTGCTGGCGGCGTTTTTGTGTCCTGTGCCGGGGCGGATGCCAGCGGATGAAGTAAAGGCCGCCTATGCCGCCGCCGGAATGCTCTGTGCGCCGGATGGCGAAGGGCAAGCCCATCACGACGCGCATTGCGTGCTGTGTCTGATGCCTGCGTCGGATACTCCTAGTGTTTCCGATTGCAAGATTTCGCGGCAGGTCGAAGGATTTTACCTTGTAACGGCTATATCCGGCCTGATTGCCAGTACACAACAAGCAACCCGCAATGCCCGTGCGCCGCCCTCTTCCATCGTCTGATTATTTTCGACTCAGATTTATGCGCGGCCTGCCGCGTTCCTATGGAAGTATTGATATGACATTTTTCAAGACCGTTCTGGTTGCTGCTGTTGCAGTGCTGGCTTCAAACGTTGCCTTTGCTGATGATTATAAAGTCGGTGATCTCAGCATCGCGCACCCCAAAAGCTTTGCGACCCCGCCCGGCTCTGTTACCGCCGCCGGGTATATGACGATCACCAATCATGGGGATGAGGACGATCGCTTGATCTCGATCAGCTCGGACTTTCCGCGCACAATGCTGCATAAATCTGAAGAACAAGACGGCGTTATGAAGATGCTGCATCAGCATGATGGCGTTGTTATTCCGGCAGGCGAAACCGTCAGCTTTGAACCGGGCGGGTTGCATGTGATGTTCATGGGCTTGAAGAAGCGCCTGAAAGAAGGGGAGCAGAACGACGTGACGCTTTCCTTTGAGAATGCCGGTTCCGTTGACGTCACGTTCAATGTCGAAAAGCGCAAGCGCTCTTCGAAAGCCAAAGATCATAGCGGTCATGGCGCAAAGAAAGATCACTCCGGGCATAGCAATTAAGAGGTTGCTCTGGACTGTCTCTTTTTACCTGAAGGGTCAGTCCATCCTTACGACTTGTATTGCGAGAACGTCTTTTTGTTTCGTGCCGCGATGTGGCCGGCGGCTGTTATCGGATCATGTTTTGCCTCGGCATCCGGCGTGCCAAGCGCGCGGGGATCTATGATTGCATCTGGGCTGGGGTCAAAGAAGACCGGGATCGAGTGACGCTTATTGCCGGATCTATTAATCACGCGATGAAGTGTTGAGACAAAGCGGTCATTGGTCCAGCGTTGCAGCAGGTCGCCTATATTGCAAACCAGCGTACCGGGGATCGGCGGGGCTTCGATCCAATCGCCATCCCGATTTCGGACCTGCAAGCCGCCATTGTTGTCTTGCAAGAGAAACGTCAGCACTCCGAAATCTGTATGGGGTGCGACGCCGAAGCGTTGTTCTGTTTCATCATCGACGGTCGAGGGCGGATAATAGACGAGTTGGCCGCGCGCCATTGACCGCTCATACGCGGCTTCAAACGTATCAGCCGGTAAATCAAAACCCGCCGCAATCGCGCGCAGCACCGCGTTCCCGATACCGCAGACGGCTCGGTAATAAGGGGTGATCTCGGTTTGTAGGCGGGGGTAATCGGCGGGCCAGCGATTCTCGGGCGGGTGATCTGGCGCGCCCCAAAAGAAGACTTCTTTCAGATCATGGGTGGCAGCACCCTCCATCGTGGCCATGCCCGTCGCCATCCAACCACGTTGATTGGTATCAACGGCAGCGGAGGCTTTGACGGCCTCGGGTTGGTCAAAGAAATCTCGCGTAACGGCGAAAGCCTGTGCCATCAGTTCAGGGGCGATGCCATGGCCGGAGAGATAAAAGAAACCCACACGGGTTGCGGCCTCATGGATAGCGGCAGCGGCTTGAGCGGTTTCTCCGGTCTGCATCAAACCCGAGATGTCTATGACCGGAATTTCGGCAACATCCGTCTGTTTCGCGGCGGCGTAATCCATCGGTGTGTCCCCAAGTTTGTGACCAACATGCGCCGCTTGATAATCGCGCGTTTTCGGGGAGAGTCAAAATCTTAGCGAGCTATTGATGGTCAACCACTTGGGACGCCGTGGAAAAGCCGGTTGCTGGATCGTAACTGTGCAGGAAATAAATCGGACAGTTTTTTATTGCCTCAGGGTATTCTCCCCACCGCAACGATGTAGCAATTGAGGGGATGACGGTAACAGGTGTTCCGTCGATCTCACCGAAATCCGGGCGATGCACATGGCCGCAGAAAACCGCGATTACATTTTCTGATTGCTGTAACGGTTCACTGAGACGCTGCATCGCTTCATCGGTGACAAAGTTCCAAGGCTCCGGTCCGACATTGATTTTGCAGGGCGGATGATGGGCGAAGACAGCCGTAGGTTTTGTGTGATTTGTCGATAGCAGAGCCGTCAATTCACTTGCACGATCCGCGCAGAAATCACCTTTGTTATTCCCCGGATCGAGGGTGTCGAGCGCGATCAGGCGGACTGGGAAATCGTCAATCGCATAGGTAATGAACGGCGATTTTCTATCGAGATAACTAGCCCCTACAAAAGCGGACCGAAGGTTTACGCGATCATCTTTATTGCCCGGAATGACGTAGACGGGCGCGCGGGCTTCTGCCAAAATTTCAACCGCGTGGGTGTATTCGTCTAGGCGTCCATTTTGGACAAGATCGCCGGTGTGAAAAATCACATCCGGTTGCGGATCGAGCGCATTGATATGGGCAATCGTGCGCTCGAAGTCGCTGATGCGCGTTTCTGAATCAGGCGTATCAAGAGCGATATGCGTGTCCGAGATATGCGCAATCAGCATCGTGTCGCTTTAGCCCGCAGACTTCAAACCAGCGTAGTATTTCTTCAGCACGGCAACGACTTCAGGGCGGCTGAACTCTGCCGGGATGTCGGCATCGTTCGAGAGCATCTCACGCTGTTCCGTGCCGGAAATCTGAATTTGATCTTCGCGGCTATGCGGGCAGGTTTTGCCCGTCGCCATGCCATAGCACTTGCGGCAATAGAATGTGATGTCGATTTTCAACGCTTGGGTTTTCAGCGCATCTTCGCCAATTTCATCAAAGATGTGATGGGCATCGAAGGGGCCATAATAATCGCCAACACCAGCATGGTCGCGCCCGACAATCAGGTGCGAGCATCCGAAGTTTTGACGGATCAGAGCATGAAGCAAGGCTTCGCGCGGACCGGCATAGCGCATCTCAATCGGATAGCCCGCTTGCACCACGGTGTCCTTGACGAAGTAATTGTCGATCATCGCCTGAATCGCTTCGGTGCGCGTCTCAGCCGGAATATCGCCCGGTTTCAGTTTACCAAGAACCTGATGGATGAAGACGCCATCGGTGACTTCAACGGCTATCTTGGCGAGGTGCTCGTGACTGCGGTGCATAGGGTTGCGGGTTTGGAAGGCGGCAACACGGGACCAGCCTTTTTCTTCAAACAAAGCACGGGATTCAAGAGGCCGCAGATAGAGGTCTGGATATTTCGACGGGTATTCGCCTTCGGATATGACGCGGATACGCCCGCCGAGATTGTACGCGCCCTGCTCCATGACTTTTTGTACGCCCGGATGCGCCACGTCCGTGGTGCGGTAGACGTTTGAGCATTCGAACTCTTTGTCGATTGCGTAAATCTCATCGACCGACATTGTTGCAAGAATTTCACCGCTTTCGCCATCTGTCAGAGCAACTTCTTGGCCGACTTTGATCTTTCCGGCGAGTTCTTCCGAAGCCGACATCGTGATCGGGATCGGCCAGAAAACACCGTTTTCCAGCTTCATGTCAGCACAAACACCGCGCCAATCGGCCTCGGTCATAAAGCCGTCAAGCGGGGTGTAAGCTCCCATCCCGAACATAAAGACATCGGAGACTTCGCGGCTGGTGAGCGGAACTTTCGTAAGCGTTTCCGCTTCTTTCATTTCCTCAGCGCGGTCGCTTTCCGGCAAGAGGAGAGGCTTGACCTCATCTGATCCGTGAGGTGGGACAAGTTTTGGCATGAGAAGCCTCCCGAAAAATCGCGTGTCTTTAGGCAAACAGCGCAAGGTGTTTTATTGATTTGGCGCAATAGAGCGCGAAGCCTAGCGTAAAAATCGAACAGCCGCTGAAAGGGTCACGCACAGCGTAACAAGCCTTTCAGCTAAACTCTATCGCTTGGCCGCAGACGAAGCAGACGCTTATGGACGCTTCGGTGTCTCGTAAGGAACTTCCTTATGGAATTCATTCCATACAGTTTCGTACCCGACAAAACCCTTTTCATTCGGGGCCATTTGGCGTGTTGTGTAGTAAGGCGTTTTTCCCTCAGGAACCGGCGCTTTTGCGTCTACGTTACCCATAATTTACCTCTTGTCGTGGTTGTTCAGTTAATCTCAAAATCGTAATTACGTTGGCTTTAGCAAGGATGGATCAATATCCGGCTCTGGCAGGATCGCGCCGCCGGCTTCGACTTCTTGCGGTGTTGCGTCGCGCACTGTCAGAACTTGCAAGGTGAAGATGACTTCACGTCCGCAGAGGGGATTGTTGCCATCAACGGTGAGCGTCATGTCATCCATGCGCGTGACCAGAAAGCTTTTCGTCTGGCCCTTATCGTTTTCCATCAGGATCGTATTGCCGACCTTGCGAAACGCTTCGGGCACGTTTTCGATGCGGTCTGTAAAGACGAGAGACTCGTCTCGCGCACCGTAGATTTCGTTTCCGTCGATTTCGACTTCAATCTCTTCGCCCGCCTTTTTGCCCTCAAGCTGGCGATGGACGAACGGTGCAAGTACTTCGGTATGGCCATGGATGTAGCCAAGCGGAAATTCTACGGTCGTGAGGACATGGCCGGTTTTTTTGTCACTGACATTATAGGTCAGCTCAACAAATTTTCCGTCGCCGATAATATCACTCATGCTCATGCCCTAGAATATTGTCGCGCCAAAAATGCGCACTTGTTCATCTTCCAGGCCAAGAACCAAACGGCCAAGCCACTCACCATCTTTGGTGGTGCTTTTCTGACGGTAAAGAACGGTGACGTGGTCGCCGCGACGGATGATACCGAGAAAATCAGGATCGGGTGCAAGGTTGCGTGCCAACTCGCTGTTCGCGAATTGATGCCCGGCCTCGACCTGATTCATTGCTTTCGCAAACGGGCGCGCAAAGTTTTTGGTGAAATCACCGTACTTGCCCTCGTTTGAATTGGTCACGAGGTCACGCCACAGAACCTCTGCGATGCCTTCGATCTCTTCATCCGTTTTGAAAATTATGCTCACGCGCGTTGATCTCGATCCGTTAAATCATCAAACAAATAAGGCGGCCTCCCCCGTGACAGGGAAGGCCGATTTTGAAGACATACCTTGCGTTATTGCGCCGGTACGAGTTCTTCAGCTTGCGTCTGTCCAACACCTGAAGCGGCTTCCGCAGCTTTTTCTTCTTCGCCGACCAAGTGATAACAAGGTGCTTTTTCCATCGTGTATTGGCCCGTTTCAGGGTCACGACGGGAAACGGTCAGAACGTGCCAGTTCTCATCATCGACCTTCATGTAATCACCTCGGTAATAGTAGCCCGGCCAGCGTGTTTCCTTGCGGAACAGGGTATGCTGGGTCACACATTCAGCCGCGCGGTGACGGTGCTTCAGCTCCCATGCGCGCAGCAATTCGTGAACGTCTGCCGCCGCGATGCTTTCGAGATCTTCTTCCATCAGCTTGAGTTTTTTCAGGCCGATGCTCAGCAGTTTCTCGTTGGTCATGTAGCTGACCGTTACGCCGCCGCAATATTCGTCCATCAGCTTTTGCAGGCGCTCAAGACCTTGCTGTGGGTTGATGTAGTGCGGGTTGACCGTACCGGCGACGATGGCGTTGCGATAGATTTTGTAGTGTTCCATCGGCTTGAAGATTTCTTCTTTGCGCCCATTGACCTGCGCATCAGAAACCACAATGCCTTCGGCTTTGCCGTCGTCGATATATTTACACGCGGCTTTCGCAGCAAGGCGACCTTCGGTGAACGAACCGGAGGAAAATGCGTGCGGTGTTCCGCCAACAGCATCCCCAGCGCCGAACAGACCTTCAACGGTCGTCATGCGGTTATAGCCCCAGAAATACTCATCTGGTGACACATCTTCAGGACCGGAACACCATGCGCCGGAACCAGTCGCGTGCGAACCCATCACATATGGCTCAGAGGTGGTCAGCTCAGGGTTTTCATTCTTCGGATCAACATCCGTCGCCGCCCAAAGAACCGCTTGGCCAACCGTCATGCCGAGGAAGTTTTCCCAGCCAACCTCTTCGAGGTGCGGATCTTGGAACGAGTGCATCGTGACCATGTGGATCGGGCCACGGCCTGCGTTCACTTCGCTGATGAGCGCGTGGTTCCGCAGGCATGTCGGAATTGGGCGGTGGGTGACGTGGGACGCCTCAGGGTCGAGGTATTCCTTACCAACCATTTTTTGCAGCTCTGGGAACCACTTGGATTCGTACTCTTCGCCCATGCCGTTTTGGGTGTAGGTCTTGAGGTGCAGGAAGTACGCGCCAACAGGACCATAACCGTCTTTAAAGCGG
>CALKBI010000014.1 GCA_937990185.1 uncultured Neomegalonema sp. | reverse complement strand
ACCTAAACCGGATGTACCGGCGGAAACTGAGGTGTTCTACACATTCCGCATCCTTCCCCGAGGTCGCCAACAACGGGGTGACACAAACCGGCGAAAACCGGCTGAAGGTGGAAAGCAACAACGCGGCAATGGACCTCCGGGCGGCGATGCCGGACCCGCTAAGGCCGTTACGACCGGACCCGGCGCTCGAAAAGCCCATGCTGAGAATGTCGGCGGCAAAGGACGCCCCAACCGCCACAAACAAGGCGGAAAGGGACGTCCTCCGCCCAAGCAACAACCTCAGACGTTCAAATCTGCCCCTCCGAAACAGGGCGGTCAAATGGACCCGGATTCGCCATTCGCAATCCTGCAACGTCTGAAAGACGAGAAGTGAGCGATGACACGGCCTCTACAATCCGCGTCGATAAATGGCTCTGGTATGCGCGGTTTTTAAAATCGCGCAGCCTCGCTTCCCGGTTTGTCAGTGACGGCAACCTTCGCATAGATGGCGAGCGCAGCACTAAACCAAGCCGGACAGTAAAACCCGGTGATGTGCTGACCTTCCCTCAAGGGTCGCATATCCGCGTGATAAAGATCATCGATATTGGAAAGCGTCGCGGCCCCGCACCGGAAGCGCAAGCGCTGTACGAAGACCTGTCACCGCCCGAGCATAAACCCCGTGTCGAGGAGGTCCGCACGGGCCCACGCCCTACAAAGCGGGATCGTCGGGAAATGGAACGGTATCGAGACGAAGGGCCATAGCTCAAAGCTTGGCTGATTCGGTAGCCAACAGGTTTTTCAATCATTTGGAGAACCTGCTCACCGATAATTCAACGTATGTGAAATATTGTGCCCGTTTATCCGGCCATCTGTGGTCCAAATGTCTTTCTTCACAGAATGAATACCAGAACGCCTTGCCCCGAAGCGATCTGCACATTAAATGCCGTGAAGAACACGATCTTTCAGGACACTCCCCCATGACTTATGTCGTCATCGATAATTGCATCAAATGCAAATACACGGACTGCGTGGAGGTTTGCCCTGTCGATTGCTTTTATGAGGGGGAGAATATGCTCGTGATTCACCCTGATGAATGTATCGATTGCGGGGTTTGTGAGCCGGAATGCCCTGCAAATGCGATCCTTCCGGATACGGAACCGGGCGTGGAAGACTGGATTAAGCTGAACCACAAATATTCTTTGATCTGGCCTGTCCTCACCGTGAAACGCGATCAAAGTCCGGATGCGGAAAAATATGACGGCGAAGAAGGAAAACTCGCGAAATACTTTTCTGAGGCGCCCGGCGAGGGGGATTGATTCAATTTTCCCTTATTTTTCTGCACTGCACCTTGAAAAAGTCGCAGATTTATGTATACTACATAATAGATTATCAAAGAACACGGGCAGACCATTTCGCCACAGGGAATAGGCTAATTCGCACTTTCATAAGTGCGTTTTTTTTGCCTTACGCGCTGAATTTTGAGCACCCTGAAAAACGCCCAATAGCTGGGGCGTAGAAATTGGTCTTGGCCTTCAATTAGGAATGGAGACCACACATGGCGGCAAAATCTGCAAAATCTTCGAAAAAGTCTCCGTTCCGCAAAGATGATTACATCGTCTATCCTGCGCACGGGGTTGGTCGGATTACCTCAATCGAAGAACAGGAAATCGCCGGAACGAAGCTGGAGTTGTTTGTTGTGTCCTTCGAAAAGGACAAAATGACGTTGCGGGTTCCGACCGCGAAGGCAACGACCAGCGGTATGCGCCCTCTGTCTGACAAAGACACGATTGGCAAAGCGCTTGGTACTCTGAATGGCCGTGCGCGTGTGAAGCGCGTGATGTGGTCGCGCCGCGCTCAGGAATACGAGCAAAAGATCAACTCAGGCGATCTGGTTTCCATCGCAGAAGTCGTGCGCGACCTGCACCGGGGAGACGATCAGCCGGAGCAATCCTATTCCGAACGTCAGCTTTATGAAGCGGCCTTCGAGCGCCTTGCCCGCGAACTCGCTGCTGTCGAGAAAATCGACGAAAGCAAAGCGGCGGAAAAGCTGGAAACAGTGCTGGTCAAGCGCGCTGCATAATTTTCGTATGGCGATCTCGTAGACAATCGCCAGAACCGATTTCAAATTCGCCGCCCTCAATTGGGGCGGCGTTTTTCGTTCAAGATACCGGATAAAAAATCCACCATAAGCTTCATCCCTATAAAAATCCTTGAGTCTCCAGTTACTGGAAGGCGTAGATTGGCTCTGTAATCTGGAGACGATCACGATGACCGATTCGGTTCACATCACACCCGGCATGGCAAAAGCCTCGGCTTGTTGCGGGGGCGGAGTGCAGGCTGATGCGAGTGGAAAGCCGCGTAAGCGCGATTTACTGCTTTGGGGTTCGGGATTGACGATTCTTGTCTCTTACCTTGCCTCCTTCGTGCTTAGCCATGACGCTGTATTCGGGCTGGGCCATTTCACCCACGCCATTCGCGATATGATGCACATTATGTGGTGGGGTATCCTCATCGGTATGGTTGCCGTGGGCCTGATCGACCGTGTGCCGCGCGAGTTTGTCATCGGCATTATTGGCCGCGATCAAAGCACGAAAAGTCTGGGCCGTGCGGTCCTCGCGGGGTTCTTCCTTGATCTGTGCAATCACGGCGTCCTGATGGTCGGTGCAAAGCTATATGAGCGCGGGGCGAGCCTCGGGCAAGTCTTTGCCTTTCTGATTGCCTCGCCGTGGAACTCCCTGTCGTTGACGATCATCATGGGTGTGATGATGGGTTGGGGATGGATGCTGGTGTTTATTGTGGCCTCGCTGGTCATTGCTTTTATCGCCGGATTTATCGTCGAAGCACTAGAGCGCGCCGGCAAGGTGAAGCCGAATGAAAACCGCATCGACCTGCCGGAAGACTTTCAGTTGTGGCGTGAGGCTAAGGCTGGACTGCGCGCCCAACGCTTTGATCTTGATTTTGCGAAAGACATCGCGCGGCGGTCCGTTACCGCGAGCCGGATGGTGCTGCGCTGGTTGTTCTTTGGTGTTGTTCTGGCCGCTTTGATCCAGACATTTGTGCCGACAGAAATTTTTGCGACATGGTTCGGCGCGACATTTATCGGCCTTTTGACCACGTTGCTGGCAGCAACGATCATCGAGGTCTGCTCGGAAGGCTCGGTCCCGATTGCCGCCGACCTGATGAGCCGTGCTTCTGCGCCGGGGAATGCCTTTACATTCCTGATGGCCGGAGCCGCGACGGATTATACGGAAATGCTTGTCTTGAAAGAGGTCACGGGGCGGTTGAAGGCTGCGCTGTTGTTGCCATTGCTAACCGTGCCGCAAGTGGTTCTGATTGGCTGGATGCTCAATACGATGGCTTGAGGTAATCGCCCTCTGTACCGGCAATCGTTACCTCGACAATATCGCCCTGCGTTTGCGGGTCGTTAAAGCGGACCTCAGAAAAGCCTTCCGAGCGGCCCATATCGGGGCGCTCGATCAACACGCGCTCTTGCTGGCCTATCCGTGACGCGAGATAAGCCTGACGCCTTGCGCCCCCTGCCGCGCGCAACTCTGCCGCACGCGCCTTGATCACCCCACCATCAACGGGTGGCATCTTAGCAGCGGGTGTACCTTTGCGCGGCGAATACGGAAAAATATGCAACCATGTCAGCCCGCACTCTTCCAACAGCGCGAGGGATTGTCGGTGCATCGCTTCGGTTTCCGTCGGAAAGCCCGCGATGAGATCAGCGCCGAACACGATATCAGGCCGCCGCGCCCGGACATCATCGCAAAAGCGGATTGCATCATCGCGCAAGTGCCGCCGCTTCATGCGTTTGAGGATCATGTCATCCCCGGATTGAAGCGACAAATGCAGATGCGGCATCAAGCGGGGCTCAGTCATGCACTCCATCAGCGCGGGGTCGGCTTCAATCGAGTCAATGGACGAGAGGCGCAGGCGCGGCAATTCCGGCACATGCTTGAGGATGGCTTGCACCAATGTTCCCAATCGCGGCGAACCGGGAAGGTCCGGGCCGTAGGATGTGAGATCAACGCCAGTCAGCACCACTTCGCGGTGGCCCGCTGCAACAACGCGCTTTACTTGTTCGACCGATTCTCCGACCGGAACCGAACGCGCGTTACCCCGCCCGAAGGGAATAATGCAAAACGTGCAGCGATGGTCACAGCCGTTCTGGACTTGAATAAAGGCGCGGGTCCGCTCTGACAGGCAATCAATCATATGCGGGGTGTGTTCCCGCACATCCATGATGTCATTAACGCGGATTTTCTCAGCTTCGCCGATGCCGAAATCATTCGCGCCAGCAATGCGCCGCCATTGTGCCGCATCAACTTTTTCCGCGTTGCCGAGAACCAGGTCAACCTCGCCCATTTCAGCAAAGCTTTCCGGCTCTACCTGAGCCGCGCAGCCTGTCACCACCAGCTTGGCATTCGGGTTTTCGCGCCGCAACCGCCGGATTGTTTGCCGGGCTTGCCTGACGGCCTCGCCGGTCACCGCGCAAGTGTTAACGATCACGGCATCATCCAAATCCGCCGCACGGGTCTGCTCGCGGATAACCTGCCCCTCATAGGCATTGAGGCGACAACCAAGTGTCACCACCCGCGCGCCAGTATTTTCCTTGGTTTCAGACATATAAGACGCCCTTAAAGACTATGATCGGGTCTTGCAATCTGAGTCTCGAACCCTGCCCCAAGACGAGCGGAAAAATTAATCGAGAATTTAAATTGGCTAACGGCTTGTTAACCTCCGTCACCGAATAGTTACGCCACTTTACGATTATCAGGATACGAGGCGGCGATGGACAATATGATCACTACGGACAGTGCCGCACGATCCCGTCAGCCCATACAAGCCGCCCGTCCAACCAGCGCGCTTGATGCAAGACAAACTCTCGCACTGGCCGAATGGCGTCGGCTGTCTACGGATGGGATTGCACCACTGCGTGCAAATTTTCGCCCCGAGCGTATTAAAGATGCCTTGCCGGTCTCAGCCCTTCTTGGTGTTGAACGCGATGAAGAGCGCATTTCTTTCCGTCAACGTATTGAAGGAAAAATGGTGCAAATCGCTTTCGGTGAAAGCGGAGGTGAGAGCTTTGACGAGGTTTTTGCGCCAGAGCATCTCACTCAGTCCTTGCCAGAGTTCAATGACGCTGTTCGCTATGGCCGTGTCACATTGACTAATGTTTCTGCGCATACTGCCGGAGGAGCGCCGTTCAATTTCACCCGCCTGTTGCTGCCCTTTCGAGATGAGCACAACAGGGTGACGCGCGTGTTGGCGGTTTATGGCTTCGACACTGACCGGCTGACAAACTTACGTTCGCCATTGCGTATGAAGAGGTTTGCCGCCGCAACCGGAATGAAGCGCGCGGAACGAGCTTACCTACGGCTGAAAACAGCGTAACACTCGTATCCTACTGGTCGTTTCATCACGGCAATGTCAGGGTAGAGGTCAAAATCGCTGTGATCGCTAAAATTCCCAGAATAGCCGACCATTCGAGCGATATTGATCTGATAAGACTTGCTGCCGCCTCTCGATCACCCGCTTTCAAGGCAGGGATGAACCGCAATTTATTTGCTGCGGCCAAAGCCAACAACACCACGACGAGGATAACTTTCAAGATCAGAGCTTGGCCGTAACCCGTGCCGATCAACGCGCTTAGCGATCCCAGAAGAACATATCCCATATAGCCGCCCGCCAAGATCAATAGAGGCACGGTAATTGAAGCAATTATTCCGAATTGATGGCCGATCTCTGCGGCCTTTGGCCGTGTCTCCGCATTTGAGGCCAAGCGCTTAAGCGGTGTCAGAATGCCAATCCAAAATGCGATGGCAATCAGGTGAATCGCTAATACGAAACTGAGCAAAGCACTGTTATGATCTGCGATATGCCCGACATAGCTGAATGAACAGATGGCAATAGAGCCACCCAACACTGATATAAAAAGCCCGACGTGGCCCATAAAGACGCCTGTAATCAAGAGGCCAAGCCCTACAACGCGATAGATTAATGCCGTCCCGACCGGCGTGCTCCAAAGCAGGCCCAGCATCTCGGGGTCAATCATCCCGCCCGCATCGCCTGTTAGAATAGCGCCGCCTAATGAGAACACGAGAAGCGAAGCAACAAGACCGAGGCTTGCGAAAAACAGCGCAGACGCCCGGTAAGGGGTCAGTTTAAAAATCTGCGCCACGAAAACAGTACCCGCCGCGCTTAAGACACCAACATAAAGCGCAAATTTAGCGGCAATTGTTGCCAATCCCCAGACTTCAGGCATTTCTATTCAACGGTAAAATTAAACGTGCCTTTTTGGGCATGGCCGTCCGTCCCAAGTCCCCGCCATTCGACCTCGTATACGCCGCTGCCCATGTCTTCTATCGGCAGGGCATAATCTGTGGCGAATTTCTTATGCCCGCTTAAATCCAAGTCGATGTCCGTGTCATCTGCAACCGTGACGGTCACGCGGGTTAGGCGGATTTTCCCTTTAAAATCGAACGATAATTCTTCGGGTGTCTGCTCAACTTTGGCGCCATCTGCCGGAGTTGTGGCCTTGAGCGGCGAATGGGCCATGGCCGTTGTCGCCGAAATCCCAATTACCCCCGCCAAAAATAGTACTTTCATAGAAATTCCTCTCCGAGACGATGGCCTGTCCTTTAGAGTGTGGAGCCTTCCTCAAATATAGGACTATTCAGAGGCAAAAGCATATAGGACGCTTTGCCCAACGCGCGGGTCACGTTTCCTTTAATTTATTGATTATATGTTCGCCCTTCACATTATGCTGCACTGCATCAAGCTGCATTGCCCTGATGCAAAAACAGCCTTATACGTGCGCGAGAGATCATTTAGCGCCTTCAGCGCAGCATCAACTTGCGCGCTGATCGCGGTTTCCGAAGGGATTTTCTATGACTGTTTCAACCGGCAACGATTCGCTTAACACCCGCCGCAAATTAAAGATCGGCGACGAAGAATACGCTATTTATTCCATTGACGCCGCAGAAGAAGCCGGAGCAGGCGACCTTAAACGCCTGCCCTCTTCCTTGCGTGTGGTTCTTGAAAACCTGTTGCGGAATGAAGACGGCGAGACGGTTACGGTTGACGACATTAAGGCTTTCGCGAAATGGGTCGAAGATGGCGGCAAATCCGATGCAGAGATTGCCTATCGCCCTGCCCGTATTCTGTTACAGGATTTCACCGGCGTTCCTGCAGTTGTTGATCTGGCCGCCATGCGCGACGCGATGAAGGCACTCAAAGGCGATCCGCAAAAAATCAACCCGCTGACGCCTGTCGATTTGGTCATTGATCACTCGGTAATGGTCGATAATTTCGGCACGCCAATGGCCTTTAAAGCCAATGTAGAGCGCGAATACGAACGCAACGGCGAGCGCTATGAATTTCTGAAATGGGGCCAAGGCGCGTTCAACAATTTCCGCGTTGTCCCTCCGGGAACCGGCATTTGTCACCAGGTGAATCTCGAATATCTGAGCCAAACTGTTTGGGTAGACGATGATAAAGACGGCGCGCGGGTTGCCTATCCTGATACGCTAGTCGGCACGGATTCTCACACGACGATGGTCAATGGCCTTGCTGTTCTCGGTTGGGGTGTTGGCGGAATCGAAGCCGAAGCCGCGATGCTCGGACAACCGATTTCGATGCTGATCCCTGAAGTTGTCGGCTTTAAACTGACGGGCGATATCAAAGAGGGCGTCACCGCCACTGACCTCGTTTTGCGGGTCGTGGAGATGCTGCGCGAACACGGTGTTGTCGGTAAATTCGTTGAGTTCTATGGCGACGGATTAGATAACCTGCCGCTGGCTGATCGCGCGACGATCTCGAATATGGCGCCTGAATACGGCGCGACCTGCGGGTTCTTCCCGGTCGATAAAGAAACCCTGCGTTATCTGAAAACCACAGGCCGCGACCAAGACCGCATTCAGCTCGCCGAAGGATATGCAAAAATTCAAGGCATTTGGCGTGATGCTAAGACGCCTGACCCTGTATTCTCTTCTACGCTGTCCCTCGACATGAGCACAGTGGAGCCTGCGATTTCGGGACCTAAGCGTCCACAAGATCGCATCTTGCTCAAAGAAGCCTCGAACGCATTCAACTCAATGATCTCGGAACAGCGCGGCGGTGATGCGAAATCGGCTCCCGTTGCAGATGCCGACTATTCGATGAATGATGGCGATGTCGTTATCGCCGCCATTACGTCCTGCACCAACACGTCCAATCCTTACGTCATGATCGGTGCAGGTCTGGTCGCGCAAAAGGCCAATGAAAAGGGCCTTAAGCCAAAACCATGGGTAAAGACATCGCTCGCCCCGGGGTCTAAAGTCGTCACGGAATATCTGACGAATTCCGGCCTGCAAAAGCATCTTGATGAGATGGGTTACGATCTTGTCGGGTATGGCTGTACGACCTGTATCGGAAACTCCGGTCCACTGCCGGAGCCGATCTCTGAAGCCATCAACAAAGAAGATATCGTTGCGTGTTCGGTTCTGTCCGGCAACCGGAACTTTGAAGGCCGTGTGAACCCGGATGTGCGCGCGAACTATCTCGCCTCGCCGCCGTTGGTTGTTGCCTATTCCATCCTTGGCACATTGACCGAAGACATCACCACCGTTGCACTCGGTCAGGATCAGGACGGCAATGATGTGTTCCTGAAAGACATCTGGCCAACCGCTCAGGAAATTGCCGAGCTGGTCGAAAAGACTGTTACCCGTGAAGCCTTCCAATCCCAATATGCCGATGTCTTTACCGGCGATGAGAAATGGGCAGGTATCGAAACCGAGGGCGGCGAAACCTATGGCTGGCCTGCGGGATCTACCTATGTTCAGAACCCGCCATACTTTGAAGGCATCACGCCCGAAGTTGGTGAGATCAAGAATGTCGAGAAAGCGCGCATTCTCGCTTTGCTGGCGGACTCGATCACGACTGACCATATCTCGCCTGCCGGGTCGATTGCGAAAGTGTCTCCCGCTGCGCAATATCTGGAAAGCTTCCAAGTGCCTGTGCGCGAGTTCAACAGCTATGGCGCGCGGCGCGGCAATCACCAAGTGATGATGCGCGGCACATTCGCCAATATTCGCATTCGCAACCAGATGGCACCGGGTACAGAAGGCGGCGTGACGCGCCATGTTCCTTCGGGTGAAGTCATGCCGATCTTTGATGCGGCGATGAAATACGCCGATGAAGGCACGCCTCTCGTCGTTGTTGCCGGTAAAGAATACGGCACAGGATCATCGCGTGATTGGGCGGCGAAAGGCACGGCGCTGCTTGGCGTGAAGGCCGTGATCGCGGAAAGCTTTGAACGTATTCACCGCTCGAACCTCGTTGGTATGGGCGTGATCCCGCTGGAATTTACCGGCGGTGACAGCCGTGAAAGCCTCGGCATGACCGGCGATGAAGTGATCAGCGTTGCGGGTCTTGAGGGCGATATGGAACCGCGCTCAACCGTTAAAGCGACCGTCGAGTTTGCCAATGGTGAGACCAAAGAAATCGACCTGCTTTGCCGGATCGATACAGCGGTCGAAATCGACTATGTGAAAAATGGCGGCGTGTTGCACTACGTGCTGCGTGACCTCGCCAGCGAAGACGCACAGGTCGCGGCGGAGTAAGCGTTTGCTCTCAGAGATTAGTCATACCGATCACTAAAAACCAAGAATAGAAAGTCGGCGTTCCATGCGAGCGCCGACTTTTTTATGATCACCAGCCCAGCGCGACGCCGTCTTTGCGGGGGTCGGAGCCTCCGACGAGGCAGCCATTTGCATGGTCGAGCAAGATCATCTGACCGCCGCCAATGGGACCGATATCGCGGTTGATTGTGTGGCCCATGACGTGAAGCTGTTCAACGACTTCGGCTGCATAACCGCGTTCGACATCGAGTTTGCCGTCTTGCGGAAAACACCGCGCACCATCCATCACTTCTTGCGGGTCCATGCCGTAATCAAGCAGGTTCGAGATTGCGCGGGCATGGCCGCAGGACTGATACTGACCGCCCATCACACCGAACGTCGCCAACGGTGTCTCGCCGTTTGAGAGCATCGCGGGGATGATTGTGTGCATCGGGCGGTTGCCGCCTTTCAACTCGTTCGGGTGGCCCTCGACCAGCGAAAACCCGCCGCCTCGGTTCTGAAAATTGATGCCGTATTTCGTTGAAGCCAAGCCGCCGCCGAACGCATGGAAGACCGAATAAATCAGCGATACGGCCATGCGGTCTTTATCAATGACAGTGATATAAATCGTATCGCGATGCGGCGCACCATTCGGACCAAGCGCGTGGAGTTTGTCCATCTCGCCCAGCAAATCAGGCCGCATCCGTGCGGGGTCAATCTGGCTGCGCATGGCGTCTACGGTCACATCGGACAGCATGTGCTCAAGACGCTCTGCTGCGCCCGGCGTGTCCGCATCCGCGATCAGTGAATTGCGCGCGTGATACGCCAGCCGCGCGGTCTCGGCCTCCAGATGAGCGCGCTCTGCACCGAACGGATCGAGCGAGCCAAGGTCAAAGCCCGCGAGGATCTTCGCCATCAAAATCGCAGTTGCGCCTTGGCCGTTCGGAGGAAGCTCCCACAAAGTCGTACCGCGATAATCGCCGGAGATCGGCTCGACCCAAGTACAGGCCGTCTTCGCGAAGTCATCCAGCGTATGCACACCGCCCAGCGCGTTGAGCGAGGCCACCATGTCTTCGGCAACCGGCCCTTCATAAAATCCGGCGCGGCCCTGTTTGGCGATCAACTCCAGCGCCTCGGCTTTGGCGGGATAAGCAAAACGCTCTCCGGCTTTTGGCGCGCGGTCATTCAGGAGAAAATGTTGGCGCGCCGCACCGCTGAGTTTACCGACACCTTCATTGGCCCAGTCATAAGCCGCTTTCGGAGCAACCGGATGGCCCTCACGGGCGAGCCGGATAGAGGGCGCGAGGACTTGATCCCAGCCGCGCGTCCCATGATCGCGCAGCAGCGTATCAAAGGCATCAATCGCCCCCGGCACACTCACCGCATGGGCGCTGTCGAGCGGGATCGTCTCATGCCCTTGCTCGCGCAGCATCGCGGCGTTGAGCGCGGCAGGTGCACGGCCCGAGCCGTTCAGGCCACGCGGCTTGCTCTCTCCCGGTTTCCAGACCAGCGCAAACATATCGCCGCCAATCCCGGTCATCGCCGGTTCCAGCAGCCCAAGCATTAACGCCGCCGTTGCCGCCGCATCAACAGCGTTTCCGCCCTCGCGCAGCACATTGACGGCTTCTTGCGCGGCAAAAGGATGCGACGTCGCACACATGCCATTGGCGGCATAGGCCGTTGACCGGCCGGGCAGATGAAAATCACGCATGGGAATCTCCGAAAGGTTCGGACGAGGTGTAAACCGATTAGAGGCGGGGGCAAAGCCCGATACTTATTCGTTATCGGCCAGCTTTAAGAGTTTACGGTTGAAGATACGCAAAGTCATGCGCAGATCAGACCCACGCTTGAGCACGCGGCCATCCGAGGCAATAATACTATACGCGCCCTGTTTTGCGGCATTTTTCGGCCTTTTCTCAATGCGATAAGCCGGGGTTTCCCCCATGCGCCTAAACACCGAAAAAGTCGCAACATCACGGCCCATATCAATGGCATAATCCCGCCATTCACCGGCGGCGACCAACTGTCCGTAGATTGATAAAATCGCAGCCAGCTCTTTGCGGTGAAAGGTTACCTGCTCAAAAGCTGGCGCGCCGCGCTGCGGAAAGGGTATGACATTCGTGCTTTCCATATACCGATAGTGATCCGCGAAAGGGCGATTGGCAAGGGATGATTGGGGGGCATCGGTTTGTGGGAGTTTTGATGAGCAAAGTCCGCATATTTTGCCAAATAACAAACGTTTTCATGCTTTTGATTGCGCTTCAGAATGTTGATATGATTGAAATATGGAAAAGCCATGATGAAATCACCGCAGAAGCAAAGCGCGAACTCGGCATTGATGGCTAAAGTTACCCATTCCGAACTTGCTAAATTCGACCTTAAAGACATTAGACGACATAGCTGTTTGACCGATTATTGCCGTGTGTTTGCCAGAGGCAACTCTTGCGAAGGCTCTCAATGATTTTTGCCACTCTGAAGTTTGTACCGATGCGCAAGTTCGGACGCATTTGCACTTGCAAATACTATTATGTTTATGATATGTTCTTCATGCTATTCACACCTTCCTCACTCGAAAGACCTCATGGACCTCGACCTTTATATCAACCGAAACCGCACGATCTTGTTGCGGATACTTGGGGTGCTGTTTGCCTCAATCGGGTTGGTTGAGGGCAAGCGGGTCGCGGTTTTGCCGCGCTTTATGCGGTCGCATGTTTTGCATTATTTGCGGCCTGCGGAATCGGCTTTGCGCCGGTTGATTTTGGCTGTTGCGACTGAGCTGGAACGTAAGGGCTATGTGCCGCCCATGCGCGGACAACGCGCTGCTCCGGCTTTGGGGATTAAGCGCGGAGACGGGACGCGCATTCCGGCTTTTGCATTGATTGATCCAAGGCCGTGGTTTTGGTGGATCGGTTCGAAACGCCGTGCCGGTGTCAAAAACGCGCCAAGTATCGGGTTTTTTGACTCTCATGAGCGCCGTGCGGCGACAGAGCCTAAACCCGAGGCAACGCCGAGTGATTCTATAGATGCAGAGCGGCTGTGCAATCGGATGCTGTCGCTCAAAACTGCGTTGGACGATATTCCGAAACAGGCAAAGCGGATGCTGCGCCTCAAAGCGCGGGATCGGAAAAAGTTTAACCGTAAATCTCCGGTCAGACCGGGCTGGCCTCCGGGGTGGCGGCAAAACGGGCGCGATGAAATCGACGAAGTTTTGCGCGATTGTCATCGCCTTGCATTAGACGTTATCGCGCAGCCCGACACGTCTTAATCTATCTCCATGAAAGGTCTGGACCCTCTCACTGTCTTCAGTCGGGGGGCGTTTGCCCATGGTTTTTACATTTTGTGAACCATAAACACCCTATATCTGGACTTCCCCCGCGCTGATTTCGCAGGCATAAGAGGGGCGAAAAAGAAATTTTCGGATTGCCAAGGGTGGCTGTGCATGGCTGACGATTTCAACTGCCCGAATTGCGGCGGACAGCTTTCGCGAAAAGTCGCACATTCTAAAATGGTGACGTGCCCCTATTGCGAGTCGACCGTGTTGCTGGAAGATGAAACCGTAAAACTGGCCGGGGTCGGCGGCGTCATGGCAGACGAGCCTTCGCTTTTCGTGCTGGGCCGCGCGGTCGAATATCAGGGCGAAAGCTATATGCCGATTGGCCAAGCCCGGTTCTCTTACTCATCCGGTTGGTGGGACGAAATCTGGGCGCTCGACGGTCATGGTAATGGCGTCTGGATCAGCGTCGATGAAGGCGATATCGCCATCGAAAGAAACCACGAAACCGATTTGAAAATCGACGAAAGAAAACTCAAGCTCGGCGCGCGGATCGAGTTTGAAGGCGAGATTTTCCGTGTAACCGAAGTGGATCGCGGAAAGTGCGAGGCTCTGCGCGGTGAGTTCCCTGAAGAAATGGCGGTCGGCGATACCTATACTTATTATCACCTGTCCGGCGCACGGGGCAGCCTGATCACGCTCGAATTCGAAGACGGCGAAATGTACGTCACCGAAGGGCAATGGATAGACCCTTACGAAATCCGTCAGCAAGCCGTCGAGGCAAATTCATGAGCGACGCGCTCAAGGCTCTGAATTGCACGACTTGCGGCTCGCCTTTGCCCGCGCTCGCCGGACACCGCGCGAAAGCATTGGTGTGCAGTTATTGCGGCTCGGTCATGGACCGGCACGATGGCTATAAAGTCCTCGCCCAATACCGCGATATGCCCCGACCCGAAGGACCCTTTGCTCTTGGGGATTCAGGCGAGGTTTTGGGCGTTCATCAAACCGTCGTTGGCATCGTTGGTGTTGAATCTTACATCGAAGGCTCGATGTATTATTGGACAAATTATCAGCTTTACTCGCCAACGCACGGCTATTCATGGATGACTTGGAATGATGGCCATTTGACTCATTCGCGCAAAGTTCGCGACGGGACGGATCATACACAATCGAGGTTTTATCCCAAAAACGATTTCCCCGCCTTGGGTCGAAGTTTTACGATGTTTGAGTCTTATAACGCCGTTATTCACTACATCGAAGGCGAGTTAACCTGGGTTCCAAAACTTCGAGACAGCGTGAATGTTATCGACGGCATTGCACCGCCGCATGGCTTCTCACTCGCAAGAACAGATGGTGAGATCGAAACCGAATTTCAAACCTATCTGAACCGTACAGAAGTTTTCGAGGCTTTCGGATTTGCTGATGATCTACCCAGTCCCCTCGGTGTTCATGCGATCCAACCTTTCGAACCGGGTGAGCTGCATCAATCCGCAGCATTGGCAGCCAAATATTTTATGCCTATCGCAGCGGTTGCTGCGCTGGGCTTGATGATAATGGGCGGCGGCTCCACCATCGCGCAAACCCGGATTCATAACACCGCTCAGGGCGGCGCGGTGACTTTCGAAGCAACAAGCACTTCGCGGTTGATGTCCATCGAGATGAGCGCGCCGCTGCGAAACCAATGGTCCTGGTATGATATGACGTTGGTGCATAACGAAAGCGGCGAAGAAGTCGAGTTCGGCAGCGGCTTGCAATATTACTCCGGATGGGAAGGCGGCGAAAGCTGGTCTGAAGGTTCTCAAGACGCAACGCTGAGATTCAAGCCTCCGCAAACCGGGCAGTACACACTCCGCATTGCCAATGCTCCGCTCGACAACACGGTAACGCGCACGGATCGGCAACAGTTTGCATCTGACAAACCGCTCTCTATCGAAGTCCGTCAGAACGTTTTTGTCTCGCGCTATTTTTGGATTTTAGCCATCGTGCTCGGATTGATATATGGCTCGATGAGACTGCGTGAGCATATGTTCGAAACCGCGCGCTGGGGCGGAGGAGATGACGACGATGACTAGAGTAATGCTTGTCGTATTTACCGTGGCCACCGGCGGCGCAGGTTATGCAACCCTGACCGGGACCGGCGCGGAGAGCAGCGAAATTTCGCAATCCATTCGCTCAGGCAGTGCGGGACGCGGCGGAATAGGGTATATTGGCCGGATAAAATAACCGGCCATTCGAACAGAGATTTCAGGGAGTTTTCTTATGGACTTGTTTTCGCAGATACAGCTTGCCGGCGTTATCGGCACAATCTTCTATGCCTTCCTCGGCTTGTTCCTGATGATGTGTTGCTATGTCATCATCGACAAACTGACGCCATTCTCTTTGCATGAGGAATTAGCAGGCAAAGCCAATGTCGCCGTTGCGATTGTCATGGGATCGGTCATGATCTCGCTTGCGATCTTGATTGCCAACGTGATCCGAAGTTAACGCAGCACAATTAATAGTTCTGTTGTGACCGAGACATCCCCTTCGCGCAGGACTGACTTTCTGCTGCTGGCCGCGACGTTTTTTATCGCGGTTTCAGGGCTTGTCTATGAACTGATTGCCGGGGCTGTATCGAGCTATCTGCTCGGGGATTCTGTCTATCATTTCTCCCTGGTCATCGGCCTTTTCATGACGGCAATGGGAATTGGCTCATATCTGTCGCGCTTTGTAGAAAAGCCAGAGCGCGGGTTTGTTATCTCACAAATTTTGCTTGGATTGATTGGCGGTTTTTCTGCGCCAATCCTGTTCGCCGCTTTCGCTCTGATCGAAAATTACTCCGCGTTTCTTTATCTCATTTGCCTTTCCGTAGGGATATTGATCGGGCTGGAAATTCCACTCATCATCCGCATTCTTGAAGGGCGCAATGCTCTTAAAGTCACGATCTCAAATGTCCTGACCGCCGACTATATTGGAGCCTTAGCTGCCGCGTTGTTGTTTCCTCTCGTGCTGGTTCCGCATCTGGGATTGATGGGTGCAAGCCTGTTATTCGGTGCGTTGAATCTTGCTGTAGCGGGAATGGCGCTGTGGATGTTTCGGGCGCATGTCGGTTGGTCGGTTGTGCTGGGTCTACTGGCCGCATCTGCCGCTGTTATCTTCGGATTTATACGCAGCGAGGAAATGCTGGGTACGATGGAGCGGAACCTTTATGCCAACGAAATTATTTACGCAGAGCAAAGCCCTTATCAACGCATCGTCGTTACCCGCGAGGCCGGGCGCACGCAGCTATTTTTAAACGGATCAATCCAGTTCGATTCCCTCGATGAATATCGCTATCATGAAAGTCTTGTTCACCCTGCGATGATCCGCGCGCCGCGCATCAAGAACGTTGTGATCTTTGGCGGCGGCGATGGGATGGCGGTGCGCGAAGTGCTTCGCTATGACGAAGTTCAGAGCATCACACTGGTTGATCTCGATCCCGCCGTCACGACCCTTTTCAAGCAAGACGAAGCCCTGTCTGCGTTACATCAAAACGCACTTTCTGATCCGCGCGTTACGATATTAAACGTGGATGCCTGGGAGCATCTGAAAGGACTCTCCGGCACGTATGATGTTGCCATTCTTGATTTACCGGACCCGAAAGATCTGGCGATATCGAAACTTTATAGCCGGGCTTTTTACGCAGATCTAAACCGTGCGCTTGGGGCAGGCGGGGTATTGGTTACTCAGGCGACATCACCGATTTATGCGCGGCGCGCTTACTGGACCATTGCGGCAACAATTGACGCAACAAAAGACCACTATGCCGAGAACGCTACTCTTCAAATCCTTCCCTACCATGCTTATGTACCCAGCTTCGGTGAGTGGGGGTTTGTCATGGCAGGAGGTCGGTTATCAGAAAAACCCGTTCGCGATTTGCCGGATGGTTTGACGTATTTTGCGGAAGGCGAACCATCGGGCTTATTTGAATTTCCACCTGATATGGCGCGCGAAGCTCTTGAACCCAACACTCTGTTCGATCATCCGCTACCGCGTTTATATCAAGAGGGCTGGAGCAAGTGGTACAGATAGAAAATCAGACTTAATGCCGCGACGGAAGAGGATGCCCTTTCTTTGGATCATTGCGCCAGCTCTGACTTTGAAACGCAAAGAACAATCCGACCCATCGTTTTTGTGATGGAAAGTGCAGGAGTAAAGCACCATCTTGACGCGCACGATTGGCCCCGCGAAACCGCCCACGCGAGCCTTGGTTCATATGCACATCATGAACACCCCGCCCCGGCTTGAATCCGAAATATTGATCCGGGCGGTTTGGTTCAGGTCCCCAACTTTCACCAAAGGCATACAGCATCGCATCGTCAGTCTTGATCGCCTCAGCAAGCTCAAGCCCAAGCAGCTCGCGAAGATCATTCTTAGGACCACGCAAACGGAAAGGAGCGACTTTCATTTGACCGCGCCGAATAAAGCCACCCCGCGTATAATCTAACGCGGGCATACGTCGTTTTGACAGATCGGTTAGCCCCTTCGGCAATCCATTTAGAATTCTCAAAATCGGATGATCAAAAGGATCAATCGCCGCGAATAAAAGCTCGTGCGGCGGTTGCGTTGATTGCGCATTGACGGCCACACGATACCAGCCCCGCGCCGATACTTTGATTTCGATATGGGGCGTTTTATCGTCATCAAGCGCTAATTCATGCGGGCGACCTTTTAGAACACAATAGACGTTCCGCCCCATCAGATTGGCCGACTTTCTGAATTACGTAGCGAGGTGTTATGGTCGCTCAAGGCAATCATTCGACAGGTGTTTTCATCGTTACAAGTTCTTCAGCAGCCGTCGGGTGAACCGCCATCGTCCGGTCGAAGTCTTCTTTGGTTGCACCCATCTTCACGGCGATGCCGACACATTGAATCATCTCACCAGCACCGTGCCCGACGATATGCACGCCGAGAACTTTGCGGTCGGATTTATCGACGATAATTTTCATGAGCATTTTTTCATCACGGCCCGAAAGCGTATGAAGCATCGGACGGAACTTAGCGCGATAGATCTCAACGTCATGGTCGCGGCGGGCATCCGCTTCGCTCAGGCCCACAGTGCCAATCTCCGGCTGTGTGAAGATTGCGGTTGGAATAAGCTCATGATCCGGGCTGGTCGGATTGTCATTAAACACGGTTTCTACGAAAGCAGCACCCTCACGAATGGCAACGGGCGTGAGTTGAGAACGGTCCGTGACATCGCCCACTGCATAGACCGACGGGACGGAAGTTTGCGAAAACTTATCGACGATGATCTCGCCGCCTTCTCCGGTTTTGATACCCAATTCTTCCAAGCCAAGACCGCGCGTGTTGGGATGACGGCCTGTCGCCATAAAGACAGTTTCAGCCTCTACCGTTGCACCGCTTTGCAAGGTCACTTGTTTGGTTTCACCCAGATCGGCAATCGAGGCAGGAGCATCGCCAAGTCGCATGTCGATGCCTTTTTTCTCCATCTCTTCAATCACAGTGGTCTGCAAGTCTTCGTCAAAGGCTTTCAGTATTGTCGGGCTGCGATTGACCATCGTTACCTTTGTACCGAGGCCGGCAAAGATGCAGGCAAACTCTGCAGCGATATACCCGCCGCCGACAACGACTAAACTTTCAGGTTGGCTCCGCAAATCAAAAATATCATCCGAGACAATCGCGATTTCTGCGCCATCAATCGGCAATCGCGAAGGACGACCACCTGTCGCAATCAGGATCGTCTTAGCCGTCAAGCGCGTGCCGTCCATCAACTCAACTTCTTGCGCTCCGGTGAGCACAGCCCGTTGACGGAACGCCTTTACGCCATTTCCTTCGAGAGCATTGTTGAGATAGATGCCCTCCAATCGATCCACTTCGGCATTGCGCGCTTTGCACAGCTTGGCCCAATCGAATGTCGGCGTCCCTACGGTCCAGCCAAATCCTGCCGCATCTTCAAAGGCCTCATGAAAGCCGGATGCATAGACCATCAGCTTTTTTGGAACGCAACCACGGATGACGCATGTTCCGCCATATCGACTCTCTTCAGCGACCGCAACACGCGCGCCGGTTTGCGCCGCCATGCGAGCGGCGCGGACACCGCCGGAACCAGCACCAATAACGAAAAGATCGAAGTCGAACGCGGCCATCTCAGTCCCTCATGCAATTATGGGGAACTCCTACCGTGAACTCTCGATTATTGGAATAGTCAGCACAACAGTGTGACTTTTATAATTCGGGTGCCTGCCAATAGATTGAATCAAAGATCCATCCGTTCAGAACGCAAATGCCCCGATAAATGCTTCACGAAGAACATCGCGGAGGATACTCACTGACTGCGCCGTAACGGGATCATTGAATGCCGCTTCGACACGAGTGAGTTGTTCAGCGTCAAGTGATGGGCGCTCCCCATGGCCCTCGCTTGCGAATGCCAAGGCCGCGACAGCTTGCCCGTCGGGCAGGCTGTAAAATCGGCGAAGATCATGGAGTTGCTCGACAGAAAATACAGTCATGTGATGCAAAGCGACATCAGACTGAACCGAGTTAATAGCGGCATCTACACGGGCAGGATCAATCGATTTCGAAGCTGTCCAAGGTGATATTTGCTCATGATTCACCAAGACTTGCGCAACTTCAGCGGCGACCTTACCGCGCAGATCAGTTGAGGAAACCCCAGCACCAGCACATCCCGCCAGCGAAGCTGCGAGAGCAATGCCAAAAAATCGACGATTCATGCAGGCAGAACCTCGCGCGCCGTCCCGTCCGCCGACCCGATCATCGCTCGTGAAGCCATATTGATAAACAGTCCATTCTCGACCACACCCGGAATGGTGTTCAGAGCAGTGGCTAGTCCCACAGCATCTCCGATACGGCCCAAATGATAATCGAGAATGTAGTTCTGCTCATCTGTTTCGAAGGGATTGCTGTTACTGATAGTACGGCGTCCACCCTCTTTGCCGTCTACATCCGAATTTCTCAGCAGATCTTCGATCATCAAAGCCGTTGTTTGCCAACCATAAGGCACAACCTCAATAGGAAGCGGGAAAGCACCAAGATTAGGAACGAGTTTCCGATCATCAGCAATGACAATGAAATCATCAGACGCCGCCGCCACAATTTTTTCAATCAAATGACATCCACCGCCGCCTTTTATCAGGTTTAAAGCAGGGTCGATTTCATCCGCGCCATCAACGGTAAGGTCTAAACGGCCCACATCATCCAATGTGTGAATCGCAATACCGCATTCGTGTGCAAGCGTTTCAGTTTTCTGAGATGTGGCTACACAGGTGATTTTCAAACCATCCGTTACCCGCCCAGCCAAACACCGCACAAACCAATCTGCAGTAGATCCAGAGCCTAATCCCAAAGTCATGCCTGATTGAACACGTTCCAATGCCAGCTCTGCTGCCATTTTCTTACCGAGTTCAGCACCTGTTGGTTCGTTACTCATCGTTCCTCCAAGGCCCCCAAATGATCTCCGCGCACCATACGCTGCAAACCGCTGTCGTCAACGGGGCGGTTTTAGCGGGTAAGACGCCGTTTCAGTATTGCTAAGATTAATCTATACAATTTATGCCTAAACGATGTTTTTAAGTGTTTTTGACCTTTTCAAAATTGGCATTGGTCCATCTAGCTCTCACACCATGGGACCAATGACCGCAGCGAATCTTTTTTTGGAAACTTTGCAGCAGCGCGACGATAGTGACGAGATAGCAAGGTTACGTTGCACGCTTCACGGGTCACTCGCCTTTACCGGAAAAGGCCACGCAACCGACCGTGCCGTAATACTAGGCCTGACCGGATGCACACCTGATACGATTGACCCTAACCTAATGGCCGAAATCGAAGACGAAGTTCGGGAAAAGGGTGTTGTTTCTCCAATAAATTTAAAAACAATCGCATTTGAACCGGAACATGATCTGATCTTCGATTATGAAGTCGCCCTGCCCGGTCACGCGAACGGCATGTCGTTTGCCGCCTTGAATGCAGTAGGCGAGATTTTGACGCAGCGTATCTATTATTCCATCGGTGGCGGGTTCGTCGTCGAGGCAAGCGAATTACAAGCCTCTGTCCCGGAAGAAGATGCCGGAGCCGATAAACGTGAAGCCGGATATCCTTATCCATTTGGCAATGCCGATGAGATGATTGCGATGAGCGACGCATCAGGTCTTTCACTGATTGAAATGAAGCGCGCAAACGAACATGTCCTAAGAAGACCTGACGAGCTGAATACAGGTCTGGATGCTATCTGGGATGCAATGCGTGACTGTATGGAACGCGGCCTCACTATAGAGGGCGAGCTTCCCGGTGGTTTGTTCGTCAAACGGCGTGCAAAGAAAATCCGCGATATGCTGATTGAAGAACATGGCTCCAACAGGCCGGACCCCTACGCCATCAATGAATGGCTGTCAGTTTACGCTATGGCCGTGAATGAAGAGAACGCGGCAGGGGGACGGGTGGTGACTGCACCAACCAATGGTGCGGCGGGCGTGATCCCGGCTGTTATCCGTTGGTATTTTGATCATCATCCGGGCGCGACCAACGAAGGTGTTAGAGACTTTTTGCTCGCGGCGGCGGCCATCGGCGGCCTGATCAAACATAACGCTTCGATCTCTGGTGCAGAAGTCGGTTGTCAAGGAGAAGTCGGGTCAGCCTCTGCGATGGCAGCAGCGGGATTGACTGCTGTTCGTGGCGGTACAGTGCGCCAAATCGAAAATGCCGCAGAGATTGCCCTCGAGCACCATCTTGGCATGACCTGCGATCCTGTGGGCGGGTTGGTTCAAGTGCCTTGCATTGAGCGAAACGGATTCGGCGCCGTTAAAGCCGTAACCGCATCATCGCTTGCATTGCGAGGGGATGGAACGCATTTCGTGTCACTCGATGCCTGCGTCGAAACGATGCGGCAAACCGGAATCGATCTGAGCGATAAATATAAAGAAACCTCACAGGGTGGTTTAGCAGTGACTTTGGCAGCGTGTTAAGTGTGCAGGCCTAACGGGATGGCGACTACGATGTTCCCTCAGCGAGCTTCGCTTTATATTCATCTTCAGTAATAACGCCGCCCTCTTGTTCAGCACGGCCCATATCTTTTGGCGGAAGTACACCTTGTAAACGATCAATACGTTTCCATGATGGGAACGGTTGGTTTCCACTTTCATCGGGAACATATTCTGATGTCCGAACGCGCTCATGTTTGTGGATGTAACGTGCGCAGTTAAAGAAGACCGATGTAATGTCGATTTCAACAATCATATTCGCGCCGGGGTATTTTGCGAGATACTCAGCGTTTTGAGTCAGCTTGGCTTTGCCTTGGACGCGAACGCGCAATGGCCTCACCATATCAATAAACAACAAACCTACATTCGACGTCGCAGCGACATTCCCCATCGAGAGAAACATACCGTTGCCATCGTAATTCGGAAAAATGATTTTCCTTGGATCAACAACATGCACCATCCCGACCGGCCCACCCTTATAGGACACTGTGGGTTCGCCTTTTTCATTGATCGTCGTGAGGAAAAAATAATCGAGGCTGCCTATAAAACCGGCTTGTTCAGGGCGTAACTCATCATCAACAATCGCATGAACAACGGCGTCAGCTAGTTTGAGGCTTTCGTACTCGCCTTGAAGCTTTCTGTTTGATGGTGTGTAAAATTCGTCCGGCGTAGGCATGATAAACTCCTCGAATATCATTTCTTCGGAGCTCGAGCTTCACCTTCAAATGCTATGCTTGTCAAATCTATGGCCAAGTATAGAAGGCGACGGTACACCGCCGCCTCCGTTTTTATCATTCCGCCGCAACGACCTCTTCTGCCTTTGACAGTTTCGCTGCACAGAATTTGAACTCGGGAATTTTTCCGAACGGATCGAGTTGGGGGTTGGTCAGGATGTTTGCAGCGGCTTCAACATAAGCAAACGGAATGAACATCATTTCTTCCGACACTGCTGTATCCGCACGGGCCATCAGTTCGATAGCGCCCCGCCGGGTTTCCACTTTGAGCATATCACCCGGAGCCGCGCCGAGCTTCATCAGCGTATTCGGATGAACCGAAACAGAGGCTTCCGGTTCCAAAGCATCAAGTACTGACGCGCGGCGGGTCATTGATCCGGTGTGCCAATGTTCCAGCAAGCGGCCTGTTGTCAGCACATACGGGTACTCAGCATCCGGTTCTTCAGCAGGAGGAAGATAAGATGCCGGAGTAAACTTGGCACGACCTTCAGGCCGCGGGAAACCATCACCGAACACGATAGGTTGGCCAGGATCTTCGGCTGAGAGCGACGGATACGTTACGACATTCTCACGCTCCAGCCGTTCCCATGTGATGTTGTCGAGACTGTTCATAACCAGCTTCATCTCGGCGAAGACTTCACTTGGATGCGTATAAGTCCATCCAAGGCCCAGAGCTTGTGCAAGGTCAACTACAATGGCCCAATCTTCGCGCGCCTCACCAGGTGCATCTAAGGCTTTACGGCCCATTTGAACTTGACGGTTGGTGTTCGTCACCGTGCCGTTCTTCTCCGGCCATGCCGACGCAGGCAAGATCACATCAGCATAGTTCGCCGTCTCGGTGAGGAAGATGTCCTGCACCACGAGACAATCTAACAGCGCCAGAGCATCCCGCGCATGATCGACATCCGGATCAGACATCGCAGGATTTTCACCCAGCACATACATGCCGCGAATATCGCCATCATGAACAGCATCCATAATCTCAACGACAGTGAGACCCGGAGTGTCAAGGACCTCAAAGCCCCATGCCTTTTTAAATTTCTCACGGACGCTTTCATCGATGACTTTCTGATAGTCCGGCAGAACCATCGGAATCAAACCGGCATCAGACGCGCCTTGCACATTGTTTTGTCCACGTAGTGGATGCAGTCCTGCACCGGGTCGACCGACTTGACCCGTCATCAGCGCCAGCGAGATTAAGCAACGCGACGTATCCGTACCGTGGGTGTGTTGCGAGACACCCATGCCCCAGAAGATCATCGCAGCCTTTGCACCGGCAAAAGCACGGGCGACTTCGCGAACCGTTTGCGGATCAATGCCAGTCAGGTCGCTCATGGCTTCCGGCGTATATTCTGCAAGGTGCGCTTTTTGCGCCTCAAAGTTTTCAGTAAACGCTTCGATATACTGGCGGTCTGTCAGGCCTTCTTCGACAATAACATTCATGATCGAATTCAAGAGCGCAACGTCGGTTCCAGGATTGAATTGCAGGCCATGTTCAGCATGGCGAAACATACCATTTGCACGGGGATCAATCGTGATCAGCGTGCCGCCACGCTTGGTAAATTGTTTGAAGTATGTTGCCGCTACCGGATGGTTGCCAACAGGGTTACAGCCAATGGCTATCGCAACATCGGCATTCTCAATCTCATTGAACGTCGCAGTCACTGCACCCGAACCAACATTCTCCATCAGTGCTGCGACCGAGGATGCATGGCAAAGCCGCGTGCAGTGATCGACGTTATTATGACCGAAAGCTTCACGGATGAGCTTTTGGAAAAGATAGGCTTCCTCATTAGAACATTTAGCCGAGCCGAAACCAGCAATGCCTTTTCCGCCCTTGTCGGTTTTTACAGCGTTCAAACCGGAAGCCGCACGTTCTAACGCTTCTTCCCACGTCGCTTCACGGAAATGAGTCAGGACATTTCCGGGATCAACATTCAGTCCCTTAGCCGGGGCATCATCGCGGCGGATGAGCGGCTTGGTCAAACGGTGAGGGTGGTTGACATAATCAAATCCGAAACGGCCTTTGACACAGAGACGTTGTTCATTGGCCGGACCATTCGCACCCTCGACGTATTTGATCTGATCGTCTTTGATCTTGAAAGTCAGCTGACAACCGACGCCGCAATAGGGGCAGACCGATTGTACTTCGCGATCATAATCAGCACGGTCACCACGCTCCGCAGCATCGACAACAGTGGATGGCATCAGCGCGCCGGTTGGACATGCTTGAACACATTCTCCACAAGCTACACAGCTCGACGCACCCATCGGATCATCAAAGTCGAAAACGATCTTAGCATCGTGACCACGGCCAGCCATTCCGATAACATCATTGACTTGGACTTCGCGGCAAGCCCGAACGCAGAGGTTACAGTGAATACAAGCATCAAGGTTGACCCGCATCGCAACGTGCGAGCCATCGAGCAGCGGAATGCGGTTTTCTTCCATCGCCGGATAACGGCTGTCCGCAACTTCACAAAGGTCTGCCATGTTCCAGAAATGCGAAGAGGCATCATGGGCATCCGCGCGATCCGGTTGATCAGCAAGCAACAACTCCATCACACCCTTGCGGGCCTTTTCCGCGCGGGCAGAAGCTGAGTTAACGACCATGCCTTCCGAAGGTGTGCGAATGCACGAGGCGGCAAGAACGCGCTCGCCTTCGATCTCAACCATACAGGCACGGCAGTTACCATCACTGCGATAACCCGGTTCATCCGCATGACACAGATGCGGAATTTTAGTGCCCACGCGTTTGGCTACTTCCCAGATGCTTTCACCGGGTTTGGCTGTTACTTCTTTCCCATCAAGGGTGAAGGTTGTTGTTTCAAGCATTCCACCGTCAGCAGCCATATTAAATCTCCTCCGGAAAATGCTTCATCGTTAGTAAAATCGGGTTTGGTGCGGCTTGGCCGAGACCACAGATCGAGGCGTCGACCATTGTCTCGCAAAGGTCGGTCAGCAAAGCGCTGTCCCATTTATCCTGTTCCATCAGCTTGACGGCTTTCTCGCAACCGACGCGGCAGGGCGTGCATTGACCGCAGCTTTCATCTTCAAAGAAACGCAGCATGTTCAGCGCGGCATCGCGGGCGCGGTCTTTATCGGACAGAACCACCACTGCCGCCGAGCCTATAAATGATCCATGCGGTTGCAATGTATCAAAATCGAGCGGGATATCGTCCATGCTCGCAGGCAGCAAACCAGCGGATGGGCCACCGGGTTGATAAGCGTAAAACTCACCTTCTGACATACCCCCGGATGCTTCGATCAAATCCATGATTGTTGACCCGGCAGGTAGAATTTTTACGCCCGGTTCTTTCACACGGCCCGACATCGAATAAGATCTCAGACCCTTGCGGTCATTCACGCCATGGTCGCCAAAGCACGCTGCGCCTTCGCGCGCGATGCGGCATACCCAGTGCAATGTCTCAATGTTATGGACCAGCGTGGGACGATCAAAGACGCCGACTTGCGCCACGTAAGGAGGGCGATGACGAGGCAGGCCGCGTTTACCTTCGATACTTTCGATCATCGCGCTTTCTTCACCGCAGATATACGCACCCGCGCCCCGGCGCAGATCAATATATCCCGGCTCGACAATCCCGGCGGCTTCGAGTTTAGCAATCTCATTAGCAAGAATATGAAGAATCGCAGGGTATTCATCACGCATGTAGATAAAGGCCGTTTCCGCCTCAACCGCCCATGCCGCGATTAACATGCCTTCAAGGAAGGTATGCGGCTCACGTTCCAAGAAATAGCGATCTTTGAAAGTTCCCGGCTCGCCTTCATCCCCGTTGACTGCAAGATAACGCGGTCCGGCTTCGGCACGAACGAAGGACCACTTCTTACCCGACGGGAACCCGGCGCCACCCATGCCGCGCAAGCCGGAGGACAACACTTCGTCTTGCACTTGATCGGGCGTTTTCGATCCGCCGCGCAACGCTTTCAGCGTCTCATAGCCCCCTTTGGCGACATAATCGTCATAGGCTTGATAGTCCGGGATAATCGCATGGGTATGGCCCGCCGCAATTGCCGCCTTTACTTTTTCCGGTGTGGCATTGTCGATATGTGCATGGCCAAGCTCGAGGACCGGTGCAATATCACAGCGGCCCATGCAAGGCGCGCGAAGCACACGGACTTCGGTAGGATCAAGCCCGTCTTCGAGCGCTGCCTTTAATTGCTGCGCTCCAGCCAGTTCACAAGACAGAGAATCGCAAACACGGATGGTCAAAGCAGGCGGCGGCGTTTCGCCTTCTTTCACGACATCGAAATGGGCGTAGAACGTGGCAACTTCGTAAACCTCGGCCATCGCCATCCGCATCTCGTCGGCCAATGCCGCCAGATGTGCCGCCGAGAGGTGGCCATATTTATCTTGGATTTTATGTAGAAATTCGATCAGCAGATCGCGGCGACGCGGTTGATCGCCCAGCAGGTCTTTTATTTCAGCCAGCGCAGCGGCATCTACCTGACGCCCTTTAGGGGTTGGGCGGCCCTTGCCTTTGCCCTTTTTCCAAACACCTGTGTCATCCAACGGCATAGTTCATCTCCGCATAATCTGTCGCGCGAAAATGACAGAACGGAGTGTCTCGCTGCAAATTCAGATTCGCGATGGCGCATTAGGCACAGGTTATCGTGCTATTTTTTGGATAACGTCCGAAAATGCTTTAAATGCCGGAGGTTGTGGATCGCGGTCCGCCATAACGAGGCCAATCGAGCGCGTTGCCTGTGGTTCAACAAGGCGTAAGCGGACTGATCCCTCAGCAATCGGTAGGGTATCAGCCAAAAGTTCCGGGGCAATTGTTGCCAGCGCTCCTCTAGCCACCTGAGTCAACGCCGCAACAAAAGCGTTCGTTTCCATAATCGGTTTTGGTGATGCACCAACGCTCGCAAATATCTCATCGACGATTTGTCGATTCCGCATATTTGACGTTAATAAACAGAGAGGTAAATCTGCTGCCTCTCGCCATGTCACTGTGCCTGATTGACGGGGCGCAAGCGCTGGTGGAACGAGGAGGACATACTGCTCATCATATAGCGGAACAGTCTTCAGCGAACCCAACGTACGATCATCCAGATAAGTAATTCCGGCGTCGAGCGTGAAATCTTCAATGCCGCGAATAATATCTGAGGACGACATCGAGAGAAGGCGCATTGCCAAGCCCGGATGTTGTTTGTGTATTTGTGCAGGAACGCCTGCCGCAAAGGTCAAAGCCGTCGGCACAGCTCCGATACTTAATCGACCAACCAATGCGCCCTTAGCCGATTGAACCTCTTGCCGCATCCCATCCGCATCAAGGATCATGCGACGCGCCCATTTCAGAACGATTTCACCTTCGGGCGTAAAACCTAAAAATCGGTTTCCCCGCTTGACCATCGGAACCCCGAGGGTCGTCTCAAAATTTCGAATGCGTGCTGAGAACGCAGGTTGGGAAATGCCGCACTCTTCCGCTGCGCGAGCAAAATGCTTGTGCCGCGCTAAGGCGGCAATCAGCTCCATATCACGTAAATCAGCCATGATGTAGCGGTGAACAAAATACGAGACGATTGCCGGATGGGTCTTTTACCGTCATCTCTCGCCATCCCCATTCTTGATCCTGTAAGTTGGGCGCTGCAAATCGGTAATTCTTCGCTTTTACCTCAGCACAATAAGCATCCACATCATCAACTTCTATGCGAACAGCACTGCCGGGTATAGCATCACCGAAATGTTCAGAGAGATGAATTTCACACCCCGCACGTTTAACGCCCATATATAAAGGAGCGTCCGTGCCGAACCGATGTTCAAAAGTGATTTCAAAACCCAAAAACCCGAGATAAAAATCCCGGGTCATTGATTCATCAAAGCTCCGAAAGATCGGCACTGGCGGCTTTATGTCGATCATGAGATGCATCTCCTCATCGTAAGATGCATACTCTTTAACATCATCTAATCCGAGATGTCAGATCGCGAGATATTTCTCGCGAAGTTCAACATTGTCGAGGACTTCCTGCGCTGATCCATCATAGACGATTTGGCCCGTATCAAGAATCGCAGCACGATCCGCCAATTTCAACGCAGCGACTGCGTTTTGCTCGACAATAATCGTTGTGATTCCTGCCTCTTTGATCTCGCGAACAATACGCTCGATTTCCTGAACGATAACAGGCGCAAGACCTTCATACGGCTCATCAAGGAGCAACAGCTTTACATCACGGGCCATGGCTCGCGCTACGGCGAGCATTTGCTGTTCGCCGCCCGACATCGTGGTTGCTTCTTGTTTGCGGCGTTCAGCCAAACGCGGAAAACGCTCGTATAGAAGTTCAATAGGCCAACCTTTCGGCTCAACGATTTGAGCAAGCTCAAGGTTTTCGTGAACTGTCAGGCCAGGAATAATACGCCGATCTTCAGGGACAAGACCAACCCCCGCGACGGCGGCTTCGTGGGATTCCATTGTGTGGAGCGCAGCGCCATCAAGCCAGATCTCACCCGAATGAAGTTCCGGTTCGCCAATTTGCGCAATACTTCGCAAAGTTGACGTCTTGCCCGCACCATTACGGCCTAAAAGCGCGAGAACTTCGCCCCGTCGTACTTTGAGGCTAACACCTTGAACGATCCAACTTTGACCGTAATAAGCATTGATGTCTTTTGCTTCAAAGAATTCAGTCGTGCCCTGTACCTGTGCGCTGTCATTCCAAGCGGATGCTTGTGCGGTATCGGTCATGCTACAGCTTCCTCACCGAGATACGCTTCTTTAACGCGCGGGTCGGTCTTAATATTTTCTGGTAAATCTTCAGCAATGACGGCGCCCTGCGCCAATACAGCAATCTTATCGGCAAGCGAAAAGACGACATGCATGTCATGCTCAATAATAACTTTTGTAATACCGCGCGACTTCCCAATGCGTTTTAGCAGATCAATTGTGGCGTTGGTGTCGGCACGGGACATACCCGCCGTTGGCTCATCAAGTAACAAGAGCTTTGGGTCTTGGGCCAAACACATCGCCATTTCCAAGCGGCGTTTGTCACCACGTGAAAGAGCCGAAGCGACGATATCTTTTTTGTCAGCAAGACCAATCTCGTCGAGGACACTCATTGCATGATCGCGAGTCTGGGCTTCTTTATCGACCCGAGGCCACCAATTGACTTTGAAAGAGCCATCCCGGTGCGCAAAAGTCGGGATCATGACATTCTCTAGAATTGTCAGATCAGTGAAAATCTCTGGTGTTTGAAACACCCGTGAGACGCCTGCTTGATTGATTTCGTGAGGCGAGATTTCGAGCAAAGATTTGCCGTTAAACATCACGCTGCCGGTGTCAGGTGTCAGACGTCCAACAAAGCAATTAAGCAATGTTGATTTACCCGCACCATTCGGTCCGATAATCGCATGGATCGTGCCTTGCTCAACCGAGAGGTTTACATCGTCAAGCGCCTGTAATCCTCCGAAGCGTTTATTAACGTTTCGAACTTGAAGAATAGCCATTGTCCCGCCCTACTCCGCCGCTTGCGCGGCTGCTTGAATCTGCCGATTGCGTCGGTTGCTGCCAGTGACAATCATGAGTATCCGGCGGCCACCCTCAACAATGCCACCCGGAAGAAAGATCACGATCAACATGAAAACAAGACCAAGGGTCAGGTGCCATCCGGACCCGACGAAGAGACTTGCGACTGATACTACCGTGTCACGGATACCATCGGGAATAAACGCAAGAAACTCATGCAATTCCGGCTTACCCCATGTTGAGAACTTTTGTTCGGAAAACTTGATAATCCCTGCACCGAGCATTGGACCCATCAGCGTTCCCATACCGCCTAAGATCACCATCAAAACAACCTCACCAGAAGCCGTCCATTGCATCCGCTCTGCACCCGCAAGCGGATCAGTAATACAAAGAAGCGCGCCCGCAAGCCCGGCATACATTCCTGAAATCACGAATGCTGCCAATGTGTATGGCTTTGTATTGACGCCGGTATAGTTAAGCCGGTTTTGGTTCGTCTTTACCGCTTTCAACATCAAGCCAAAAGGTGAGCGGAAAATTCGCATCGCTATATAAGATGCAATGATCAAGACAAAGGCGCAGAAGTAAAAACCTGCATTAAACTGAAAGCCGTTCCACACCCATGTATGCGTCAGATCAAGACCGAAAAGATTGACAGTCAACGCACTGGTATCAATGCCGCTGGTCAGCACGCCATCCAACATGCGTGGATCGTCAGCAAGAACGCGCAGACCGGTCTCACCATTGGTCAAGTTGATGCCAAGAAACTTTCCGATCAGGTCGGAATAGGCAATCGCGTAGCACATTTGCGCAAAGGCCAGTGTCAGGATCGAGAAGTAAATCCCTGACCGGCGCAGTGAAATATAACCAATAACAAGGGCGAACACGCCACTGACAGTCACCGCAAAGATGGCCGCAGGAATAGGATTCATGCCCAGCAGCTTAAAGCTCCATACCGCCGTGTAAGACCCGATGCCCAAGAACGCGGCATGGCCAAAAGAGAGATAACCCGTCAAACCGAACAGAATATTGAAGCCGGTCGCGAACAATCCGAAGATTACGAACCGCTGCATCAAATCTGGGTAAGCAGCGCCAATCGGGGTCAACCAGATAGGCATGGTCAAAACTGCTGCGACAAAGATAAACATCATTGTGCTATCAACACTAGATGTCGGATGCGTGAGAATTTTCATGGTTTAAGTCTCCATCACGCCTTTACGGCCCATCAAGCCGCGAGGCCGAACCAACAGCACAATAATTGCGACCAGATAAATAATGATTTGGTCAATGCCAGGTATAATCGCCTTGACCTCGTTCATCGCCGAGAACGATTGAAGCAATCCGAGAAGAAAACCAGCGGACACAGCCCCGCCGAGACTGCCCATGCCGCCAACGACCACAACGACGAAGCTAAGCACAAGAAACTCCATTCCGATGTTATAATCGGGTGAGATGATCGGTGTATACATCGCTCCGGCAAGTCCGGCGATCATGGCTGATATTGCAAACATAAAGGTAAAACGCTTGCCGATATTGATGCCGAGCAATCCGACAGTTTCACGGTCTTCCATACCAGCACGAACGACCATTCCGAATGTTGTGAACTTCAAGAAACAGAAGACAATCAAAATGATGAAGGCCGAAAAGAGAAAATAAACGAAGCGCCACATCGGATACGTAATCGTTCCCGGCTCGCTTCCGAATATCCCGCTGAAATCAGCCATACCGCCAAGGGCTGCAGGCTCCGGTACAGGAATTGGATTTGCACCGAATTGCGCCTTGATTAACTCAGCCAGAACAATCGCCAGACCAAAGGTCACCAAAATCTGTTCCGCGTGCGGGCGCTTATAGAAGTGACGGATAAGTCCGCGCTCCATCACCAAACCAACGATCAGCATTACCGGTATGGTCAAAAGTATAGAAACCGGCACAGCCCAGTCTATCAACGTATTGCCAAACTCTCCGAAAAGCTGCGTCACATACGGCGTTGTAACGGCAACTTCTGTTCCCCAAGCCGTTGCCTCGACTTCACCTGTTGCCACTTCATAAGTCAGAAGAGACCGCATAATGACAGCACAAAATGCTCCGAGCATAAACAACGCGCCATGAGCAAAGTTCACGACGCCGAGCGTGCCAAAAATTAATGTCAGGCCGAGTGCGATAAGCGCATAGGCTCCACCCTTTTCCAGCCCGTTCAAAACCTGAAGAATAATGGCGTCCACGGCACATCCTTTGTCGCGTATCTAAATCAACGGAATGTATGTAATAATCGCGCAATCATTGCGCCGGATCACGTTGTTTCTCACAACATAAATCCGAAGATAGGCCGACCCGCTCTTTCGAGAGGTCGGCCCGAGATCAAAGACGCAAATTAAGCTGCGCCAGAGTTACACTCGCCAAGTTCACCACCAGCGAACATTTCATGCTCTGGCTCATATGTGACCTGAGCAGCAGGTGTCACTTCAACAACTTCAAGGATGTCGAATTTCGAGGTTGGGTTTTCATTACCCTTCACGACCAGAACGTCCTTAAAGCACTGGTGGTCAGCGCCGCGATAGAGCGTTGGGCCGTTACCCATTCCGTCGAATTCGAAGTCTTCAAGCGCTTCAACGATACCACATGGGTTAAATGTACCAGCCGTTTCAGCAGCGTTCGCATAGAGCAACGTCTGAACGTAACAGGTGTGCGCTGCCTGTGATGGCGGGAAGCCATATTCCTGACCGAAGGACTTGACGAATGCTTTCGATCCATCATCGGTCAGCGACCAGTGCCAGTTCGTTGAGCCGAAGATGCCCTTAACGTTTTCGCCAGCACCTTGCGCCATCAGACGCGAGTAAAGCGGAACAACAATCGTGAAGTCTTTGCCGTTCACTTGCTTGTCGCGCATACCGAATTTAACGGCTTGAGTCAGCGAGTTGACCATATCTTTGCCGTAGTGGTTCAGGACCAAAACGTCAGCACCAGAGTTCAGAACAGGTGTCAGGTATTGCGAGAAGTCGCCAGCGCCGAGCGGCGTGCGTACTTTTTCAACAGTTTCCCAACCTTTAGATTCGGTTGCATCAGCAATCGACTGTTCCTGAGTCCAACCCCAAGTGTAATCAGCTGTCAGGTGATAAGCTTTACGGTCTTTACCGTAGTTGTTTTCAAGTACTGGAGCCAGTGCTGCACCGGACATAAAGCCGTTGAAGAAGTGGCGGAAGCCATTAGCGCGTCTGTCTTTACCCGTGGTGTCGTTTGAGTGCGTCAGACCAGCCATGAAGATAACGCCAGCTTCCTGACAAAGCGACTGAACAGCAATCGCAACGCCCGAGGATGAACCGCCGGTGATCATGATGGCTTTATCAGCCTCGATCATTTTCTTCGCGGAAGAACGTGCAGCATCAGATTTTGTCTGCGTATCGCCCGTAACGAATTCGACTTTCTTACCAAGAACGCCGTTACCTTTCAGGTTCGACGGCTTAAAGGTATTCATCATGCCACCGTCGCCTTCACCGTTCAGGTGCTTGACAGCGAGTTTGTACGCGCGAAGTTCATCCGCACCTTCATCAGCATAAGCGCCGGTTTGCGGGACGTTAAAACCTAAGGTAACTGACTTACCTTTTGGTGCATTCAGGTATGCATGGCCATCAGCCCAAGCGCTACCATTGAAAAACATAGGAGCAGCAAGACCAGCAGCAGCCGATCCTTTTAGTACGCCGCGACGGTCAAGATTTTTTTTGATAAGGCTCATAGTCTCTACATATCCTCCCAAAGACTTATAAGTGTGACTGATGTGCATAATACAGCAATGCACGACCGGCACATATCTTTCTAATAATCTAATTTAGTCAAAGATGCAATAAGCTCTTGTAAATGCATATATTTTTTGTAAATATTCGACTTCCTTATTTATTAATCCTGTAAATATTTTACTTTTTGTAAAGAAAATCGCGGATTTACAAAGGGTTGATCCATGCGAGACGCACCAATAGGCCATGTTATCAGGAATGCCCGTCAACAGTCAGGCATGACCCAAACCGCGTTAGCAACCGCGATGGGTGTTTCCGTTTCATATATCAACCTTGTCGAGCATGATCGACGGCGGTTAAAAGGCACTCGGCTCAGAGACATCACGTCTATTCTCGGAATCGATTCGAGCGCTCTTGATGGTGAAGCGGAAACGCGACTTCTCACAGATTTGGAAGAGGTTACCTCTGATCCTGCCGTAGCTGCCCTCGCATTAGATCGCACACAAGCCAGAACTTTGGTCACTCAACACGAATCATGGGCTCAAGCGCTTGTCGCGCTTCACCGCGCAGGACAAAGAGATCAGGATTTGATTGCGGCATTCTCAGATCGTTTAAACCATGATCCGGTTTTGAATGAATCGATCCACAAGATGCTCAATGCCTCAACCGCGATCCATTCAATCACAACAATCTATGATGAAGCCGAAGAAATCTCACCTGAACAGAGAACCCGTTTCGATAAGGTACTTAGCGAAGAAGCTGCCCGTCTAGCAGACGTGGCCCAATCCCTCGCGGGGTTTTTTGAACGCAGCGAGAAACCCGGAACTGCGCTCACTGCACCGGAAGAGGTCGACGAATTCTTATTCGAACGACGAAATCATTTTCCAGCCATTGAAGAAGCAATGGAACAATCGGGTAGGGAAAAAATCCCGACAACAATTGATCTTATTGAAACGCTTCAAGACTTTGGGGTCTCGGTACAACGCTTGGCCGTTGATGCGCTACCAAATCAATCACATCGATTGACGCATTTCGACGGAAAGACCCTAGTACTCGCTGACGGTCTTCCTAGATCAACGGAACGATTTGAAATTGCACGTCGCATTGCCGAATTGACAGTTGGGGACGTGATTGAAGCAGAACTTTCTCAAGCCTTTGAACTGACAAGCGATGAAGCAAGGGATCGCGCCAGCCGTGCTCTTTTTGCTTATGCAGCTGCCGCTTTATTAATGCCTTACGCGCCATTCCACGAAACAACCGAAACACTGCGATACGATATTGATGCTTTGGCAATGAAATTTAATGCCTCACCAGAGCAACTATGCCATCGTTTCACCAGCCTGCGTAGGCCCGGTATGGAGGGCATCCCATTCGCTTTTCTCAGGGCGAATGCTGCGGGCTATCTGACAAAACGATTTCCCCTGCCCCGACTGCCAATGCCACGCTTTGGTGGAGCATGTCCGCTTTGGGCGGTTTATTCAGCAATGCAAACGCCTGACCTTCGCCAACGACAACTTGCAGAGTTTCCGAATGGGGATAGGTTTTTCATCCTCGCCCGTGCCACACGCCCCGTCGCAAGTGGCTTTGGGAAAACTTTGCCCAGCTATTCACTGATGCTCGCTTGCGATGCGCTGAACGCAGATAGGCTGGTTTATTCAGATGGATTAGACCTATCATCGGCGGCGGAGGCTGAATTGGTTGGATCAACCTGTCTTTTATGTCCGCGCGAGGGCTGTGCCCATCGACAAGAAACATCGGTCAGAACAGGATAAGGGTGTTTGACAAAATTGAAAAAAAAGCTGCAAACACTTTGTCAAAACGTGGGAGAAACTTGTGAGCGTCAATGTCCTGATAGCTGAGGACGAGCAAAACATCGCTGAGTCATTACGCTTTATCCTCGAACAAGCAGGATGTGATGTCCGTCATGCTTTGGACGGCGAAGAAGCATTGAAAGAAGCACGTATTTCGACGCCGGATGTTTTGATTCTGGATGTGATGTTGCCATCATTGAACGGTTTCGATGTGCTGAAAACAATTCGCTCAGACTCTGATTTGACCGACATTGCAGTTTTGATTTTAACAGCCAAGGGCCAATCTCACGACAGGAAAACTGCAGATACACTTGGGGCAGATGCTTTTGTAACCAAGCCGTTTTCAAATTCAGAAATTGTCGCAGAAGTTCTGCGGCTAGGTGCAAAATCCTGATGGCCAAGCTCACACCCTTGCGACGACTGAAAGATATCGCGGCAATCGCGCCTATCTTTGGCTTTCTGCTGCTTATACCCCCGGTAATAGGATTGTTTGCGACCGAAGCAACTGTGTTTGGAGCACCCCTAGTGCTCGTTTATTTATTCGCGATCTGGCTTGCGCTTATTCTCATTGCAGCGATCCTCTCACAGCGATTGTCACAAGCTGAACGAGACGATCCAAAATGAGTTCGCTCAATGTCGTTATCCTCGCAGCCCTCGGGTACGCTGTTGTTCTGTTTCTGGTTGCCTTCATCAGTGATCGTAGCACACGGTCAGGATGGCTCAGTTCGCCTTTGGTCTACACGCTTTCCATCTCGGTTTACTGCACCAGTTGGACATTCTACGGAGCTGTTGGATCAGCGGCTCGGAATGGCCTTGAGTTCGCTACAATTTATATCGGCCCCACACTCGTCTTTCTTGGGTTCTATTCGGTCTTGCGAAAGCTGCTCCGCATTCGCCGTGAGAACAACATAACGTCGATTGCCGATTTCATCTCATCGCGTTATGGCAAAAGTGATCTGATCGCGGCGACGGTTACAATCATCGCAGTTTTTGGAGCAGCACCTTATATTGCGTTACAGCTCAAAGCCATCACCACAAGCTTTCAGGTGATCGGAGGATCGTCCGATACTGTTGGGTCTGCTCCTATAACAGCCCTATGGGTTGCAGCAGGTTTGGCGTTATTTACAATTATCTTCGGCACTCGCAGCATCGACGCCAATGAACGGCATTATGGTGTCGTTGCCGCTATCGCTGTTGAAGCCATTGTGAAGCTGGTAGCACTCATCGGTGTCGGTCTGGTCGCGGTCTATCATGTCGCGGACGGTCCGCAGGATATCTTTAACCGGATCACGGAGACCATGCCTCCCCCCGAGGAAGGTTTCGGCGTTCGTTGGATAGGACTCATTTTACTTTCGGGAACGGCGGTTCTCTGCCTGCCGCGCCAGTTCCAAGTGACAGTCGTAGAGAATGTCAATGAACGGCACTTATTCACGGCGGCTTGGCTGTTTCCGCTCTACCTGTTTTTAATGAGCCTCTTTATCTTGCCAATAGCGGCGGTGGGCGCGACCACCCTGCCCCCCGGCTCTAACCCCGATATGTTTGTGCTGACAATGCCCTTGGCTGCTGGCCGCGATGACATTGCCTTGCTGGCATTTTTAGGCGGGTTTTCCTCTGCAACATCGATGGTTATTGTTTCGTGCATCGCGCTCTCAACAATGATTTCGAACCATATCGTTATGCCCTTGACGTTACGCCGAACCGCGGGATTGAGCGTTGATGGAGATGTACGCGGATTGCTTCTCAAAAGTCGGCGCATCGCAATTTGTGGTATTCTGTTTGTCGGATTTCTCTATCTTGAATTCGGACCACAAAGTGCTGGACTCGCGTCAATTGGGTTGGTCGCGTTTCTCGGCGTCGCTCAGGTGTTACCTGCTTTATTAGGCGCTCTGTTCTGGCCAAGAGCAAATCGACGCGGTGCAATGCTCGGTCTGTCGATTGGATTTGCGATTTGGACTTATACATTACTGCTACCCGGTCTATTGGCCGATGCAAAATGGTGGCAACAGATCGCCCAAGTTGGTCCGTTCGGTATCGAGGCATTGCGGCCCGATGCGTTATTCGGCCTGACCAGTTTAGACCCACTTATGCACGCCTTTTTCTGGAGCATCAGCGCGAATGTCTTTTTCTTCGTGTTAGGGTCTTTGAGCCGAGATTTAAATCCGCTCGAACAATTACAAAGCACACTCTTCGTTGACGCCTTTCGCTCGGGTTCTGAAGGCGGCCAACGACTCGTTGGTCGTGCGGCATCAGCCGACACATTGTTTGATTTGGCTCAAAGGGTGATGGGCGCAAACCAAGCCTATGGCATTTTTCGAAATTATGCGCAGGCTCACAATCAGAAAGCTGAGTTTCCCGTACCCGATGACGCGTTTATCAATCATCTGGAACGCCGAATGGCCTCAAGCGTTGGTGCCGCTTCCGCACGCGCGATGATTTCCCGCGTAGCTGGCGGCGAACGTATCAGCCTCGATGAACTCGTGGAAATCGCCGATGAAACAGCTCGGTTGATGGAATACTCAACACGAATTGAGCAAAAGTCGCGTGAGATTGAAGAAACTGCCTCAAAGCTAAAAAGCGCTAACGAACGCTTGGTACAAATCGACGCTCAAAAGGATGAGTTCTTAAGTCAGGTCAGCCACGAGCTGCGAACGCCCATGACATCTATCAGATCGTTTTCGGAAATTCTTGCGCAAAATGATCGTATTGATGATGATAAGTCACGCTATTTTATGGATATTATCCATGATGAAAGCGTTCGTCTGACACGGTTGCTTGATGAAATTCTTGATATCGGAGCAGTCGAACGAGGCGACGACTTTCCTGTGACGCTAATTGATCCAATGGTTGCATTGAAGCGTGCTGTTGATGCCTGTCGTGGACTAGCGGCCTCCGCTAAGGTAACGATCATCGAACATCATACTGATCAACCGGCAGTTACGCTCGCCAATCAAGATCGACTGACACAAGTCTTTATCAACATCATTTCCAACGCGATTAAATACAATGATGCTGTGAAGCCTGAGATCGAGATCGAAACCACAATCATAACCGGAACATTCCTCACAAGTGTCAGCGACAACGGATCAGGAGTATCCGAACACGACGCAACGCTTATCTTTGATAAGTTCTCGCGCGGCTCAAAACCAACCAATGAAAAAGGAGCCGGTTTAGGCCTTGCGATCAGTCGGACCATCGCGCGCAAGTTTGGCGGCGATGTTGTTTTAGCACGCGCATCTCAAACGGGAGCCAAATTCAACATCACCCTGCCAATTGCGTCTGAAGATCACAATCAAACTAATAGGGACGATACTCTATATACCAAACCGCTCGCAGAGAGCGTCTAGCTGTTCCAAAGAAGAATAGCTGATCTCTAAAGTTCCGCCTTTCCCTCTATGGTTGATAATTACTTTTGCTTCTAGCGCTGCGCTAAGGTCCGATGCCAGCGCCGCCGTATCAACATCAACTGTCTCGGCAGTTTTGCCAGAAACGTTCTTTTTTGTTTTCGCCTTGGTATCACTCGCCGCCAGCTTCTCGGTATCGCGAACTGAAAGACCGTGTTTGACGATTTCATCAGCCAGTCGATCTGCATCAGCTTTGCCAATCAAAGCACGAGCATGACCCATCGTCAGATCACCAGAGCGTAGATAGTCCAAAGTCGCATCTGGTAATTTTAGCAACCGAGTCATATTCGCAATATGACTACGGGATCTGCCAATAACCTGTGCCAACTGTTCTTGCGTATAATCATGATGATCGATCAAACGCACATATCCTTCAGCCTCTTCCACAGGGTTGAGGTCGGATCGCTGGACGTTCTCGATAATTGCAACTTCAAGCGTCTCAGCATCACTGAAATCACGCACAATAATTGGAACTTCATGCAAAGCCGCCTGTTGTGCAGCACGCCAGCGACGTTCACCGGCTATGATTTCATAACCATCTGGATTGCGCGGATTGTGACGAACGAGGATCGGTTGGAGCAAACCTTTTTCTTTAATCGACGCTGCGAGCGCATCAAGATCGTCTTTGTCAAATGTCTTACGCGGTTGGTCAGGGTTTGCTTCTAAATGTGATGTTGGAGCAATCGCAGTAGAGCCGGGTGATAAGTCGTTTTGTTTAACTTCATCGACCGGATCATCCGCCAACAAAGCAGAAAGTCCCCGGCCAAGTTGTTTGCGTGAGCGCAGCACTTCGTTCATCTGAGTTCCCCTCTTACGCGGCGATTGCGTCATGTTCCCGACGCAGTAATTCACTCGCTAGATGGATATATGCTTGGCTTCCTGCACAAGAATAATCGTAAAGAAGCGCTGGTTTACCGTGAGATGGCGCTTCGGAAATTTTCACATTACGTGGAATTTTTGTCTCGTAAACGACGTCACCGAGATATTCCCTCACATCATCTGCAACTTGTGCGGAAAGGTTATTTCGGCTGTCATACATCGTCAGAACGACGCCTTGGATATCAAGCGACGGATTGAGTGTCGCCTTAACCCGTCGAACCGTTTTGATAAGCTGGCTCAAACCTTCAAGGGCATAAAACTCACATTGCAATGGAACGATGATGCCGCTTGAAGCAACCATTGCATTGATTGTAACCATGCTCAACGAGGGCGGGCAGTCAATCATGATGTAGTCGTAGTTATTCTGGACGGGATTTTTACCAGCCGCCAGAGCATCCGCCAACAGATGTGCACGGCGCGGCATATCCGCTAAATCTAAATCCGCTCCTGAAAGATCTTCAGAAGCAGGGCAAATATCCATGCCTTTCACTGTCGTCGGTAGAATTGAACTGGCCAAGTCGGTTTCACCGATCATGACGTGATAGCTGGTAAACTCACGATCTTCCGCATAGATGCCAAGGCCGGTACTCGCATTGCCTTGGGCATCAAGATCAATCAGCAAAACTTTCTTACCAACTGCTGCGAGAGCTGTACCAAGATTAACGGCGGTCGTCGTTTTCCCGACCCCACCCTTTTGGTTCGCGACTGCTAGAATCCGTCGTTCAGGAGTATTCGTCATTTATCGGTTCTCCGCTGGAATTCTGTAATCGATAAGACTGATCCACGCGGATCGACACAACTGATGTGCTTTGTATGAGTTATATGCCAGACCAGATTCGCTTCGGTCAATTCGTTCTCGACATTTTCGCCTTTAAGAAAGAGCGATTGTCCCCCTGGATGGAGCAATTGTTCTGAAAATGACAACAATCTGGTAAGCGGTGCGAGTGCTCTGGCCGAAACAACATCTGCTTTTAGATCAATCTTTTCAGCCCGTTCCGTCAATACCGTCACATCCACATCACAAGCACGCGCGGTTTCAGCAAGAAAGACGGATTTTCTACGATCACTTTCAACGAGAGTCACAGCAATATCAGGCCGCATAATAGCAATGACAAGCCCGGGGAAACCGGCCCCTGATCCAAGGTCTACCCAAGATTTTACGTTGTTTGATATATATTCTAACAACTGAGCAGAATCTAAAAAATGCCTATTCCAGAGGTGGTTTAGCGTGGGTTTGGCGACCAAATTGATCGCCCTATTCCACTTTGCCAGTTGCTTGGCATAGATATCTAACTTTTCGAGTGTTTCACGTGAAACATTGGTCTGAGTGGCGAATACGTCGCGGCTCATGCCCTAGCCCGCGCTTCACGCTTTACATGGCCCAATAGCGCAGTAAGCGCCGCAGGGGTCATTCCATCAATACGTGAGGCCTGACCAAGCGTTCTTGGCTGTGTTTGAATTAGTTTTGATTGAAGTTCATTAGAGAGACCATGAACCGTCGTATAATCAAGTGTCTTCGGCAATAGTAACGCTTCATCACGTTGAAACGCCTCTATATCTGCAGCTTGTCGATCAAGGTATGATGAATAGATTGCATCAATTGCGAGCTGTTTAAAAGCTTCGTGTGGAATAGACGCTGCTTCCGGCCAGATCGCGCATATCTGCTCGTTAGAAACGTCTTTGTATCCCAAAAGCTCAAATGCTGTGCGGCGGCGACCATCCTGGTTTAGTTTTATGCCTGCTTTCACCGCATCCGGTGGCGTAACAGAAAGTGCTTCCAACTGCTCTCGTCCAGCTTTCAAGACAGATTGTTTCACGTGAAACATCTCGGCGCGCTCATTACTAATACACCCGATCTTTTGCCCGAGTGGCGTCAAACGGTGATCGGCATTATCTGCACGAAGACTGAGGCGGTATTCAGCCCGTGATGTGAACATGCGATAAGGTTCAGCAACTCCGCGCGTGACGAGATCGTCGATCATCACACCGATATATCCTTCGGCGCGCGTGACGACGACATCATCTGAACCTGACACATAAGCCGCTGCGTTTAAGCCAGCCATAAGTCCTTGAGCCGCCGCTTCTTCATAGCCTGTCGTTCCATTGATCTGGCCAGCTAGGTACAAACCATCAAGAGCTTTCAAGGCAAGTGTAGGATCAAGCGCTCTTGGATCGACATAATCGTATTCGATTGCATATCCGGGTTGAATGATTTTCACTTTTTCCAAACCAGGTATTGCAGCGATAAATGCTTGTTGAACCTCGACGGGTAGCGACGTCGAAATACCGTTCGGATACACTGTATGATCGTCCAAGCCTTCAGGTTCCAAGAAAATCTGATGGCTCTCTTTTTCAGAAAATCTGACGATTTTATCTTCAATCGAAGGACAGTACCGAGGCCCAACACCTTCGATTTGACCACCGTAAAGTGCTGATTTATCGATATTATTTTCTATTATCTTGTGACATTCAACTGTTGTTCGTGTGATGTGACAAGAAATCTGCGGTGTCGTAATCTTATCTGTCATAAACGAGAACGGGACCGGATGCTCATCGCCGGGTTGCTCATCGCAAACACTATAATCAATCGTTCTTCCGTCGAGTCTGGCAGGAGTACCGGTCTTTAATCGGCCCATTGGTAAACCCAGAGCATAGAGTCGGTCCGCCATCGCTTTTGCTGGTGGATCACCTACCCTACCGCCTTCGGTTCTTTGATCACCTACATGCATAAGGCCGTTTAAAAAAGTACCCGTTGTGAGTATCACGGCCCCAGCGCTAATCTGGCCGATGCCGGTCTCAACACCGACGACCCGTTTCCCATCCATGATGAGATCGTTGGCTTCGGTCTCAATTATAGTGACCGTTGAACGTTCAAACTCCAACTGCATCGCTTTTCGATAAAGAGCGCGATCCGATTGGGCCCGCGGACCTTGAACAGCCGGACCTTTGCGTAGGTTCAGCATTCGGAACTGAATTCCCGCTACATCCGCTACACGACCCATTGCACCGTCGAGCGCATCAATCTCGCGAACAAGATGCCCTTTACCCAATCCACCAATAGCAGGATTGCAAGACATCTCACCGATACGGTCTTTTCGATGCGTAATAAGCGCTGTACGTGCGCCAACACGCGCAGAGGCTAGTGCAGCATCACTACCTGCATGACCACCACCAATCACCACTACATCATAGTCGAACTGTTTCACGTGAAACATACCTGTCTGATAGCGACAAATGTTCCACGTGAAACATTTGTCATTTGCCTAAGCAAAACTCCGAAAAAATCACATCAAGCAGTTGCTCAACGCCAACATCGCCTGTGATTGAACCCAATTTAGCTCGCGCCATACGTAAATATTCAGCGGCTATCTCTGGGGTATCCTTTACAGGAGAGTCGGGGTTTTGAGCAAGAGATGTGTATTGTTCTATCGCATTAAGCGACTCTCGGAGCGCAGTATTGTGATGATCCCGCAGGAGCGTATTTGCATCAGTCGGATCAGTAAAATCTAAACGTTCCGCTATTTTCTCAACTAAAGCATCAAGACCTTCTCCAAGTTTGGCGGAAAGCGCCAGATATCCTTGATCAGAGATTTCTTCATCAGATTTATTCCACGCAATTAGATCATTCGAAGAAATAAGCGATCGAACATCATTAGACAAAGGTGCGTCGTGTGCACAAAGAGCAATGCGCATATCTGCACTTTCCGCATTTAGACGTGCACGTGAAACACCGATGCTCTCAATTTTATCTTCAGTTTCACGTAATCCCGCAGTGTCAATCAGAGTAACCGGATATCCTTTAAGGTCTAAAGAAACCTCGATTGCATCTCTCGTTGTTCCAGCAATCGGAGATGTAATCGCTATATCTCTTTGCGTTAATGCATTGATTAAACTAGATTTTCCGGCATTTGGAGCACCTATTACAGCAATACGCCACCCATCTCTGAATCTTTCAGAGAATATTGCATTATCCAGAAGCTCTTCTATCGAATGTTTCACGTGAAACACTTTTGATGAAACTACACTATAAGTTTCGTCAGGAATATCTTCATCGGCAAAATCAATCGTTGCTTCCAACAAGGCGCAAGCCTCAGTCAGCGTTTTTGACCAAGCACGGATTGATCGCCCAAGTGATCCATCTGCCTGCCGTAAAGCAGCCCGCCGTTGTGCTTCTGTCTCTGAGGCAATCAGGTCCGATAGACCTTCGATTTGCACGAGATCGAGACGACCATGATCAAAAGCCCGCCGGGTAAATTCTCCGGGATCAGCGAGCCGTAAACCGGAGAGCGTGCTCAGACTATTCAAAATCGCGGCAATTACAGCAGGTCCACCGTGGCATTGGATTTCAGCACTGGACTCGCCTGTAAAGCTCGCGCATTCAGCAAATCTCACGATGAGAGCTTCATCTAAAAGAGATGCGCTCTGCGGATCGATTAAACTTTGCACCGATGTTTTTCGATAAGGCGGCAAAACAGACACGCCTAATTTTTGTAGAGCCGCATCACTGTGCGGCCCTGAAATTCGTATTACCGCGACTCCAGCCCGCCCTCGCGCTGAGGCAAGGGCGTAGATTGTATCATTCGCGGCCATACTTTTTAGGAGTTCATGGAGTCGAAGAACTCATCATTCGACTTTGTTTTCTTCAATTTATCGATCAGGAATTCCATTGCATCCGTTGTTCCCATCGGGTTGAGGATACGGCGCAGCATGAACATTTTGGTGAGGATTGCTTTGTCGACCAAGAGTTCTTCTTTCCGTGTACCGGAACGTAGAATATCGATTGCCGGGAAAACACGTTTATCAGCAATCTTCCGATCAAGGACCAGTTCGGAATTACCGGTTCCCTTGAATTCTTCGAAGATAACTTCATCCATGCGGCTGCCGGTTTCGATCAAGGCAGTTGCAATAATCGAGAGCGAACCACCCTCTTCTATGTTCCGTGCTGCACCGAAAAAGCGTTTTGGCCGCTGGAGTGCGTTAGCATCAACACCGCCCGTCAAAACTTTACCAGACGATGGAACAACCGTGTTGTAGGCTCGGCCCAAGCGCGTGATCGAGTCGAGCAAGATAACAACATCGCGGCCATGCTCAACAAGGCGCTTTGCCTTCTCGATCACCATTTCTGTTACCGCAACGTGACGAGAGGCTGGCTCATCGAAGGTCGATGAAATAACTTCCCCATTCACCGTTCGCTGCATGTCGGTTACTTCTTCCGGGCGCTCATCGATCAAGAGTACGAGCAAATAAACTTCCGGATGGTTGGCAGCAATTGACTGCGCGATATTTTGAAGAAGAACGGTCTTACCTGTGCGCGGCGGAGCCACGATCAAGGCCCGTTGACCCTTACCAATAGGTGCGACAATTTCAATGATACGCGCGCTGCGATCCTTAAGCGTCGGATCTTCAATTTCCAGGTTTAGCTTTTCGTCAGGATAAAGCGGCGTCAGGTTATCGAAATTGACTTTATGGCCCGCACGATCAGGGTCTTCAAAGTTGATCGTGCTTACTTTGAGCATCGCAAAATAGCGCTCGCCATCTTTAGGGGACCGGATCAATCCCTCTACAGTATCTCCCGTTCTTAAAGAAAATCTACGAATTTGATTAGGGCTTACATAGATATCATCAGGACCCGGTAAGTAATTCGCATCAGGTGATCTTAGAAATCCAAACCCATCCTGAAGAACTTCCATCACACCAACACCAGTGATTTCTACATCACGTTCAGCAAGTTCTTTCAAAATAGCGAACATCATGTCTTGCTTACGCAAAGTGCTCGCATTTTCTACTTCTAGCTCTTCCGCAAATTCAAGAAGAGCAGTTGGTGATTTTTCTTTAAGTTCCTGAAGTTTCAGGGACGTCATATCCATAATGTGAGCTTTCGAGGGAAATCGGGGAGGAGGTCTCTCGCTCCGTTACGTTTATGACGCAAAGAGCAGTTTGAAAGATATGCCAATGCCGCAGGACGCGACACCCGTTCTGACAGCATTTTTCTTTCAGATGAAAAGAATTGTCAAGGACTGTCAAATGCCTGAAATGAAATCAAAAGGGCTTAAAAACAACGAACCCAACAATCGCAATCATAAGGATAGTAGGCACTTCATTGAGAAATCTGAATTGCTTACCGGATTTATCACATGTTCCTGCAGCTAATTGTTTACGCCATTTTCCGCACATACCGTGAAATGCTGTCATGGCCAAAACCAAGAGCAGTTTAATAAAAATCCATTTTTCGGTAGAGACATCAACAATCGCGACAATAAGAGCAAAGCCCGACAACCAAGTCACAATCATGGCTGGGTTCATAATCCGGCGCAGAAGTTTTACCTCTGCAGCTTCATATTCAGTTTTTGCCTCGGAAGAGGGCGTTTCAACGTGATAAACAAACAGGCGCGGCAAATATAAAAGCCCCGCCATCCAGCTTATCACTGCTATAATATGAAGCCATTTTATCCAGAGATAAGCATCAGCCATTACCCACGTATCCGTTTGAGCAAAGCATCCACATTTGCTGTATCAGCATTGGGTGTTATGCCATGGCCCAGATTGAAAATATGTGGACCTGCAGAAAGCGCTTCGCGGATGCGATCGATATCTGCAAGCATCGCATCACCCCCCGTTACCATATGCATTGGTTCGAGATTTCCCTGCACCGTACAATGTGGTTGGATCTCTCTCGCCGCCCATTCCGGCGATTCAGTCTGATCGAGGCTGATACCATTCACGCCGGTCGCCTTGGCAAAATCAGCATATTCAGAGCCAACACCGCGCGGAAAGCCTATGATTGGGGTGTTTGGATGAACAGCACGCACCACATTTACGATCTTTACCGTTGGTGCGACGCAATATTTGTCAAAGCTGTTCGGGGCTAGGGCGCTCGCCCAACTATCAAAGATTTGGACAGCTTCTGCACCCGCATCAATTTGCCGAATGAGATAGTGCGATACCGCGTCGGTAAGGACATCAATCAGTCCTGAAAACCGCTCAGGATTAGAAAACATCAATTGCCGTGCAGCGGCTTGTTCGTCTTTGCCGCGTCCGGCGATCACATAAGTAGCCAAGGTCCACGGCGCGCCCGAAAATCCTATAAGTGCAGTCTCTTTTGGCAATTCTTCACGCAAACGGCCAACCGTCTCATAGACAGGGGCTAAATGCTTATGGAAACTTTCCAGATTAAGCGTTGGAAGAGGTTCGTCATCCGTCAGCGGATTCAATCTGGGGCCTTCGCCCGTCTCGAACCAAACGTCTCTGCCCATCGCATGAGGAACTACGAGAATGTCTGAAAATAAAATTGAAGCATCAAAACCAAAACGTCTGATGGGTTGAAGCGTGACTTCAACAGCAAAATCTGGCGTATAACAAAGGTTCAGAAACCCACCGGCTTTTTCCCGTAACGCACGGTATTCAGGCAAATACCTTCCAGCTTGTCGCATGAGCCAAACGGGGGGGGTGCTGAGTGTTTCGCCCTTAAGAGCGCGAATGAGTAATTTATCATCTGTGTTCATATTGGAATGTGTTTCGTGTTTTTGCCCAAGGCGCAAGCGGTGGTTTGTCGCGATATGTCTTCTTTTTATTCATTCATAAAAGAATCTGGAATCTTGATGGTAGTTATTAATCCCTGTGGATAGTGGGGATTAGAGTTAATCATTTTTCATCAATAAATTTATCCTTGTTACGATTTGGAACGAATTGAGAGTTTTCGATATCTGCTGTTAACGAAATATTCATATTGATTAACAATTCGTTAAAAATTCCTCATATCTGAAGTTAGCAAATTTTGAGCTGAATATTCTTATCCCCACGATTCACAGATGCGTATCGTCGAGATAAGTGCAATCGACGATTTTCTGTAGAAGACTCGAAAGAGGGGGATGAAATTCATTTTCAGGTGGGAAAGGTGAGTTGCTAACGCTATCCACAGGCCTATGGCTGATCCTTACCGCATACACATGATATCGGATTCTACCGGTGAAACGATCTCTTCAGCGCTGCGAGCGACTGTTGCGATGTTCAAAGATGTCCGTGTTTCTTATCGACGGCACGTCATGATTCGGACAGCTGAGTCGCTGGATGATGCGTTGGAGGCAATTGCGAAAGAACCCGGTTTGGTCTTTCATACTGTTGTAGAGGCCGACTTGCGCGCGCGGTTAGAGCGTCGCTGTCACGACATTGGTGTCCTGGCGGTTCCGTTCCTAGATCCGATCTTATCGACACTAACAGCGCATTTTGGAATAAGCGCTGCGATGAGACCCGGTGCTCAACATGCTGTTGATGAGCGGTATTACTCGCGTGTTGCTGCACTTGATTTTGCAATGGCTTATGATGATGGCCGCCTTGCGGAGCGGATACCCGAGGCGGATGCCGTTCTCATCGGTGTGAGCCGAACTTCGAAAACACCGACCTGCGTTTATCTTGCGGTCCGAGGGATAAAGGCCGCGAATGTTCCGTTGATACCGGGACGCGAGCCACCCGATGCGCTTATGGCGCTGGATAAAACAGGGCCGGTTATCGTTGGCCTGACTGCTAAACCAAGTCGACTTGCTCAGATCAGACAAAACAGAGTTGAAGCCTTAAGTCATGACCGTGCAACCGATTATGTCGATCTCGATGCAATCAAGCGCGAGGTAATAGAAGCGCGGCAGCTTATGGAAAGGCTGCAATGTCCCATCATTGATGTGACACGGCGATCTATCGAAGAAACGTCAGCGGCGATTTTGCAATTGGTCGAAGCGCGGCGCGCGGAGAAGGATGCGTGACTCTTATACTTGCGTCCGCCAGTGAAACCCGTGCGAAGATGTTGCGCGATGCCGGTGTCATTGTGGACGTTATGCCGTCGACCGTTGATGAAGATGTTTTGAAGGCTGCTTTTCGCGAAGCTGGGAAAACGGCGGATAAACTTGCTGATGCTTTGGCGGAAGAAAAAGCGCGGGATGTTGCTATGCGAATGCCGGGGCGTTTAGTGCTCGGAGCTGATCAGGTTTTACTCTTTGATGAAGAGATATTCGATAAACCCCGCGACTTGGCAGAGGCGCGCGAACAAATGCTGCGCTTGCGGGGTCATACACATCAACTGATAAGTGCCGCGACAATGATGCGCGACGATCTTGTTTGTTGGCGGGGTGAAGCATCGGCGGTGTTGACGATGCGTAATTTCTCGGATGCGTTTTTAGATGAGTATCTTGATGAAGTTCGCGATGCAGTGCTTTGGTCTGTTGGCGGCTATCAGATCGAAGGGCGCGGAGCGCAGTTGTTTGAGTCTATCAAAGGTGATTATTTTTCTATCCTTGGGTTGCCGATGTTTGCTGTCCTGAAAGGATTACGCCGCGAAGGAGTACTAACGGAATGAGTCACAGCGTTGCTCCAATGGCTTTTGTTGCAGGATGGCCAATCGGACATACGAAATCGCCGGTACTTCATGGTCATTGGCTGAAGCGGTATGGCATTGCGGGTCATTATCTGCCTTTGCCAATCGCGCCGGAAGATTTTGAAGGCGCGTTACGGATGCTCGGAAAGGTCGGGTTCGTCGGCGGAAATGTGACGATTCCTCATAAGATGACGGCTTTTGCGGTTGCCGATGAAGTTACTGATGGTGCTAAACGGCTCCGTGCGGCGAATACGATTATCTTTGATGCAGATCGTGGAATCATCGCTGACAACACGGACGGGTTTGGGTTTATCGAAAATCTTCGTGCAGGCAGTCCCAGCTGGGCCGCCAAAAGTGGGCCGGCTACAGTGCTTGGCGCGGGTGGGGCATCCCGTGCGATTGTCGCCGCTTTATTGGATGCGGGTGTGCCGGAGCTACGGCTTACCAACCGGACACGGGAAAAAGCGCAAGCTATTGCTGATGAGCTTGGCGGTGCGGTCTCTGTTGTGGATTGGGCTGAAGCGGAGGCATCTATCGACGGCGCGGCGCTTGTGGTGAATACGACAAGCATGGGTATGGAAGGCGGTCCACCGTTATCTTTGACACTTGATGCGATGGGGGAGGGGGCATTGGCAACTGATGCCGTTTATGCGCCGCTCGATACGCCATTCCTGAAGCTGGCTCGGGCCAAAGGCGCGCAAACTGTTGATGGTCTTGGAATGCTACTCCATCAAGCGCGTCCCGGTTTTGCCGCATGGTTTGGGCGCGAGCCGGAAGTGGATAACGATCTTCGGCAAGCCGTATTGGGCGCATCGGAATGATCGTGATTGGGCTTACCGGCTCCATTGGTATGGGAAAATCAACCACTGCCGCGATGTTCGCGGAAGAGGGCATACCGGTCTATGATGCGGATGCGGCTGTACACGCGCTTTATGCCAAAGGCGGCGCAGCGGTTGAACCGATTGGTGCTTTGGTTCCGGGTGCTATTATTGACGGTGAAGTCGACCGTGAGGTGCTCCGTCAGGCAGTTTTTCAAGACGATACATTGTTGTCCAAAATAGAAGAGACCGTTCACCCATTACTGAAGAACAGTCGCCGCGATTTTTTCTCTGATAATCTTGATGCACCCATCGTCCTGCTCGATATTCCACTGCTGTTTGAGACGGGCGGTGAAAAGAGTGTTCATAAGGTCGTTGTGGTTACTGCTCCGCCGGAGGTTCAACGCGCCAGAGTTCTGGCACGCGAAGACATGACCGAAGAACGCTTCGAGGCGATCCTGGCGAAACAACTGCCTGATGATGAAAAACGTGAACGTGCAGATTTTGTTATAGACACAAGTGCCGGACTCGATGCCGCGCGAATGTCAGTCGGAATCGTCTTATCAATGGTGCGTAAGGAAGCCGAAGCATGAGCGATATTCGCGAATTGGTGCTGGATACTGAAACAACAGGTCTTGAGCCCGGAGAGCATCGGGTCGTTGAAATCGGTGCGCTGGAATTGATCAATCACATTCCGACCGGGCGCACCTATCACCAGTATATAAACCCGAGGCGACCAATGCCTGCGGAAGCCGAAGCGATTCATGGTATCACCGAGGCTTTTTTAGCTGATAAGCCGGTATTCGAGACAATCGCACAAGATTTTGTGGATTTTATCGGAACCGGGACGCTGGTGATTCACAACGCTAAATTCGATGTGAAATTTCTCAACTTTGAATTGGAGCGCGTGAATAAAGCTCGAATTCAGTTTGATCGGGTCATTGATACGCTCGATATGGCCCGTAATCGCTTTCCCGGTGCGCAAAACAGCCTTGATGCGCTGTGCCGCCGATTCCGAATCGATAGTGCGAAACGGGTTAAACACGGCGCTTTGCTCGATTCGGAACTTCTAGCCGATGTCTATATCGAGCTGATTGGCGGGCGGCAGGGCGGGTTTTCACTGGATGTCGCACGAAAAAGCGCCATTGGGGATACCGTTTCAGTTGATAGCAGCGCGCCAGCGAAAGCGCGTGGAAAGCTGCGGCCTGTCTTGTTAACTGATCAGGAAAAGCAAGCACATGAGGCTTTTATCGATACGCTGGGCGATGCTCCTAAATGGCGTGCGTTGAACGAAGAAAAGATCTCGTAAACCATGTTCAGGAAACGTGTTGCAAAGCGCCCGCGAATCCGTATAGATGCCTGCCTACGCCGACCACAAGTGGTCATGAGCGGGCGTAGCTCAGGGGTAGAGCGAAACCTTGCCAAGGTTTAGGTCGTGAGTTCGAATCTCATCGCCCGCTCCAATTTTCCGAAGGTCTGTCAGTGACTTAGGTGAAACCGCAGAAAATGCGATTTCATCCACTGGCGTGCTTTTGGCCCGTAAAACTATGTA
>CALKBI010000013.1 GCA_937990185.1 uncultured Neomegalonema sp. | reverse complement strand
TTGCGCTTAGCATCTATGGTTACACAACCAAGCGCAGCCTTTCGGGAATTGGTTCATTCCTGATGATGGGTCTGATCGGTTTGATCCTAGCGATGGTAGTGAACTGGTTCCTCGCGTCGCCAGCTCTACACTTTGCTATCTCGGTTATCGGCGTTCTGATCTTTGCTGGTCTCACCGCTTATGACACTCAACGCATGAAGAACGAATATCTTCAGATGGCTCATGCCGGTGCTGAAGGCGCAATGTGGCTTTCCAAAGCTGCGGTAATGGGCGCTCTTGGCCTGTTCCTGAACTTCGTCAACATGATGCAGTTCATCTTGGCTCTGATGGGTAACGAATAACTTGAATCTTTTGGTTTGAAGATAAAAAGCCGGGGGAGACCTCGGCTTTTTTATATCTGACGGTGGGGGCATCACTGTGAAACGTTCTATTCGTGCGATTTCACATTTGTTGATGGAGGCACGGAATGCGTGCTCTTGCTGCCCTGCTAGTACTATCGCTTGGATCGTTCACGACCAATGCGACGGCGGAACCACTCGGCGGGATTATCTCAGAAGTTAGATTTGGGGTCCTCGCCCACGATGTTCCCTTAATAGCGGCTGATAATATCGAAGGCGGTGTAGATCTAAACGCCGAGCTTTTATTCCGACCGCTCGGGATATTCCCTAAAAACTGGAATTTTCGGCCTCACATCGGTGTGCAGGTCAATACTGACGATGACACCAGCCAAGCTTATTTAGGACTGACGACAACGCATTATCTGACGGATACTGTGTGGGGCGCATTCTCAGGTGGTGGTGCAATCCACAATGGCGAAACCTTAGATTTTGGCGAGGACCGCAAAGCCTTTGGTAGCCAAGTCCTTTTCCGTCTCGCTCTTGAACTGGGCGTAGACGTCACCGATCATCTAAGCGTTTCGCTCTATTATGACCACGAATCTAATGCGTTTCTGGCCAGCGAAAACCCCGGCATCGATAATGTTGGTGCTCGAATTGGTTGGAAGTTCTGAGCCGCTTCTGGGTTTTGGCTATTCAAGGTTCAAACAAACAAAAAAGCCGGGGCATAAACCCCGGCTTTTGAATAAGTAGTATTCGGTAAGATCTTACTTGATCTTACCTTCTTTAAATTCGACGTGCTTGCGAGCGACCGGGTCGTATTTTTTAACAACCATCTTTTCGGTCATAGTCCGCGAATTCTTCTTAGTTACGTAGAAAAAGCCTGTGTCAGCAGTGCTGTTGAGGCGGATTTTCACCGTTGTTGGCTTGGCCATCGGAATGTCTCCATAGGAAAAAGAGACCGTGCGCATGGCGCGGCCTTAATTGATGCTGTAATGTCGCTTTCGCTTCGGCAAGTCAAGGCTCTCACACTGGATTTAAGCATACATCTTCGATATGCTCATATTACGTATTGGAGGGATAACATTGTGACAATGCAGGAAATCCGAGCTTGGGGCGTGCATTTGTTCACGATGAGCGGGGCCGTTTGCGGTTTTCTGGCTCTCACCAACATCATTAACAACAATCCAAAAGATGCGATTTGGTGGTTAATTCTTGCGCTGATCATCGACGGCGTTGACGGGACAATGGCCCGTAAGTTTGAAGTTACCGAGCATCTGCCAAATGTTGATGGTGTCACAATCGACAATATCGTTGATTATTTCACGTATGTGATTGTTCCTGCTGTTTATATCTGGTGGCTTCCTGTCGTTCCTGAGGGATGGGGTACGCCTGCCGCCGCGCTGATTTTGATGACCTCGCAGTACCATTTCTCTGACCTGCGCCATAAAACGCACGACAATTATTTCCGGGGCTTTCCAGCGCTATGGAATTTGGTTGTTTTTGGTTTCTACGTTTTTTCGCCAGACCCTTGGACGGCCCTAATCTTTACGGTAATCTTTGCGATAGCGACTTTCATTCCACTGAAATTCGTCCACCCCTTCCGCGTTGAACACCTGAAGCGAACAAACTTAACGATGGCAGGGCTTGGCAGCATTGCTCTGATTGTCGCGGTTTGGACCTCACCCGAGCCATCCATGGTTGCCAAGGTCGTCTTAGTCTTGACGATAGGGTGGTTTCTAGTGATCGGGATCAACCGCACATTAGAAGACCGCACACCAAAAGCCTGATTATCAACAAAGCCTACGTTCTGTTATGATAGCTTGCTCATTCGCATATGAGCGCAACATATCCTAAGTGAACACTGCAATCAGTATGCGAGCACCGCGGTAAAGTTTGTTAGAAATGCTGCGGCTTAAATCGCGTAAAGCGTAGGCGCGTTCAAGACGTCCTTGGCGCATAGCGGCCTCAATTATTTTATGATCAATCTGACTTTCCATTTCATGCACTCCAGTTTTATTTCTGGATTTAGAGATATATAATTCTATTTAATTTGATAATATGTGCATAATTTGAAACATTATCAATCAAAGCCGAATAATAGCTAATCTCGTTGTGCTGTTAGGGAACCAATGAAAATAGATGACCTTCAACTCTTCACTCTCGCCGCCCGTCATGGATCACTGACGGCTGCTGGTAAGGAAATCGGCCTGTCTCCTGCAGCAGCCAGTGCGCGCTTAACTGCTTTAGAGCGTGACCTCGGAACATCCTTGATGGCGCGGACAACCCGCTCGCTTTCATTGACGGCTGATGGAACGGCATTCCTAAATCATGCCGAACGCGCTTTAGCGGAGCTAGAGAACGGCAGAGCAGGATTAAGCGCCAGCAGTGCGACGCCGCGAGGCTTGCTGAGAGCGACAGTTCCTGGACCTTTCGGGCGTAAGCATGTGCTCCCTTTCCTCCCTGAATTTCGGGAAAAATATCCTGATGTTCAACTCGACATTCAGCTTTCAGACGAGATTATCAACCTGATTGATGAAGGGTATGATCTCGGTATTCGTATTGGTGTTGCTGCGGACTCCACATTGACGCGAACAAGGCTCGCTCCCAACCGCCGGATCGTCATTGCCTCACCGGACTTTATCAAAAAACACGGATTACCAAAACGCCCGGAAGACTGTGCCGGGTTTGATGCCGTTTACCAGCCTAATCTTAGAAACTGGAGATTTACGAGAGGCTCGGAAAGCGCCAGCGTTCGGGTCAGTGGTCCGATCCGTTCAACCAGTGGCGCTGTGATTCATGACGCTGTGTTGATGGGGCTAGGGATTGCGCTGAAATCAATCTGGGATGTGGGGCCGGACCTGAAAGCGGGGCGGCTCGTTCAGGTGCTTACTGACTGGAATTTTGACAATGACGGTGAGATTTATGCCGTGCGTCCGCCATCGACATTTACCCCACCAAAAACGCGGGCATTGATTGATTTATTAAAAAATAAATATGGACCAACGCCTTACTGGGAAGTCTAAAGGCTTAGACGCAAGCGGTCATGCCCCCATCGACATAAAGGACATGCCCGTTGACGAAGCTCGACGCATCAGAGGCGAGGTAGATCGCTGCGCCGACAAGCTCGTCTACTGTGCCCCATCGACCCGCCGGGGTCCGCTTTTCGAGCCAGCCAGAAAATTCCGCATCTTTGACCAACGCATCCGTCAGCTCAGTCTTAAAATATCCCGGCGCAATGCCATTGATGTTTAACCCTTTCGGCGCCCAATCCGTAGCCATGCCTTTGGTCAAATTCGCGACCGCCCCTTTCGATGCCGTGTAAGGAGCTACACCGGGGCGAGCGAGCATGGTCATCACCGAGCAGATGTTGATCATCTTGCCTTTCCCGCGCGGAATCATGTGCTTCGCGACCGCCTGTCCCACGTTAAAAACGCTGTTCAAATTGGTGAGCATCAAGCGGTCAAAATCCGCCGCCGGAAAATCTTCCAAAGGCGCGCGCTGCTGCATTCCGGCGTTGTTGACGAGAATATCGAGCGGGCCAATCTCATCCTCGATTTTATCAACCGCAACCGCTGCCGCCGCATGATCGGTCACATCAAACGCAGAATACGCGACCGTCCCGCCTTCTGCGCGCAACTCTTCCACTGCGTTGGCAAGTTTGTCTTCGTTGCGTCCATTCAGAACAATCGACGCCCCTGCCCCCAACAACCCTTTCGCCAATGCGAAGCCGATACCCTGCGAGGACCCAGTAATCAACGCGCGACGGCCAGTGAGATCGAACATCGACAAAGACATAGAGGACTCCGGGCTTGCAATTATCAAGGTTTGAGGGAGTCTATGGCACACTCCCCCACGAAAGGTCCAACGAGATGCGCGCATTAGTGATCCATTCCGCGAAAGATCTAAGGATCGAACCCCGCGAAACGCGCGAACCCGAAGCGGGTGAAGTCTCGATACGGCTGGCGCGGGGCGGCATCTGTGGTTCGGACTTGCATTATTACAATCACGGTGGCTTTGGTGCGATCCGGCTGAAAGAACCTATGATTTTAGGCCATGAAGTCAGCGGCCATGTGGTCGCGCTCGGCGAAGGCGTCACCGGATTGGCCGAAAGCGATCTTGTCGCTGTCAGCCCATCGCGTCCTTGCGGAGCTTGCGAATATTGCCAGCAAGGAACACACAATCATTGTCTCAACATGGCGTTTTACGGCAGCGCAATGCCATTCCCTCACATTCAGGGTGCATTTTCAGAAACCATAGTCGCCAAGGCTTCTCAATGTGCGCCTGCTGACGATTTGTCGGCGGGATTAGCGGCGCTCGCAGAACCGCTTGCGGTTTGTTTGCACGGGACCAAACGCGCAGGATCGCTGCTCGGCAAACGGGTTTTAATTACCGGCTGTGGTCCTATCGGCGCGCTCACCATTCTGACGGCACGGCGCGCAGGCGCAGCGGAGATTGTGGTCGCTGATATCGCAGCAGAGCCACTTGTGTTCGCCGAAGCACTGGGCGCAGATCGGGCGATTAATCTGAGCACGGAACCGGATGCTCTCGATTCTTACAGCAGCGGCAAGGGAAGTTTCGATGTTCTATTCGAAGCCTCCGGCGCGGAACCGGCATTGGTCGGAGCGCTAGCCGCGTTGCGGCCACGCTCCGTAATTGTTCAGCTCGGACTGGGCGGAGATATGACTCTGCCAATTAATATGATCGTCGCTAAAGAATTAGAACTGCGTGGCTCATTCCGCTTTCACGAGGAGTTCCATTGGGCCGTCGCCATGATGCAGCAAGGGCTGATTAACCCTGCCCCACTGATCACTCAGACCTTTCCATTAGATGATGCGGTCGAGGCCTTCGCCATCGCATCGGATCGGTCCAAAGCGATGAAAGTGCAAATTGATTTCAGTTAATCTCATCCGCTCTGAATGTAAAAATCAGAACGCGCTGTCGCTCTTATCTTTCACTTTAGGCGGCTCACCAACGGCAACCAGATCATTGACGCGGAACACACGGTAGAGATCTGCGATCATTTGATCAATGCTGTCTTTCTCAGGAAAGTCGAGGCAACCAACTTCATATGTAAGTTCTTTATTACCGCGATTTCCTTCAAGTTCGATTGTCAGGGTTGGCGTCCCCGACACACTATCGGGACAGGTGCGCGGGTCTCCCGACACATAACCCCGCCGCAATGACTGAAAGTCATAGAGGTCGAGAACATCCAAAGCGCGCCGGAAAGCTCCAAATGGTAAGCCGCCCGTTGAGCGGCCTTGATTGATCGTGTTCGGACCGGCAATCAGTTCGTATCTGTCATCTGGCCCCACGCTCATTGTAAACTCAGGGCATAGCCCAAGACAGGGACCAGCAGTGATGCTCACAATACCTTCAAGGGGTACTTCTTTAGGTTCGGGCGTAGCACAGCCGACAAGCAACGCGAGTAATGCAGCACAGGGTATCAACTTGAACATCTTATGGTCTCCTCGCCGGGTGGCGGCTGTCTTATAATTCGGACGATGAGAACCTTGTCAGGTTCTCGCCCGTCTGCGCCTGCGCCGCCCCCCATCGTCACCGCCAGAAGGCGGTGCTGCCGGAGCGGTATCTGGAAGCCGCACATTCTTTCTTAGCAACGGATATGGGGCCGTTTTATGAGGCACGGCCATCGCTTCGATAAAATGGTCTTGGAATTTTGGCTCTACTGCCGTTTCGATTTTGTGGACTTCGCGGACCACAGCCTCGATTTTCATGCGCGATCCGGCATTGAGCAACGCAATCCGTGCTCCGGTTCCAGCAGCGTTGCCAGCAGAGCGGACATTCTCAACTTCGCAATCCGGGATCATGCCAAGGACCATCGCGTGAACCGGCGAGATATGCGCACCAAATGCACCAGCGAGTGTAATGCGATCCAGTTTCTCAACACCCAACTCATCCATCAAAAGCCGACATCCGGCATAGAGTGCAGCCTTGGCAAGCTGGATTGCCCGCACGTCGTTTTGCGTGACAACGATGCGCTGTTCTCCGTCATGGATCAGATAAGAAAATGTTCGACCTTCGGCAAAAACGCGCGGCGTTTCATCGGCCAATGTGCCGCGCACGACGCCATCAATATCGATCACATCGGCAAGACGCATCTCGGCTATTGCTTCAATAATTCCCGAACCGGCAATGCCTGTGACACCGCTCTCGGAGGTCGCTTTTGCAAAACCGGGATCGTCAGACCACAGCTCGCAGCCAATCACTTTAAAGCGGCATTCTTTCGTATCAGGATCGATGCGAATCCGTTCAATCGCTCCCGGCGCTGCGCGTTGTCCGCAAGAGATTTGCGCACCTTCAAAGGCTGGGCCGGTCGGAGACGAACACGCCAACAGTTTCTCACGATTGCCAAGGACGATCTCAGCATTCGTTCCCACATCAACGATCAACGTCATTTCTTCGGTATCATAAGGTTCTTCGGATAGGATAACCGCAGCGGCATCAGCACCCACATGCCCGGCAATACAGGGCAACGTATAGACCCGTGCGTTCGGATGGATGCTTAGATCAAGCTCATTGGCCCAGAAGACCATCCCATCACCGGCTGCTAAGGCAAACGGCGCTCCACCAAGTTCCACCGGATCAATACCGAGCAACAAGTGATGCATGATCGGATTGCCGACAAAGGTACTCTCGACGATTTCTTCTCGGTCGATCATCGCTTGTGCCGCGACCTGACCCAACAAAGCATTAATGGCCTCGCGCACTGCCTCGGTCATTTGCTTATCGCCACCGGGGTTCATCATCGAATAGGACACCCGGCTCATAAGGTCTTCGCCAAACCGGATTTGCGGGTTCATCAACCCCGCTGAAGCGACAGTTTTTCCGCTGCGCAAGTCACTCAAGTGGCACGCAATCGTTGTTGATCCAATATCGAATGCCGCCCCGTAAATGGTTCCTTCAAAGAAACCCGGCCAGACATGGATAATCCTACGGCTAGAGCGCTTTCGTCCGAAATGGACCGCGCAAGTGACTTTCCAATCGCCTTTGCGGAGCGCCGGTTGGAGTGATTGCATAAGCCGCAAATCACCGACGAGACCTTCAATGTCCCATTGTTCTTCCAATGCTCTAATCAAGCGATCCATATCCGAAGATGGATCGTGCATATCAGGTTCGGTCACTTCGACGTAAAACAACCGCGTTGCCGGATCGAGTTCGATATGCCTGTCATCAGCGTCCTTACGGACCACTTGTTTATGGACTTGGCTTTCGGGCGGTACGTCAATGACGACATCGCCCTCAACCTTAGCCTGACATCCGAGACGCCGCCCCTCTCGCAATCCGCGCTTTTCCTTATAGCGCTCCTCGACTTTGTTCCATTCGGACAGCGCGTCATCGCGTGAGGTCAAACCATGTTTGGGAAATTCTCCATAAGATGGCGTGATCTGGCATCGCGAGCAAATACCACGGCCTCCACATACGGAATCAAGGTCAACACCAAGGGATCGCGCCGCTTGAAGAACCGGTGTCCCAACCGCAAAGCGCCCTCGCTTACCGGAAGGGGTAAAAACAACCAATGCGTCAAGATCGTTAGCACCGTCAGCCATCGGGTAGCCTCACAATTTATCTTTTATTTGCTGGACCATGGCGCGTCTGAGCATCCGCGCCAAGCGTTGTTTCGACGCGGTTCGCTCTGAATACGACATATAAAGTCAAAGCAGACCTTGCTCTGTTAACTCCGGGAGCTATCTTCATTAAAAATGTGAGGTCAAGATAATGCCGACAATCAATCGCTTTGCCGACTTTCACGACGAAATAACTGCTTGGCGGCGGGATTTACATGAAAACCCCGAACTGATGTACGATGTGCATCGGACCGCCAGTATTGTCGCAGAAAAGCTCAAAGAATTCGGCTGTGATGAAGTCGTCACGGGCATTGGCCGCACAGGTGTTGTTGGAATTATCAAGGGCGACAAGGGCGACGGACCCGCTATTGGGCTGCGTTCGGATATGGACGCGTTACCCATTCAGGAAATCCGCGACCTGCCCCATAAGTCGCGAACAGACGGCAAAATGCACGCCTGTGGCCATGATGGTCACACAGCCATGCTGCTCGGAGCAGCAAAATATTTATCCGAAACACGCAATTTTGCCGGAACTGCCGTCGTCATCTTTCAACCTGCCGAAGAAGGTGGCGCTGGAGGCAAAGAGATGGTCGATGATGGCTTGATGGATCGTTGGGATATCTCGGAAGTCTACGGGATGCACAATATGCCGAATATGCCTGTTGGTGAATTTAGCATTCGCGCAGGAGCAGTAATGGCTGCAACCGATGAGATCAGAATCATCATTGAGGGATGCGGCGGCCATGCTGCGCAGCCAAATGCCTGTGTTGACCCAATGATCGCCGGTGCTGCGATTATGCAAGCGATGCAATCTATTGTCTCTCGCAATGTAGATCCGGTCGATAATGCGGTTGTCTCAATCACGACGTTTCATGCCGGTGACGCTTTTAATGTGATCCCGCAAACGGCGGAAATGACTGGAACCGTCCGCACCCTCGATCAAGGGGTTCGCGATATGATCGAAGGGCGCATCAAGGCGATGGTCCCGGCAATCGCGCAGGGTTTCGGCTGTACAGTAAAGGTCGAATATATCCGTGGATATCCTGTAACCGTAAATCATGCGGACCAAACAGACTTCATGGTAAAAGTCGCATCCGATGTCGTTGGTGAACATGCAGTCGAATCCAATATGCCACCAAAACTCGGTGGAGAAGATTTTTCCTACATGCTGGAGTCGCGCCCCGGAGCCATGATCTTCATAGGTAATGGAGATACAGCAGGGCTTCATCACCCCGAATATGACTTCAACGACGAGATCATTCCGATTGGGTGCAGCTTTTGGGCCCGATTGATTGAAACATCGCTACCAGCGAAACAGTAAGGGTCGTCTACTTCAAGACATCAAAGCTTTCCCAAACGGCCCAAGCATTCGCAAAGTTTGGCGAACCGTATTCAAGTTGCTGGTGAGCAAAGAACGAAAATTGTTTTTCTCCGACTGCCTTCGTCATTGATAAAGCATACACAGTTCCGCCGGAGCCGCCTCCAATATCGTGGATGACATACTCGGCAGGGTCAGTGCCTTTTTCGACTAGCGACCCATTGGCCATTTCAGTTGGTATTCTTGTTCCAAGTTGAATCTCAATAACATCAAGGGTCCGTAGATCTGGGGTCGCTTGAAAAACAATCTCATTCTCAGACAGTTCAAGAATGTATTCAGGCGGCACAGCAAAACCGTAGCCTAGATGATCGCGGCGATCCCAATTGCTCCAATCAGCAGCTTTTTGACCGCCGCAACCGCTTTGGACAAGAACCCACAAAAACAAAAGCGCGTATCTCATTTACTGTGCCTAGCCATGCATTATGGCAGAATTTCAGTTCACCTCATCGCTCTATCCCGTTAAAGACGTCCCTATGACAGACAGAAATACATCCCGGGATATGCTCGCCACCGCACGTACGCTGGCAGTGGCCTTGCCTTACCTGCAAAAACACGACGGCGAAGCTATCGTCGTAAAGCTTGGCGGACACGCGATGGGTGATGCCAGTTTGATGGATGACTTTGCTCGCGATATTGCTCTCATGAAGCAATGCGGCGTTCATCCGATCGTCGTCCATGGCGGTGGCCCGCAAATCGGTGAGATGCTCAAACGCTTAGACATTCAGAGCGATTTTATAGACGGCCTGCGCGTCACAGACGAAGCTACCGTCGAAGTCGTGGAAATGGTCCTTGCAGGTAAAATCAACAAGGAAATCGTTGCAGCCATAAACAAGCAAGGAGGTCGTGCAGTTGGCTTGAGCGGAAAAGATGCCCGATTGATTGTCGCGGAAAAATTACTACGGACAGTTCAGGACAAGGAAACGGGTGGAGAAAAGCAAATCGATCTAGGGTTTGTTGGACAGCCCGTCTCGGTCAATCCTGAAGTTCTAAACGTTTTTCGCGAATCTGACCTCGTCCCGGTCGTTGCCCCTGTCGCCATCGGAACAAACGAAGAGACGTTCAACATCAACGGCGATACTGCGGCGGGTGCTATCGCAGGCGCAATGCAGGCTTCCCGCCTTTTGCTTTTAACTGATGTACCGGGGGTAAAAGGTGCGGACGGAGAAGTCTTGGAGGAAATGACTGTCGCCGAAGCACATGCTCTCATTGAAAGCGGCGTGATCGCGGGAGGGATGATCCCGAAAGTAGAAACAGCGCTCGAGGCGCTGTCTCAGGGTGTCGACGGGGTGGTCATATTGGATGGACGCACCCCTCATGCTGTCTTGCTGGAGCTATTTACCAAGCATGGGGCTGGAACACTGATCCGGAGCTAATCGGCTGTGTTGCATAAGCAACCGAATATACAGGTTCGTAATTACTTACATTATCGTATTGAGGCACTGTCTCGATATATGCGGGTGCAACAGGCTCAAATGAAAAGTCCTGATACTGAGGTGCTGCTGGCTGTGTGAAGCTGCTGTAGCTATCTACGTTCCCAACACTGACATAATTAGACGTCGAGTAATCAACAGTCGTTGCTGCCCAATTTGATGCAACTTCATACGTAGCGCTCTCATAAATTGGCTTAGTCGCTACCTGATAGTTGTTTTCATAAGTTGATGCGTACTGATTGGAGACGTCAATATACGTAGGCTGAGTTTGCGCAATCGGCACATAAGTCGGCTGGGTTTGTGCGACCGGGATATAGGATGGCTCCTCTAGCGCAACATTAATGTAAGTCGGCTGGGTTTGTGCAATTGGCACATATGTCGGCTGAGTTTGCGCGATAGGAGTATAGGTCGGCTCATCCAGTGAGACGTTAATGTAAGTCGGTTGTGTCTGGGCAACTGGCGTGTAGGCAGGTTGAGCCGCCGCAACGTCTACGTAGGTTGGTTGCGCAGAGACTGGTGTGTATTTTGGTTGTCTAGGTGCTTCGACATAAGCTGGGGAAGCAGGGGTATCGGCTTTCGTCGATTTCGCCGTTCCATCATATAAAGGAGCGTCAGCCAACAACTGACCTCTGGAACCTGAACCGGAACATAAAGCCGGGTTGTTCGTGCACAAATAACGGACGTTATCCATCCAATGACGGAACGCAGCAATTGGGGTGAAATACATTTCATACCCGGAAAGTACGCATTCTTCGCCCTGCCCGTTTTGTGTCCCCGGTTGAATACCAGAAAGCACACCTGCGAGCTGTAGACCGTATGAACCGTAAGTCAGCAATGGTCCGCCGCTCTCTCCGCGACAAACGCCATCCGGTCCGCCGCTTGCACTGACGGCAGTGATATAGCCCGGCACTTGAACGTCCGTTAGCTGAACTTGGGTTTTGTTCAAATTACGCTCACCTGCCTTCAAACCGGTAACAGGCCAACCAGCCACAAGTGCAGTCGAGCCGCGGCGAGCCGAGGTCGTCCCTTGTTGATCAATCTGAGCAGGAGGGATGTTCCCTGGGAGCGGTTGATCAAGTTTAATCAACGCGACATCATCTTTCAGGCCATCAAATTCGAACCCGCTATGACAAACCGCATTGCGGGAAACACGGCGTGTAGCCGTTCCGCTATCAAGATTACTATCGCCTGCGATGACTTCTACGCGGTCCCAACTGGAGTCAGCCGCGACACAGTGCGCAGCAGTTACAATCCATTGGCTGTCAATTACAGTGCCGCCGCAATGATCAATCTCAACACGATCAGGGTATTCATAAATAATGCGAAGCTTCACAGTAGATGGGGTTTGAGGATCGAGGCCAGCGCCTGTTGCGCCGCGACGGCTATATTTCGCAAGGGAGGCGCGTGTGGCGGCATCCCCGTGAACACTTGGCGCATCGACACCACATGCAAACGCATTCGCACTCGCCAGAGTATTAGCTTGGACGCTGGAGCAAAATGCCCCGGTCAGCGTCAGAGCGCCCAATAGCCTTGATCCGAATGCCATGCTTCCCACCTATAATTTTGGTGCTCCATTGAGGAGCGATAACGACCAGCCTGACCGTACTTGGTAAACATCGGGTGTGTTTTACCTTAACATGAGGTTAACAGTATGGTGCATCGAACCATTGTAAAATCACGATAATATTCGAATTAACCTTTATGAATCAGATAGTTTTCACTCCTGTGGGAGATAATTTGGTGTGGTTAACAAATTCTGTCACAATTATTTTAGTGGTTACAGCAACGTAAAATCACTCGCGCTTTGAGCGTATCGTCAGCACACTTCGCACTTAGTCCGAATCAAGACTTTGCAACGATTTCAGCCACTTTCATCCGTTGGATCTTACCAGATGGACCTTTTGGCAATTCAGTCAAAAAGTATACTCGATCCGGAGCCTTAAATGCCCCAACTTTTGAACGGCATAGATCAATTAAGTCCGCTTCAGACAGTCCCGCACCATCGCGCACTTGCACACCGGCTTCGACAGTTTGGCCGTAATTCTCGCATGCTTTAGCAAAGGCTGCGGCTTCGATGACATCGGGATGCGAATACAGTACATCGTCGATCTCACGCGGGGCAATATTTTCGCCGCCTTTGATAATCAGTTCCTTGAGACGCCCAGTGATGAAGACATAACCGTCTTTATCCATACGGCCCAAATCACCAGTCCGCAGCCAGCCCTTCGCGGTCAATGCAGCCGCCGTAGCCTCGTCATTATTGCGGTATCCGCGCATGACGTTCGGGCCGCGAACGATGACCTCACCCTCTTCTCCGCGTGGCATTTCATTTTGTTGAGGATCAGCAATCAAAACGTCATTGCCAAACGCAATGCCGGGAGATCCTATTTTGCGCACGCCCGGCGGAAGAGGATTTGACAAAATCGGTGCAGCAGTTTCCGTCAACCCCATCGTCTCAATAATCGGAACGCCAAATTTGTCCTCGAAAGCCGACTGAACATCAGGCGACAAAGGCGCGGAGGCAGAGCGACCAAACCGCAATGCATTAAGTTTAGTCCCAGGCATAGAGTGATGCAAAAGATAGGAAATCTGTGTTGGAACAACAGAAAACCAAGAACAGCTATGATCCCGTAGATGGTCCCAAAAAGACGATACAGAAAACTTCTGAGGCATAACAACACTGCCCCCGGAAGCCAGCGGCCCCATCACCGTCACACATAATCCATTGATGTGATACACGGGCAGAACGCAAAGTGCCCGATCCCGCTTGGTAAGCTGGTGAGCCAATGCCGTATTGCCGCCCCCCGAAAGCAGGCTTTTGTGAGTAAGAACCACCCCTTTCGGCTTTCCCGTGGTTCCTGACGTGTACATCAGCAAACCATCAGTATCCGCAGAAATACTAGCAAAGTCAGAGTCTTCGCCGCCTTCAAACCAGTCCTCTGAAATTGTGACAGCGCGAGGTGGATTGGCGAGTTCAGCGCTTGCTTCTTTTACCAACTCAGCAGAGCTGCCATCAATAAAAACGACAGTGGCGGATGAGTGATCGAAGACATAGGAAATCGTCGAAACGCCCGATACCAGATTGATCGCAGTAGCGACGTATCCTCCGTAAAGGCATCCTAAAACAACACGAACAGCATCGACACCATTCTCCATTGCATAAGCAACGGTGTCGCCGGGAACCAATCCTTCAGCTTTCAGATTGGCCGCAAATGCACGCGCTGAAATATGGAGGTCGCGGTACGTAACCATCCGCCGCGACGTTGGATCGATAAGAAATACGCGGTTTGGACGGGCATCCGCATGTCTGTCGATTATATCTCTAACCGACTTCCCCTCGATACGATCCATCGCAAAAGGTCGGCTCATTTACCCGCCATCCGCCAATAATCCCCAAAGATCGCATCCAGCGAAGGCTCATTCACCGGGATCGTCCGCACGATCTTTGTCGTGTTCATGAAATGCGTGTAGTTGAGATTGTCATCAATGGAATTTCCGCCCCAGCTACCGCATCCCATCGACAGCGAGAACGGCATTCCGTTATCAAAAGAGCCACCCGTTGCGAAGCAATGTGCCTGATTGACGATGACACGGCATGTAGGCAAGTCATGACCAAGGGACCGCGCCCGTTCATCATCGGCGCTATGCAAGCCAATGGAATGCCCTGCTCCCTGATGTCCAAGAATACGCTCGGCAACCGCCTTTGCATCATCAAAATCTTTCGCACGATAGAGCGTGGTTACAAGAGATAGCTTCTCACCAGATTCCGGGTGGTCCGGTCCAATGCCTGCACCATCAATCACAATGAACCGCGCAGCATCGGCGTCCGACACATCAAGGTCCGCAACCTCAATCACTTTATCAATATCCTGCGCCAAAAGGTGCTTGTTCAAACCGCCACCGCCAAAGAGAGACGCCTTCAACTTATCGCCTTGGTCGCCGCTCAGATAACGTCCGCCTGCTTGATGCAAGGCCGCCATGAACTCATCAAAGATTGCATCAACAATGATGATTGAGTTCTCGGAAGAACAGGATGTTGAATTATCGAACGTCTTCGAGGCCGCAATCTTCTGCGCCGCTTGTGCGACGTCAGCTGTCTCATCGACAATAACAGTGACATTGCCCGCCCCAACGCCAAGCGCAGGCGTTCCCGAAGAATACGCACGGCGCACATTATCCTGACTGCCGGTCACAACCAGTAAATCAACGGTCTCCATCAAGCGCTGCGTTTTTACTTTCGAGGCTGGTGCAGGGACCATTTGTACGAGGTCACGCGGAACGCCGATGCGGTCGAATTCCGCATAAATATAGCCGAGCAAAACCTCACAAGCCGGAATACCTTTCGGGGATGGCGCAAGGATGATTGCATTACCGCACTTCACCGCATTGATCGCATTATTCGCCGGTGTCGCAACCGGATTAGTCGACGGCACAACCGCCCCTACAACGCCCTTTGGCCGCGCGATTTCAGTGATACCGGTCTCTTTATTTTCGGAAAGAACACCAATCGTAACCACTCCCTGAATATCGCGTAGCAGGCCGAGGGTCTTACGATGGTTCTTTGTAATCTTATCTTTGGTATTGCCGAGGCCGGTTGTCTCAACCGCCAGCGATGCCATTTCAGCATTGCGCTCCGGCTGCATAATCGCCCAACCGATTGCCAGAGCCGCCTGATCATATCGAGCCTGATCCGCACCATCTTCGAATGCAGCTTGCGCGATACGGGCGCGCTCAACCAGATCGTCAATTATCTGCTCTTCAGGAGACAGCTCAGTGGGAGCGGGCGCGTCCATCGGGATATCCTTAATCAAGGGAAATCGTTGCCCGCAAATGCAGGCAACGACAGTAAGGTTAGCTCAGAGATCTTTAAGCAGTTCGGCCAGGGTTTCCTGACGCTTTGCCCACATTGCCTGAACCTCTTCGCGGTTCATAACATGCAAAGGCGAACCACCCGCTTTCATCCGTTTCACCACACGAGCATGTTCAAACATGCCGGGCACTTTTGCAGCCAGTGCATCAATCACATCCTGTGGAGTTCCTTTAGGAACCATCAAACCACGGAAGTTGACCGACGCGTTGTCCACATCGTAACCGGATTCTTTCAGGGTCGGCACGTCAGGCAAAAAGTCATTCCGCTCCAGATCGGCAACAGCCAAAATCTTCACGTTACCCGCTTCAGCAGCACGGAAGGCATCGGACAGGTTGTTGATACCGCCAACAACATCACCCGCGATCACAGCTTTCATAGCCGCTGCACCGCCACCTTTGGTTGGGATGTAAACGAATTTAGCGCCGGTTTCTTTTTGGATTTGCAGCGCAGCAATATGGTGACCAACGAAGAGACCAGCACCTGACAGAGTCACTTTACCGGGATTTTCTTTCGCGAAATCAACCATCTCTTGGATCGTGTTGTAAGGGCTGTCTTTACCGACAACGACAACCGCCGGATCAGCACCCCAGTTTGCAATCGGCTCAAAGCTATCGACCGAATATTTCACGCCGCCTTTGATCGATTGAGCGATAAAGTGAGGCACGTTATACGCCGACATTGTATAGCCATCAGCTTCGGCTTCTTCAGCAAACCAGTTCCAACCAACACGGCCACCAGCGCCCGGCTTGTTCAAAATGTAGATCGGCTGACCCAGCATATCTTCGTTTCCGGCAACCATCGTTACGATGCGCGCCTGAAAGTCGGTCGCTCCACCTGCACCATAAGATACAGCCACACCGATAGGCCGTGACGGATACTCTTCAGCAGACGCAGGCACAGCAAACGCCATTGTCGCCGCAGCAAGTGACACGCCAAGCGCTTTAATCATTGTCTTCATTGTCTCTTCTCTCCCAGTTCTCCGCCCACTTATTCGCAGGTCAGAATATCATTCCTCGAGGTGTTTGAACTTTCAGCAGCAATGCAAAAAGCCCGTAGATAATCGCCATGAAGATTGCAGTTACTACAATCCGTTTCAACCAACTACGGATGTCCGTAATCGGCGCAGGATCGTAGAGCGAATAAAGTAAGAAAAACGCGATTGTAGAGCTGGTGTAAAATCCAAGCCCCCGGCGGACCCAATCGTAGAGCCAATGTCCTTCGAGTGCAGGCACTTTGCCGTAGCCCTTTGCCGCCCAGAAAATATAAATCAGCATTACAATCAGACCGGGAAAAATCGCTCGTGCGGTCTGTCCGCTGATACCTTCTCCGACTTTCGACAAGCCCATGACGGCACGGATAAAATTCCACAGCGCGAAGATCATAAAGAAGATCGAGATCAATCGCGGGAACAAGAATGCCTCGGCGGGTTGCTCTGTAAAGCTCACCCAGCCCACCAATAAAGCAATGACCAAAATGATAGACGAAGAAACTAAGTGCTGAGTGCGCGATGCTGTCATGCCTGCACTCCTTCGACATTCACAGCCGCCCGACCACTGGCGCGGTGCGAGAGGAAAGAGTATCCAATCGACAGAATAACCAACGCGATCAGTACGATGTTGAGTGTTCCGGTCGTGAAGTATTGCGCCTGTGCCCATGGGCCATCAAATTGCGCGCCCGCAATCAAAGAACCTTGGACGAAGTTTGACTCGGCGATTGGACCAAGGATCAAGCCCAAAACAACCGGAGCAGCGGAAAAACCGAACTTCTCAAGGAAATACATACCGAGGCCCAGCGACAGCATGATCCAGACATCGCCCATGGATTGCTGCACTGAGTACGAGCCAAAGAGAGCCAGCACGAGAACCGCTGATGCCATAATCGGCAAAGGCGCCTGTGCGATCTTCGCGGCTTGTTTTGCGATAACGATGCCGAAAATTACCATGAAGATCTGACCAATCAGCATCGAGTTGATGAACGTCCAGATGACTTCCGGGTTACGCTCGAAGATATCAGAGCCGGGGAAAATTCCATGGATGAGCAAACCGCCCAGCAAAACCGCCGCCGTTGGCGAGCCAGGGATGGAAAGGGTAAGGAGTGGAACAAGCGACGGCCCGACCATCGCGTTATTCGCGGATTCAGCCGCGATTAGACCTTCGGGATGGCCTGTTCCAAACTTGTCTTTATGCGGCGAGAACTTTTTCGCCTGATCGTAAGCAACAAGACCCGCAATTTGCCCCCCGATGCCGGGGATCAAACCGACAATCGAGCCAATGATCGTTCCAATCGTCAAAGGCCGTCCACTGCGTCCCATCTCTTTCGCAGAAGCGCTAAAAGCGTGTTGCGGAACGTCAACGGCTTCAATCTTCGCTTTGCTGCGGCCTTTTGCAAACATATCCAAAACTTGTGGGATCGCGAAAATACCAATGAGCGCCGCAATAATATGGATTCCGCCTGCGAGCGCATCATGGAAAATAAACCTCTGTGCGCCTTGGATATCATCATAGCCGATCATCGACAGCCAAAGGCCAATACACCCGGCCAACAACCCTTTTACGAATGACTTGGAGTCAAGCGATCCAATCACGGTCACGCCGAGTATCGCCAACCAGAATAAGTGTGACGGCCCGAAAGCCAGCGCCCATTGTGCCAGAAGAGGCGTCAGGAAGATCAAGAGCAACACGCCGATCACGCCGCCTATCCCTGAGGACAGAAAAGATAGATGCAGCGCACGCGCGCCTTCACCCTTTTTCGCCATCGCATGACCATCCAAAGCGGTGGCAATATTCGCAGGTGCGCCGGGTATCTTCAGCAAAATTGCGCTGACAGCTCCCCCCGCTACGGTCGACGTATAGGCCGCGCCGAGTAAAATCAGCCCTTGCGTAGCGGACAAATGAAACGTGAACGGAATCAAAAGCGCAACCGCCATCGTTGGAGACAAACCCGGCGTTGCACCGAGAATCAAACCACCAATGGTTCCCCCAACAAGCAGCGCAAATGCCAGCGGTTCAAAGACCCCGCCAAAATAACTCAGGAACTCCATCTAGCTCCCGTCCTCCCTATTCAAGCTCTATTGGCTCGTGCTTTAATCCAAGGCTAGAGAATGAAAACAGTAATGCAAACGTTTTCATCAAACGCATTTCGAGATACCGATAAACAAATCGGCAATGGTTCAGGCAATTTATGACGAGACATCAAGCCAGCTAAAACCGCAAAACTCTTCTGGTAACGCTCATAAAGATGAAAACAATTCGATCACGCAAAGGAGCACCGGGGCTGGTTGAAGTCGCAGCACGGGCAGGCGTGTCACCCGCAACTGTATCGCGCTATTTCAACAACCCCGATATCGTCAAACCTGATACCAAAACGCGCATTGCTGAAGCAGCCGTCAGCTTAGGTTATATTCGCGACCGCATGGCCGGAGCGCTTCACAACCGTTTTTCAGGCACAATCGGCTTGATTGTCCCGACCATAGACAATGCTATTTTTGCCGAGCTTATAGAAGTTTTTGGCGGGCGATTGCGCGAACATGATCGAACGATGCTCATTGCCTCGCACGGCTATGACCTCAACCTCGAGGTCGCGATTGTGCGCTCCCTGTTAGAACGGCGCATTGACGGAGTTGTCCTCATTGGGTTCGATCACGACGAAATTCCGCTCGACATGCTGGCACAACGCTACGTACCCGTCATATCAGCATGGAATTACCGAGCGGATTCGAGCCTCCCCTGCGTCGGCACAGACAACCGCGAAGCCGGAGCCATCGTAACACAACATTTGTTCGATCTTGGACATCGGGATATCGCTTTTGTCTTCCCTGAAACCGAATCAAATGACCGGGCGCGGGATCGGTTGAGTGGCGCTATGGCGGTGGCCCGAAAATACGGTGTAGAACCCGATTCTGATCGGTTGCGCATAGCTCCCTATGACATCGGAGCCGCCAAAGCCGTCGGACAGAAAATTCTGAGCGAGCGCCCGCCGACTGCGGTTGTCTGTGGAAACGACATTATTGCACAGGGAATCGTCTACGCTTGCCAAGCTTCAGGTGTTCGAATCGCGGATGACCTCTCGATTGTCGGTATCGGGGACTTTAGCGGGTCTGCTCATATGGAGCCGGGATTGACGACGCTCCGCTTGCCAGCGGAACGAATTGGACAACAGGCCGCAGACACTATCTTGGAAATGAGCTTATCAGGATTGCCACCAGCGAAAATGCGAACAAACATCAAGGCATCGCTGATACAGCGCGGATCGACAAAATATGTATGAAATGGTCGGAGCGGTAGGATTCGAACCTACGACCCCCTGGTCCCAAACCAGGTGCGCTACCAGACTGCGCCACGCTCCGTCCGGCGGTGCATAGCGCATCAGACTCGTCGCAGCAACCCTTGTTTCAGGTCATTTTTCGTCGGGAGTTTCGGACCATTGAACCGTATCGCCTACGGCAATACCCAATGCATCGGATTGACCACCAAAAATCTCAAAAACTGTGGTCACGGGAGTGTTTGACGAGACTGGTACAAGAGATAATGGCGTTGTTTCGCGCGCAATTGTAACAATCACGCCTTCCGCATCAATAAACAGCATATCAAGAGGGATCAGAGTATTTTTCATCCAAAAAGACGCAATCCGAGGCGACGGATAGAGAAATAGCATCCCAGTACCATCGGCGAGTTCTTCACGAAACATTAGCCCTTGGGATCGCTCAACGGGGTCGTCTGCAATTTCAATATCAAATTCGAGCGCTTTCGAATCGGTTTGAATTTCAAGCGTACCTCTTTCAAAAGTCTCTGCAGATGCGGTCGTTGAAAAAACCAGAAACGCAAACAACAAGATACGCATAATCAAGCTAGTTGCTCCTGAACGAATAATCCCACGGTCGGACCTCGCAAGCCATACGTCCTCTCGGACCTTCTACAGCTTTAACGAGAACTGCCTCTCCCGGATCAAGGTCGGATAAGCCAAATCGTCGCAAGACTTCCATGTGAACAAAAACGTCTGCTTCATCAGCATGCATATTCACAAAGCCAAAGCCTTTAGCTTTATCAAACCACTTCACGCGCGAAGGGACCAATTCACCATTGGCAACGTCTTCACCAGTGGGAATCGGATAGGCATCTTCGTCAAACAACTCGATCTCAGCAGCTGGCTGCTCATCAATAGATACAATCCGAGTCGCTTGAATGCCGCGCTCACGTTGCTGAGCTTCGCATGAAATATGGGCGTTTTCAGACACAGTACTGAAGCCAGCCGATCTGAGAACCGACATATGCAACAACACATCTGTACCGGCCAGGTCGGGATGCCCCTCCTCCGGTACAATGAATCCGTAACCCTTAACGGGATCAAACCACTTTACGTGACCCGTAACGTTGAAAAAATCTTCTTCGCTCAAAATCTTCGACCCAAATCGAACACACAACAACTCTGAACGCCCCAAACGGTTGTACACTACACCCGTTATAAAATCGCAAAGAAATAATTTTTAATTTTGCTGTTAGCTGAGGATAGCGTGATGCGATGCATGAAAAATACACCTTTAGGCCTAATTCAATCTCGAACGAGTTATTTGACGTAAAGATAGTGTAAACCTTACTCAGCGAACATGGTGATACAGTATACTATGATCGCGACCTCTAAAAAGGTTGTGGATTTTATCAAGACCGGGATCGAAGATGTTCCAGATATGCGCGGCGCGACGAACACCACAAATGACTCGAACACTCTCACTATTTGCTATCTCAGTGGTCGCTTTATTTACCGCGGGCTGTTCAAGCGAGGCGGGCAATTCGAACGTCGCAAAAATCGCGGCAGCTGACCGCACTGTTGCCGCACAATTTGCCCAATCAAACGGTGGGATCGTACAATCAAGCCCGATTAACTCATTGACGAGCGGAGCGATTCAGCAAAGGTTTTTCTCTGTCCCTCGCCCTGCAGAGATCGTAGCGGAAAATACTGGCGATCTTGAAGAGGCATTGCTTTTCGCTCAACGCGCCACTGATGCCGATCCAAAAAGACAAAATGGCGGCAAATGGATCGAGGCTGCTCAAGTTGGGCTGTTGTTTGGCGCGCCTGAAGGTAAGGCTTTTCTAACCGCCCCAGCCGGTCGCGCATTGGTGCGCGGTGAGCCAGCAGAATCTTGTCCCGCACTTAATGTTGCGACCGCTCAAACAGATGCCCAAGCAACTGAAGGCGCTTTTCGTGCGTGTCTAAGGCAGGTCTCAGCACTGGAAGGTTGTGGATGCCGCGTTATTGCTCGGGCTGATCGTTTGTTGGCTGAACGCGATGAATTTCAATACGCTATTGGCGTTTCCAGCCTTTTGGTCGATCCCTCAACAGGACGGCAGGTCTTGATGACCTCAGAAGAGCGTGTCATCGAGGGCCGCCCTGATGTTCGCCGTCTTTGGATGCTCGGTGCAGCAGGACCGATTGGAATGCTCCAAGTTGAAAAAGACGGACGGGCAGCATTCGTCTTTTCGGAAACGGGCAAGCGGTATGACGGCTCTCATGTCGAAGATGGTTTTCGCCGGGGTCGAGTCGCCCGCCGTGCATACTTAACTGCTAAAGACGGGAAGCGCTTGGTTGTCCTCGTTGGTTTCGAAGAAGCTGAACTCAAAGAAAATTCCGAGACCTTGCTGGCTTGGAATCCTTTCGGACCAATTGAGTTAAAAAAAGCCGAAGCAAAATAAGATTGTAGATCAAGGTTTCTCGCCCTGTTTGACAAGATTGGCTCGGGCTGCGTACTTGCCGCTCGGGTAAAACCATTCCCATATCAACTCGTCTTTTCCGTTCAAATAGACGCGAATTGTGCCATCGCCACAGTCTTGGCGATTGCGGACAATAACCTCTGACAAGTGCAACGTCCCTGTTCCGCCCTTCATTAGAACACCGCCGCCAGCGCAATTTAACGGCGGTCCATAGACCGAGTGCTGGAAAATCCGGCCATCCACTTCGAACAGAGAAAGTGTCAGCTCGTAAGGGGCTTCACTCCCTTGCTCCTTTGCATCGCCATGCCAGACTCCAAAAAACCGATCATCCGCCCATGATGGCGTGATAAACATCGCGGCAACAACCCCTGACAGAAATCTAACGATCATCCCGTTCCCCCGCTGGCGAATCGCCGACCAATCTGGTTCAAGCGCGCTATGACAGATCAACGATATTCCGGGCAGATTGCCCTTGTCACTGGTGCATCGCGAGGGTTCGGTTTCGCCGTTGCGCATCAATTATGTATGCAAGGCGCAACAGTGTTCGCGCTCGCCCGCACGTTGGGCGGATTAGAAGACCTCGATGATCAGGTGCAAAAAGAAAGTGGGACGAGACCGACATTGCTCCCACTCGATATTACAGATGATGGCGCTATCGAGCGCCTTGGTGCGGCAATTCACGAGCGTCACGGCAAGCTAGATTTGTTTATTCATTGTGTTGCACATGCTCCGCCGCTCACGCCCGTTGGTCACGTCGCGACTAAAGATTTGGATAAAGCATGGAAGATCAATGGTCGCGCTGTGCAGCAACTCCTTCGTTCACTCGATCCGTTGCTTAAAGCCTCCGATAACGGACATGCTATTTTTATGACCGACCCGCATCACGGAGAACCTTTCTGGAGCACATATGCAGTTACAAAAGAAGCTGGGCTTACCTTTGCGCGGGCCTACGCACCGGAAGTCGAAAAGGCTGGGGTCAAAGTGAGTTTTCATCAGCCACCCGAAATGCCCACCGCTCTGCGAGCACGGTTTTATCCGGGGCAAAACCCTGATGCTCTCACGTCCTGCCAAGAAGCCGCAAAAGCGATGCTTGAGAGCGTGTAATCATTATCGCGAAAATTATTGTATGGGTGCAGTTCCGCATCTCAAATACAGCACCATTTTTTATCTGCATGTGATGCGATCGATCAAATTTTTAGACAAAAAAGGCGCGCTTCCGAAAAAGCGCACCTCTTGAAAAGCGGATTACGAAAGCTCGGCGAGCCTTACTTTCGTTGATTGATTAGTTACCGAGCAAACTGCCCAGAGCACCGATAGCCGCTGGCAACAAAGCATCTGCAGCCGTTGCTGGCGCAGGTGCTGGTTGCTGATAACCGTTCACTTGCGCAGGTTGCTGATAGCTACCCAAAGCAGAATTGTTCACAGCGCCAGGCTGCTGATAAGCAGGTTGCCGATACGCCGCAGCAGGTTGTTGCTGATAAGCAGGCGCCGCAGGTTGCTGATATGCTGGCTGCTGATACGCAGGCTGTTGGTATGCCGTTGCAGCTGGTTGCTGGTAAGCTGGAGCCGCAGGTTGCTGATAAGCTGCCGCAGGCTGTTGCTGGTAAGCTGGAGCTGCAGGTTGCTGATAAGCCGTCGCAGCTGGTTGCTGGTAAGCTGGAGCTGCAGGCTGTTGATAAGCCGTCGCAGCAGGTTGCTGGTAAGCGGGAGCTGCTGGTTGCTGATAAGCCGTCGTAGGCTGCTGACCATAGGCAGGTTGTGGCTGTTGATACGCCGGCTGCTGCTGGCCATAGACTGGCTGTTGTTGCTGGTACACAGGTTGTTGACCATAGACCGGCTGCTGCTGTTGATACGCAGGCTGCTGACCATAAACGGGTTGCTGTTGTTGATATGCAGGCTGCTGAGGCTGTTGCGTCGCACCGTACGCGCCCCCAAGCGCAGTAGCTGCTCCCAGCGCTGTACCAACTGTTCCTAAGTTTCCGCCGCCACCGGCAACCGAACCAATCTGACCAAGGGTTCCAGCGTTATCAACGCCGAGATCGAATAATTGCGCTTTTTGTCCCGCAGACAAATTATCTGTCAGTACTTTAGCGCCTGGTATTTGGCTTCCGACAACTGCATCAAAAGCCCCTGCTTTAGCATTCGTTTGAGCTTGTCCGAGAATTCCCTCGAGCAGGTTTTGCGCCGATGCAGGCATCGCCGCGATAGCAAGGATGCTAGAAATCAAGGCAATCCGTTTCATCGCAATCTCCAATTTTCAATGGCCCCTTAGGCCTAGGAGATGGTGCCATACATCTGTTCTGTCAACGCGCAAAACCGTGAAATACGCTCAAATTGATCCTTAATTCGCGTATGGGTTGTCTCCCTTGCGGAGGAGAAGCCGGATTGGCGTTCCGTTCAGGCCAAATTCTTCTCTCATGCCATTGACCAAGTAACGCGTGTAGGCCGCAGGTAAGTCTTCTGGCCGTGACGTGAACAGAATAAACGTAGGCGGCCTTGCCTTCGCTTGTGTCATGTAGCGCAAGCGAATTCGACGCCCTCCCGGTGCGGGGGGTGGATGGCGAGACACCATGTCCCCAAGCCAGCGGTTAAGCCGCGAGGTCGAGATACGGATATTCCAGACGCGATGGGCATCGAACACTGCGTCGCGTAATCGTGAAACGCCGCGGCCATCCACTGCAGACATCGTAACCATAGGCACACCACGCATCTGTGGGAGCAAACGGGTCAACGCTTCTTTCAATCCCGCAAGCTTGGCAGGCTTATCATCAATCAAATCCCATTTGTTGACCCCGATAACGATGGCACGGCCCTCTCGTTCAGCGAGATCAGCAATACGAAGGTCTTGCGTTTCCAAAGGATTTTGCGCGTCAATTAAGACGACAACGACTTCAGCGAATTTAAATGCACGGAGACCGTCCTGCACGGACATTTTCTCAAGCTTTTCATTAACCTTCGCTTTTTTGCGCATCCCGGCAGTGTCGAAGATTTTTACTGGTTCTCCACCCCAATCGAAACTTACGCCAATCGCATCTCGGGTGATACCAGCCTCAGGTCCGGTCAACATCCGATCCTGGCCCAAAATTTCATTTACGAGCGTCGATTTACCGGCATTAGGCCGACCAACAATCGCGATCTGTATCGGGCCTTCTTCCCTTGCCTCGATATCACCGTCTTCAAAATCTTCAGGTTCAACCGATTTGTCGAATGGCATCAACCGTTCGCGCAATTCATCCATACCGATGTTGTGTTCGGCTGACATCGAAATCGGTTCACCAAGGCCCAATGAAAATGCGTCGTAATACCCTTCATCGGCGGCTTTACCTTCGGTTTTGTTGGCGGCCAGAATAACAGTCGCATTCTTTTTTCTGAGAAGTTCCGCAAATCCCTGATCTGCTGCGGTCACTCCGGCTCTTGCATCAATCATGAAAAGGCAAATGTCCGCAGCATCAACCGCACGTTCGGTCAGCTTCCGCATCCGGCCCTGTAGTGAATCGTCGGTTGCTTCTTCCAGTCCTGCCGTATCGACGACCGTAAAGCGTAATGGGCCTAGCCGTCCTTCGCCTTCACGCAAGTCGCGCGTAACGCCGGGGCGATCATCAACCAACGCGAGGCGCTTACCGACCAGCCGGTTAAAAAGTGTCGACTTCCCAACATTGGGACGGCCGATAATCGCGAGCGTGAACGTCATCGGTTCGGCCTTTCAGCGCACTTTCACAATAGAAAATGCGTCAGCGGTATGCAGCAAGAGTGGCATCATCGGTTAAGACATAAACGGTTCCACCCGCGACGATTGGCGCATTTTTAGCGCCACCGGGTAAATCGACTTCCCCTGTCAGCATCCCGTCTTTCGGTTCCACCGAAATCAGTTTGCCAAGATCAGACGTCAAAAGAAGTTTACCGCCAGCGAGGATCGGACCGGCCCAGGTTATTGGCTCTTCACGGCTCTCAGGGTCTTTGAACCCGCCAAGATCTGTCGCCCAGATAATGCCGCCCGTTTCTTTTTCAAGAGCTACCAATGTCCCTTCATTGGACACAAAAAATACAGCATTTCCAGAAACATAAGGCGCTTGCATCCCGCCGATATTCCGCGTCCACAAGCGCTCACCTGATTGAATATCCACAGCCGCAAACCGCCCGGATTGGCTGGCAGCGAAAACCGTACCGTCAGAAATAACCGGATCACTCGCGACATCGTTCAGAACAGACAGCGCCCTCGAACCGCGTGTGCCGGTCAAATCATCAATCCAACCAACACGGCCTGATCCAGCCGCATAAGCATTTAGTTCACCCGAAGAAAAGGGAGCAACAACAGCCGACTCGTTCGCTGCGGGCGCTGCGCCGCCCAAAATACCGGCGATTTGTTCAAGGCCCTGCTCACGCCACAGCACCTCACCCGAGTCCGCATCCACTGCGATAATTTCGTTGTTACGGGTAACAGCAAACACCCGCCCTGCACTTACTGCCGGAGCCGCACGGCTCGGCGCGCCAAGCTTAGTTGTCCATTCGATCGCGCCAGTAGTCGCGGCAAGAGCATGTAAGTCACCAAATCCATTCGAAACATAAAGGCGACCAGAGTCATGAGCAACGCCGCCTCCGAATCCATCAAAGGCATCTTCGCCATCAGGCGTGAGGTCAATGCTCCATGCCCGCGAGCCGCTTTGGGCGTCATAGGCCGAAACGGTGGCCCCGGCATCCAAAGCATAAACCTGCCCGCCTGCTGCAACCGGAGACGAGACAATCCGTCCGCTTGATCCACTTCCTGAACCAACATCTGCAGTCCAGACTTGGGAAAGATTAGCGCCCGCAGCAACATGACCGATTGAACGCGACCCGTTCCCATTTAATTGGGGCCAGTCCTTATTTGGCGTCGCCGCCGGGATCGTTACAGCCACACCTTGTGCGTCGGCCCTGATCGTATCCCCTGCATTTGCATCACGCACAGCAATGCGCGTACCGCTCAGCGGGACTTCACTTTCTTCGAAAAAACTTAATGCACCACACCCAGAAAGCGCGACAACTGATGCTAAAGACAGCCCACGTATAAGCGAGACTTTAATCATTGCGCGTCCTCTTCATTGCCTTCTGCGTCTTCGCTTGCGGATTCAATAGGCGTTGTAGCCTGAGGAGCTTCGCCGCCAAGGGCTGCAATCATTTCTCTGGCACGGGCTTGAACGGCTGGTGTTGTGGTTTCATCCGTGGCCAGCGTTATAAATGCCTCTATCGCTGCATCATTATCACCGGCCCGCACATGTGCCGCCGCCATGAACTCCAACGCGAGAGATCGCCACGGTTTTCCCGCCGCGCTCAACGGCTGCAATCCTTCGAGCATTTCCGCAGGGTCCATGGTGTCGGAGCGGATCATAATCATCCGTAATTTAGCGAGTTCGGTTAAGCGCGAGTCCACATCGGACATTGATACAACCGCTTGATACTGCTCCACGGCGCGATCAACATCGCCCGATGCTCCAAACGAGGCAGCAGCGCGTAAACCTGCCATCGCCGCGTAATCACCGTCGCTTTCATTCGCCAGATTCAGAAAAGCCTCGGCAGCATCCGCAGGCTCTTCTACGTTCTGTGCGGCAATAAACGCCCCACCTGCTTCGCGAACGGCATCCTTCTGGCTGTTTTTCCACCACGATTGAGCGGCGGTTCCAAAGATGACAAGCGCTATGCCACCAATAATGAAAGGTCCGTATTTCCGCCATGCTGCATACATTGCGTCACGGCGCACCTCTTCGGTGACTTCCTGTACAAAAGAGTCGCTATCGGCCACTTGTAGACTCCGAGAATAATCGCGTTCTGCATATGTTGACGCGGACATTACGCATCGCGCCGCGTGAAGCAAGCATCACGATGATTTTCAATGCGTTCTTATCTCAAGATACCAGCAAATCTCAGAAAAGAAGCCTCTCAATCCTTAAAATGCGACTGATATCATCAGTAAAATATCATCAAACAATCCTCTCCCGTAGGATTTTGGCAATCTGATGGATATGCTGGTTCAAGAGCCAAACCGCAGGCGCGCACGTTACGGGTTAAGCTCACGGACGACATAGCGCACTGTTTTTCCGCGTCCTTCCATCACCATATCCTCAATCGGCTCAAAGCCCATTTTGGTGTGGAAGGCGGCGGAAGCAGCGTTGAATGGTTCGCTGTTATATTCTGCCACCACTCTTTTAAGACCAGCCTCTCGCGCCCAGTCGAAAAAATCTTCGTAGAACCGGCGTGCAAAACCCTCACCCCGCCGTGATGGAGAAATAACAATGCGGTCGACATAGGCGAAAGTCTCATAACGCTCGAGAAACCAAAGGAAGTTCACGCTGTTGTAATCCGCCTTATGATCGAACCCGAGCAACATCCCATCGCCGCCAATCGTCCGCGCGTAACTGGAGCGCCCGACAACATCTGTAAATGCTTCCAGGGTCAGCGATGACAACTCGAGTGCATGATCCTGATTGAGCCGATGCAATACGGGCAATAGCTCGGGCGAGAGTGGGTGCGGTTTCATATCCCTTGTGTTACGCAGCGCGCCATGACCACGCAACCCATCGACCCCTCGGCAGAAGACCGTCCGATTATAGGCGACCCAAGTTATAACCCGCCGGATGGTCCGCTTGTGATTTTGCATGAAGACGAGTCCATGCTGATCCTAGACAAACCGGCGGGTTTGCTTTCGCAGCCGGGGATGCGCCCCGAACTCGCCGATTGTTTGGAAGCGAGGGCGCGGGAGTATTGTTCGACTGTCACACTCGTTCATCGGCTGGATCGAGATACCTCCGGCATTTTGATCTTTGCTAAAACGCCGACCGCCCATCGCCACCTCGGGTTACAGTTCGAACGCCGTCACCTCTCAAAACGCTATATCGCTGTGGTTTGGGGACACTTAACCGAAGAAACCGGATTGATCGACGCGCCCCTGCGCTCCGACTGGCCCAATCGCCCGAAGCAGAAAATTTGTGAAACGGGAAAACCTGCTCAGACGGAATGGTCCGTTATCTCTCGCGATAACACCTGCTCGCGTTTAGACCTCAATCCACTGACCGGGCGCACGCATCAATTGCGCGTTCACCTCCTCAGTATTGGCCACCCCATTCTCGGCGACGTTCTTTATGCACCGCCCGAAGCCTCTGCCGAGCGCCTGCACTTGCACGCAACCGAGATCAATATTCGCCACCCCGAAGGCGGTGCGCACCTGAAAATCTCTTCGCCGTGCCCGTTCTAAACGTTTCGGCGTTAGCTTTGCATTAAGCATAACCACCTCTAAAACAGTGTTTAGACCGCCTGAAATGACGTTTTGGCGCAAAATTTCTTCATTTTGAGCTGAAAAGTAGTTTCCTCGTTTACTTCTAAATGTCTACAGTACGCGCAACAAAATTACCGCAACAGAGAAAGTGACTTTCATGCGAGCCACCCGCGTCGTTCAAAAAATTCTGTCCAATTACGAATCCGACAATCCCGGCACAAAAGCCAATCTTTGCCGCATCCTGATGAATGGCAAGCTGGGCGGTACAGGGAAAATGATCATTCTTCCTGTTGATCAGGGTTTCGAGCATGGCCCGGCGCGCAGCTTTGCCCCCAATCCCGCAGCATACGATCCGCACTATCACTTCCAGCTTGCGATTGACGCTGGTCTTAATGCTTTCGCAACGCCTCTCGGAATGATGGAAGCAGGCGCAGATACATTCGCAGGCCAAGTCCCAACCATTCTCAAGGTGAACTCGGCAAACGCCCTGCTCCCTGATGAAGCAGGCAAAGACCAAGCCATTACCGGCAGTGTCGATGACGCCCTGCGCCTCGGATGTTCAGCAATCGGCTTTACCATTTACCCCGGCTCGGCCAAATCGCTGGAGATGATGGAAGAAATCACGATGATGATTGAGGAGGCCAAGGCCAAAGGCATCGCCGCCGTCGTCTGGTCCTATCCGCGCGGTGAAGCAATCACCAAAGCGGGCGAGCTTGCCATCGACGTGTCATCTTATGCCGCGCACATGGCAGCATTGCTTGGCGCGCATATCATCAAGGTGAAACTTGCCACCGCCGACATGATGCAAGACGAAGCGAAAAAGGTCTATAAATCCGAAAAAATCGCTGTCAAAACCCAAGCCGACCGTGTTGCTGACGTTGTGAAGTCTTCGTTCAATGGACGTCGCCTTGTGGTCTTTTCGGGTGGATCGAAAAAGGGCGCGAACTCGGTTTACGATGACGCCCGCGCCATCCGCGACGGCGGCGGCAATGGTTCGATCATTGGCCGCAACACTTTCCAACGTGAGCGCGGCGAAGCCCTCGAAATGCTGGGCAAACTGATCGAGATCTACAAAGGCAAAGCCTGATTTTCTAAAAACAAAGTGGTCAGGCGGCACACCCGCCTGATCCTTTCGCAAGTCGCTAAATCACTCTAAGTTTCGTCGCGTTGGTGTCCATCAAGATCACGCTTGGCTTTTTCTTTTCGTGCCTCATTAAGATCACGCGCATCTTTAGTCAGCCCATGGAGCGTCGCGTTTTGATCGGCGGTTTTGGCTTTTTCTTCGCGCGATTTGCGTTTTCTTGCTTGCCGCAGATTGACGATCTTCCCAGTCATAGCAGGTTCTTTTTGAAATACGCGCGCTGGAACCCGTCTTCTTCTTGCCGATACAGTTCAGTATACCCTAAGCGCTGGTAAAAGCTGATAGCGCCTTCCATCGCGACATTTGTATAGAGATCGATTGCCTCAAATCCCTGTGCCGCCGCCCGCGTCTCGGCATCGGCGACAAGAGCGCGGCCTTCACCCTTACCAAAGTGATCCGGCAACACTGCCAGATTTTCAATGTGCCAACCGGCTGCCTTTGGATAGGAGATGCAATAGGCTTTCACGCCACTGGTTGAGACCGAAACCTCAACCAAGCCTTTATCAATCAGTGCAGCAAAATCGGCAACCATCGGGGCCGGTTTCTGTCCGATCTCAGCAACGAAAGGTGAGAACGCACGATTGGCGATGTTCTCAATCGCGTAAAGATCGGCAGGCGTCGCTTCGCGGATCACTTCGGTCCCAACATATCTTTTGGCTGTACCACGCGATCAAAGGTCTTCTCATCAACAAAACCGAGTTTGATAGCCTCTTCCTTTAAAGTCGTTTTGTTTTTATGGGCGGTCTTCGCGACTTTCGTGGCGTTGTCGTAGCCGATTTCCGGCGCAAGCGCAGTCACCAGCATCAAGCTTTCCCACATCAGTTTGGAAATGCGTTCTTCGTCCGCCTGAAGGTCAGCGATGCAATTATCGGTGAAGGCTTTCGCAGCATCCCCAAGCAACTGCATGGATTGCAGCAGGTTATAAACCATCATCGGTTTGTAGACGTTCAGCTCGAAATGCCCTTGCGAACCGGCAAACCCAATTGCCGCGTCGTTGCCCATCACTTGCGCACAAACCTGAGTCAGTGCCTCGCACTGCGTTGGATTGACTTTGCCCGGCATGATCGAGCTGCCTGGTTCATTCTCGGGCAAGATCAATTCGCCCAAACCACAACGCGGGCCAGAGCCAAGCAATCTGACATCATTCGCGATTTTGAAAAGGCTGGCCGCAACGGTTTTCAGCGCGCCGGACATCTCAACAATTGCATCATGTGCGGCGAGCGCTTCAAATTTGTTCGGCGCGGTTTTGAAAGGCAATCCGGTGATTTTTGCAGCATTCGCAGCAAAGGCTTTGTCGAAACCTTTTTTGGTATTCAACCCTGTGCCAACGGCAGTTCCGCCTTGCGCCAATGGATAGATATTTTTCAGCGCAGCATTAATACGGGCGATGCCTTGTTTGACCTGAAACGCATAGCCACCGAATTCCTGACCAAGCGTCATCGGTGTCGCGTCTTGTGTATGGGTGCGGCCAATCTTGATGATTTTTGCAAAGGCTTTTTCTTTTGCCACCAGCGCTTTATGCAGCGCCTCTAGCCCCGGCAGGGTCACATCACGTGCCATCATTGCCGTACCGATATGCATAGCGGTTGGGAATGTGTCATTCGAAGATTGTGACATATTCACGTGATCATTCGGATGCACAGGGTCTTTCGAACCAACAACACCCCCTAGGATTTCAATGGCGCGGTTTGCGATCACCTCGTTCGCATTCATGTTCGATTGTGTGCCAGATCCGGTCTGCCACACGACGAGCGGAAAGTTGTCGTCGAGCTTTCCTTTGATGACCTCGTCAGCAGCCTTGATAATCGCATTACCCAGTTTCTTCGGCAGCTTTCCCTGATCCATATTTGTTTTTGCTGCAGACCGTTTGATAACGCCGAGCGCACGCACGATGGCAACCGGCTGTTTCTCCCAGCCTATAGGAAAGTTCATGATTGAGCGTTGGGTTTGCGCTCCCCAATATTTATCGGCGGGAACTTTGAGCGGTCCGAAGGAGTCGGACTCGGTGCGCGTATCAGTCATTGAATTTCTCTCTATAGGCTTGGCTGAGCAGCGTTATAAGGCGCTTTCCGGAAAGCTGGCTACCGGAAATCTTTAATAACGGCACGAAAAGAGAAAAACGTTATTTCTTTCGGAAAGCGTCGAGGCTGACAACCGTTGCTTCTTGCGAAGGACTTTCGGACCCATCAGATGTTTCTTCAATTTCATCCGCATCTGTTTCCGCATTATCATCAGAAGTAGATGCCATCGGTTCGACTTCCTGATCCAAACCACCGGGCGGGATGTCGAGTTGGAAATTGACACTCGGATCGGCGAAAGTTTTTACCGCAGCGAATGGCACGACAAGCGTGACTTGTCTGGAACTGAAACTCAGTCCAATCGAAAAGCGATCCGGCATCACTGCCAAATCCCAATATTCGTGTTGAACCACAATCGTCATTTCTTCGGGATATTGTTCCTGCAACCAATCGGGCATGACAACGCCGCGCAGGTTAGTCCGAAACGTAATGTAGAAATGCTGCTCACCAACGAGGCCGTTCTCCACAGCATGGGAGAGCGACTCTGACATGACCCCTCTCAGGGCCTTTCGCGTTAGATCAAGATAGTCAATGGGTTCGACCGACATTGCACACCCTTTACCAGACGCCCTTAACATAGCGAAATTCATTCAACGAAAAAGGTATTTTTCTACAGCACGCCAGAACAAGAGATTTACTGGGGAAATAAAGTGAAGGCTTCTGTTGCCAGGTGCCTTCGGACCCCGCTCTAACCGGCTAGGGCTAGAGAGTCAGTTCCAGTTTAGGCACTGCTTACGCAGCGACTGCAACCGGAGCACTATTGTCATTTGCAATTGTGCGAACGGCCCGATAACGGCGGAACCATGCCGGGTAAAAGCTAACGCCTTTCAACGTCCGTCGATCCTATTTCGACCCCATCCGCCCTCAAATGAAGGGAGTTTTGGTGGAGTCGCCGGGTACCGCCCCCGGGTCCGAGCCATCTATTACACGCGCGTTTATCACCATAGCTGCCTTACGACAGCACCGTGTACATAGCGCCTCAGCGTTAATATTGGAAGAGTTTCAGTCAAAATCTTTCGGCTTGATTTACATCAAGCATAGCACATATGTTGCACTGCACAATATCAGGATGTCCCCGTGAAACGTAGCCTAAGTCATTTAAATCCAATAGATTACGCAAATTACGCCTTTGAAATACAAAAACTCAGCCTCGCAGCGAGCGAAACGATCTGGCATCGCTCGATGCAGATGGCCATGGGAAAAATGACCGCGCTTGAGAATGCGTCGATGTGGGTTGAGAAGCCGACCGCTCTTCTCGGCAGCTTTGAAAAAGCCACGCTTGCGGCAATTTCCGGCAAACCACCCGCACAGATCATGCGAGCGGCAATGGAACCGTTAACTGTCAAAGCCTCTGCGAATGCGAAGCGGCTGCGTAAGTAGCGGTTACATCGAAAACATCTTATTATCGGCTGAACCGACGCAACGGAGCCAGCCATGAAACAACGCTCTCTCAAGCAACGCGATTATGATTGGCATCCTCAGGCGCTGTCTCCTGATTACAAATCGAGCATATTACGAAGCCCTACGCAGCCCCTCCTGAGAGTGGATGGCCTGGCAAGCGAACTTGATGGACCGGCTTTTTCACCCGACGTGATTGGCCCGCTTGATCATAATTTGATCCAGAATTATGCCGCAGCACTCGGGTCAAATGGCGAGGCAATAGGGCCAAGAATTATCGTTCATGGCCGCGTGGTGGATGAGAACAACCGCGCCGTCCCCGACACTCTCGTTGAAGTATGGCAAGCCAATGCCGGTGGACGCTATCGTCATATCAACGAGGGCTACATTGCGCCTCTGGACGAAAACTTTGGGGGATGCGGGCGGTGCATGACGGACGAGAACGGGTGCTATCGGTTTCTGACAGTACAGCCGGGGGCTTATCCATTCCCGAATGGCCCGAACACATGGCGTCCGGCGCATATTCACTTTTCTGTCTTTGGCACTGCCTTCGCACAGCGCTTGATTACTCAAATGTATTTCGAGGGTGATCCACTCATCCAGCATTGCGCTATCCTGAATGCGATCGCTGACCCCAAGGCAGTGCAGGCGTTAATCGGGCGGCTTGATATGGAGACGAGCGTCCCGATGGATTGCCTCGCCTACCGGTTTGATATTGTTCTGCGCGGGGAGGGATCGACTCCCTTTGAAAACCGGATGGAGGGGAATTGATGTTGAAAGAAACGCCCTCTCAAACCGCCGGTCCTTATGTTCATATCGGATGTATTCCTCAATATTCCGGTATAGATGGGATTTACCCGAACGATCCAGGATGCGCGCTTCCCGCTGACGCGCAAGGCACGTTGATCCGGCTTGGAGGCAAAATTTTCGACGGCAATCATGATGTGGTCAAAGATGCTTTGGTCGAGCTATGGCAAAGGGATGGGGATGGCGATAAAGGCATATGGCTCCGTCAGCCCACGGATCTCTCAAACGGCTTTTACCAATTCGATACGGTCATGCCTGCGGCAGTATTAGGCGCACCGCATATATGCCTTTGGATTGTCGCGCGGGGCATCAATTTAGGCCTACACACGCGCGTATATTTCCCTGATGAGCCGAAAAACGAGCATGATCCCGTCTTGACGAGCGCAGGAAAGAGGCGCGACACGCTGATATCAACCCGCCCCGACCCGGAAGAAGACGAAAGCGATATAGGCTTCCCCGTCTATCGCTTCGACATTCGGCTGCAAGGAGAGAGGGAGACGGTGTTCTTGAATGTTTAGGGATTGGCGTTCTGACGGTATACGCTTCGCGCTGGAGAAATCGTGAACTAGCGGCTGCGCGGAAAAGTGGAACCAATCTTGCGGCATCGAGGCCAAACAGGATACAGACATACTCGATGACCGAGCAACGCCATTCAAATCTCCGCTTTTATCTCACCGAAGCGCAGCCCTGCCCTTACCTTCCCCAGCGGATGGAACGGAAGGTGTTTACGCCATTGCGCGGGAACAGAGCAGCGGACTTAAACGATACGCTGTCCGTCAATGGATTTCGGCGCAGTCAGAATGTGGCTTATCGTCCGCAATGTCCGGGCTGTAATGCTTGTGTTGCGACGAGAATTGTCGCGACCGAATTTGCGCCATCCCGCTCTGACAAACGAACCCTCAAGCGGAATAAGAACTTACGCCGCGTCGTTCGCCCCTCAATGGCGACCGAAGAGCAATATCAGTTGTTCCGCAAATACCTGGGTTCGCGCCATTCTGGTGGGGCGATGGCGGATATGGATGCTCTCGATTTTGCCTCTATGGTTGAGGACAGCACGGTACGCACTCAAGTCGTCGAATACCACGACATAACCGACGAAGGCGAGCCGCATCTGGTCGCTGCCTGCTTGACCGATGTCATGGCTGATGGCGTATCGCTTGTGTACAGCTTTTTCGACCCGGACCGGCAGCGAGACAGCCTTGGAAACTTTATCATTTTAGACCATGTGGACCTCGCAACGGCGCTGGGCCTGTCTTACGTCTATCTCGGCTATTGGGTCGATGGATGCCAGAAGATGGCGTATAAAACGCGTTTTAGTCCGGCAGAAACCCTAATCGGTTCCAAATGGGAGCGGGTTCGCCGCGACTCTTTAGACGGTAGCACCTAATCTGTCCTTCTCGAGGATACCCAGCAACACGCGTGACTTTCTAGTGACTTGCGTGTCTTCGTTCTCCGCAATAGTGTTGAACCGAATCCCGAAGGTTCAATCCTAGGGATGCCGATAGGCGTAACAGCGCTATAATTCAGGGAGAACTACATGAAACGTCGCGACTTTATACGCGGTGCAGCAGTTGCAGGTGCAGCTGTACCTTTGGCAGCGCCAGCGCACGCACAAGCGAAAACCGAAATGGATATTGTTTCGACTTGGCCGCGCGACTTTCCCGGTTTGGGTGTCAGTGCGCAGCGTCTTGCGGCGCGCATTGAAGAACTGACCGACGGTGAAATCAAAGTGAACTACTTTGCCGCTGGCGAAAAAGTCGGCGCATTCGATTCCTTTGATGAAGTGGCTGGCGGTAACTCGCAAGCCTACATCGCTGCGGATTACTACTGGAAAGGCAAGCACCCTGCATGGGCGTATTTCACAGCCGTTCCATTCGGACTGACCTACGCTGAAATGGATGCGTGGATTAAGTTTGGCGGCGGCCAAGAGCTTTGGGATGAAGTTGCAGACGGCTTTGGCCTCAAGAACTTTGCCTGCGGTAACACGGGCGTTCAGATGGGCGGTTGGTTCAACAAAGAAATCGAAAGCCCAGACGATTTTGACGGCCTGAAAATGCGTATTCCGGGTCTTGGTGGTGACGTTCTTGCGAAACTCGGCGCTTCGCCGGTGTCTCTGCCGGGCGGCCAAATCTATGAAAACCTTGTTTCCGGTGCAGTTGACGCAACGGAGTGGGTTGGCCCGTATAACGATTACTTTATGAACTTCCACAAAGCAGCGAAGTTCTACTACTGGCCCGGTATGCACGAGCCAGGTTCGCAGCTTGCATTTGGTTTGAATGCGTCATGGTGGGGCAAACTTTCAAAAACCCATCAAGCCATCATCGAGGCCGCTTCTAACGAAGAAAACGCGCGTCAGATGGCTGAGACCAACGCTAACAACGGTGAGTATCTGAACAGACTCCTCACCGAAGAAGGCGTCGAACTGCGCGAGTTCAACGACGACGTTTACGACGCGATGGGCGAAGCAGCCGTGGAAGTGTTCGACGAAACACGCGAGCACAGCGATCTGGCCGCTAAAGTCCATGACAGCTTTGCCGCTGCACGTCAGGAAATCGGCGGATACATGGCGATTGCTGACGTTGGTTATTCGATCAAGCGTAACCGCGTGGTTGGCATCGGCGAGTAATCGCTTATCCATTCACTGAAATCGCGAGAGGCGGGGCAACAGTCCCGCCTTTTCGTTACTTGACGAACGCCAAGTGCTCCGCATTGTCTACAGCGAACGCGAAGCACGTAATTTGAGTGGGGAACCTCATGGCGCTTGCCGATGATCCAAACCATATAGAAGACTACACTGCACCCAACCCCGGAACGATTGCCCGCGTATTTGGTTGGGGCATCCTTGCGACGATGGTGGCGTTCCTAATCAACAATATTCTGACATTCTGGTATGGCTGGCCCGGGATTGCACCGTTTTTCGGGTGGGAGTCTCATGGTGAGCTGGGTGTCCTCGCCGGTATTCAACTTGCGCTTTATGCGGTGGCGATTGTTCTAACCGTTCTTTACGTAAAGCGCACCAGTGGCCGTCTGTTGCGGGATGACGGGCAGATGATCACGGATTTCAACCGGTTTCTCGTGCGCGCCGCCTTTTGGGTCGTGCTGCTGGTCGGGTCCGTTGATGCCGCAATATCTTTTGTTCGTGTCGAAGGCATGTTGCCGGACCTCTTTAGCCCGGAGGTCGCGTCGGGCCTGAATAAATCAGCCTATCGCGGATTTTACGTGCATTGCCCCTTGGTGATCCTCGGCATCATTATCGGCGCTGTCACCCGCTCGCTTGGGTTCATATGGCTGGCCTTACTGGTCGTCATTGCTGAATTGCTGATCGTTTTCTCACGCTTTATCTTTTCCTATGAGCAAGCCTTTATGGGCGATCTCGTGCGGTTTTGGTATGCGGCACTGTTCTTGTTTGCCAGTGCCTATACTTTGCTTGAAGACGGCCATGTACGCGTTGATGTTGTCTACGCCGCCCTCAACCGGAAAAGGCGTGCGGTGGTCAATTCCTGGGGTGCAGCCTTGCTCGGCATGACGCTGTGCTGGACGGTTCTTATCCTCGGTATGTGGAGCAGTGCGGCAATTATCAACAGCCCGATCCTCGTATATGAGACGACCCAGACCGGCTTCGGCATGTATGTAAAATACTTCATGGCCGGTTTTCTTGCCGTCTTTGCCGTGACGATGATGCTGCAATTTGTTGCGCAGTTTTTCGATGCCCGCGCCGATAGACGCGGGGAGCCCGGTGGCCGGGAAATCGGCGGCGACATCATTCACTAACCTGATAGATTCACTGATCTGATAGAACGGATATCCAGCGCTCATGGAACTCTATTTTCTGCTCATTCTCATTGGTCTCATGGCGTTCGCGTTGGGGTCCGGTTATCCTGTGGCCTTTGCGCTGCCCGGATCAGCAATCATCACCATCGGCCTCGCGGCTGTAACCGGATATTTTTTCGCCGGTGATCCCGACGCCTATTTCGCCCAAGGCGGAGCGGTAAACTGGCTGAACGCCGGTGTGACGAATTTCAGGGGGATTTATTGGGAAGTTGAGCGCGACACCCTGATTGCGATCCCGCTGTTTATCTTCATGGGCGTTATGCTTCAGCGGTCAAAAATCGCCGAAGATTTGCTTGTCACGATGGCGCAACTGTTCGGGCCGGTCCCTGGCGGGCTAGGCATCTCGGTGGTTTTTGTTGGTGCACTATTGGCGGCGACCACAGGGATCGTCGGCGCAACGGTTGTTGCGATGGGTCTGATTTCTCTGCCTGCAATGTTGCAACGCAATTACTCGCCTGCTCTCGCCAGTGGGACGATCTGTGCGTCAGGTACATTGGGACAAATCATCCCGCCTTCTATTGTTTTGATCATCCTTGCCGACCAACTCGCCAGCGCCGTGGATCAAGCGGGAACAGCGCGCAAGAACCTCTACAAAGCGGCCACCGGCGAATTGCAGATGCCCACGGAGTACGGGGTCTTGTCGACTAGTGCCGGTGATATGTTCATGGGAGCCTTCGTGCCGGGGCTGTTGCTCGTCGCGATTTATATGCTGTTCATCTTGGTCTTCGCATTTTTGCGCCCGCATTACGCGCCAGCCGTTCACTATGAAGGCGCCTATGACCGCGCGTTTTATGGCCGTGTGCTTTTGATCCTTGTGCCGCCGCTTGCGCTGATCGTTTTGGTGCTCGGCTCAATCATCGCCGGTATCGCGACCGTCAATCAGGCAGGCGCAATCGGTGCAGTCGGTGCGATGGTCATGGCCGGATATCGATTGAAAGAAGGCTCACGCGGGGCGTTCTTCCCTGCTCTGCTCGCCATCGCCTCTCTCATTCTGATTTTTTATACAATCTCAAATTACGACACCAACATCAAAGGCATGAACACCGCCGAAGAAGAATTCGGTGTTATGCTTGCCCTGATAGGGGTGGCCGGATTGACGCTCGCTATTTTGTGGAGCGGCTGGCGGACGTATCGGATCGAGGACACCCTGCGCGGTGTGATGATCGACACGGCTAAAACGACTTCGCTGGTATTTATCATCCTGCTCGGCGCAGCAATGCTGACCTCCGCGTTCCGTGCATTTGGCGGTGAAGAACTGGTCAAAGAATACCTCGAGGCTTTGCCGGGTGGTTTCTGGGCGAAGTTTATCATTGTGATGGCCGTGATTTTTGTCCTCGGCTTTTTCCTCGATTTTATCGAGATTGCCGTTGTGGTCGTGCCCATCGTTGCGCCAATCCTGTTGGCGGACCCGAGTGCAAACATCACGGCAGTTTGGCTCGGCGTCATGATCGGGCTGAATATCCAGACATCCTTCCTGACACCGCCCTTTGGGTTCGCGCTCTTTTACTTGCGCGGCGTTGCCCCGGCGAGTGTCAAAACTACGCAAATCTATAAAGGCGTCGTTGCGTTCATCTGCCTGCAACTGATCGCACTTGGGATTGTCGGACTTTATCCGGCGCTGGTGAACTATCTACCGAAGCGGCTTTCGCTGACAGCGGAAAGCGCGCCGCCGCCTCTAAACCCCGCTTTGCAATACTGCATGGAAGATTATGTCTCCGAGCAATTCGCGGAGAATGGAACGCAAATCAAATCCGCAATCGATAGGATGTCCGGTATTGATATCAGTTACCTGCCGAAAAAGCTCGGCAAGGGATTGGGCGAAGGGATTGAAGGCGCGTCGAACTCTTTCGCAATGATGGATGACATCGACACAACGTCACAAGCGGTGGTCGATAATGCCGACATTTACCGTCCGCTACACCGCAGCGTTCGCGCTACGGAAGCCAAAATCCTCGAGCTTGATCACATCATCGAAGAGCTTGAAACGAGGGCTAGACGCGCCGATACCGGCAGTGATCGCGAAACCGAGGCTCTGGAGCGGGCGGCGGAGCTGAAGATCGAACATGAAGAATTGCGCGCCTCTATCCCGGCGGAATGGGATGAGACATACAATACGTTCAGCAAGCTAACCGATGCCGAGAGCAAAGCGCGAAATACATATCGCCGTGCAATGGATAAGGCTTATGAACCTGTTGCCGAAGCAATTGCGACTATCTCTGATCAAGAAGCGCTGGCCGCGTTTGGCGACACACTCAGCGGTGTCAAAGATCAGGTTGAAGGTCTTGAAAAAGAAGAAGCGATTGAGTTTCTGAAAGGTATTGAGCGCTCGGTTGGTGAAATCGAAGGCACGTCAGAGATTAAGAAATTGCTCGCTAAAGCCCGCCGAGAGATCAAAAGCAAAAAGGGCAAGCCTGAGAAAGTCGTTGGCTTCCTCGACGAAGCAACGAGTGCCTATGAGGAAGACCTAGAATGGCGGACAAAGGCTAAGGCAGAGCTGTTGCCGGAATTGATCACCTATCGCGAGGCAATCAAAGATACCATTGGCCTGCGTAAACAGCCAAGGCTCCCACGCGAACAGGCGCTTTATGTTGCCGCGTGCAGCTCAGGCCATAGGGATATTTCGCTGAACTTCTAGGTGCAGGGAAATTTGTCCTTACCCTATCAAACGACGGGGTAAGGACATTTCGGCCTCAACGTGAAATATAAAGAAAGTCGTGATCAAACGTCGATTTTGCAGTAACGATCCGGCATGACAAATCCAATCCATATTATCGGCGGCGGGATGGCCGGTTGCGAAGCGGCTTGGCAGGTTTCGCGCGCTGGCATTCCTGTTGTGCTTCACGAAATGCGGCCCGTTCGCGAGACTCACGCGCACCAAACCGATGGCCTTGCCGAGCTGGTTTGCTCGAACTCGTTCCGCTCGGATGATCATGAAACAAATGCGGTCGGGTTGCTGCATGAAGAGATGCGCCGCGCCGGATCATTGATCATCGGAATGGCGGATAAAACCGCCCTGCCCGCAGGCGGCGCACTGGCATTGGATCGCGATGCCTTTTCAGCAGCAGTTACCGAAACGTTGGAAGCCGACCCTCTTGTCACCATCGAACGTGAAGAAATCACCGGCCTGCCTCCCGCTGAGTGGAGCAACGTGATCGTCGCGACGGGGCCGTTAACGTCGGAACCGCTGGCGAAAGCCATAGGCGAATTGACCGGCACGGAAAGCCTCGCATTTTTCGATGCAATTGCCCCGATTATTCATGCCGAAAGTGTCGATCTCAGCAAAGCATGGTTTCAATCGCGCTATGACAAGGGCGAAACCGAAGCCGAGCAGAAAGCCTATCTCAACTGTCCGATGGATGAGGAGCAGTATGAGGCGTTTATCACTGCACTCATCGAAGCCCCGAAAACGGAATTTAAAGACTGGGAAAAAGACACGCCCTATTTTGAAGGCTGTCTGCCGATTGAAGTGATGGCAGAACGCGGGCGTGAGACTCTGCGCTGGGGACCGATGAAGCCCGTCGGCTTGACCAATCCACATAACCCAACGGTCAAAGCCCATGCGATTGTGCAGCTCCGCCAAGAGAATGCTTTGGGCACGTTGCTCAATCTGGTCGGTTTTCAAACCAAGATGAAGCACGGCGCGCAGGTCGAGGTGTTGCGGACAATACCCGGACTAGAGAATGCGGAATTTGCACGCCTTGGCGGGATACACCGCAATACTTTTCTCAACAGCCCGACATTGCTTGACGAAACCATGCGATTAAAAGCCGATCCGCGCTTGCGGTTTGCCGGTCAGATTACCGGCGTTGAGGGATATGTGGAATCTGCTGCGATGGGATTGCTGGCGGGGCGGTTTGCCGCCGCTGATGCCAAAGGGGAAACCACGACTCCGCCGCCGCGTGACACATCGCACGGCGCATTGCTCAACCACATCACCAAAGGCGCGGAAGCGGCTTTGTTCCAGCCGATGAATGCGAACTTCGGGTTGTTCCCGCCTCTGACGGAAGAAATCCGCAAGGGGCGTAAAGGAAAACGCGAGCGGGCGCGGGCTTACACCGAGCGGGCTAAAATCTCGTGGGATGCTTGGATTGCTTGACGGCGAGAGCGGATAAAGCCGCTCCCATTATTCGTCCGCTTTGCATATCTGAAATTTGTACACTGCAATTTGTTTTCTGATTGTCAGATTGCCAAGTCTTTTGCGTTTTGCAATTTTTCACAGAGGTTTCGAGCTGTAGAGGTTTGATTAAAGACTCTCTGAAATTCCAAGTAAATCAATTACTTCAATATTTTAAAATACACCCACATATTGCAATCGATGTTGGCTCGTTGCTTGAGAAGAAGGGAGGAGATCAAGCAATCAATAAGGACTGAGCAGATGATACGACCCCTTTCCAGCGCGCTGCGCCTCATTCAAGAGGTGACGCAATGAACACCATAACCGAAGAAAAAATCAGCAATGGCGAGATTGCTCCCCAAAGCCTGTTACAGAAATATCTGCTGACGCTTTCATATATTGAGCGGCTGCACAGGTTGCTTTTGGATGTTGTTAAGGACGAATTCGAGCGGCTTCGCATTCTGGACATTACAAGCGTTCAAGCCCTGTTGTTGTTCAACGTCGGCGACAAAGAGGTCACCGCAGGCGAGTTGAAATCTCGCGGATATTATCAAGGGTCGAACGTTTCTTATAATCTGAAGAAACTCATTGAGAGTGGTTATATCGAAAGCGAACGTTGCTCTGTCGACCGCCGCGCTGTGCGCCTTAAATTGACGGATGAAGGCCGCAAGATACGTCAGATCGTTGCCGATCTTTGGCAGCGTCATGTGAATACAATCGCTGACAATGATCTTATGAGCATGGACGATTTAGAGCAATTAGAACGCTCTATGCATACGCTTGAGCGATTTTGGACGGATAATATCCGGCATATCTATTAAGCAGATTATACCCGCGCGTTGATCTCGATCAAATTGCCCTCGGGGTCTTCGACATAGATATGGCGCATACCCGGTATCGCGAATGTACCGGCGTCCGAATAGCGGATGCCGGCAGCGGTTAGGCGCGTCATCACAGCGTCGAGGTCATCCACTTCAAAGGCGACATGACCGCCAACCGAGGGGTTATGGCTTAGGCCGTTCTTGCGGGCAAAGTCTTCGTCCGGGGCAATCAGATGCAGCCCGCTATGGCTGTCGCGCCCATCGGCTAACAATGCGAGTTTGTCCGGGTCGCCGGGAATATACCCGCGCGCTTGAGGGAACTCCCACGCTTTTTCTTCCATGCCCATGATGGCCGCATAGAACGCCGCTGTTTTTCGCACATCACGCGCTTGCAGATTTACATGATGAATTGACCAAGCCATGCTTACTCTCTCGGGGGTTGGATCATGCGGCCAATACGACGACCGCCGAGGATATGCATGTGTAAGTGCGGGACTTCCTGCACACCATCTTCGCCAGCATTCGAAATCATGCGAAAACCGTTGCCGCCCGCAACAGGCGCAACCCGCTCTTGCCGCGCGACTTTGCCGATGGCACGGACATAGGCCGCGAATTCTTCGTCGGAGCCGTTCTCAGCGAAATCATCAAACGAGACATAAGCGCCTTTTGGAATGACCAGAACGTGGGTCGGGGCTTGCGGTTGAATATCGCGGAACGCGAGAACGTGGTCGTCTTCGTAGACGGTGTCGTTCGGGATTTCTCCGCGTAGAATTTTTGCGAAGATATTTTGATCGTCGTAACTCACTTTGCGTTCTCCAATGCGCCCGCTTGTAATTCTACCGGCTCGCCGTGCGGCGTCGCCTCGTATGCCCGCGCCCATGCGTCGCGGCGTGCCTCTATCTCAACACCCGGCACAGCACCTTGATCGAGCAAGCGCTCCAAGGCGGAGAGCACGGCGCGGTAATATCCTTCGGTGGTGTCTTCTTGTTCGCGGACAGTGACGCCAAGGGTTTCCGCCCAATCGCTTGCCGTGAAGACGCCTTCACGCACGAGACAATCTGCCAGCCCGAGGACTTGCGCCTGCCACGCCTCATCGAAAACCGGATCGTTATCGCGCCGGACTAACGGTTCAAGAGAGTCATGCGGCGGCAAGGTAGCTCTCCCATAGATCGAGGTAGATCACGTCACTATTGGTCACTTCGGGGAATAGATCCGCCGCGCGGAACTCGACGGTATAAAGATGCTCAATCACGTCTTCGCCGCGTGCCTCCGCATCGGGGAGAGGATGCGCGCCGTGATGCGCGTGGATCACGCCTTTCGTATTGCGGGCATAGGCTGGCAGGCGGGTGTGGCCGCTGTGACCCTGCGCCGCTGTGATGACAGTACCACCGACTGAGAAACCGGGGGCGACATCCGTCGGGCGTTCAAAATTTGGAGGCGTGACAACGATCTTTCGCACATCTTCGGGCGTGAGCGGTTTCGCATCACCGGTGTTCGGGCCGGGAGCTTTGTGCCCTGTCACCTCAGCCAACTCCAACACACCCCGATCAATCGCAAGAGCAAGCGATGTTTGCAGCCATGAGTCAAAATAAGGCCGCGTGAGGTAATCTATCGGGTCGATTAACTCGCGAACATGGCGGAACCAGTCAATTGGATAAGGCCGCTCGGCGCGTAGCGAAACGCTGAGGCCATAGGCCCGGGCGTCATGGTCGCCGTGATAGGGGTCGTCCTCGTGGTCACGGTCAATGCGGCCAAAGCCTTGCTTGCCGCCGAGGTCATGCACGCCATCCATTACGCAACTCCCTTCGAGAGATCGCGATCCGTCCCGATCATCGAATTGCGGGTGACGAGTTTGGCCAAGGCCTCCTGATCCCAACCATCCGTTCCGGCGGGGCGTTGCGGCACGACCATGTAGCGCAACTCGGCGGTGGAATCCCAAACCTTCACCGCGACCTTATCACCTAACGTGACACCAAACTCTGTGAGAACGCCGCGCGGATCACGCACCGAGCGCGCCCGGTATTCCGCCGCCTTATACCACGCCGGAGCCATGCCGAGGATGCCGAAAGGATAGCAGGAACAGAGCGTGCAAACGACGAGGTTATGGACCGCATCGGTATTCTCGACCGCATGTAAGTGGCCGGTGGCCTGCCCTTGCAGGCCCATGTCATTGACCGCAGCGGTGGCGTCTTTCATCAACAGCGCTTTAAAGTCCGCATCAAGCCACGCCCGCGCAACAATCTGTGCGCCGCGTTTCGGGCCGATGTCTTCGGTATATGCCTCAATCCACGTATCAACGGCCTTGGGATCAACAAGCCCCTTTTCCACCAGAAGACTCTCAATGGCCTTGACGCGCAACGCCGGTTCGGGCGGCAGATGGCTGTGCAAATGACGATGGATTTCCGTGATTTTCTGAGGATCGAAAGATGACATGTTGCGCTCCTTATCAAATCAGAGCGTACCGCAATCCTGCGTCTTTTCAATCATTGAACGATCAGAATTTGTGCGCTGGGATTTTGCATCAAGGAGATCCCGCGCCTACAGAGCAGCATTTCATGCCGCATCGCGCTCGGGACCACCGGTCCGCCTGATCGTGCGTTTACATTAAGACATGCCTCGCCGGAACACCGGCAAGGTAATTTCCTACGTCTCACAAAGCGCGCTTCGAGCTGAACTTATCCCCGTTTAAGCGCCAAAGATGCGATGCGGGATTGTTGGTCGGGGGCGAAGCGGTATGCGCCATGGGGCGGCGCGTAATCGAGCAGGTCTTCAGCCCGAACCCCTGCGCCAAGGTTATGAACGATCAGCGGATTTCCTGTTTTCGGATCAAGCCGGTTCACGACAACACCGATATGAGGCTCGCCGCCACTCAGACGCCATGTGATCACGTCGCCGGGTTGATAATCTGAACCGACAGGGATCGCAGCGCCCACCCGCTCGAAAAACGCTTCGAGATTCACAACGCGGCGGTGATCAATATTCGGGTCGGCTTTTGTCAGGCCATAAATCTTTTTGCTCGGATAGGCGTTGAAGGCTTGCAGCATGTCTTCATGGACCATGCTTTGCAGATCAATCCCCAAGCCCCGAAAGCTGCGGATCACAACATCGGTGCAAACGCCGGTGTCTTCAGACACATCGCCCCACGGGTAGCCAATCTTTTTATACGAAGCGACGTAAGACACATTGGGGTTCAACCGCGAGAGCGCAGAGTCGGAAAGTTGCCGCCCAAATTCCGACGTATGCGCATTGCGAACTTTTGGTGCAGGCGCAGGAATGGTCAGTGCTTCGGAAGGCCGATACGCAGCCTTTAACGCGGCGACATTATATGACGTCGCGCGCCTCGGCTGTTGACCAACTGTGTCGATGGGATCATCGCGAATCGGCGCCATTTGCCCCCGCAATAGCGGTGCTCCCGATGCGCCGGGTTGAAGCGCCGCCGTGACATAAGACGGGTCAGCTGCGAATTGCTGGTCGATATAGGCAACCGGTTCAGGTGGCGGTAGGAAATTCTGATTGGCCGACGCTATCTCAGTATATTCCGTTGCAGGCGCTTCAAGAGTCGCATCGTAAGCGCCAAGATCAATCGGTGCAGGCGTTGGAATAACCGGCGCAATGGTCGCATCAGGCAAATTCACTGGTTCGGGCAATGCAGCAACGCGCTCAGGTTCCGGCGCCTTCGTAGTTTTAGGCGTTCTAGCAACCCGTTCCGGCAGGTCTAACTTAGCAGTTTCAGTGGGTTTCGCGGTCACAGGCGCTGTCGATACCGGCACGGAGTTTGGAGTGCTAGCGCATCCGGCAATCCCAACAGTCAACGCGAGAGTGCTAACAAAACGGATTGTATTCATGTTGTTATTCCTCAGCCTGCTTACCCTTTTTGGGTTTATCCGGGCACTATACACGAAAATTTATTTTAGATCATCTTAATCGGAAGGAACAAATATTGAACCACAACACGTGCATGTCACGTTTTCGCAAGAAACCCTGCAATCGCTTGGAAGTCTTTACGGTGCGGCATTAAACCCGTTAGCGACAGTAAGAGGAAATACCATGCGCCGCATAGCCCTTTCAGCACTTTGCACCTTTGCCCTCTCAACAGCCGTTTACGCAGCTCCGCTACCCGGAGCACAGATTAGCCCAGATGCGCTGGCGCAAATGTCAGCCGCACAGCCTGTGTCTCCGCCAAGAACGCAATATAAGGATGCCTCGGGCAAGCCGACTTATACGAACAGGCTCGTTTTCGAGCGCTCGCCTTATCTGCGCCAACACGCGCATAATCCGATCAACTGGTATCCTTGGGGACCGGAAGCGCTCGCCGAAGCGAAGCGGCGCGGTGTGCAGGTCTTTCTCTCTGTCGGCTATGCCACCTGTCACTGGTGTCACGTGATGGAAGAAGAGAGTTTTGACAATGCCGACATCGCGCGTGTCGTGAATGAGAATTTTGTCGCGATCAAAGTCGACCGCGAAACCCTGCCCGATATTGACTCGCAATATATGCTCGCGACGCAAATTCTCACCGGACGCGGGGGGTGGCCGAACAATCTGTTCCTGATGCCCGATGGACAACCTATTGTCTCCACAAGTTATCAGCCGCCTAACACATTCCTCGATACGTTGAACTCGATCTCAACGGACTGGCGCAATCCTGAAGGCCGCACAGCAATGTCTGAGCAAGCCGCTTCGGTTTCGGAATTTGTGCGCTTAATCGCCGGATCGCGGAGCGCCGCTCAGGACATCACTGAGGCGACTTTTGAGAAAGCCACGGCTGGCCTGTTGGAAGACCATGATTCATTCGCGGGAGGGTTTGGCAAAGGGCCTAAATTTCCGAATGAAACCATGATCCGGTATTTGCTCGACCGATATGAACGTACCGGAGACAGAACCGCAGCGGGCGCTGCGCTGGTCACGCTGCGTAATATCGCGGCGGGGGGTATTCATGATCATGTCGGGGGCGGCTTTCACCGTTACACCGTCGATCAGAACTGGCGGACGCCGCATTTCGAGAAGATGCTCTATAATCAAGGCTTGCTGACCCGTAATTTCTTGCAGGCTTTCCGTTTGACGAAAGACCCTGTGTTTGAGCGGGCCGCGCGCCGTGCGATGGATTATGTCATCCGCGAGATGACCGCACCGGAAGGTGCGTTCTTTGCCGCTGAAGATGCCGTCAGTCCCAAGACGCCCGGCGGCAAAACCGAAGAAGGCGCGTATTACGCTTGGACCTATGATCAGCTTGATGCAGCCCTTGGTGCGCAGGCGGAGGCGTTCCGCGCAACAATCGGTTTGGACCAAGCGCCAACTATTCCCGTCGGTGCAGTTGCTCATGTCAGCCCTGACCGCGTGCCTGACTTTAATTCGCTTGATCCGATCCTCGAACAAATGCGCCAAGCGAGAGAGAACCGCCCGCCTCCGATCATTGATACCAAGCTGATTGCAGGCTGGAATGGCCTGATGATCCGCGCTTTGGTCGATGGTGCGGAGACGTTGAACGATTCTCGTTATCTTGCCGCAGCAAAACGCGCATCCGATTTTATTACCGGACAAATGTTTTCCGCCAATGGCGACCTTGCCCGTGCATGGGCTTCAGGGCCGCTCGAAGATGGCGCGTTGCGGGATTATGCCTGGATGGGTCTAGCGTTGGTCGCGCTGTCAGATACAACGGGTGACAAGAGTTACCTCGCACTGGCTCAAAAAATGAGCGATCAAATTTCCGCACGCTTTACGGACGCGCCGAATGCACCTTTGCGGATGGCGCAAACGGCGGGGCCGCTCGGGTCCACTTACGATGTGATCGAAGGCGCGACACCAACCGGCAACGCCGCAGCACTTGAGTTATTCGCGCTATTGTCCCGTCGCGGCGAAGACCACAAGGCCGTTGATAATATCCAACGGGCTGACAATCTGCTTGGTGCATTGTCAGGGTCGATTGTTGAATCGCCGGACTCCAATATCTCTTCCGTCACTGCATCGGCGATTTACCGCGAAGGAGAGACAGGTCTGACACGTCGCCTCGGCGGAGGCACAGCCACCGCGCGGCTGGACCTGCAAGGGGACAATCTGACTCTGCACCTTGATTTCGCACCGGGCTGGCATGCGAACTCCCACCAGCCCCTGAACCCCGATTTAATTGCAACCGCGCTCAATGGTTCGGGGCTTAGCAATGTGGCTTATCCTAATCCAAAAATGATTTCGCTCGGATTTCAAGATGAACCCGTCGCTGTGCTCGAAAATAAAACCCAGATCAATACAACGGTCGGACCGAGTGCAGAGGCCGCAGAGCTGACCATTCAAATCTGTGGGAATGATCGTTGCCTGCCACCAGAACAACATACGTTCCGGTTGCCTAAGTCGATCTAAGCCTAAGACGATTTATTGAAAAAGCCGCGCCCTGATTGAGCGCGGCTTTTTGTATTTCTACGTCCAGATCTTCGCCAAGATATGATTGCTTGCGGTGATGATTAGCTCACCATCACATTGGCATCGCCGGATGAATCTTTAGAGCGGCGGTGGAATAAACGCGACATTGGGAGGCGCGCCCAGCGTTGTTCTTGTTCGGTCGGGACGCCCGCAGCGCGCATGGAAGCAATAGACCATTGCCGCCGGTTTCTTAAAATGTCCGCATAGAAATCCAATGCGCCGGGGCGATTATAGACGCCCCAATGACATACTCTGCGAGGTGGTCCGCCGCCGATATTCACACCTCGAACCGCAAGCCATTCAATCAGTGCGGGGCTGTCGAGTTGTAGGTCGAGCCAGCCATCAAAATCTTCCCCCATGCCATGCGAACCAACACAGATGGGTGTCACGCCTTTAATCTTTGGGGCAAAGCGTTCGACAAGCACATCGAAGAAATCATTCTCCCGCGCAACCACGCTGTAGATTTCCGGTTTGCGATTGGGAGCGGCTTTATCCATCGCCTCCAATGTGTCCCTTGCGACGCTGGCAAGCTCGGCGGGACCGAGTAGGATCACGCGGCCAATCCGCTCGAGGATATCGGTTTGCCCTTGCCGGGCCGCAACGCGCAGAGCGGTTAACGCAACCCGTGCGCCGAGGCTGTGAACAAAGATGTCTATGTCACGCACCGGATAGGCTTCGGCCAGAGTTTCGAGTGTTCTTAGTAAAGCCAGCCCTGCGACTTCCGCTTCTTGATAGGCGCGGCAGAATGCTCCCATTCGCTGATTGGGTCGGCTTGACCAAGCAAAACCAACACAAAGGCCATCTGCTCCCCATGGGTCATGTTCGCGAAAGCCAAGACCGGCGGGCCAGCTTGAAGGACGCTGCCAACGATCTGAGACAACGCGATCAGGGTCAAAATGATACAAAAAATCATGCGGGTTGGCGCAGTTCGGATCGAAAGGATCGAATTTATAACCGTGAACCATGACGACGAGCGGCTTGGATTTGCGGAGGGCAGGCGCAGCGGCACGGACATCGGCGCGCGTTAACGCAGGCGCGTCCACACCTTTTTCTGGATCAAAGAGCAACGGAGTTTGTTCCGCTGCGGCGAGCCTGAGCATCGCCATAATCCGCCTCCTCGTTTACCTCACACTGTCGTTGAGTTCGATACCCTCGATTTGTGAAACCACCACGACACTGCTAAGACGCATAGAAAATACGATGTCACCTTTAATGCAGGCTGTATCGCTCTTAGTCTTGTACGGTTAGACGCGGTGCTTCCGTCGCTTAATCTTCATTTCATGCAGGAGTCATTCCATGAAATTCGGAATCGGCCAGTCAGTATCCCGCGTCGAAGACCCCCGGTTACTCAAGGGCGCGGGCAATTATGTCGACGACATCACCCTGCCCGGCCAGCTCTACGGAATGGTTTTCAGATCACCGTACGCCCATGCCCGGTTGGTGAGTATTGACGTAACGGACGCACGCGCGGTTTCGGGTGTCGCCGCTATCTATACTGCTGATGATTCTGCGATAGCCGGATTGAATGATCTGGCGACTCAAATGCCCGTTAACAATGCCGACGGATCAAGGGGCGTGTATCCAACCTTGCCGCATCTGGCCAAAGATACAGTTCGCTTTGTTGGTCAACCCGTCGCCTTTATCGTGGCGGAAAGCATCCGTGCAGCAAAAGATGCCTCTGACCTCATAATGGCTGAGTTCGAAGACCTTCCCGTTGTTGTCGATGGTGAGACAGCTTTGGCTGAAGACGCGCCGCAGTTACACGAAAGCGCCGTTCATAACCGTGCCTATGATTGGGAAGTCGGCGACAAGGATGCAACGGATGCCGCCTTTGCCACCGCCGCTCATATCTCGAAAGTGCGGATGGAAAATACCCGCATCATCGTGAATGCAATGGAGCCTAGGGCAATCAATGTTGCCTATGCGGAGGACCGTTGGGATATTCATGTCTCCACTCAAGGCTCGCACGCCATGCGCGGACAAATCGCCGGGGTTCTCGGCGTAGAACCGCAGCGGCTCCGCGTGCGTGTCCCCGATGTTGGGGGCGGTTTCGGGATGAAGCTGATGCTTCACCCAGAGTATGGGTTGGCTTGTGCAGCAGCGCAGGATTTGGGCCGTCCGGTGAAGTGGACCGGCGACCGTTCGGAGTCTTTTCTCAGCGATTTGCAAGGCCGTGATTTGACCACCTATGCCGAGGCTGCGTGTGATAGCGATGGCCGCATTCGTGCGATGCGGTTGAGTTCGATTTCAAACCTTGGCGCTTATCCATCACGGGCCGGGCCTGCGTGCCATACGGCCTTCTGCGGTGATCTTGCACCGACAGTTTATAACATTCCGACAATCCATAACCGCGTTCAGGGGGTCTATACGAATACGACTCCCACAGATGCCTATCGCGGGGCGGGACGCCCTGAGCAGAACTATATTATGGAGCGGCTGATTGATCGGGTAGGCGCTGATCTCAGCATTGCTCAAGACGAGATCAGGCGGCGCAATCTCGCTACACCGGATATGATGCCTTGGACAACGGCGCTTGGTATTCCGTTCGATAGTGGAGACTTTCCCGGCATTATGGAGGCGACCTTAGAGCGGGCAGATGTTGCGGGTTTTGCATCGCGGCGCGCAGAGGCCGAGGCACGGGGCAAGCTGCTCGGTCAAGGCATCGTGTGCTATATGGAGCGTACGGGTGGTGCGCCTGAAGAAACCGCACGGATTGAGATATTCCCTGCGAAAGACGGGCAACCCGATCGGGTGCGCGTTGAGGTCGGAACGCAATCAACCGGCCAAGGCCATGAAACAGCCTTTCCGCAACTCGTACATGCCAAGCTGGGCGTCCCGTATGAGTGTATCGAATGGGTTGCCGGAGATTCCGACAGCCTACCCCAAGCCGGTGGCACGGGTGGATCGCGGTCGGTGATCATGGCGAGCAAGAGCTTTTTTGCCGCGTCAGATGAAGTCATCCGCCTCGCCCGCCCCGCCGCAGCCGAGGAACTGGAAGTCTCTGAAGTCGATTTGGAGTTTGAACCTGAAAACGGCGGACAGTTTCGCGTTGTCGGTACAGATAAAACCGCAACGCTCTTTACCGCCGTTGCCCGGCTTGAAGGTGGAACGCTGACGGGGGAAGCCAAGGTCGATGGTGGCAGTAAGTCATTCCCGAATGGATGCCATATCTGTGAAGTTGAGATTACACCGGAGACAGGCGAGAGCAAGCTGACCAAATACACAGTGATTGATGATTTTGGAACGCTGTTAAACCCAATGCTCGCGACCGGGCAGATCGTTGGCGGTGTCGCGCAAGGTGTCGGCGAAGCGTTGCACGAGGCCGCGATTTATGACCCTGAAACCGGACAGCCTTTAACTGGCTCGTACATGGATTATCAGATGCCCCGCGCCTATGACTTGCCGCCGATTGACGTGGGTTTTCGGCCAACATTTTGCACGACCAATCCGCTTGGCGCGAAAGGGTGCGGAGAGGCCGGAACTGTCGGTGCAGCGGGCTGTACTGTTATCGCGGTCCTCGATGCTCTGCGCCCTTTCGGGATCGAAGAGATCGATATACCGGTGACGCCCACGAAGGTCTGGAATGCTTTACAGCAATCCAGCCTTGCGGAAGCCGCCGAGTAAAAAGCGTTACGCGCGCGCGATTCTCAGCTTGTGGGTGCGGAGCTGTCCATCCAACCATACGCTGGACTTGCGCGAGATTGCGGATTTTGCCGCTGCGCAATCGCAAGGCTTATCGCCAATCGCACCTTCGTGGTGAAGTTCGAGCGTCGCCTCGGTTGAATTGACATCCAGCTTTACAAAGACCGGACCGCGCGCTTGGAGACGATACGCGCGTTCGGAAACGGCAAGGGCGCTATCGCTCACGCAATCGGCAAGGCGTTTTGCTTCTTCACTGGTCCACCCTGATGACGTTGCACAATCGGCAACCCACGTAATCGCTTCATCGGAGCTGAAACTTTCAGAAAAAAACCGGCAATCGTTCATAACCAACTTCCCCGTATCTCAACAGTGCCAAGCCATGTGCAACAAGCATTCGGCTTTGCAAGGTCGTAGCCCCCTTTGATCAGTGTCTCAGATAATGGCTTCAATCGCGTTAACAATAGGGTCATGCCGATCACATTTTGATCATTGATGTGACGTGCAAAGTACGCTTGTAAGAACATCGTATGTGGTGCAGCGTAGCCGCGATATTTAACTGGGGATGAACCATGAAAGCAGCCGTTTGCCGCACATTCGGAGCGCCGCTCAGCATCGAAGACGTAAGCATTGCCGCGCCGGGTGAAGGCGAAGTTCGCATCGACATTAAGGCATGTGCCATCTGTCACAGTGATCTGACCTATATCGACGGTGGATGGGGCGGGGATTTACCCGCCGTTTTCGGGCATGAGGCAGCGGGCATTGTCGAATCTGTCGGGGCTGGTGTTCAGGATTTCAAAGCGGGCGATCGGGTTGTCGTAACGCTCATCCGTTCTTGTGGAACGTGTCATTGTTGCGCCCAAGGCGCTCAGGTCGCCTGCGAAACATCTTTTCCTCTGGACGCGCAATCGCCTCTCAGCATCGGGAGCGAAACGCTCATGCATGGATTGCGGACTGGGGCATTTGCGCAGCAAGCCTTGGTGCATCAATCGCAGATCGTCAAACTGGATGACGATGTAGGATTTGACGTCGGGTCACTTTTAGCGTGCGGTGTGATCACAGGGTTCGGAGCAGTCGCCAATACGGCGGCGGTACATGTTGGCTCTACCGTTGCCGTGATCGGGTTGGGCGGCGTCGGCATGAACTGTGTACAAGGCGCAGCGATTGCCGGAGCCTCCACAGTTATCGGGCTGGATATTGCCGCCGACAAAATGGTGCTCGCAAAAGATTTCGGTGCGACCCATGCCGTTGATGCAAACGCCGCTGATGCCGCCGAGCAAGTGCGGGCTGCAACCAAGGGGCGCGGGGCGGATTACGTCTTTATCTCGGTCGGATTAAAGCGCGCCATCGAAAGCGCCCCCGCAATGCTGGCTCCGACAGGATCAATGGTCATTGTCGGGATGCCGCCGACAGGCGTGCTGACAGAATTCGATCCGGGTGATCTTGCCTCGTATAGTCAAAAAATTCTCGGCTCGAAAATGGGATCATCGCGTATTCGTGTCGATATCCCCTATCTGATGAGCCTTTACCGTGATGGTCGCCTAAAACTCGATGAGCTAATTTCCGGGCGCTATCCGCTTGAGCAAATCAATGAAGCCGTCGCAGGCGTTAAGCGCGGCGATGTCATGCGCAATGTGGTGATGTTCGAATGAAAATTACCCAGTGCAAAACCTTTGTCGTTGGCAACCCGCCACCCGGTTTCGGCGGGCGCTATTTTATCTTCGTGAAGCTGAAGACCGCTTGCGGGATCGAAGGGATCGGCGAGGTTTACGGCGCGACATTCGGCCCGCATGTCTTTGCCGCGATGATCGAAGATACCTTCGCACGCCATGTCGAGGGCATGGACCCTTTCCATATTGAGGCCATGTGGCGACGGGTTTACGGGTCCGGTTATACGTTGCGACCTGACTTGTCTCTCGGGTCAGTGTTGTCGGGGATTGAATGCGCGTGCTGGGATATTGTCGGCAAGGCAGTCGGCAAGCCGGTCTATGAATTGCTGGGCGGGAAAGTGCATGAGCGCTTGCGCTCGTACACGTATCTTTATCCCAAACCAGACGAGGCCGCCGCAGATTTCTATAACGACGCCGATGCATCCGCGCAGCGCGCCGCCGAGATGGTTGAGGAAGGGTTTTCAGCGGTCAAATTCGATCCCGCGGGAGCTTACACCGTTTATGACGGACGTCAGCCTGATTTGGAAGCGCTGGAGCGCAGCGAAGACTTCTGCCGCAAAATCCGAGAGGCGGTTGGGACGCGCGCCGATCTGCTGTTCGGCACGCACGGGCAATTCACCGCCTCAGGCGCAATCCGATTGGCACGGCGGCTTGAGAAATATGATCCGCTCTGGTTCGAAGAACCCTGCCCGCCCGATGCACCGGAAGAAATGGCAAAGGTCGCTGCCGCTACTACGATACCCGTCGCGACCGGCGAACGGCTCACGACGAAATACGAATTTGCACGGGTGCTGGAGACTGGTGCGGCATCTATTCTGCAATTTGCGCTTGGGCGTGTTGGCGGGATTTTGGAAGCCAAGAAAATCGCGGGCATGGCCGAGACAAAATACGCCACCATCGCGCCGCATCTTTATTGTGGACCTATTGAAGGCGCGGCAAATGTTCAGCTTGCCGCCTGCACACCGAACTTTCTTATTCTGGAAAGCATTGGAAAATGGGAGGGCTTTCACGCCGACCTGCTCAAGAAACCGATGCAATGGGAAGACGGCTATGTGGTTCCACCGACTGAGCCGGGCTTGGGCGTCGAATTGGATGAAGCGGTCGCGCTGGCGCATCCCTATGAAGGGGATCAGCTCCACTTGGAAATGGGCGCAGAGCCGTTCGATGCGAAGACAGCGCGGAAGTTTGGAGGCGGGTGATTGAGAACATGGCCCCGCTGAGCCTGCCCTTACTAATGTAATGGGAATTCACGAAGCTACAGTTTCTTAGAAGGTTAGGCGTCTGCTTAGATTTAATGGACGTTTCGTTTGGCAGAAGATTGCGGGAGTTTATGCGGGAAATTGGTGAGCAGTAATCATCCGTTTAGGCTTCGAGTTTTGCGATTGACCGCTGAATATTTGCACGCGCTTTGTCTTCCCAACGCGCACGGCAGATGTCTGTAAAATAAAGCTGCTCCCTTGCAAGAAAGCCTTTCAGGATGTTTGCGCGGGCAGAGGTGTATGTGTCTGCTGATACAAAACTGTATTCAAAGCGGATGTTGTCTTCATAGGCATCGAAAATATCTTCGCGGGCGGCGAGGATAGAGAGGTCCATATCCAGAAAATAGGACGCATCGGAGAGCGCTTCGCCTGACAGCGTGCCGGGCAAGTGATGCTTGGCAGTGGCTTCGATGATGATGGCCGCTTCTTCGAGCGTAGTATCCGGGATGTGACCTTTTCCTTCGGCGCGGAGCAGATCGGCGCTTGCGGTTTCATTGTCGCTGCGCATTGGATCATAAACCGCATCATGCCAATAAAGCGCCCATAGGATGCGGGTCTTGTCAGCGATGTGGTCGGATAGGGTTTCAAAATGACCGAGCAAACCCTCGATATGATCCCACGTATGATAGGCACGCTGAGCCTCCTCATAACGCGCCTTCAATCTCTCGATTAAAACCTTGTCCGGTTTGAGCATCGCAATCCATCTTTCACGTCAGAATAGAGACCAGCTTTTTGCATAGAGGCATTCTGTATGGTCATTGATGAGAGATAGCCTGCAACGACTAAAAGCCGAGTGGAGTCTTCATTTCTTCTCTTATCTATAGGGAAGTTTAGCCCAAGAAAGGCGCGGTTTACCTTGGGTCAATGTTGCGAAAAGGAAGGGTTTTGCAACGGTTTTCTGACCCCAGTAAGATCAACGGGTTAGCTGTCGCAAAACTCTGTTGCAAAAAGATTGGTGAAATTGTCGTACCTTTGAAGGTCTAGCGCTCGATCCCGCCAATCTCGCAACGGGTGGGTTTTCCGACAGCTTGGAACAAGAAATTCACGAATAATGCATGAGGGGTTGGGCTATATTAAGCCTAGTTTTTCGGCCAGATCGGGTAACTCAGAAACATCTATCAAAAATACATTGTTTTTTTCTGCAAGCTGTTTTGCAGATCGCGTGAAGCCACTTTTCCCCACTACAGCCGCGAAGTCACCGTCAAAGAACGTTCTAGCTGCATCAACCTCTTGTACCGCCTTATTCCCTACGGCGTTTTTGTAGAGCTTGCATTGGATAATGCAGGTACGGCCGTTTAACTCTGCGACAACATCAGAACCTTGGTCGCCGCTGCCTTGGGTCGCTTGAGCATTCCAACCAAACTTGTTCAGTACTTCTGCAGTCCAATGCTCAAACTCGAAGGGATCATCTGGAATGGTGTTCAGATCGATAGGGGCATCGTTATCTTCGATGGCTTTCCAAATGCATTGCTCACAATGTGACGCAAACCGTTGATCACCCAAAACATCAGCGGTCGTATTTAACTTTGGTATGAGTATATTCTCATAGAAATATGAAATTTCTTTGTCGAAAGCCTCGAGACGCAACTCGCCGTAATTTCCAGTGTATTTCTTCTGGCTGTACATTTTCGCGAGGTTTCGACCATTTTCGAAAATGACTTCCTCCGCCTGAGATTTTGCATCAGAGAAGCGGCGTCCGTAGGCTAATGTGCTTAGGATGAATATCAATATCGACGTTCCGATAATGATGCCCATAGCCACTGTAGTCGCTTGATCTTCGTTTACGCCAAAGTAAACAATAATTTCCTTAAGATACTGAAATATAATATAAAAAAAGAGCAACCCAACAACTAAGGGTATCCAGACAGCCGCGCCACTCCTACTGCTCATTCACTTTACTCCGCCTGAAACACTTGAGCTATTGCTTGCCCTGACTTTCGCGTGCGAAGCAATACATGGGCGCACGCGTTGCAAAAGCCATCGGTTTTGCGACGCTTCAAATGCCTTCGTCCCGCCCTCCCGCAACCCCCACCCAAAGCCCCCCTTAATCCTCAGCGATATCCTCGGCCCAGAGTTCGGGTTTTTCGGTGATGAAGCGTTGCATCAGGTCGATGCAGGGTTGGTCGTTGGCGATGATGATTTCGACGCCGCGTTCGCGCAGGAAGTCTTCGTTGCCGCCGAAATTGGTGTTTTCGGCAATGACGACTCTCGGAATGCCGAATTGAATGATCGTGCCTGAGCACATCATGCAGGGCGAGAGCGATGTGTAGAGCGTCATGTTCTTATAGGATTTCTGCCGCCCTGCTTTGCGTAGGCAATCCATTTCTCCGTGGGCAATCGGGTCGCCGCCCTGCACCCGCTGGTTACGGCCTTGGGCGATCAACTTGTCGCCTTCGGCCAGAACCGACCCGATGGGGCAACCGCCCTCGTCATACCCGTCTTTGGCTTCCTGATAGGCCAGCCGCAGGAATTTCTGATCGGTTTCGGTTAGCATCGCTGAAGTCTCCCAATGGTCGTTCGTTAGGTTAGCTCGATCACCATACCATCCTCACCGATATAGAGCGGTCCCGTCCAGTGCGAACGGATTGCCGCTTGCCAATGCGCATCTGTATAGGAGGGGTCATCTGAAGGAATAAGATGATTGATGGCAAGTGCCTTCACACCGGCATCTCGTGCGATGACCGCGACATCTTCGGCCATCGTGTGTGAGTTTAGCAAATGGCGTTTCAAACGATCATCGCCATTCCCGACACGCGCGACCAATGCATCAACTGCTTCACCTAACATCGCTTCGTGAATGAGGAGATCAGCGCCTTGGGCGAACTCGGCGAGTGGCGGGAAATACGCAGTGTCCGCACCGAAGACTACGCAACGGGCCTTACTCTCAAAACGATATGCGAAACAGTCTTTTAACGGCGGGTGCTCGGTTCTCATTGCTGTTACAGATATTTCGCCCAAGTCTACCCGCTGTTGAACGGAAATCGTTTCAACAGTGATCAATGTTTCAAGGGTCGGACGGCCCTCGTCTTCTTGGCGCAGCTCAATATCAAAGCGCATCGACTCGCAAAAGTTTTGCCAGTACTCCGCCAAACCCGCCGGACCGTAGATCGTAACAGGCGTTTTCAACCCCGCACACCATGCGGTGTGGATCAACGGTCCAAGCTCAAGGTAATGGTCGGAGTGCAAATGCGTGATGAAAATCTTGTCGAGGTCTTTAAGCGCAAAGCCCTGATCCACAAGACCGCGTGTGACGCCGAGGCCGCAATCAACAACGATCTGTTCGCCAGCCAGCTTTAACAACATCGAGGTGGGCATCATGGAGCCGGTTCGGATGGCAGGGCCGCCTTTGACGCCGAGCAATGCCACCGAGTCAGTCAATGATCGTCTCTCTGTTTAGTGCGCCACCGCCGCAGCGACGCTTTCGTCAATCATGCGGCCTTCGGAGAACCGGTCAAGGCTAAAGGGAGCGGCAACCGCATCCGGCTCGCCTTTTGCGATGGTCGCAGCAAAGCAATGGCCGGAGCCGCAGGTCGCTTTGAACCCGCCCGTGCCCCATCCGCAATTGACGAAAACGCCATCGACGGGGGTTTTCGAGATAATCGGCGAGCGGTCGCCGGTGATGTCTACGATCCCGCCCCATTGCCGCAGCATTCTGAGGCGCGAGATAATCGGGAACGTCTCGACCAGCGCCGTAACCGTCTCTTCAACATGCTGGAATGAGCCGCGCTGGGTATAGGCGTTATACCCATCCGTACCGCCGCCGATAACCAGCTCGCCTTTATCCGATTGACTCATATAGCCGTGGACGGTGTTCGCCATGACAACGATATCGAGGCATGGCTTGATTGGTTCGGAGACGAGCGCTTGGAGCGGGACGCTCTCCAGCGGCATACGGAAACCGGCCATATCCGTCAGACGGGTCGTGTTGCCCGCTACGACAATGCCAAGCTTGCCGCATTTGATTGCGCCGCGTGTGGTCTGAACGCCGGTGACTTTGCCGCCTTCGCGGTCAATGCCGAGGACTTCGCAATTCTGGATGACATCAACGCCGAGATCATCCGCAGCACGGGCATAGCCCCAAGCCACTGCATCGTGCCGCGCCGTGCCGCCGCGCGGCTGCCAAAGTCCGCCCAGAACCGGAAAGCGAGCACCCGGGTCGGTGTTGATAATCGGGCAAATTTCCTTCACGCGCTTTGTGTCGGCCCATTCGGTATAAATGTCATTGAGCCGTGTGGCGTGGTGGGTGCGTTGCCAAGCGCGCTTTTCATGCTCGGTCTGCGCCAGCATCAAAACACCGCGCGGGCTGAACATGATATTGTAATTCAGCTCTTGCGAAAGGGTCTCAAACAGGCTGCGCGATAACTCGAACAACGCCGCCGAGCTGTCTTGCAGGTAATTCGAGCGGATGATCGTCGTATTTCGTCCGGTATTCCCGCCGCCGAGCCAACCTTTCTCGACCACCGCAATATTGGTAATGCCGTGATTCTTGGCCAGATAATAAGCGGTCGCGAGGCCGTGGCCCCCTGCCCCGACGATAACGACGTCATATTCGGGCTTTGGGTCCGGTGAACGCCAGGCTTTCTCCCACCCCTGATGGTGCGACATCGAGTTGCGCGCGAGTGAGAAAATCGAATAACGAGGCTTGCGTTTCGCCGCCATAGCTTGTCTCCGGTAAGGCCAGTGCGCAGGTTATCGCAGAGTTACGCCCATTTCGACCTCCACGATAACGCCGTTCAATATCAACTTACCGACATGCGCCGAAGTGTGCATCTTGCCGCAAGCCCCCTGCCCCCATAAGTTCTGCTCTGATAATCAGGAGGATTCGGCTCTGTTCTGGGTTTTTGCAGCAATACTCGCGATTTCGTGTGCTTTAGCGCTCGGATTGCCGTTTTTACGGCCCCGCAGCGTTCCGGCGTCTCGGTCGGAGCACGATGTCGAGTCTTTTCGGGCGCAGCTCCGCGAGGTGGATAGCGACCTTGCACGCGGGGTTTTAACCGAAGCCGAAGCCGACGCCGCGCGCATTGAGCTGTCCCGCCGCCTGCTCGCCGCCGCTGAAGAAGCCGAAGTTGACGCAGGGTCAAAACCAATCCCCCGCACATTGGGGTCAACACTTGGCATGATCGCCGCGATTGGTGTTCCGGTTGTTGGATTGGGCGTCTATGGATCAATCGGCAGCCCGGGTGTTGATGACAGGCCGCTCTCAGAACGCAATTTTGATAGTGAACGCGCGGCGGTGCGGCCATCGCAGGAAGACCTTGAGGCTGAATACGCGAAACAAAACCGCGCAAGCCCTCCGCCGAGCCAAGCCCGCGCGCAGATGATCGACTTAACGGAAAAGGTCAAAGCGCGCCTCGCAACGGACCCGAATGATCCTCGCGGTTGGGATGTTTTGGCGCGCAGCCTCTCGTCGCTCGAAATGTTTGACGAAAGCTGGCGTGCTTTTGAAAAGGTCACAGAGCTGGACCCTGAAGCAGCGGATGCCAGCCTCTATTCGAATATGACGGAGGCCATGTATATGGCCGCGGGGGGTGTGATGTCTCCGCAAGCGGAAGTGGCCATAGACAAAGCGCTCGCGAAAGACCCCGACTATCATCAAGCGATTTTCCTGAAAAGTATCGCCCTCGCACAGCGCAACAAAACCCGCGAGGCCATTGAGGGTTGGATAAAAATGCTCGAAACCGCGCCGCCGGGAGCGCCTTGGATCGAGCAAGTGCAAGATAACGTGCGCAATGCAGCGGCACAGATCAACGTGATCCCTCCGGCTGATCTCGTTCCGCGCGGACCGACCGCTGAACAGCAGGCGGCGGCAGAAGAAATGTCGCCTGAAGACCAACAAGCCGTAATCGGCGCAATGGTCGAAGGACTGGCGCAGCGGCTCAAAGAGGAACCGAATGACCTGCGCGGTTGGTTGATGCTGATCCGCTCCTACCGAATTCTCGAACGCGAAGAGGATGCCAAAGCAGCACAGACACGCGGGTTGGAAGTCTTTGAAGGCGATGAAGCCGCCACTGCACAGCTCGAAAGCGCCTTGTGAATGCGGATCGTCACGCCGGAAGATTTCGCTACGGCCACCCGCTCGGGCGCGCTAATCGGCCTTGATCCGGGCACGAAAACCATCGGTGTTGCCATCTGTGATGAACGACGCACCCTTGCCTCGCCGCTTGAAACGATCCGCCGCAAACGCCTGACGGATGATCTCGTAGAATTGCGCCGGATAGCCGAGAACCGCAAAGCGGTTGGGTTTGTTGTTGGGATGCCTTTGCACATGAACGGCGATGCCGGACGCCGCGCGCAGTCGGTACGAGCCTTTTCGCGCAGCCTTGAGGACGCTTTCCAACTGCCGGTTCTGCAATGGGACGAGCGGCTGTCTACCTTTACCGCCGATGAAGCCATGAAGGACGCAGGGCTGCGCCGGGACAAACGCGCGGCGCTCATCGACAGTGCCGCTGCTACGATCATCCTGCAAAGCGCACTCGACCGGCTTTCAGAAATTCCAGAAAGCGCGTAAGGCTACATCATGAGTGATTTTGGTGATGAAGTATGGAAACGCGACGAGGTCGACTCGCCTTGCGTGAAAGTCTGCGTCCTGCATCCCGGTGCAAAGCTGTGCATGGGCTGTTTTCGGACGGGCGAGGAAATCGCGCGCTGGTCCCGCATGGACCCCGCAGAGCGGCGCACGATCATGGATGAATTGCCGGAACGCGAGCCTCTCATTGCCAAAGCCGCCCCGATCATGCGCCCCGGACGCCGGACCAATCGCCGCTTTGCCAAACGGACCACGGAATGAAAAAGCTTCTTATTTTGCCGCTTTTTCTGAGTGGCTGCGAAGAGATAAGCAACCGCGCGCCGGATGTCTTCGATGGCACAGATGGCGTCATGCGGGTTGTCTATGTCGTGCTGCTGTTGTTCCTCGTCGCGGGCGGGGTCAGCATCAGGGCGCAGGGCGGATGGCTGAAGACCTTTCGCAATATAGTCGCGATTGTGCTGGCCTTCCTCGTTTTGATCGTGGGGTATACTTACAAGGATCAACTCGGCGGAGTGTATAGCCGTGTGAAGGCCGAGATCATCCCCGGCAGTCCGCAAAACATCGGTGGCGGCGAGGTCATCTTGCGGCGCAATGATTTCAGCGGACAGTTCGAGACGACCGCGCTCGTTAATGGTGTGCGGACCGAGTTCCTTGTCGATACCGGCGCGTCTTCGGTTGTGCTGCCCTATGAAATGGGGAAGGAAATCGGCTTTACCGATGCGGATTTGAATTTTTCCCTGCCGGTTAGCACGGCGAATGGAACAACCTTCGTCGCGCCCATCCGCCTGAACGCGGTGAAGATCGGAGATATCGTCGTCAACGACGTCCGCGCCGCTGTCTCTCAACGCGGCGAGCTGACAACCGGATTGCTCGGCATGACGTTTTTGAACCAGCTCGACGGCTTTAGCGTGTCCGGCGATGTTATGACGTTGAAGCAGTAGGGTTGGGCGGCGAAGGCTGCGCTGTTCAAATTTCGCCGTCGCGCTCCCGCATTTGCAGTCCTTGTCATTCCCGCGAAAGCGGGAATCTTCCCGTTATCACACGACTCACCCATCTACGCAGGTCTGACAGACCCGACATCAAGAGATTCCCGCTTTCGCGGGAATGACCAAAACTATGAATTCGCTAGATGCGTCCATCGTTGGCATAGGCGGCGCTAAAGCGGCTCCTATTTTTAGATGCTTTCTGAATATACGCGCATTGACCCCGCGCAAGAACATGAACTGCTCTTCATGTTGTCATTCCCGCGAAAGCGGGAATCTTCACATTATCACACGACTCATTCGTCTACGCAGGTCTGACAGACCCGACATCAAGAGATTTCCGCTTTCGCGGGAATGACCAAAACTATGAATTCGCTAGATGCTATTGAAGAATATCAGGATAGAGATCGCGCCATTCAGGGTTATTATTTTCGATCAATTCGATCTTCCATTCCCGGTTCCATTTCTTCATTCGTTTTTCCCGCATAATTGCATTTTCGGGATCGTCAAAGGCCTCAAAGTAGATGAGGCGTTTGAGATTATATTTATTCGTGAACCCGGGAATGGCCCCTTCCCGATGCTGAAAGACACGTCGGACAAGATCATTTGTGATGCCGATATAGAGCACACCGTCTTTGCGATTGGTGAGGATATAAACGAAGTAACTTTGGGCCATGGTTATAAGGCTATTAGTGTCCAGGCTTTCCAGGAAAGCCCATTTCTCTGTCATGCCATAAAAATCAGGTACTTTCCTACATTAGCCCTGAGATTCCCGCTTTCGCGGGAATGACAGGAAAAGCGCGTCCTCATCTTACAAAATTCCGCTTGACATTTGTTCTTTTTATGTTCACATTTTTCGCCATCACTTTCTAACAAAAGGCAACCGACGGCGTGACGATGGAACGGGCATTAGAGGTACAGCGGCACAGGCTGCTCCGCGTTTTGGCGGGGTTGGTTTTGGCTGTTGGGTTCCTGTCTGCCGGACCGGTTTCTCAGGCGTTTTCCAGATGGGTTCGCGAGGGGTTGTCTTCGGTTTTGTCTCGCGTTGAATTGGCAGCGCAGTATTTGGTTATTGTGCAGGCGCGGTTGATTGCCGAACGCTCCGGCGCGCCAATTGATCTCCAGAAGATGATTGATGTTGCGCATAGCAACAGTGCGAAGATTGGTTCGGAGGATTCTGTTTGCAGCCTTCGGTGGCGTTTGCATACCGTGCAAACTCTGCTCAATGATTTGCCGCGCCAAGGTCAACGGTTGTTGCGCCGGATTGAACGAGTGATGCGGCGGGTCGTTTCCGGAGCGCTCTCTTTGCTTTGCCCAGAACCACAGCCGAGCTTCGATACTGCATGGCGGATTGCCCAAATGCGCGTTGAGCGTCCGCCGGATAAGAGGTTCTTAGAGGTGATGGTAAATCCCCTCCCTCCGGTCACGGACGGGGGGCGAAGTGGGTTGGGATGTCGGTTGTTTCTTCGCTCTCAATGATTTTTCGCCCCATTGCCTGCGGCAATAAGGGGCGTAAAAATGCATTTGCCGCTGCGCCGCTTTCGCATGTGTCTTCTAGGGCCGCCTTTTGCTTTGCAAAAGGCTCAGGAATCCATTTTTAGCGCATTAATAAACGCTTCTTGCGGAATATCGACTTTCCCGAACTGGCGCATTTTCTTCTTACCGGCTTTTTGTTTGTCCAGCAGCTTGCGCTTCCGCGACACGTCCCCGCCGTAACATTTCGCTGTTACGTCTTTACGCAGGGCTGAGATTGTTTCGCGCGCGATGATCCGGCCACCGATGGCCGCTTGAATCGGGACTTTGAACATATGCTGCGGGATCAGCTCTTTGAGCTTTTCGCACATCGAGCGCCCGCGCGGTTCCGCCTTGTCGCGGTGGACAATCACACTCAGCGCATCGACCGGCTCGTCATTAACCAGCACCGCCATTTTTACGAGGTTGCCCGGCTCATACCCGTCTATCGAATAATCAAACGAGGCATAACCTTTGGTCACTGATTTCAGCCGGTCATAGAAATCGAACACCACTTCGTTGAGCGGCAATTTATAGACCACCATCGCCCGCGTGCCCGCATAGGTCAGGTCGACCTGCACTCCGCGCCGTTCTTGGCAGAGCTTGAGCACATCGCCGAGATATTCATCCGGCACAAGGATCGTCGCCTTGATCCACGGTTCTTCGATATGTTCGATCTTCATCACGTCGGGCATGTCGGCGGGATTATGCATCTCCATCTCGGTCCCGTCTTTCATCAGCATCTTGTAGACAACTGACGGGGCCGTGGTGATGAGCGAGATATCATATTCCCGCTCAAGCCGTTCCGTGATGATCTCAAGGTGCAACAGCCCGAGGAACCCGCAGCGAAATCCGAAGCCCAATGCCGCCGATGTCTCGACTTCATGGGAGAAGGACGCATCATTCAGCGCCAGCTTATCGACCGCCGCGCGCAGGTCTTCAAACTCCGCCGCATCAACAGGAAAGATGCCGCAAAAGACCACAGGCACAGACGGTTGATAGCCGGGCAGTGGCTCATCAGCTCCGGCCCGTTCGGTCGTGATCGTATCCCCAACATTCGTGTCGCGGACTTGTTTGATCGAGGCGGTGAGAAAACCCAACTCACCGGGGCCAAGTTCTTCGACCTGTACCATCTTCGGCGTGAAGACGCCCACGCGGTCCACAGGGTACGTCGCCCCCGCCCGCATCATGGTGATCTTCTGACCCTTTTTCAGCGTACCATCCATAATCCGCACCAGCACGACAACGCCGAGATAGGCATCATACCAGCTATCCACCAGCAGAGCCTTGAGCGGCGCATCGCGGTCGCCTTTTGGAGCAGGCAAGCGGGTGACAATCGCCTCAAGCACATCTTCCATGCCAAGGCCGGACTTCGCGCTGGTGTGAATGGCTTCCGAGGCATCAATGCCGATGACATCTTCGATTTGCCGACAAATGCGTTCGGGTTCGGCGGCGGGCAAGTCGATCTTGTTGAGGACCGGCACGATCTCGTGATCCGCCTCAATCGCCTGATAGACATTGGCGAGGGTCTGTGCCTCGACGCCTTGCGATGCATCGACGACCAAGAGCGATCCTTCAACCGCTTGCATGGATTTACTCACCTCATAGGCGAAATCCACATGCCCCGGTGTGTCAATCAGATTGAGGACGTATTCCTCGCCATCAGCCGCCTTATAGTCGAGCCGCACGGTCTGTGCCTTGATGGTGATGCCGCGCTCTTTCTCGATGTCCATCGAATCGAGCACCTGCTCGGTCATCTCACGTTCGGACAACCCTCCCGTCATCTGGATCAGACGGTCAGCAAGCGTAGATTTCCCGTGGTCGATATGGGCGACAATCGAGAAATTGCGGATATTTTCGGTCTTGGTCATAGGCGAGGTTATGGGGCCGACCGATAAGCGGGTCAAGCGTTGGAAACAGCGCGGAGTTGTGGTAAATCGCTCAACGCGGCGTCAGCCCACGGCTGTCCAAGTTCATCCGCGCGAAATCTACGCCAAAGCTGGCCAAACTCTCGCGGCGCGCCATGGTTTGTAGCTGTTGCACTTGGGTAGGATCACGGGTTTCCATCACTTTGGATGCAAGGATCGAAATCATCAGCGCGGATATATAAAGCTGGTCTGAGGCTTCTTGCATGGATGTCGTTCTAGGCCGCCCGCCCATTGAGGCCAGTATCGCGCGCGCTTGGCGCTTAACACCAGAGGTTTGCCCCGGCGATGTCTCGGCAGTCGATGCGTTCGCGGCATCCCACAGCGTCAGCATAATAAACGCCAGCGAGTCGTCGATTTGGGTATCGCGGATGTTATGCGCAGACAGCGCCGGACCAAATGTTTTGAAAGGGTCCGAACCCAGCGCACCCGCCAAGTGCTTATCGCTACGCGCGATATCAGCCAACGCATTCCGCGTCACCGCTTGGCGAAGCTGTGGATCGGGCGAAAAGGCAAATTGTGAGGCGGACGCATAAGATGCGCCTTGCAACGCAGCGCTGAAGTTAATTTGATTGCTGTAGTTCGAATGCCCCAGCAAGGTCTCGCCGATCATTCCTGCAGCACCCTGTTGCGCCTGAGCAGAAGAAGCCAAACCGATCAAAACTGCTGCAATCCCTGCAATTTTCCGCATAATTTGCCTCCTGGGGGCTATTCCAAAACATTAAGACCGTCGTTCAGCTTAAGAGACACGAACGTGGTTAAGAGGAAGTAAACCCCGCTCAGGTAATCAAAGTACAATCGCGACAGATCACAATTTCCCTCTTGCATCCCGGCGGAGGCTTAAATATACGAACTCTCACTGAGCGCCCTTCGTCTAGTGGTTAGGACGCCGCCCTTTCACGGCGGTAACACGGGTTCGAATCCCGTAGGGCGTACCAAACTAAAAAAGCCGTCCCTTTTGGGGCGGTTTTTTTAACTAAACCAGCCGTAAGACGCCGATGCACACTTGTGAATGGATGCAGAGCACAAGCCGGATGCTTTTGCAGCACCTAACAAGAATCGCGCAGTGATGTGGTTTAATCTACTGCCCCTCAGGAGAAGCCCATGAGCTGGTTCGAGCCGCATACTCTTCGCAACGACTGGCTGGGAAATGTTCGCGCTGACATTTTGGCCGGGTTAGTTGTCGCTCTGGCGCTGATTCCTGAAGCCATCGCTTTTTCGATTATCGCCGGTGTTGATCCCAAGGTTGGCCTTTACGCCTCGTTCTCGATTGCCGTTATTACTGCGATCATCGGGGGTCGTCCCGGCATGATCTCTGCGGCAACCGCAGCGACGGCTGTTTTGATGAAGCCACTGATTGACGATCACGGGGCGGAAGCGGGCCTACAGTATCTTTTTGCTGCGACGGTTCTCGCGGGCCTTCTACAGATCGCGGCGGGTTACTTTAAGCTGGCGCAGGTAATGAGGTTTGTTTCGCGGTCTGTGATGACCGGATTTGTGAACGCGCTTGCGATCCTGATTTTCTTGGCGCAACTCCCGGAACTCGATTTTCGCGCTGAAGATGTGACGTTGTTGACTTATATTCTCGTCGCTGCGGGCCTCGCGATTATCTATCAGTTTCCGTATGTCACCAAATCAATCCCCTCACCCTTGGTCACAATCGTCGTCATTACCGGTCTATCAATGGCCTTCGGGTTTGAGACACGCGTCGTCGAGGACATGGGTAAGTTGCCCGACACTTTGCCATTCTTTCTGTTGCCGGACATCCCTCTGACGTTCGAGACATTACGGATTATCTTCCCGATTGCCCTAGCAATTGCCGTTGTCGGATTGCTTGAGAGCCTCATGACCGCTTCGCTGATTGACGAGCTGACGGATACCAACAGCGATAAGAACCGCGAGTGCATCGGCCAAGGCGTCGCCAATACTGCGACCGGCTTCATCGGCGGCATGGCGGGGTGCGCAATGATCGGTCAGTCGATGATCAACGTAAAGTCCGGGGGCCGTGGTCGTCTTTCGACATTTGTAGCCGGTGTTTTTCTGCTGATCCTGATCGTTGGTTTGGGCGAGTGGGTTAAGCAAATCCCGATGGCCGCGCTTGTTGCGATTATGATCATGGTGTCGATTGGTACGTTCTCTTGGTCATCTATTCGCGATATCAAAGAGCATCCGCAAAGCTCTTCAATCGTCATGATCGCTACCGTTGCGACCACAGTGCTGTCGCACAATTTGGCCATCGGGGTGCTTACCGGCGTTCTTTTATCCGGGATCTTTTTCGCGTGGAAAATCGCTCAGATTTTCCGCATCACTTCCGAAGCATCCCCCGACGGGGCAACGCGTACTTACCGCGTGGAGGGCCAGTTATTCTTTGCCTCGGTCGATGCCTTTAATGCTTCGTTCGATTTCAAAGAAGCCCTCGATAACGTCGTCATTGATGTTAGCAACGCGCATATCTGGGACATTTCTAGTGTCTCAGCCCTCGATATGGTCGTTCTGAAATTCCGCCGCGAGGGGGCAGAGGTCGAGATCATCGGGTTAAACGAAGCCTCAGAAACCATCGTCGATAAACTCGCCATCCACGACAAGCCCGGCGCGCTTGATACGCTATTGGAACATTAGAGCGGCATACGAACGCTAACCTTAGAAGAGCAACTGCATCATCGAAATGAGAACGATGAGGAAGAGCACTGTCATGATCCCCCCTGCACGCAAGAAATCAGGAACGGAGTAACCTCCCGGTCCCATGATCAATGCGTTGACTTGGTGCGTTGGTATGAGGAACGAGTTGGACGTCGCCAATGCTACAGTCAATGCGAACACTGCCGGATCGGCTCCAGCACCGATGGCTATGTTGACAGCAAGGGGTACGAGCAGGACGGTCGCACCAACATTCGACATAACAAGCGTAAATGCCGTGGCCAAGACGGCCAGCGCGAGTTGAATAATCCAGATCGACGTATCGCCTAACGCGGCAAGTACGTTCCCTGCAATCCATGCAGCAGCACCACTGGTCTCAACAGCCGCACCCAATGGGATAAGGCTTGCGAGCAAGAATACAGTTTTCCAACTGACCGAATGGTAGGCCTCTTCTGCATCCATAACCCCGGACAAAACCATTCCAATCGCGCCAACCAACAGCGCCACCGAAAGCCGCAAGTCCGTGAACAGCACCAAGGCGAGCGCAATAAAAAAGAACGTCAGTGCATGAAAGATCTTGTTGGTGCGTATTTCTTCACTCGGGTATGGACTGGTAACAACGGCAAGGCTTTGCGCTTGGTCAAAACGAGCGAGACTTTCCCAATCGGTATAAATAATAGCTGTATCACCAGCCTCAAAAGGTACGCTACGCACATCCTGACCAACGGTACGTGTTCCGTCTTTGCGGACAATGGCCAGCAAGCAAATACCAAAACCGCTGCGTAGCTTAAATGTGCGCGAAGTTTCGTCGACCAATCGCGATGTTGGCGGGATTACTGTTTCAGCAAGCCCGGAATACAACGGCGAAAGAACTTCAGAAAACTTACGGACCGGCCTGACGCCCAGATTATAAAGTTTGGCAAAAGCTTGAAGCGACTCGCGCACGCCAATCACCGCCAGATAGTCTTTGGCTTGTACTTTAAGATCTAACGGCAGGTCTCCTGCGCCCATTCGCATCTGTGATCCATGAAGCAGCGCAACTGTCCTAACGCTGTTTTGAGTCTCAAAGTCATCGAGTTCTTTTCCGACCAGAGGACTGCCCGGCGGGACATAGATTTCGAAGATCGCAAAGTCGAGATCGTAGGTGTCCTTGAAGTACGTAAATGAGCCGCCGCTTTTATCTTGGGTCTCGCGGCTCTTTGGCAAAACAAACCGCCCCATGACGATGAAATAACCGATACCCGTGAGCACCAAAACGATACCGATCGGTAAGGTTGAAAATAGTCCAAAACTTTCCATCTGTTGTTCAGGCGGCAACTGAGCGTTGGAATTTGCCATCAGATCATTAAGTAAGATCAACGGGCTCGACCCGACCATCGTGAGCGTACCACCCAAAATAGCGCAGAACCCCATCGGCATCAGCAAACGAGATACAGGAATTTCCGCACGGGCGGAGATGCGATTGACGACCGGCAAAAACAGTGCCGCTGCGCCTACATTTTGCATAAAGCCCGAGATCACGCCGACTGTTCCGGAAATCAACGGAATGATCCGTCGTTCTGTTGTGCCACCAACCCGTAAGATATTTCGCGCCGCTGCATTCATAGCACCGGTTTTGTCCAACCCAGCACCGATAATCATAACAGCGATGATCGACATTACCGCATTCGAGGAAAACCCGGCAAAGAGGTTGTTGATATCGACTAAGCCATCTTGGATTCCCATCAAGGGAGCCAGTAAACTCGTCAATCCCAACATCACCATGATTGTAATCGCCGCAACGTCGATTGGAACGATTTCGAATGTGAAAAGATAAACTGTCAGCAAGAGAATGCCGAGCACCCACGCGATCTCTGTACTGGGCGATATACTTGCCAAAGAAAGGCCCGCCACGAGCATAATTGCCGCCGCGACGGTCAGAATTGTAAGCCGCTTCTTGCTGATTTCTCCTGCGCTCCTGTCGCTCGATTGCTCAGAGCATTAGGAAGGGCTGGTTGAGTCAGCAACATGCTCGTTCCTTAAAGCTACTCCGATAAGCCGTATGCGGACAAGGGGAGTTTTCTAGAACGTGATGAACTGGTCGTGAAATCACAAAGAAGGTTGGGGGATCTTAGTCGAAATTCAGATCAAATTTATCGCTTATGATAAATGGAGCCCGAAAATCTTCGGCCAGAAAATAGTAAATGTTTTGATCTTCATCATGAACAATATCGAAACATCCATATTTTTCTTCATTCCACAAACCCGTCCAGCTTGAGCAATATTGATCATCCTCGATTTTGTAACGGGCTTCAGAGGGTTTTTCATCATCGCTTTTGATCCACAACGTCAGACCAGATTCAGAAAAATACTGGCGCGTCTCAACACCGAAATGAATGCCTTTAATGGTCGAGCCACTGAGGAGTTCCGAAATTTTATCCCCGTCCAGTTTTACTTCAGCCGCAAGGAGCGGAGTCGATGTGAGTATTGCTGCAATAGTCAGAAATAATTTTTTCATCGTCTCTTCACTCCGTTCTCACATAGATAAGCGCCGCAATAGTCCCAATATCTAAGAACTATATGCGGGCACATATTCTATCATCCGTCAAGGCGGGTCAGCATTACCACTGTTTCAGGTTTTTTACCCCAAAGGCGCGAGGCTGTACTACGCGCCGCGCGCCGCGCCATTTCTTCAACTTTGTCGTCGTCGCGTCTGTCTTTATTTTTCATGGCTTCAATCGCAGTATCGACAGCTTCGGCAATAACGCCTTCGACTTCGCCTTTCCAATCGTCGCTCTCTTCCGGTGCGCCTGTGACGCGGGCATCGGATTCAACAATCAAATCACCAGACTCGTCCATAATAACCGAAATGGCGATGTGACCGTTCATGCCCATTTTCTTACGAGCACGCACCACGCCATCCATCGCGCCAATGAGCTGATTACCATCAACATAAAGGCGGCCTGTGTCCACCTCATCCACGATTTTAGGCTCACCCGGTGCAATTTGCAGCATTGATCCATTTGGAACCACATGCGCGCTGCCAGCACCCCATGCCGGGGCCATCACTGCATGTTCATGAAGATGGCGCCGCTCGCCATGCATCGGGATCGCGATCTGAGGTTTCAAGAGAGAATAAACTTCTTGAAGCTCATCGCGGGAGGCATGGCCGGAGACGTGAATATTCGCCATGCTGTCGTCAATGACGCGAATGCCCCGTTCCGCCAATAAGTTATAGATACGCGAGACTTCCGTCTCATTGCCCGGAATCGTCTTTGACGAGAAAATAGCCGTATCGCCAGCCGAGAGATGAACCGATGGATGCGTGTCACCAGCAATGCGCGCCATCGCCGCACGGCCCTCACCTTGTGATCCTGTCACGAGGTAGAAGAGATGGTCGTCCGGCACATCTTTGGCTTCGTCCTCTGAAATCGTTTGAGGAAAATCTGTCAGGATGCCTGTCTGCACAGCAGCATCAATCATGCGGCGCATGGCGCGACCGGCAATAACAATCGCACGGCCAGAGTCTCTGGCGGCTTCTGCCAGAGTTTTCAGGCGCGCAACATTTGACGCGAAAGTCGTTGCAGCAATCTTGCCTTCACACTCCGCAATCACATCACGCAGCGGCTGTTTTATTTCGTTTTCTGTTCCAGCAACACCGGGTTCAAACACATTGGTTGAATCGCAAGCGAGAGCCAACAATCCTTCTTCACCAAGGCGCTTCATTGCCGCCTTGTCCATTCCCGGACCGAAAGTTGGAGTATCGTCAATCTTGAAGTCCGCTGTATGGAACACTTTACCAAGCGGACTTTCTATAATGAGAGCACTCGTTTCAGGAATTGAGTGCGTCATGGGGAAAAACGACACTGAAAAAGGACCAGCCGTAACGGGATCGTTCTGTGCACAAATCTCGATATGCGACGCGCTAACACCGAATTCATCAAACTTTCGTTTTGCGATCTCCGCCGGAAACTTTGTGCAATAAACTGGCGCTTTGAATTTATGCCATAGGCGTGCAACAGCTCCGATATGGTCTTCATGGGCGTGCGTGATGAAAATCCCATCTAACGCATCCGCTTGGTCTGCGATAAATTTCGGGTCTGGCGTCATCACCTCCACCCCCGGCGCATGAGCTGCATCGGGAAACCCAATACCGCAATCAACCATAATCCAACGGGGAGCCGCTTTCGGCCCATACCCATAGAGATAAAGGTTCATACCGATTTCATCTGCGCCGCCGAGCGGGAGGTAATAAAGCGCGTCCATCAAGTCTCCAAGCGGCCATTGCCGCGATTCAAAGCGTGAATTTCAACCAGACCACGCATGGTCAAGCTGTCGTCTACATCGTCAATACTGTCCGTACCCGCCGCGAAAAGCGGGGAAAGTCCGCCGGTGGCGATCACTCTCATATCCTGGCCATGCTCTGCAATGATGCGCTGGCATACACCCTCTATCAGCCCGATGTAGCCATAGTACACACCTGACTGCATTGCAGTGATCGTATCTGTTCCGATAACCTGTTCGGGTCGGTCTACAGCAACACGGGGAAGCTTTGCCGCCGCCTTTTCCAATGCCGCCAGCGACAGATTGACGCCCGGCGCGATGACACCCCCAGCATAAGCACCACTTGCATCAACAACATCGAATGTCGTCGCCGTTCCAAAATCAACGATGATGAGGTTGGGGCCGTATTGCGTCAAAGCCGCCCTTGCATTCACGACCCGATCCGCCCCAATTTCTGACGGGCGTGTGAGGCGGATTTCCATGCCAACATCGCATCCCTCTTCCCCGACGACTAGCGGTTCAGAGTTGAAGTACTTTCGCCCTAAGGTTTTCAAATTAAACAAGGTTTGCGGGGCGACCGTGGCGATAATCACGTCTTTGATCATCTCCGCCCCAACATCGTTGAGGGTCATAAGGTGATTCAGCCAAACAAAATACTCATCCGCCGTGCGTCTTGTATCCGTTGCAATACGCCAGTCAGCAACAGGGTCTGACCCTTTATAAAGAGCGAAGACGGTGTTGGTGTTACCAACGTCAATGGCCAACAACATGTTCAGACCTCGCTATCACGGAAAATGAATATCGGCAGCGGTAACGTGTTTATCCCCATCATCCGTCGCCAACAAAAGTGCGCCGTCTTCTGTGATGCCTTTAAAAATCCCTGTAAGTATATCCTTAGCAAGACGCGCTTCAATCCGCTCACCTAGGCGATCAGCGCGCGCGAGCCAAGCATTACGGATAGGCTTAAAGCCTTCGGTTTCAAAGCGCGATTGTAATTGATCAAAATTTTGCGCTAGTGATGTCAAAACATCAGCAGCGGCAGGCACAGTGGTCACTTCCCCAAGCGCAATTGGCGGCCAGCGGGCGTCAGCAGGTTTATCGGTGAGATTGATGCCAATACCAACTGCTAGCCAGCGCGCGTCTTGCTCTCCTCCTGCTTCTAACAGGACACCGGCGACCTTCTTACCATCAAGCAAGGCATCATTGGGCCATTTCAACGTGACACGGTTCGCGCCCTCTGATCCTATATAACCATCAAGCGTCTCGGCAACCGCAAGACACGCGACAAATGACATGAGAGCAGCATCCCGAATCTCTCCGGCAAACGGAGTCAGAAAAGTCGCATAAAGATTGCCTTTAGGCGAATACCAAGACCGCCCGCTGCGCCCTATTCCGGCAGTCTGCGTTTCTGCGCGTAACCAGATCGGACCACGTTGGCCTGAACCCGCACGTCGTTTCGCTTCGGCATTTGTACTGTCGATGGTTGTGAGTGTCTCAACCTTCGGCAAAACTGCGTTCTCAATCACTTGGCAAAGACGGAGGCCGCTTCTGCCGCCATTTCAGGAACGCCAAGACCGCCAACAACAAACACGAACACTAGGACTGCTGACCCAAAAAGAGCCAAGCGATTTTCGATCAGCATCGGGCCATCGAACGCATCCGCCGGGTCATCAAAGACCATAATTTTGACGATGCGAAGATAGTAAAAACAAGCGATCACCGTGCCTGCGACAGCGACGATCAACAACCAAATCAAACCCGCATCAACCGCCGCCTGAAAGACGTAAAACTTCGCCCAAAAGCCAGCCAGTGGCGGAATACCCGCTAACGAAAACATCAAAACGCCAAGACAGAAGGTGGAAAGGCCATCCGCTTTCCATAGGCCTGCGAGATCATCTATTTTTGTCACCTGCACACCATCACGGCGCATGGACAGGATAAATGCAAATACTCCGATATTCATGACCAGATAGATCGCGAGATAGATCAAGACGCTCTCAGCCCCTTTCGCCGTACCCGCTGCAAGGCCTAGCATTGCAAAGCCCATATGACCAATCGAGGAGTAAGCCATCAGTCGCTTAATGTCGGTTTGGCCAATGGCCGCAACGCCGCCCACCAGCATCGAAGCCGCTGATAGGAACCAAATGATTTGCCACCAGTGATCCGCAACCTCGCCAAAGGCTCCATAAAGAACACGAACCAGGAGAACCGCCGCAGCAACTTTTGGCACGGTTGCGAAGAATGCTGTGATCGGCGTTGGCGCGCCCTCGTAAACGTCTGGCGTCCACATATGGAAAGGCGCAGCGGAAATCTTGAACGCAAGACCCGCAATTACCAGCGCGAGACCAATAAGGAACCCAACACCTGCATCGCCATCTTTCAGACGCTCTGCAATGGCGACAAATTCTGTTGAGCCAGCATATCCGTAAACAAAGGATGAGCCGTATAACAACAAGCCGGAGGACAACGCACCAAGCACAAAATATTTTAGCCCGGCCTCAGTGGAGCGCGTCGAGTCTCGGCGGAAAGCAGCCAAGACATAGAGCGAGAGAGATTGCAGCTCGAGACCGACATAAAGCGATATGAGATCAGCCGATGATACCATCATCGCCATACCCAGAACGGCGAAGAGAACCAGCACCGGAAATTCGAATAACATTGATTTTGCGCGGATCATGTAGTCACGGGACAGGATCAATACGACCGCCGACCCAAAGAACATGAATACATTGGCAAAGCGCGACACGCCGTCCGAAACGAAAACACCTCCGAAGGCGTATTCCGTATCGCCCGGTTGCGCATAGGCAAAAACGCCGGCGATAACGAGCACCCCAACTGCAAGCCAAAGCGTTGTTACAGCTGCGCCCTCACCCTTCGTGAACACGCCAAACATTAGTAAGATGATGGCTCCGGCAGCTAGGATCAGCTCTGGTCCAGCGGCGAGAAGATTAAGTGTTTCCATATCTCTCGCGCCCCTAGTGGCTGCTTGCGGGAGCGGGAGCGCCCTCGCCTGCTGCAATCACAATCGATTCAGGTGTACCGACTGCGGCGTAATACCCATCCAGCAAATTCTCAACTGACGGGCTAAACACGTCGATTGCAGCATTTGCATAAATACCAAAGAACAAGGTCGCAGCGATCAACGGGATCATAATCCCAATTTCGCGCTTCGACATATCTTCAATGTTCTCCAATGCCGGGTTTTCGATGGTTCCAAACACGACACGGCGATAAAGCCAAAGCGCATACCCTGCGGACAGGATAACGCCGGTAGCAGCAAAGAAGGCTGCATATGTATTCGCCTTAAACGCACCCATCATCGTCAGGAACTCACCAACGAAACCGCTTGTCCCTGGCAGTCCGACATTGCCCATCGTGAATAACAGGAAGATCGCAGCAAATACCGGCATTCGCGTGACCAAACCTCCATAGAATTTGATCTCTCGCGTGTGCATCCGATCATAGATAACACCAACGCATAGGAACAACGCGCCAGAGATAAAGCCGTGCGAGATCATCTGGAAGATCGCGCCGTCAACACCTTGTTGGTTCGCAGCAAAAATCCCCATTGTCACAAAGCCCATATGCGCGACAGATGAATATGCAATCAGCTTTTTGATGTCTTCTTGCATCAACGCAACAAGCGAGGTGTAGATGATCGCCACAACGCTGAGGAAGAAAACGAAATCCGCTAAGTGATGCGATGCAATCGGAAACATCGGCAAGTTAAAGCGGATAAAGCCGTAACCGCCGAGCTTTAGGAGGATTGCAGCGAGAACCACTGAACCGGCTGTCGGGGCTTCAACGTGTGCGTCAGGCAACCATGTATGAACCGGCCACATCGGCATTTTGACGGCAAAGCTGGAAAAGAACGCTAACCAACAAAGCGTCTGAGCACCGCCGGCAATATCAAACCCAAGCACCGTTATCGGTTCCGATGCGACGGTATAATTCAGCAGGTCGACGATATCGGACGTACCAGCCTCAATCACGAGCCAGAGCATCGCAATCAGCATCAATACGGAGCCGAGTAACGTATATAGGAAGAATTTAAAGCTGGCGTAGATGCGCCGCTGTCCGCCCCAAATTCCGATAATCAGGAACATAGGAATGAGGCCCGCTTCAAAGAACAGGTAGAACAGGAACAGATCGAGCGACACGAACACGCCGATCATCAGCGTCTCAAGAATAAGAAACGCTGCGAAATACTCACGAACCCGCTTTTCGACTTTCCAGCTCGCAAGGATCACAAGCGGCATAATCATCGTCGTCAGCATCACGAACAGGATCGATATCCCGTCTACGCCGATCTTATATTCCATCGGGCCGAGCCACGGCACTTCTGTCACGTACTGGAAGTCTGCCGTATCTGAGTCAAAGCCCATGAAGACAATAACTGACAGGACAAAGACGAAAGCCGTCATGCCAAGGGACATGCGCCTTGCCAGTTTGCGCTCTGGCTCATCGTCGCCGCGCATGAAGAGCAACACCAAGCCCCAAACCGCAGGCAACCAGAGAACAAGATTTAAGAGGAAACTTTCATCCGTCATCTTAATGCCCTCCCGTCGAAGCGACAGCGATGATCAAGGCGACACCACCAATCATCGCAAGCGCGTAATGGAAGACATAGCCACTTTGCAGGCGTCCATAGAAGCCCGTCAAAGTCGGGATCACGCCCATTGATAAGCCATTGATCGCTCCGTCAATCGTGGCTCCATCGCCCTTCTTCCAGAAGAAGCGACCGACCCACATCGCGGGCTTGACGAAGATCCAGTTATACAGCTCGTCCATGTACCACTTATTGAGCAGGAAGTCGTAAGCAACGCCCGCACCCTCACGAATTTTATCCGCCATACCGGGACGCGCGATGTAAATCCAAAGCGCCAGACCAAAGCCAATGAGCATAGCGAAGAACGGTGCTTTCTTCACCCAAGTCGGCGAGTGATGAGCTTCATGGATGATATGCTGACCACCGGCGATAGAATTGCCCCAGAAGTCATGCGCGCCGTCACCGATAAAGATGTAGTTGAAGAAAATACCGGCAAGGATTGAACCGATGAACAAGATGCCCATCGGGATCAGCATAATCTTCGGGCTTTCATGCGCCGCTTTGTAAACCTCAGGCGTGTTGTTGCGCTCGCCGTGGAACACGAGGAAAATCAAGCGCCACGAATAGAACGCGGTCATCATCGCAACAATGACACCGACCCAGAATGCAAACAGACCGGCATTCGTATGGGCGGCATGAGCAGCTTCAATCACCATGTCTTTTGAGAAATATCCCGCGAACGGCGGAACACCCGTCAGCGCCATCGTCCCGACGACCATCAACAAATAAGTCAGCGGAATAATGCTCCACATGCCACCCATCTTACGGATGTCCTGCTCATCATGCAGCGCGTGAATGACTGAACCACAACCAAGGAACAACAGAGCCTTGAAGAAAGCGTGCGTGAAGAGGTGGAACATCGCGGCTTCGTAAGCGCCGACGCCCGCTGCGAAGAACATATAGCCAAGCTGCGAACAGGTTGAGTAGGCAACAATCCGCTTAATGTCGTTCTGAACCAACCCTACCGTCGCCGCGAAGAACGCTGTGAACGCGCCGATATAGGTAATGAAGGTACTCGCTCCATCCGCCAATTCGTAGAGCGGCGACATGCGGCAAACGAGGAAGACACCAGCCGTCACCATCGTCGCGGCATGGATCAGTGCGGATACAGGCGTTGGGCCTTCCATCGCGTCGGGAAGCCATGTGTGCAACAAGAACTGTGCAGACTTGCCCATCGCGCCGATGAACAACAACATCCCGAGTGTGTTGAGAATGTCCATTTCCCAACCGAGGAACATGAAAGTAGAACCGGCCATCGCAGGGAGTGCTTCGAATACCGTGTCAAAGCTCAGCGAGCCAAACACAGCAAAGATACCGAAGATACCTAGCGCGAAACCAAAATCACCAACCCGGTTGACGATGAAGGCTTTCATAGCCGCTTCATTGGCGCTGTCTTTGTGATGCCAGAAACCAATCAACAGATAAGACGCAACGCCAACACCTTCCCAACCGAAGAACATCTGAACGAAGTTGTCCGACGTCACCAGCATCAACATCGCAAAGGTAAAGAGGCTGAGATAGCTAAAGAAGCGGGGCTTCGACGGATCATGCTCCATGTAGCCCATCGAATAGACATGCACGAGAGCCGAAACAGACGTCACGACCACCAGCATCACGCGCGTCAACGTATCCACGCGCAAAGACCAGACGACTTCTAAGCCACCCGAACTGAACCACGTAAACCACGTTATAATCTCGGGATCAGCGGTGTTACCATTCGCAAAGACAATCCAGCTCAGGATTGCCGACGCGATCAACAGCCCTGTCGGGATAAGCTGTGCCATACGCTCGCCGAGCGATTTAGCAAAAAGACCCGCCAGCAAACATCCGAGCAGCGGCATGAGGACAATCGCGGAAACCATGCGAGATCAGCCCTTCATCATGTTGACGTCTTCGACCGCAATCGTACCCCGATTGCGATGGAAACAGACGAGAATGGCAAGGCCGATGGCGGCTTCCGCCGCAGCAACGGTAAGAACGAATAACGTAAAGACCTGACCGCCAATATCGCCAAGATGCGTCGAAAAGGCGACAAAGTTGATATTGACCGCGAGGAGCATCAGCTCAATCGACATCAGGATGATGATGATATTTTTGCGGTTGAGAAAGATACCAAAAACGCCAATCACGAAGAGCATCGCGGCAACGCCAAGGTAATGGGTGAGACCAATCATTTAGAGGCTCCCTCCCGGTTTCACATCACGCATGACAACGGCTTCTTTCGGATCACGGTAAAGCTGTGACATGACGCTTTGCTTTTTCACACCTTCACGATGGCGCAGTGTCAGGACAATCGCGCCGATCATAGCGACGAGCAGGATCAAGCCGCTGGCCTGAAACGCGTAGACATATTTCGTGTAGATGACTTCACCAAGCTGATGCGCGTTTCCAACACCACGCGCCATCGTCTCCGCTGGTCGCGCCGCATCGACGTCTTGCCAAGCAAGGAACCCGAAACTGAGCTGCATCAACATAACCAAGCCAATCGCCAAACCGATTGGCAGGTATTCCGCCACCCTGCCCCGCAGTTCTGCAAAGTCCACATCAAGCATCATGACGACAAACAGGAACAGCACCGCGACCGCACCGACATAGACGATCATCAGCAGCATCGCGAGGAACTCAGCGCCCATCATGACAAAGAGACCTGCGGACGAGAAGAATGCGAAGATCAACCACAACACAGAATGAACCGGGTTTCGCGAGAATACGACCATGACACCTGCAATGACAGCAGTGACGGCAAAAAGATAAAATGCGAGGACTTGGATCATTTGAACCTCACCTGTACGGAGCGTCTAATTCGAGGTTACGTGCGATCTCACGCTCCCATCGGTCGCCATTTTCGAGAAGTTTCGTCTTGTCGTAGAAGAGTTCTTCGCGGGTTTCGGTCGCAAATTCGAAGTTCGGGCCTTCAACAATAGCATCGACCGGACAAGCTTCCTGACAAAAGCCGCAATAGATGCACTTCGTCATGTCGATGTCATAACGGGTGGTGCGCCGCGAGCCATCGTCGCGTGGTTCCGCATCAATATGGATGGCCTGCGCTGGGCAAATTGCCTCGCAAAGCTTACACGCGATGCAGCGTTCCTCGCCGTTCGGATAGCGACGCAGCGCATGTTCACCCCGAAAACGCGGAGACAGCGGGCCTTTCTCGAACGGATAGTTGATCGTCGCCTTTGGCTTGAAGAAATACCGCATCCCGATCTTAAAGCCCGCAAAAAAGTCTGCGAGCAGGAAGTAACGAGCAGCTTTATCAAGAGGGATACCCATCAGCTTGCCTCCGACGGCAGAACCGCTTCAATTTTTTCAGGCTCAACGACCGGCTCTAGGTCTAGCTCAGGCGGTAAACCAACTCCGCGTCCCATTTCATGTGCCTCTTCAGTCATTGTCCAAGGATCAATGTCAAAGCCCTTCATGACACCGGCAGTGATCACCACGAAAGCCAGTGAGAGCGGCAGGAAGACCTTCCATCCGATCCGCATCAACTGGTCGTAGCGGTATCTTGGAACAATGGCTTTCACCATAGAGAACAGGAAGAAGAAGAATATGATCTTCAGGATAAACCAAAGAGCGCCATCAGGCAGACCGGGAATAGGAGACAACCAACCACCAAAGAACAAGATTGTCGTCAGAGCACACATCATAACGATGTTCATGTACTCGCCGATCATAAACAGCAGGTACGGCGTCGAGGAATATTCAACCTGATAACCGGCAACGAGTTCAGACTCAGCCTCCGGCAAATCAAACGGCGGACGGTTTGTCTCAGCCAATGCCGAGATAAAGAACACCACAAACATCACTGGCTGCTTCCAGAAGTACCAGCCAACCAGCCCCCAATCGCTTGATTGTGCAAGTACGATGTCGCTGAGGTTCAATGAACCAACCATCAACAGCACAGTTACAATGACAAAGCCGATGGAGACTTCATAGCTGACCATCTGCGCGGCAGAGCGCAAACCGCCAAGAAACGGGTATTTCGAGTTGGCGGCCCATCCGCCCATAATAACCCCGTAAACACCCAGCGATGAAATCGCGAAGAGGTAGAGAATTCCGACATTCAAGTCAGAGATAACCCAGCCTTCAGAAAACGGGATAACGACCCAGGCAATCACGGCCAAAACAAAGGTGATCATCGGGGCAAGCAAAAAGACGGTACGGTCTGCACCCGCAGGGATCACGATTTCCTTCATCACAAATTTCAGGAAATCAGCAAACGATTGCAGCAAGCCCCAAGGCCCCACCACATTCGGCCCACGCCTTAGCTGTACTGCTGCCCAAACCTTCCGGTCCATATAGAGCAAAAATGCGAGTGAGATCAGCAGACAAACGAGAACAAGCAGGCATTGACCCACGATTGTCAGAAAAGTCAGAAACTCGTCCATGCCGAGATATCCCTTTCGCGCTCACGGAGAACGCGCGCAGCCTCTAATATTTTCGGAATGTCTAGGCCCGTTAGCTTTAGGATGCCACCCTAAAAGAGTCTCAATTACAGCCTCTAGGTCGACTTTTTCATAAGTGCGGCAATCTCAGCAGTCAGATCGGCGTTATCTATCACCTTAGCAATCCATTCTTGTGGGACGCCACTGCCTTCAATACCGTGCGCAGCACCAAAGACAGCGCCAAGCACAGGCCCACGGCCACAATTATCGCCACCAGATAAAATATTACGTTCAATTGCAGAGCGATACGTATCCGCACGCGCACATATATGAAAAATTACAGGCATTGATTGCGGCAAAGGACATGCCCGCCCGACTTCTTCTGCGAAAGCAACAGTATCGCGTTCTTTCGTCCGAACCGCATTACGAAGGGCGTCGCCGATTTCACCATCTGCCTTTGAAGACACAGAAACGGCTGCTTCTCGTGGTGTCATACCGTCATAAGCAGCGCGCAAGAGAGACGCAGCAATTGGTCCCCATGCCGCAGCAGTGTCATTTGCGCTGGTAATCGCGATGGCTGCATCAATTTCTTCCGCAGATACTTTGGTCTGCGCCATAATCGCAGGAAACCTTGCAATTGCGGGAACCTGATCATCATCAGCGCCTGAAGGCTCACGTTGATCTATCGCGAGATTCGCGAGGGTTCCTTTCGTCGCCTTGTCGATATAGCCGTCCCATGAGCCGTCAGGACCAAAGGTTGCCGCAAATCGATCTTGAAAATCCTTAACGTCGAAACGCCCATCTGTCGCCACCATCGACTGTATCGCAACACGAAGCTGCACCCCGTATTGAGACAGATCGCCCGCACGTTTCGTTGGATGAACGAAACCGCCTCTGAAGCCTTCAAAATCTGCTGCATTAGGTTCGCGAAATGTGGGCGAGTCGCCCGCCAATGCGGCTATCCTCTCAGGATCATAAAGCCAATGAAAACCAAGAGCCGCCGCATCCGCGACATAAGCGCCGATCAAGCCGGCAGAAACACGATCAGCGCGCTTCATATGAAGATTCTCCAAAAACGCGCCAAGATCAAAATGGCGCGGTCAGTTCATGTAGCTGCAAAAGAAGATATTAGCAGGTTGCTGAAACACTCAATGTGCGCCGGTTCAAAGAGTTTTCAGTAAAGACTTGTGCTTCACCCGTAAACTTGAACGTCTTTCCATCAAACGTACCTGTTTGATCCGCAACTTGAGCCAGCGTATCATCTACACGAAAGCCTACCGACTTCACATCGCCGTCAAATGCTCCCAATTGTAAGAGGCGGGTACCACCGCTTGCTTGGGCTTGAACGCTAAATGAACCTGGTCCTCCCGAACACGTAACCGAATCCATTTTGTAAGTTTCGTCGCCAAGAGTAACGGTTGCCGTTGCCGAAGCGTGTGATGCTCCCCCAAGGAGTGTCACTATCGAGAGAATGACGAGTTTCTTCATGAAAATCTCCATGCCAGATATCTAAGTACCAACAAACAAATCAATGTTTTGGATTCCTGGCATATTTTGCGTCCAACGCAAATACCTCAACAATACATCTTTTCGCGAGCGAATGAACTGGCTCTAATTAAAGTATCTCATCAAGCTTTCGCCACATCATTTTGCTTTACATACTCGATCTGTAGTTCACTCCGCAGCCAATGCAGCTGTTTTCTCTTGAGCTAGCCGAGAACATTCCGCCATCGTTTCTGATGCTCGGGTAATCGAATTGGTTAGATAAAAGTCATCAATTGGACAGACGAATGGAGCTTCATCGACAGTTCCCGCAGGTGCAGCCCGCCATTCAGCAGGTGTAATCGTATTGATTGATTGCAGGTGTGGAAATTTCTCGAAAAGCTTGGCTCGAAGTTGATCAATAGAATCAAAAGGTAACGGTTCTCCAAGGCGTTCTGAGAGTGCCCGGATAATTGCCCAATCTTCTTTCGCTTCGCCCGGCGGGAACGCAGCACGGTAAGCGATTTGCGGACGTCCTTCGGTATTAACGAAAAGGCCGGTCTGCTCAGTATATGCCGCCGCCGGTAAAACCACATCAGCACGATGCGCCCCGGCATCACCGTGATGCCCCTGATAAATCACAAAAGCTTGACCGAGAGTCTCCATGTCAATTTCGTCGGCTCCGAGAAGATAGACAACTTCTAGCGCACCGCTCGCAGCGCCGACGAGGATACCATCGGTATCACGTCCGCCTTCTCCCGGAAGACAGTTGACTTCCATACCGCCAACGCGAGCCGCTGCCGAATGGAGCATTGAGAACTGACCGCCGAGACTTTCAGCCAACGCCATCGCAGCACCAAGGACAGCTTCACCATCATCACGCGCAGTTGCCGCAGCACCAAGGATGACCAAAGGACGCTCAGCTTTAGACAGAACGTCTTTATAGAAGCTACTGTCTTTAATCGAAGAGAGCGATCCGCCCCCTACTCCTATGTGATGCGTATCGTAGGTTAAATCGACCGCTTCGCCGACTACGCCAATTTCTGTTCCGGTCAGCCATGCCTTGCGGATACGGGCGTTAAGCACTGGCGATTCTTTACGCGGGTTAGTGCCAATCAGCACAATCGCATCAGCGTCTTCAATCCCTTCGATTGTCGAGTTAAACAGCCAAGCCGAGCGATTACCCGCTGGCAGTTTTGCTCCATCCTGACGACAGTCGACATTCGCAGACCCGATTTGGTCCATGAGCGCTTTAAGCGCAAACATCGCTTCGGTTGAAACCAAATCCCCCGCAAGCGCCGCGACCTTTTCTGGAGCTATTCCAGTGATTTTTTCGCGGATAGCAGCAAATGCTTCATCCCAACTCGCAGCAGTGAGCTTGCCGTCTTTACGCACATAAGGTTGGTCGAGTCGTTGCCGTGCCAAACCATCACAGGCAAAGCGAGTCTTATCCGAGATCCATTCCTCATTCACGCCGTCATGGTTGAGAGGCATGACCCGCATGACCTCTGTGCCTTTAGCGTCGATACGGATATTCGAGCCAAGCGCGTCCATGACGTCAATCGTCTCGGTTTTGCGCAACTCCCATGGGCGCGCGTTAAATGCATAAGGGCGTGATGTCAGCGCACCGACGGGGCAAAGATCAATCACATTGCCCTGCATTTCTGACGTCAGCGCCGAATCGAGATAGCTTACGATCTCGGCATCCTCACCGCGCCCAGTGCAGCCCATTTCGGGTACACCAGCAATTTCCGTCGCAAATCGCACACAGCGGGTGCATTGAATGCAGCGCGTCATATGTGTTTTGATCAGTGGCCCAAGATTGATCTCGTCCATCGACCGCTTTGCTTCATTAAAGCGACTAAAGTCAGCGCCATAAGCCATAGCCTGATCTTGCAGGTCACACTCACCACCCTGATCACAGATCGGGCAATCAAGAGGGTGATTAATGAGTAGAAACTCCATCACTCCTTCGCGGGCTTGTTTGACCAGAGGAGAGTTTGTTTTGATCGCAGGAGGCTGTCCCTCAGGCCCACCGCGCAAATCTTTGACTTGCATCGCACAAGACGCCATCGGTTTCGGTGCGCCGACAGCTTCGATAAGGCACATGCGGCAGTTACCCGCGATTGACAGGCGCTCGTGATAGCAGAAACGCGGGATTTCTTTGCCCGCAACTTCACATGCCTGAAGCACTGTCAGATTTGGGTCCAGCTCATGCTCTTCCCCATCAATCACCAGCTTGCGCAGATCGCTCATCTCAGCCTCCGATATCCTGATGGCGTTTCACCATATTGCGCTGCGGAATGAAAGACCCCGAGTGCTCTTAATCACCAAGATCCGGATCATAATCCAAGAGAGATACCTTAGAGCAATCCCTTAATCACGGATCTGTGGCTTTACGGCTGCCGAGCATACCTTAGCAATAAAAGAAAATAACAACGGGAGGATATCATGAAGACATGTATACACGCTCTAGTTCTGGCAATTGTAACATCAATAGGCGTCTCTGCAGCACAAGCGGCAGATAAACGCGCCATCGAAAAAGTCGCCGGAGACGTTTATCGCTTTAAGAACAATTTTCATTATTCGCTTGTGACGGTTACAAACGACAGTGTCGTGGTTGTAGATCCAATCAACGAAGGTGCGTCGGCCTGGCTAAAGGAAAACCTGAGCCAGATTACGAACAAGCCGATTACACACCTCATTTACAGCCATAGCCACGGAGATCATGCATCCGGCGGAAGCGCACTGGGTGCGCAGACAGTTATTGCTCAGGAGAATGCCCCAGCAACAATCGATGGCATTGCGCCAACGGTTCGCTTCAGCGAAGAAATGTCAATGACCATAGGCGGCAAAACATTTGAGATGACATATCTCGGCGAAGGCCACGGCGAAGACCTCATAGCCGTCATCGTCCGGCCTGAAAATGTAGCCTTTATTACAGATGTCGCATCCCCCAAGCGCTTGCCTTACCAAACAATGCCAAGTTCAAGCATTGATGCGTGGATCGAACAGGTTCGCAAAGTAGAAACACTCGACTTTGAGATTTTCGCGCCCGCGCATGGCAATGTCGGCGTCAAAGCAGACGCGGCGGATGCCCGCATTTATATGGAAGAACTGCGCGCTGAGGTTTTAGCGGGCCTGAAAGCCGGAAAATCCGTTAGCGATCTAAAAGCCTCTGTAACAATGGACGCTTACAAGGATTGGCTCAGCTATGACAATTGGCGCGAATTAAACATTCAAGGAATGGCCACCTATCTCGTTCGAGCCGGGAAAGTGAACTAACGCCTCTCTTTGGGTCTTCGTTTTCGTGAAGGCCCAAAGAATTCATAAGGCTGAACGATTGGCTTGGTACGCTTTCTAGCTCTTCAGCCGATATCCTGTACGAAACATCCAAAGGCAAACCATCCATAGCAGTGCCGCGATTAAGAGCGACACAATCGCACCCACCCAAGGATTACTCTCGCCAACACCCAAAATTCCCCACCGAAAGCCATCGATTAGAAAGTGGATCGGATTCCAGCTAGATATGGTCGACCATGGTTCAGGCAGGTCACTTACCTTGTAGAATGTGCCAGACAGAAACGCCAATGGCGTCACAAGGAAATTCGTAACCGCAGCGGTATGATCAAACTTTTCTGCCCACACCCCCGTCATGATACCCATCAATGCGAGTATCAACGCACCAATAAAAGCAAAAAACAATGCCCAGAGCGGGTTTACCACCCCCAAACCTATGAACGGAAACACCAATAAAACTGCCAGTGCAGCAACGCATAATCCCCGCGTGACGCCGCCCAGCGCATAGGCCGTCGTCAATTCGCCCGGCGACAAAGGAGGCATAAGCACATCGATGATGTTTCCCTGCACCTTCCCGACAACGATTGACGATGAGGAATTGGCGAAAGCGTTCTGAATAACCGCCATCATCACAATTCCGGGAGCAAGAAACGCGGCAAACGGCATCCCATCCACATCCCCACGGCGCGCTGCGAGCGCCAAAGTGAACACCGCCATAAACAGACCTGCAGTCGCCACAGGTGCAACCAGCGTTTGCATGTAAACCTTGAAAAACCTATGAACTTCCTTGACGTACAACGTCATCATGCCGCGCCAATTTACGCGTCCAAAGCGACGTTGCCCCATTGGTGTGCGCTGTGCAGCGCTTGATGCCATCGACATTACAAACAAAGTTCCTTGATTTTATTAGGTTAACGGGACCAGTCATACCTTGAAAGTGGCACACGTCATGTAATAAACTACCTCTATGTTCCATAAATAACCTGTTGCATCGCTTTATGATGCCACGGTGTAATTCTATGATTGAGGGTTCCCTATGTCTTGGACTGACGAACGCGTCGAAACGCTTAAAACCCTCTGGGGCGAAGGTCAAAGCGCCAGCCAAATCGCTAAAGTTCTTGGTGGTGTGACACGAAATGCTGTGATCGGCAAAGTTCACCGTCTAGGGCTTGCAAGCCGCGCAACTGCAAAGCCAGAAACGGCCAAGGCAGCGAAAAAAGAGCCAGCTGCAGCGAAAAAGCCAAAGCTGAAAACCGTAGAAAAGGCTGAACCCGCAGCGGCTAAGGAAAAGCCTAAGCCGGTTACCACACATAAACCGCCTGTGGTTACGTCAACTTTCCCGCATCCGCCTGCTCCTTCGGAGCCTCTGGTGGATTTGGTCGATGTCGACGCCGCTGCGAAAAAGCTGTCATTGCTTGAGCTGAACGAGCGGACCTGTAAATGGCCAATCGGTGACCCGAGCAAAGGTGAATTCTATTTCTGCGGACACCCTGCCGATCCCGGCAAACCATATTGTTCGTCTCATGTTGCAGCGGCGTATCAACCGATGTCTTCGCGTCGAGACCGGGACCGTTCACGCTTAAATCGCCAAGCGATTGGCAGAAGCGCGTAACGTCAGCTATCCGCTAAAATACTGTCAAAAGCCCTGCCATTGCGCAGGGCTTTTGCGTTTCCATACTCTGGTTATTCCCATCACGTACATTGCCGATGGAGAAATTTTCACTATCTAGTATCTCACGTCGCAAGTGAATCGCCCGCTGACAAAGGTTACAAAGAGACACCGATGATCCGCTACACGCTACAATGCGCGAACTCTCATCGCTTTGAAGCTTGGTTTAAGGGCAGCGATGCGTTCGATGAACAAGCCTCGGCTGGACAAATCTCCTGTCCGGATTGTGGCTCTGTGGACGTTGAAAAATCATTGATGGCCCCGGGTGTGCCTAAAAAGACAAGCGATGTCGGCCCTCGGGAATTTTTCAATCAGGTTAGAGCGTTTCGGTCAAAAATCATGGCGGAGACTGAAGACGTTGGAAACTCATTTCCAACCGAAGCGCGAAAAATGCATGAAGGCGAACTTGAGCACCGCCCGATCAGGGGAAATGCATCCCCCACAGAAGTCAAAGAACTCAAAGACGACGGCATATCTGTCGCACCGATTCCGCCTGAACCGCCAAGTGAGAATTGATCCATAACGGCCAGACATATCTCAAAATTGTGCCAAATTTGGTTCCGACGACCTCAGATTGCCTCGGTAAGAATATCAGTTAGACTGCGAAAGCGGCTTTTCTCATCACGCAATGAGAGACACGTCTCGACAATCGCCTCGCTACGGGACGCTCCGAGAATTGGCACAGTAAAATCCCGAAATTTCTCCACCACTTCTGCCTGACTTGGTTGAGGATCAGGACCGCCACTCGCTCGGGTAACACCGCTCTCTAAAACTTTCCCGCCATGCAAGGTGACGGTAACAGCAGCGAGGCGCTCATTTGGGAATGTCTTTTCGATTTCAGGGTCAACATTTGCCGAAACGCGCTTCGTCATTGAAACCAATTTGGGATCGTCAAAGCTGGAGTCCATGACTTCTTCTACGCCAATGCGCCCGCGAACAAGAGCGCAAGCGATCGGCCACGCGAGGGAATATTGAGCATTGCTCGTGCTCGTCGGCACATCGCAATTTAACGCGGCGGAATAGCCAAAAGTCGCGATCTCAACGCGGTCGATCATCTCCGGTGAGAGGTTGTGCTCCTTACGTAAAGCAAGCGTTGCATCAATCGCCGCATGTGCCCAGCGGCAAATCGGATAGGGTTTGATATATTGTTGGATCGTGACCCATTCAGTCCCCAGACTATCCCATGCAAACACGGCATCATCGAATTCCACCGTCGCGGCAGGCGCCCCGGTAAATCCTTCTTCGGCGAGCAGCACGGCAAGAATGCCAACAGGCGCGCCGAAGCCTGAGCCATCATGTAACATCGTCGGATTGGCGACCTCGCGCATCATCTGGCTGCGCGGGCTGTGATATTCCGCAATGCCCAGCGCGTGCCGCAATGTATCATCACTCAAGCCGCGAAGCCTTGTCCCGATTGCAGCACAACCGAGCGAGTTCCATGCACCGGATGTATGATAATCCTCAACGGTGGCATGAAGAGCAACCCCCGCTCGGTAGGCGATTTCGTAACCGCTCACAAAAGCTGTGAGTGCCTCTCGTCCTGTTAATGAGTCGTCCGCTTGGGCGAAGGCTGCCAAGGCCGGAAATAACGCCGCTCCGGCGTGGCCTTTCGACGGTTGCCAGCCATCATGGGCATCGAGATTATCGATTTGTGTCGCCATAGCGAACCCAAAACCCGGCAATGAAGTGCCTCGCCCATCAAACAGTAGACGGGCCGATGACGCTTCGGGACAGGCGGCCCAATGCTTCGCCGCATGATCGCGCGCGATTCTCCCTGCATCAAGCTGCGCTCCTGCGGCGGCCACGCCGATCAGGTCGAGCATATAGAGCGCAGCCATCTCAATTACGTCTTCCGGGATATCCTCAAATCGCAAATCTGCGTTGAAACGGGCAACTCGATCAAAAGCGCCGGACGGTTTTTCGAGCGTCGAGATTTGTGTCATAGAGTTGCTTTCAGTACCCGCGCGAAATGTTCACTTCATTCAAGAGCGGCTTGCCAGACAAGAGCCGCCGGTAATTATCCGCCACGACGGTAAGCCCATCATCAATGTGCCAGCCGGAAACATGTGGTGTCACCATGATCTTTTTGTGCGCCCAAAACGGATGATCTCGTGGCAAAGGTTCTTGCCGGAAGACATCCAGCACTGCTGCACCCAGCCGTTCATTATTCAGTGCTGAGATCAAATCAGCCTCGACAATCAGATCACCACGCCCTGCATTTATAAGCATTGCCGTTGGCTTCATGGCGTTCAGGCGTGCGCCATCAAAAAGATTCGCCGTCTCAGGCGTCGATGGTAAAATCGAGATGACATAATCCGCTTGCGCCAAAACATCATCAAGGGTGTCGAGGCCCGCTCTGCAATTGACGCCGGGAATTGATTTGAGCGTCCGGCTCCAACCGACCGTCTTAAAACCGAGAGCCGCGAACAGACGGGCTGTTCGTCCGCCAATATGACCAAGGCCTAATACCGCGACTATCGCTTCTTTGCTTTTCTTGGGTGCAAGGGGAGTCCATTCTCGCATCGTGGCGGATGCTTCATGCTGCGCCATATTTCGTTGTGCACGCAGAACATACGCAAGCGCATATTCGGCGATCTCATCCGCTGGCGTATCAGGCGCAAGTCGAGCTATACGGATACCATCTCGCAGCTCGGGATTGCCAACGATGGTTTCCACCCCCGCACCCAACTTTTGTACCAAAGTTAGATTTGGCAAACGCTCGACCACTCCGGGATGCAATTTTGAGACGGCGAGCATTTTGATCTCTTCAAGCGGGCAGTCGTCGAACGAGTAATAGATCGGCGTCTCAGGCATCAACGGTTTGAGCAAATCATAGAGGGCCGCTTCCGTCATCCATTCAGGCTGTCTGATATCGAGTAGAAGCGCCATGCAATTTCTTTCGATCTTATGAGTGACTGTGCCCAGCCAAAATGAGCGGTGTCAAATGATTGACAAATCGCATTCTTAAAGACAACCATTCATCATGATGATTTCGACCCATATCTTGAACGATCAAGTGCATGACCGCCAGAGAGGGCGTCGTGCAACAAGATGTGATCTTGTAGCCTGAATTCCCTGCATAGCGGTTTCGGCCTGTGACCTCACGCTTGTAATGGCTTAGACATCATCATGACTTCACAAGATCAATATCGGCTGGCCGTCGATATCGGTGGCACTTTCACCGATGTTGCTATTGCTGATAACAACGGCGCAATTTGTGCGACGGCTAAAACGCCGACAACACCATCCGACCCGACGAGCGGCGCGCTGGACGGAACCCGTATTGTTTTGAGAGAATTAGGTATTGGCATTGAGCAGGTCACGGCATTCGTTCACGGAACCACGCTCGCAACAAATGCACTGATTGAGCGGCGCGGCGCTGTTGTTGCCGGAATCACCACTGAGGGCTTTCGTGATATCCTCGAGATTGCCTATGAGCGGCGCTACAGCCAGTACGATATCAACATCGACAAACCCGACTTGATTGTACCGCGCTCGCGGTGCTTCACGGTTCCCGAGCGAATGAATGTCCATGGAGATATTCTGACTCCGCTAGACGAAACCTCTATCGACAGATTACTCACCGAGATTGATGCAAGCGGCGCGACGGCCTTGGCAATTTGCCTGCTACATTCTTACGCGAACCCGGTTCATGAACAGCGTCTGCGCGATTTAATTACCGCACGTCGACCCGAAATTTTTGTCTCTCTTTCATCTGACGTCAGCCCCGAAGCACGGGAATTTGAACGGTTATGCACCACAGTTGCGAATGCTTATATTCAACCTTTGATGGCCACCTATCTGGCACAGTTTGCAAAGACCTTCGCTAAAGAAGGTTTGCGATGCCCGATCCTGATGATGACATCCGGTGGCGGCATGACCACAATTGAAACTGCGCAGCGCCTACCGATTAGATTGGTCGAAAGCGGACCTTCAGGCGGAGCAGTGCTAGCCGCACGCGTTGCCCAAAACACCGGACTAGACCGTGTGCTTTCTTTTGATATTGGCGGGACAACAGCCAAACTGTGCCTGATAGACGACTACGCTCCACAAACGTCACGGAACTTCGAGATCGCGCGTGCGGCCCGATTCATCAAAGGCAGTGGAATGCCAGTGCGGATTCCCGTTGTAGAGATGATCGAGATTGGGGCCGGAGGCGGTTCTATCGCCTCGGTCGATTCTCTGGATCGGATTACTGTCGGTCCACAAAGTGCCGGTTCGGAACCCGGACCTGCTGCCTTCGCACGGGGCGGAGTGGATGCAACGGTTACGGATGCAGACGTATCGCTCGGCTACATTGACCCTGACCGCTTTGCAGAGGGACGGCTTCGCATTGATACAGGCGCAGCAGACAAAGCGCTGTTACATTCGATTGGAAATGCGCTGGGGCTTTCGCCGACGGCCTCAGCGCGCGGTGTGAGCCAGATTGTTGATGAAAACATGGCGAGCGCCGGGCGTATGCACGCGGTCGAGTCAGGAAAAGAACTTGCCGGGCGCACAATGATAGCCTTCGGTGGCAACGGTCCGCTCCATGCGACCCGCGTTGCACGGCGAGCGGGGATCAAGCGCATCTTAATCCCGCTCGATCCGGGCGTCGGCTCAGCGGTCGGTTTTCTGGATGCGCCGGTTTCATTCGAACTCGTACGCAGCCATTATTCCCGCCTCAACACTCTTAATCTTTCGGCAATTAACGCGCTGTTCGAAACAATGGTTACGGATGCAAAAACGGTCGTCCAGAGTGGAGCACCAGACGAGGCGTTGCAGGTACAGCGAACCGCTTTCATGCGCTATCACGGCCAAGGCCATGAAATTGAAATCACGCTGCCTGATCGCACTCTAACTGAAAGCGACAAAGCGTCTTTGCAAGATATGTTTGAAGAAGCATACAGCGCTCAATTCTCTCGCCCCGTGCCGGGCATGAGCATAGAGATATTGAATTGGTCAGTTCTGGTTTCAACTCTTTCCAAGCCATCCTCAGAGGCAGAGCAGCCGCCTCAGAGTCGATCAATCGAACCAAGCGAAACGCGAGAGATTCAATGTGATGTAACTGGCAATCAGATAAGCGCCGCGATTATCCCTCGAAGCATTCTACAACCCGGCGATCACCTCAAAGGCCCTGCCCTAATCGTTGAACCGCAGACAACGACGCTTGTGAGTAGCGATTTTGAGGTATCGGTCGATGGGTTTCTCAACCTTGTCCTTGTACGAAAGGAGGAACAGTGATGAGACATGATATAACAACACTGCAAGTTATGTGGAACCGCCTTTTGTCCGTTGTTGAGGAACAAGGTCAGGCGCTCATCCGCGCTGCGTTCAGTCCTATCGTACGTGAATGCGGAGACATCTCTGCGGGTATATTTGATCTTCAAGGACGAATGCTTGCGCAGGCGGTAACAGGAACGCCGGGTCACATCAACACAATGGCCGAAGCGGTCAAATCCTTACTTGCGATCTTTCCTGTTGAAGACATGAAACCCGGCGATATCTACATGACAAATGACCCGTGGATTGCATCCGGGCATTTGAATGATTTTTTGCTGCTGATGCCAGCCTATCATAAAAACCGCGTGATCGGCTTTACATCTTGCACATCGCATCTAGTTGATTTGGGCGGCAAGGGTATGGGGCCGGAAGGCACAGATATCTTTGATGAAGGGCTACGTATTCCACCGTGTAAGCTGGTCGATGCAGGCGAGATCAACGCGCTCCTTGTGGATATTGTTAAGGCAAACTCCCGCGAGCCTATTGCCAATGAAGGCGATATCTATGCTTTGATCGCATGTTGCGAAACCGGTAGTAAGCGCCTCTCAGGAATGATGGCCGAATTTGACCTTGATCACCTCGATCCTCTAGCAGAGCATATTATTGAAATATCGCGACGGGGAACGCTGACGGCGATTAACGAAGTCCCGAAAGGCGTTTATTGCAGCCGCCTCATGGTTGACGGCTATGAAAGCGAGATTGAGCTTGTCGCGAAACTGACTGTTGAAGAAACCGGCATTACGCTCGATTTTGAGGGAACGTCGGGGTGCTCGCGATACGGCATTAATGTGCCGCTCAATTATGCGACGGCCTATTCAGTCTTTGCGATGCGGTGCATTATCGGGCCGGAGATTCCCAATAACGCAGGATCGCTCGACCTCTTTCGCGTTACCGGACCGAAAGACTGTATCCTCAATGCACAGCCGCCCGCACCTGTAGCGATGCGCCATACGTTGGGGCAGATGACTCCTGACTTGGTGTTCGGTTGCCTGCATCAAGCCTTGCCGGATCGTGTTCCGGCAGAAGGCGCATCCGCGATGTATGATCTTCCCCTGCGAAGCGCGCCTGAAGTTGCTCGTGACGGCGGCGAGGCCTTCGCGATTGAGTTCGTTCATAATGGCGGGACAGGTGCACGGCCAAGCAAAGATGGACTGTCGGCCACAGCCTATCCCAGCGGCGTCCTAGGTTCACAAGTCGAGATTAGCGAAAGTGTCGCGCCTGTCCTTATCAAACGGCGAGAATTGCGACCCGATAGCGGTGGAGCCGGAAAAATGCGGGGTGGTCTCGGTCAGCGGATCGAAGTCGAATCCGCAAATGGCAATCCGTTTCTGCTGTTCCTTTCGGTCGAACGTGTCAAGCATCCTGCAAAAGGACGCGCGGGAGGACAGGCCGGTATGTCCGGGCGTATCCGCGTCGGGAACGGTCCCGACTTGCCGAGTAAGGGCGAAGTTCGTGTTGAGGCCAGAGAGACATTAATCTTTGAAACACCCGGCGGAGGTGGCTTTGGTTCACCTGAAGATCGCGACCGCATTGCCCTTTCACGGGATGTGAACGATGGTGTAGTGAGTGCGGATGCCGCGCGCGACCAATATGGATGGAGCGCAGAATGAAACCAGTTCCTCATATTGCGGCCCTCGCGCCCTATGCCCTCGCCGACCTCGCGCCTGAATTAACGTCGCTTGCCCAAAACGAAAGTCTGCGCCCTCCGAGTCCAAAAGTGACGGAAGCTGTTCAAATGGCTTTGGCGGAAACACATCTTTATCCCGATCCAGATTGGACGGAGTTGCGATCTGTAATCGCGCAAGTTCATTCGATCTCAGCAGATCATATCCTATGCGGTGCGGGGTCGATGGAACTGATAGGAGCGCTGGCCTCAAGTTATCTTGGGGCCGGTGATCGGATGCTGACAACCGAGTTTTCTTATCTGTTTTTCCGGACAGCAACGCAGCTTTCGGGCGCAGAGTTCGACCTGGCACCCGAACATGATCTAACCGTCAATGTAGATGCTCTGTTAGATTCTGTTCGGCCTAATACTAAGATTGTATTCGTTGCCAATCCGGGGAATCCGACCGGCACTCGTATTGAGACTCCAGCTCTCCGGCGTTTGCGAGACGGGTTATCGAAAGACGTTATGCTTGTCATCGACGAAGCGTATGGCGAGTTTTCCGATGCCCTCTCGGAGAGCACTTTTGATCTGGTAGACCAAGAAAATACAGCGGTTCTCAGGACATTTTCCAAAGCCTATGGCTGCGCCGGATTTCGCGTTGGATGGGGGTTGTTTCCGCCCCCGCTAGCCGCTGAAATGCGTAAGGTCTTGAATCCGAATAACGTCAGCAACGTTTCACAAGCGGCAACCGCTGCGGCCATGCGGGATCAAACATATATGCTAGAAACAGTTAGGAAGACGACTGAAATTCGGGATCATTTTATTACTGAAATGCGTGCGCTCAATCTTACAGTTCCAGACAGTTTTGCCAATTTTGCGATCCTCGTATTTGACACAGCGGAACACGCACAAGCGGCGGATCAGGCTTTACGAGCCGATGGCATCGCAATGCGCGCAATGGGGGGGTACGGTTTGGCGCATTGCCTTCGCGCAACCATTGGGGATGAGCAGACAATGCAGCGCGCAGCCGCGTGTCTCAAAAGTTTTATGGGAGGAGCAACATGATCTCTCCAACCCGAGGTATCGCAAGAATTGGCGTATTAGTGCCGTTCACAAACACCAATCTGGAACCGGATATCATACTGCTTTCGCCTCCCGGCGTGTCGGTTCATTCGGCACGGCTGGGCGATTACGATGTGGACGAGATACCCGATGCTGCTCAGATGGCCGGTCTTGGTGCTGCAGATATTGACGAAACTTTACGCCTGATCGGAGGTGTCAAACCGGATGTGGTTCTTTACGGGTGTACCTCTGCAACCCTGTCGCATGGCGTCTCATTCGACCGAGATCTGAGCGCAAAAGTCGAAGCAATAAGCGGGGCGAAAACTATTACTGCTGCGGGTGCATTGGTCTCGGCTCTCGCGTCTTTAAAGATTAAGAAAATCGCTTTTGCTTCGCCCTATGTCGCCTCGCTGAATGACGTGGCGATTGCGTTCCTTGCCGATAGCGGTTGTGAAACGGTCTCAAGGGCGGACTACCCTGTCGCGTTGGGCAATTACGGGCAAGGCGAACTCACGCCGGATGCGGTCTATGATTTGGCGATGCGGGCGGATCATGCAGACGCAGAAGCTTTGGTTTTGTCTTGCACTGACATGAGAAGCGTCGAGGTTATCGAACGACTGGAAAGTGATCTGGGTAAGCCAGTGATCACGTCGAACCAAGCAATGATGCGCGTCGCTTTGGACCACCTCAGGCTTGAATGCTCTGGCCCCAATTTTGGGCGATTACTATCGAATAGGAATATTGCATGACCGAGCGCCGCCGTCGCCGTAGCACAGGGTCTCCTCGGGATCGTGCAAGTTCAGCTGGAGTGATACCACAACTCCCTTGGAAACAGCCGCGCAACCCTTATCCACCAATGAGGTTGCTGTCAGATGATCAAGTTGAAGCCATTCATCAAGCGTCACTCCGTATTTTATGTGAGCTGGGCATCGAATTAATGAGCGCCGAAGCCCGTGATTTATTTTCTGCCGCCGGTGCATTGGTCGACGAAACAACACAGATTGTTCGACTCGACCCCGCGTTAATCGAAAGCCTGATATCGACTGCACCTTCCGAGTTTACCCTCACCTCGCGCAACCCTGATAAGAGGCTAGTTTTCGGAGGTGATTACATGGCGTTCGGCCTTGTTGCCGGTCCGCCTTCCGTTCATGATTGCATCAATGGCCGGCGTAGCGGCAACATGCAGGACTACGAGACATTCACAAAGCTCGCGCATCACTTCAACGCGATTCACATCATCGGCAATCAGGTCTGCGCCCCTGTCGAACTGCCAGCAAACACGCGCCATATGGATACCTATCGCGCTAGTATTCGCCTGTCTGACCTATGCTTTCATGCAACGGCAATCGGTACTGGCCGTGCGCTAGATGCCATCGAGATGCAGGCAATAGCGCGTGGCATCACAGTTGAAGAAATGGCAAATGATCCCGGTGTCACGACGATCATCTCGGTAAACTCGCCGCGCAAGTTTGATGACACGATGGCCGAGGGGTTGATGGCTATGTCGCGGCATGGGCAACCCGTGGCAGTAACACCCTTTACACTAATGGGCGCAATGACTCCGGTGACGATCGCTGCGGCTTTGGCTCAGCAGAATGCAGAAGCGTTATTCGGGATTGCACTGACACAACTCGTGCGAAAGGGCGCGCCTGTCTTCTACGGATCTTACACGTCCAATGTCGATATGCGGTCCGGCGCGCCCGCTTTTGGAACCCCGGAGAACACCAAAGCCAACATCGCCAGCGGACAACTCGCAAGGCGCTACGGTTTGCCGTATCGCGCAAGCCCCACGAATGCGTCGAATATAGTTGATGCGCAGGCGACCTACGAGACTCAAATGGCGCTCTGGGGCTGCACCCTTGGACATGCGAATCTTCACTACCATGCAGCGGGGTGGCTGGAGGGCGGGCTTTGTGCCTCGCTGGAGAAACTGGTGCTGGATGTCGAGATGCTCCAACACATGATGTCGTTCCTCGATCCAATTATCATTGACGAGGGAACGCTCGCATTTGACGCGATGAGCGATGTCCAAACGGGAGGGCATTTCTTCGGCACACCGCATACGCTCGCGCGGTATGAGACTGCATTTTATCAACCCATGCTATCAGACTGGCAAAATTTTGAAGCATGGGAACTCGCGGGTTCAAAAACTGCAACTGAACGAGCGACCGCATTATGGCAGCAAGCTTTGGTTGAATATGAAGAACCTGAATTAGAACCAGATCGTGCCGAAGCGCTCGACGCGTATGTCAGCAGACGCAAAGAAACGATTGGAACGGGAGAGCCTTAAATATAAGAATTTTCTCGCGATTTTTATAAAATTAGGGATGTTAAGGTGTAGTGGTTGAGATGTTGCGCTGTGCTCCCATATTCTGGACCACGATAGCGAAGCCAGAACCGGCAAATTGCAGCTTAAGCTCCAGAGAGCCTGACTAACTCAATGATTTAACTGACATTGAGGCTGAAATTTCGTGCCATACTTTTCGGTGCGCGAGAAAGTTGCTGCCAGGGAGCCAGCTGTTGATACTGCTGCACAATCGCTCTACGCGCATGCATTGCCCTAAACAACTCTGGCCCGATCAGTATACGCCTACCGGTGCAAAGCCAGTGCATCTTGCGTTAGCTAAGCCCTATCTGTTTGAATTTGCGCGTCTGCTCTGTGAGTGCAATTTCCGTTGGCAACCGCTCCATCGACGACGCGCCGTAGAAACCATGGCAGGTATTCGTATTCTTTAGCACGAAATCTGCGTCTTCTGGCATTGCAACCGGACCACCGTGAACTAGAATGATCGCATTCGGATTGATTGCCAATGCTGCCGCCGACCATTCATCTACCAGAGCCGGGACTTGCTCCAGCGTCACGCCTGTCTCCGCCCCGATATTACCGCCCGTGGTCAGGCCAATATGGCAAACGATGATATCGGCCCCTGCCTTTGCCATCTTCTTGGCATCCTCAGCGGAGAACACATAAGGCGTCGTAAACATATCCTTGTCATGGGCCATCTTCACGACATCGACTTCGAGTTGATAAGACATGCCCGTTTCTTCGAGGTTCGCTCGGAAGGTGCCATCGATCAGGCCCACGGTGGGAAAGTTCTGAATCCCGGAAAAGCCCGCCGCTTTGATCTCGTCGAGAAACTTGTCCATCAGGCGAAACGGGTCGGACGCGCAAACTCCAGCGAGAACGGGCGTGTGTTTGACGACGGGCAGAACTTCTCCTGCCATCTCCATCACGACACCATTTGCATCGCCATAGGGCATCAGGCCAGCGAGTGATCCGCGCCCGGCCATGCGATAGCGCCCGGAATTGTAGATAACGATCAAGTCAATTCCGCCGGCTTCCTCGCATTTTGCGGAAAGACCGGTTCCGGCACCGCCGCCAATGATAGGTTCGCCCCGTGCAATCATGCCTTGATATTTTTCTAGAAGCTCAGTTCGGCTAAACATAAACTAGCAAATCCTATTTGTTAGAGATCAAAACCACGAAATGTCTCGACGATGAGGTCGGCAAAGTCAGGGTCGTTGATATTGTAAGGGACACGGATCAGTTGGCGATCAGCAGTAACTGTAACCGTATCCTCCAGCGCACCAAACAGCGCTTCATTTGCTGCGGGATCATGGAAGGCTTGTTCCGGCGCATCTAGTAACGATACCCCGCCTTCAGGAAGAAAGAACCGCACCGGCCCCGTCATCTCGTTAAGGCGAGCACCAATCCATTTTCCCATCACCGCATTTTCCTCGGCGGTTGTGCGCATAAGCGTAATCTGTGGATTATGCTCATAAAGGAGACGTCCGCGATATTTTTCAGGGACCGTCTCCGGTGCGGCGAAATTGACCATATCGAGCGCACCGCACGAGCCGATATAGGGTCGCCCGGCTCGAATTGAGGCTCCGAAGCGGTCTTCAGTCGCGGCAAACACGCCGCCCGCCACCATGTCGCAGATTTCCGTTGTGGTGAGATCGATCACCGCCGAGAGCATCCCGCTGTCCATGAGCTTTTCCATGGCGCGTCCGCCAGTCCCGGTCGCATGGAAAACGAGGCAATCGTAGTCTGACTCCAGCGCGCTCATGACACGCTGCACGCAGGGTGTCGTGACACCAAACATCGTGAGGCCGATGGCGGATTTCTCATTCGTCACGGCAGTGCGTTTCGCGCGGCCCTTTACCATCCCGGCTAATGCATCTGCGCCATTGCCGAGGACTTCGCACGTGATCGAGTTTATGCCCTGCACATCGGCTACGGAATGCAACATAAAGATATCCGCTGGGCCGACATATTGCTCGACATTGCCACTCGCGACTGTCGAGATCAAAACCTTAGGTACGCCTACTGGCAAAGCTCGCATAGCCGGGGCCGCAAGGGCAGTGCCACCAGATCCCCCAGCCGAGATTACACCGGCAACACCGGTTTGGGCCAACATCCATTGTTCATAGGCCTTTGTCATCGCGGCAACAGCTGTCCCACGATCACCTGTAAATACGGCGTCCGCTCCACCTGGATGATACGCGGCAATGTCACGCGGCTTTACGTCAGTATCAGCCTCAGTTCCACTTGTAGATAGGTCAACAAGCCGAACGTCCAATCCTTCGCCGGTCAACACATCACGGACGAAGTGCAACTCCGCGCCCTTAGTGTCGAACGTACCAGCAATGATTACTTTAGTCATAGATCCCCCGCTCATGTTTTGGTCAATCCTGAGGCCAGAGTGGCTTATTCCAACAACGTTGTCACTTCAAACAATATCCGCCCGATCAGCCTGCGCCTCCTGCGCCTCTATATCGATCCCGTATAGTCTTGCGTCGCAGAGTAAGCGCCTGTGGAGTAGACGTTGATACTTCCGTGCGCAATCGATGGCTTTCGTTGATGAATAGAGTAAAAATTTTCCCGCGTCCTTGCGGTTGGTTTGGAATGGCAGTGTGGGCGATAGGACGGTCGGATCGACGCCGTTTTCGAACAGGACATCTAGCATCGCCGCAATATCTGCTAAGGCTGGCGTACAGGTGGTGTCGTGCATCAACAGGCGGTTCGGTCGAAACGTGAATTCGAAATCTGCATCGCGGACGCCGCCGAATGCATTCAGGAGTGGCTATAGTGTTCCACAATGCCGTAAGTGGTTCTCGCAAAGCAGCCTCAGAACGTGGGGTATGCGCGTCACGCGTTCCCACAGCATCTCAGCCAAGTCGGGAAAATCGACTGTTTCTACCTCGATTTTGAGCGAGGTGGTCTTCACGTCGTTCTCAAATTTGACCGAATGTTTGCTTTAATTCGGCGACATCGGTTTCCGACAACATCCGCGTCTTCTGCCCTCGTAGTGCGACGAGCAGCTTTGCCGTTTCTTCGAGTTCCTCGGCAGCGCAGACGGCGGAAAACAGATCCTTGCCGGAGACGACGGGTCCGTGATTGGCAAGCAGGACAGCTCCGTATTTTCCATCTAACGCGCGGATCATTTCACCGGTCTGGGGGTCTCCCGGCTTGAGGTAAGGCAACATCTTCACGGTTCCAACGCGCATAACCACATAAGGCGTCAGCGGTGGGACGCAGTCTTCCGGGTCGGTATCCTCCAGACAGGAAAGCGCAGTCGCCCAAGTCGAATGCAGATGAACAACAGCACCGGTCTGTGGGCGGGTTTCGTAGAATGCCTGATGCAGAAAGACTTCTTTCGTCGGTTTATCACCTGCGACATGATTGCCCGACAGATCGATCTTCGCGATCCTCTCAGGGTCGATACTCCCGAGGGTCGAATTTGTTGGTGTCATCAGGATGCCGTCATCAAGCCTTGCTGAAACATTCCCAGCCGTTCCGACCGAAAAGCCACGCGCAAAGAGCGATGCGCAGTGCACAGCCATCTGTTCGCGCAGGTCGATCTCGTGTTTGTTCACGTACTACCCTCCATGATACGCAATGCCTTCGAGAAGAAGTCTGGCGCACCGAAATTACCCGATTTCAGTGCTAACGCTACGCGCACATCTTCGCCCAGAGTCAACATGGGCACGCCCGGATCAATCTCCACACCGATGTTCATTGCAGGGGAGCCTAGCGTATCGGCAACGGCTTGCGCCACCGCTCCGGACGTCTCACCACCCGCAACGACGATACGCCTATAGCCTTTGCTGACAAGGAGCCGAGCGGTATCGGCAAAAAGCGCGTCCAGCATATTCGCGACTGCTTCGCGCCCAAACCGCGCCTGCACATCGCGCACCTGATCCGGTAATCCGGAGGAATAGGCGAGCGGAGCGCGCCCCACATGTTCGAGGTAGAATTGGGTCAACGTTGCGGCAGTCGTCCGCCCTTCCATCACCTCGAATACGTCAATAGGCAACGTCGGATAATCGCGCGCATGGCACTCGACCTGTTCTAGTGTCGCGCCGGAGCATGATCCCGCCAGGATCGCGTCTGGCCCGGGGACTGCGGTCGTCGCAACACCGCCTCCTTGCGCCGTGCCAGAGCGGATGAAGTTGCGAGGCAATCCCAGCGCAATACCCGATCCACCTGTGATCAACTTGGTCCCGTCGAGCGCCTCGCCAAGCGTCAACAGATCATCGTCGGACACCGCATCTGCGATCAGCAGTGTCGCCGCTGCATCTTCCAGCGCCGACTGCACAGCCTGCGGTCCTTGCGCGATAACGGAAAGCGGCACATGCCCGACTTCACTCTGTGTCTGATACCGCAGCCACCGCCGGATATCGGCATCCGTCATCGGCGTGAGAGGGTGATCTTG
>CALKBI010000012.1 GCA_937990185.1 uncultured Neomegalonema sp. | reverse complement strand
GGAACCTCAGATTCAAGTTCGGATTGCCGGTTTTGATGGTCAGCCTGATTTCGTGATTTGGTCGGAACCCAAAGCAGTTTTGACACCGGACGACGAGGTTTCGGCAAAGGCTTTGTATCGTCGCCTCTTGGCGTTGAAATTGGCGCTCGAAGATATGCCGAAACAGGCGAAGCGTTATGTGCGTGAAGTGGCCAAACGAAAGGCCGCTGCGCCGGGGCCGAAAAGCGTTCCACCGCTTCGCATGGGCCTGCCACCGGGCTATCGGCGAAAACACATCCACAAGATTGATGAAATCTTATGGGATTGTCATTGTTTGGTTCGGCAAAACCCGCGCCCGCCGGATACATCTTAAAATCCGAAAGATCTCACTCTGAAAACCTCCATGCGATAGCGCGTGGGGGCAATTTTTCGTGGAATCTGTTCGACTAAATCCTAACACGCGATAGGGTCGTTCCATGAGCGATTCATTTGATTATATTATTGTCGGAGCCGGTTCTGCCGGCTGTGTTTTGGCAAACAGATTGTCGGCCAGTGGACAGCATTCGGTGCTTTTGCTGGAAGCGGGGCCGAAGGATTGGAATCCCTGGATTCATATCCCGATTGGTTATGCAAAACTGTTCTCTGACGAGCGGGTGAACTGGCTGTATCAGACCGAGCCTGAGCTGGAGCTGAACGGGCGGCGGATTGTGCAGCCGCGCGGCAAAGTTTTGGGCGGGTCAAGTTCAATCAATGGTCTGATCTATATTCGAGGTCAACAACGGGACTTTGATGTCTGGCGTCAGCTTGGCTGTGCAGGATGGTCTTTCGATGATGTGCTGCCGTATTTTATCCGCGCCGAAGATCAGGAACGCGGCGGGGATGATTGGCATGGGACGGGCGGGCCGCTCTCGGTATCCGAAGCCCGCGATCCCAGTCCGCTGGTGGATGCGTTCATCAAGGCGGGCGAGAGCGTCGGTCTGCCTTTTAATCCTGACTTCAACGGCGAAAACCAAGAGGGCATCGGTTATTTTCAGAACACCATGCGCAATGGCTGGCGGTGGAGTACTGCGAAGGGCTATCTGCGGCCTGCGAAATCCCGCACAAATCTAAAAGTCGAAACCGAGGCTTTTGCCACGCGGATTTTGTTTGAGGGCAAGCGCGCGGTCGGTATCGAATATCGGCAAGGGGATGAAACGCGCAGGGCTTTTGCGCGGGGCGAGGTGATCTTGTCCGGGGGGGCGATTAATTCGCCGCAACTCTTGGAACTGTCCGGCATCGGGGATGGGGCGCGGCTGTCCAGACAGGGCATCTCTGTGCTGCATGACAGTCCAAAGGTTGGCGAGAATTTGCAGGATCACTTGCAGGCGCGCATCGTGATGAAGTGTAAGCAGCCGGTCACTGTGAATGATCAGTATCACAGCTTGCGCGGTCGCATCGGTATGGGGCTGGACTTTCTGTTGCGGCGGAGGGGACCGCTGGCGGTGGCCGCAGGATATGGGACGGCATTTTTCAAAGCACGCCCCGAGGCTGAGACGCCGGATACGCAAGTGCATTTTCTGACCTTTAGCGTCGATAAAATGGGTGATGCTTTGCACAAGTTCTCCGGTTACACGGCGTCGATCTGTTTGCTGCGCCCAGAAAGCCGGGGGAGTGTGCATATCGTCTCCGGTGATCCCGCGCGCGCGCCGGAGATCAGAGCAAATTATCTCTCAACCGATTATGATCGCGATACGAGTGTCGCCGCGCTGAGGCGCTTGCGGGAGATTTTGAACGCCGAACCGATGGCCGAATTTTCGGATGGCGAAAAGATACCGGGGCCGGATGTCGATAGTGATGAAGCTCTGCTCGACTATTGCCGTGCGTTTGGGACGACGATTTATCACCCGACTTGCACCTGCGCGATGGGACCGAATGAGGACGATGTGCTCTCGCCTGACTTACGGGTGAATGGCGTCGATGGCTTGCGGGTTGTCGATGCGTCAATCATGCCGCGCCTCGTGTCGGGAAATACGAATGCAGCGACGGTTATGATCGCAGAGAAGGCCGCCGATATGATTATGACGTGATATGCTGATGGATGGGCAGGGTGGACTCTGAACGACCGTCCAAGCCTTTACAGAAAGCAGTCACATGACCGATGCAGATTCATTTGGTTTCGGAACGCAAATTCGAAAGTCGCCTTACTTTGATGCTACCGTAAGATGGGGTGCAAAGGCGTTTTCCGTCTATAATCATATGTATATTCCGCGCGATTTTGGTGACCCGGAGCAGAACTTCTGGAACCTCGTCAATGATGCGATTCTTTGCGATGTGGCTGTTGAACGGCAGGTCGAGATCACCGGTCCTGATGCCGCTAAATTCGTGCAAACGTTGACCCCGCGTGATCTGTCGAAGCTGGCCGTGGGCCAATGTAAGTATATTCTGATTACGAATGCCGACGGCGGAATTCTCAACGACCCGGTTCTGTTGCGCCTCGGAGAGAACCATTTTTGGATTTCGCTGGCGGACAGCGATATTTTATTCTGGGCGCAAGGTGTGGCGGTTCACGCTGGTCTGGATGTGACGATCCGCGAACCCGATGTCTCGCCCCTTCAACTGCAAGGGCCGAAATCCGGCGACGTGATGAAAGCGCTGTTCGGGGAGAGCATTTCTGACCTGCGATATTATTGGCTGCGTGAAGTCGAACTGGATGGCATTCCGCTGATCGTCTCACGCACAGGGTGGTCCAGCGAATTGGGGTATGAACTCTATTTGCAGGACGGATCGCGCGGCGGTGAACTCTGGGACAAAATCATAGAAGCCGGAGAACCGTTCGGTCTGAAGCCCGGTCACACATCCTCGATCCGCCGCATTGAAGGCGGTATGCTTTCGTATCATGCAGATATGGATATCGGGACCAATCCTTTTGAGCTGGGGATGGACCGGTTTGTAGACCTTGATATGGATGCTGATTTTATCGGCAAGGCCGCTTTGACCCGCATTCGTGCGGAAGGTGTGACCCGTAAGCAAGTTGGTCTGCGGATTGAGGGCGAACGGTTGTCCGGGCCGAACACGACTTTCTGGCCTGTGGTGCGTGCTGGCGAAACGATTGGCAAAGTGACATCGGCGATTTACTCACCGCGTCTGAAGCAGAATATCGCTCTTGCAATGGTATCTGTGGAGAACGCCGATATCGGGACGGAACTTGAGGTCGAGATACCGGCGGGTGTTGCGCGGGCGAGCGTTGTGGAAAAACCGTTCTTCGATCCGAAGAAAAAGATCGCATCCGGTAGTTGATAGCAGGCGGCCACGCGCATCTCACAAGCAGTCAGGGGAAAGATACCCCGCTTCCGATTGACAGTGGATCAACCGGAAGCGGGCTAGAACGGAAAAGGATCAGAGGGACTGCGATCCTTTTCCGAACTCCGGATAGGCTTCGATGCCAATTTCCGCTGCATCCAAGCCGATATATTCGTCTTCGTCGCTGACGCGGATTCCGAACAATAATTTCAACAGCATCCATAATGCAAAACTGGCCACAAATGTGAAGAGTCCAACTAATCCAATGCCGTAAAGTTGGATGGAAATTTGTTCGCTTACGCTACGGATGCCATCCGCGCCTTCGGTCTGCGTGTTGAAAGCAACGGCAATCGTGCCCCATATACCGGCGAGCAAGTGAACGGGGATCGCGCCGACCACATCGTCAATGCGCATTCTGTCGAGCATGGGAACCGCAAAGACGACGATCACACCGCCGACTGCACCGATCATAATCGACTCGATCATCGTGGGCGCTAATGGTTCGGCAGTGATGGAGACAAGTCCGGCGAGCGCGCCGTTCAGCACCATCGTTAAATCGACTTTACCGTAGAGTATTTGCGTAAGGATCATTGCCGCCAATGCGCCGCCGGATGCTGCTATGTTGGTGTTGGCAAAAATCTGGCTGACGGCATCTGCATCGCTGACTGACCCGAGGGCAAGTTGTGATCCGCCGTTGAAGCCGAACCAACCCAGCCATAAAATGAATGTTCCCAGTGTGGCCAGTGGCATTGAGGAACCGGGCATCGGATGGACTTGACCGTCGCGAAACTTTCCGGTCCGAGCACCCAGTAAAATTGCACCGGCCAAGGCTGCCCAACCACCTACGGAGTGAACCAGAGTTGAGCCTGCGAAATCAGAGAAGCCCGCTGCGGACAGAACGCCGCCACCCCATTGCCATGACGCGACGATTGGATAGATCAATCCGGTGAGGACAGCGGTGAAGATTAAAAACGGCCAGAGCTTTATCCGCTCTGCCAGCGTCCCGGACACAATCGATGCGGTCGCCGCGCAGAACATCAGCTGAAAGAAGAAATCCGAGCCGGACGAATACCCGTCACCCGCCGTGACTGTCGGGTTGCCATCCGCATCCAGCAGCTTGATGTCTTTGACGGATGGATTTCCAACCCATCCTTCGATCATCCAATTGCCATCGCCGGGATAGAGGACGTTATATCCAACGAGCGTGAACATAATTCCCGCTATCGAGAAGAGGGCGATGTTTTTGGTGCATTGCATGGATACGTTTTTGCTGCGGACCAAACCGGCCTCGAGCATCGCAAAGCCTGCCGCCATCCACATGACCAGAAAACCTCCGATCAAGAACAGCAGGGTATTGAAAACGAAAACGGAGTCCCCAGGTATTGCACTTGAGGTGTCCTGTGCGAACGCAGGTGAGGCGAATAGCGATAGTCCCGCTATACCGCTTACAAGGATTGGCTTGATCATCTTTGCAGTCCCTCTTGGATCGTCATTTAATAGTAGGGTGGAATTATTCACAGAGCTTCTTCTCCGGTTTCGCCGGTTCGGATACGCATGGCGGAGTCAACTGGCAGGACGAAAATTTTGCCATCTCCGATGCGTCCGGTTTTTGCAGTTGTTGCAATCGCTTCGGAAACAGGATCAACGAGCGAGTCTGGGATCACCATCTCAAGTTTGAGCTTTGGTACGAAGGTGACTTCATATTCAGCTCCCCGGTAAATCTCAGTATGACCGGATTGGCGTCCAAAGCCTTTGCTTTCTGTGACGACGAGGCCTTGTACTCCAATTTTGATCAGAGCCTCGCGGATTTCTTCGAGTTTGAAAGGTTTGATTATAGCGATGATTAGCTTCACTTGGTGCTCCTGCGATCATCTTACCGAACGCGGGGCATGTGTGTCGCCCCGCAAAGGTTAACACTTCAAAAGGCATGCCATTTATTTAACATTCTTTATAGCATTGAAAATAATAAGGTATTTTAAAGTTTGGTGATTTTCTTTGTTTTGTGGATAAGAGTTTTTGCTGAATTTTTAATCGAAAAAATTATGAGTGCTAATTTTTGTGCATTTTGCTTTTGCGGAATCCAAACTGTATGGCGCGCACTTGCCCGTGACATGAAAGCATAGGGCTTCACGCATCGGATTCCGTTCGATAAGCAAGCGCTATGAATTTGAATATTGAGAATTTGCGATGCGTTCGCGCCGGGCGCACAGTGTTTGCCGAACTGGGTGTTGAGGTCGAGGCCGGCGAGGCGTTGATCCTTGCCGGGCCGAATGGGGCAGGGAAATCGACTTTGCTGCGTATATTGGCGGGTCTCCTCCGTGCGGATGAAGGTAATGCGAAATTTGGTCCGGTATCGCTGAAGGAAGATCGCGCGGAATTTCAATCACACCTGCTTTACACCGGCCACCTTGACGCGGTGAAGCCCGCGCTGACGGTCAGTGAAACTCTGACATTCTGGGCGCAGATTTATGGAGCGCCCCGCGCCAATGTTCCGATTGCAGTGGCGGCACTTGGCCTTGAGAAACTCGCTGACCATCACGTCCGCACTTTATCGGCGGGTCAAAGGCGGCGGCTGGGGCTATCGCGGTTGGCATTGATTGACCGTCCTCTTTGGCTGCTGGATGAACCGACTGTCTCGCTGGATGCGGAATCGTCGGCTCGGGTGGCGGCATTGGCGCGGCAACGTTGCGAGAGCGGAGGGGTTGTCGTGGCGGCAACGCATATCGACTTGGCAATTCCATCCGCGAAAACTCTCGATCCGGCGGCCTTTGTTGCCACGCCTAAAGAGGGGGTCATGAATGCGGATGACCTCGTACTCTCGGGCGATGCTTGGTGATGGGTGCATTTTGGACGATGGTACGCCGCGACTTGGCGCTTGCTTTACGCACGGGTGGCGGCGGCGCGCTCGGAGTTGCTTTTTTTGTTATCGCGGCGGTGCTGGTTCCGTTTGGCGTTGGGCCAAAGCCGGATTTACTCGGTGTCATTGCGCCGGGAATGCTTTGGATTGCTGCGCTTCTCGCCTGTATGCTGACCTTGGATCGATTGTTTCAGGCAGATGTTGAAGATGGGTCGATGGACTTGCTCGCGCTGTCACCGCTGCCGCTAGAGGTGACTGTGCTGGCGAAATGTCTGGCCCATTGGTTGACGACAGGATTGCCGCTGTTGATCGCTGCACCTCTGATGGCGATTACGTTGAATATGCCCGGTGAGGCTTATGGTGCGATGATCGCGTCGCTCGCGCTTGGAACGCCATCGCTGAGTATGATTGGAGCGATCGGGGCGGCACTGACGTCGGGCATGAGACGAGGCGGCGTTTTAACAGCGGTGCTGGTGCTTCCGCTCTATGTGCCCACTCTGGTCTTGGGTGCTTTGGCTGGGAATGCTGCGGCGAGTGGTTTGGACGCATCGCCTTATCTAATGTTGCTTGGTGCGATTACGCTGGCTTGTCTGCCGCTTTGCCCGCTGGTTGCGGCGGCGGCGCTTCGGTTGGCGTTGCGGTAGCTCAACCCGCGAGTATGGCCATCGCTTCTTGATGCAGGGCTGCACTTCCGGCGGCAATGACCTGTCCGCCTTGGGAGCAATCGCCGCCTTGCCAATTTGTGATGACCCCGCCTGCAGCTTCAACAATAGGCATCATGGCCTGAATGTCATAGGCTTGAAGACCAGACTCGACCACGAGGTCAATGTTACCGCGTGCCAGCATCGCATATCCGTAGCAGTCGGTTCCGTATCGTGTCAGACGGGTATGTGATGATAAACGTGAGAAGGCTTTAACGTCTTCTGCGCTGCCAAACGCATCCGGTGCGGTCGAACACATCACGGCATCGGTCACGCTGTAGCAGCGCCGGGTACTTATCGCGGTTTCGATGCCATTGTGCTGATAGCGCGCGGTCGATGAATTTTCTTCGACAACGCCTATGTATCTTTCTCCCGTGAAGGGTTGATCCATCACACCGAGAAAAGGACGGCCATTGTTATTCAGTGCAATTAAAACCCCCCAAGTCGGCAAACCGCACATAAAAGCGCGTGTTCCGTCTATGGGATCAATGACCCAACTGCGCCCGGATGACCCGATGGTATCGCTATGCTCTTCGCCGAGAACTCCGTCATCGGGGCGGGTTTGTGAGAGGATTGCGCGGATTTCTTTTTCGACTTCCCGATCCGCAATTGTCACAGGATCGAAAGCACCAGCCGCTAGGAGCTTATTGTCGATTTGTAGGCTGTCAGATCGGAAGTACTTTAAAGCGGATACTCTGGCGGCTTCGGCCAAAGCCATTGCGACATCAAGGTCAGTCGCAAGGTGTGACGATTCAGTATTCATGAGGCGGCCTGCTTTCGTCTCTGCTACAAACGCTACTCAATACAGCGCAGAGATTATACGCAACAATACTCCTAAAGCCCATCAAAAAGCCGCTACGAAATCGGTTCAGCTTTTTTACAGAGCAAACTTTTTAGGCCGCTTTGGTCAACGAGCGTGTCAGCTCAAACAACCTTTTACGAGGTTCTTCTGGGAGCCTGAAATAACAACGGATGAGTTCAAGGGCTTCTTTGTCAGTGAACAAATCGGCAGCTGGCGCTTCCGCTTTATCGACAGTCAGTTCTGCAACCTGATCCGAAGCCTCGTTCTCGTTAGCGTGTTCGCCAACCGCTTCAAAAAAGAAAGCAACCGGTACATCAAGAGCTTTCGAAATTTCATAAAGACGGCTCGCCGAAACCCGGTTCATGCCGGTTTCGTATTTTTGGATTTGCTGAAATTTAATACCGACAGCTTGCCCAAGTTGCTGCTGAGTCATTCCAACCATCCAGCGACGACGCCGAATGCGTTGCCCTACATGAACGTCAACATGATGTTTCATCGCTTTCACACCCTTTTTGCACTGCGCTCCCACTTAACGCGCAGTTAATCCTACGCAACGAGTGCGCCAAAACTTAACAAAAGCGTTACTCGCGCAAAGGGAGACAAAAAAACTGCTAAAAATCTATGGTTTAGGCAAGGTTTTATTTTAAAACTTACCACCATAAGTTATCAAAAAGTAAAAGAATTATGAGAAAGAGTCGCAGTTTGCGACTCAATCAGAGGGTTATGGCATTCATGCAGATGCGGCAGTTCGGGATTGTCGCTTACGTTCATGAGGGTCGAGATGACGCTTCCGAAGGCGGATATGATTGGGGGTTACTTCAACCAGCTCATCATCATCAATATAGGCGATAGCCTGTTCAAGCGACATCCGAATAGGCGTAGTCAAAACAACAGCTTCATCCTTGCCGGAAGCACGGATGTTCGTCAGTTTCTTGCCCTTGAGCGGATTTACTTCCAGGTCATTGCCGCGCGAATGTTCGCCGATGATCATGCCCTCATAGACTTGCTCGCCGGACCCGATGAAAAGCTTTCCACGATCTTCCAAATTGAAAAGCGCAAATGGGACCGAGTCCCCTTGGTTCATCGCAATAAGGACGCCGGCGCGGCGTCCCTGAATGGCGCCCCGGAATTCATCCCAGTCATGGAAAACGCGGTTCATGACGCCGGTTCCTCTGGTATCTGTGAGAAACTCGCCGTGATACCCGATCAGGCCGCGCGCAGGAGCATGAGCGATAATACGGGTTTTGCCTGCGCCTGCGGATTTCATCTCGACAACATCGCCTTTGCGCTGTGCGAGCTTTTCCACAACAACGCCGGAATATTGTTCGTCAACGTCAATGGTAACTTCTTCCATCGGTTCGAGCGTTTTGCCGCCTTCCTCACGGAACAAAACGCGGGGGCGGGAGATTGACAGCTCGAACCCTTCGCGGCGCATGGTTTCAATCAAGACGCCCATTTGTAATTCGCCGCGCCCTGCGACTTCGAATGCCTCGCCGCCCGGCGTATCGCCGATCTTGATCGCGACATTCGACTCGGCTTCGCGCATCAAGCGGTCACGGATGACTCGCGATTGAACCTTTTTACCATCGCGCCCGGCTAAGGGGCTGGTATTAATGCCAAAAGTCACTGTAATCGTCGGTGGGTCAATCGGCTGTGCTTCGAGAGCGTCCGTTACGGCTACATCACAGAGCGTATCCGCCACGGTCGCTTTCGACATGCCAGCGAGGGCAACAATGTCACCGGCTTGTGCCTCATCGATGGGCTGTTGGCTCAGGCCACGGAAGGCAAGGATTTTGGTGACACGGAATCGTTCGATCTCCGACCCGTCAACCGAAAGCGCTTTGATATTCGCGCCGGTCTTTAAGGTTCCGGTTTCTACACGGCCCGTCAGTATCCGCCCGATAAAAGGATCAGACCCAAGCGTGGTTGCCAACATGCGGAAAGGTTCGCTTGCGTGCTTTACCTGTTCAGGAGGGGAGACATGCGCCATGACCAATTTGAAGAGGGGGATCAGGCTGTCTCTCGCACCGTCCAGTGATTCCGAGGCCCAACCGCTGCGGCCCGATGCATATAGGACAGGAAAGTCCAATTGCTCGTCACTGGCCCCGAGGTTGGCGAAGAGATCAAATACTTCGTCCAAAGCACGGTCAGGTTCAGCGTCGTTCTTATCGACTTTGTTGAGCACGACGATAGGCTTTAGACCGAGCGCGAGCGCCTTTGCGGTCACAAACTTTGTCTGGGGCATCGGCCCTTCGGCGGCATCGACCAGCAATACGACCCCATCGACCATAGAGAGAATGCGCTCAACCTCTCCGCCAAAGTCTGCGTGGCCGGGCGTGTCAACGATGTTGATCCGGTCGCCCTCGTACTCCACCGATGTACATTTCGCGAGAATAGTAATCCCGCGTTCACGCTCCAAGTCGTTGGAGTCCATTGCTCTTTCGGCAACAGCTTGGTTCGTGCGAAACGACCCGGACTGTTTTAAAAGTTCGTCGACGAGGGTTGTCTTGCCGTGGTCAACGTGGGCGATGATCGCGATATTTCGCAGGTCCATCGGGAAAGCTCCGGGAATTTGTGGGAGAAGTTTCCGCTCCCATGCCCGAAATGCTGCGCTGCATCAAGAGCCATTGCGTTGCATAAACCTTTAACGCGATCATACGTGGTTAATTGTCACCGATACGTTAATGGCGAGTGGGTCTGATAGGCCCTATAGTTCCTGGGCTGTGAGCATTTCGGCGGCGCATATTGTTGCCATGTCCAATATTTTCCAAGCGGCACTAGGTTTGTCGTCAGCCAAAGCCGTGGCCGTAGGAGCAATTTCGATAATTGCACTTGCTACAGCGCATGACGGAACGCGATAGGCATATTGCATCGTTGCTTCGACAGCTTGGTCCCTGGTTACACCTTTGAGAAGTTGCATCATCGCGAAGGCGCGTTGAACGCTGACCGGATCGTAGGGCAGGCGGCAGGCCCCAACCCGCATTTGCGCGCCGCCACCGATGAGGTCTTTGAACGCCTCATCGCTCACACATGCGCGCGCATAGGTCATGTCTTCCTCGCCATGATAAAAGGATTTCAGGTCTTCGCGCATCTGTTGAAGTCCTTGTTCGCCTTTCAGGGCTTTAGAGTCGGCGTCGAAGGAGAATGGTTTCTCGGCGGCTAGAGCGGCTTTCTCCGCGTGGTCATCACGATTGGCTAAAAGCAATGTCAAGATCAGATCATAGACGGGCAGGCCATCGGCTTCCCATCGTTTAACGGTCTCTTCTGGACCTTTGTCGGCCAAGATATCAAAGCTACTTAGTGCGTTGAATGAAGAGGCTTGATCTTTGTTTGGCGTCAGCTCGAGGCGGTCGAGTTCGGCGTTTGCGTATTCAGACAGACATTTAAAGCGATCCGCGCCATCGCATTCAACCGCTGCTGCTAACGTCGTAGACATAAAACATCCAGCCAATCCACCAAGAATTGTCGAAACAAACTTCATGCTCACGTTTCCGCTCCGGTCATTCATCGTTTCAAAAGCCACCAAACCAATAAAGCTGACGTTCCAGCCATCACTGTTAGAATTCCACAGATAATCAGGAAACCCAACGGTGTTCCGGTCAAAGGCATCCCCGCTACATTCATACCCAGCAAGCCGGTAACAAACGCGATGGGCAAAAAGATCACGGACACGACAGATAGAACCAACATGATAGAGTTTTGCCGTTCCGCAATGCGAGCTGCCATTTCGTCGCGTAGGACAGCGGCGCGTTCCCGGATGCTGTCAAGATCTTCAACGATGCGTTCAAAGGCTTCTGCTTCCTCCGCTAACAATTCACCTGAGGGCAGCCAGTGCGGAGGCTTGTGCGAAAGCTGTCGCAATGTTGCGCTTTGCGGAGCTATGTAACGCCGCAGCATGACGGCGTCTTGGCGGGCATCGGTGAAAGCGGCGCGCGCATTTGTATCCGGTGGTTCGTTATCGCAGAGTGCGTGAAGCTCATGTGTGTCGATGATGTCTTCCAACTCATCCAATACAGGTTCCATGCGCAGATGAAGTTCTTGCACCAGCCTTTCGACAAAGGCTGCTGGAGAGAGCGGCGCTTTACCTGCATTTACGTCGTCAATGATCGAGTCGACAGAGGCCAAACGGCGCATGGAGACAGTCACGACCCATTCGGTGTCGATAAACATTCTGACGGACACCATGTCCTCAGGTTCCGCACCGTCATTCAGATTGACCCCGCGTAGCATCAATAGGCCTTTGCCCTCGATTTCGGTGTATCGCGGGCGGGTGTCTTCAGCCATCAACGCTGTGGCCAGAGTGTCGGGAGGGATTTCGCCTTCGATGAGCCATTCCTGAGATTTTGGTGCATCGCGATGAAGATGAATCCACCTCCAACCACCCGTGGCTATCGGGTCATCAAGCTGATCCCATCCGATAGGCGTTGCCGCGCCATCGACCGCGATATTCCAAGCACCCAGCAAACCGTCATTCTCAATTTCCAAAGCAAACTCCCAACATACGAATGTTCTTTGTAATCTTGTTCCGAAGAAAGGGAAATCCGTGCTTCTAATTCAACGCATTGCAGACCGCTGAGCAACTAATGGTGAATATCTTTCATGTGGATTTTCTCGCCGTAATCGTCGTGTAAGACTGTTTAAACCGTGGGGACCCTGATTCGAACTTGAGGACAAACTATGAAATCGCTGTTGCTTGCCGCTGCTCTCTGCCTATCAGGCATGCCCGTTTTTGCCGCAGAGCATGTCGTTAGAATGCTGAACCAAGGCAGTGATGGAACCCGTATGGCTTTTGAGCCATCCATTGTGCAGGCCAAAGTTGGCGATACCGTTGTGTTCATACCTGAGGATGGTGGTCATGCCGCCGCGAGTATCATTGTGCCAACCGGTGCGGAGCCTTGGGAAGCGCCGCTGAATGCCGAAGCAAGAGTGACTGTCTCTGTTCCCGGCGTCTATATGTTCAAATCCCGCCCGCATTTTGCGGTGGGCATGATCGGTATGATCGTAGTTGAAAGCGCTGACAGGAACCGTGCCGACATTGATGCGTTTAAGCCGCGGGGCAGCTTGATGCGAAAGCGATTTGAAGCTCTGAAAGGCCAGCTATAGGTAGGGCAACCCTACGGCATCATGACTTCAACATTCTGAGTAGCTAAGATTGTGCTCGAAGTGCTTGTGTTTCTGATGGTTTAGATGATGGCGCGGCTCTTGGCGTGACACCTGCCTCACTAGCTACGCAAGACACTCTGTTTGGAGGTCTGATATGCTTTTGAACGCTGCACCTTTTGCAATATCATTTTTATTCTTGCCGTTTGCTGCATTAGGGGCATGGCTGGGCGGATTTTGGATATTTCTTGCGCCTGTCAGTGCATTCGTCCTTGTTCCTGCATTAGATTGCGCAATGAAGCTGAACGAAGCGCGGCTTCCTTCTGATACCGACGTAAGCCAACTGTACTGGCATCGTCTTTTGACGTGGCTTTGGGTTCCTGTTCAGCTGACCATGATTTTTGGTTTGATTTGGATCGCGACCTTTGGCCACCTCGCTTGGTGGGAGATTGTGGCGATGGCGACAGCCGTTGGTATCTCTTCCGGCGGGATAGGTATTACTTACGCGCATGAATTGGCTCACCAGCAGAACAAGTTCGAGCGATCCCTGTCGGAAGTTCTAATGTGTTCGACTTTCTACGGGCATTGGTGTCTTGAGCACGTCTATGGCCATCATATCAATGTTGCGACGCCCGAAGACCCGGCAACGGCGCGAGCGGGAGAAACGATTTATCAGTTTTTACCGCGTGTTTTGATCGGCACTGTGGTTTCAGCTTGGCACATCCAGCGGGATCAATTGAAAAGGCGAGAGGCAGGCTTTTTCTCTAGGCATAATGCCTTTCTACGCTATGCAGGATGGACTTTCCTTTTTGTGAGCTTGGCTGCGATTATCGGGGGATGGATGGGCATTATGATTTTGAGCATCCAATCCATTGTCGCGGTTCTGTTGCTTGAGCTTGTGGATTACGTTGAGCATTACGGGTTGATGCGGCGCAGACGCGATAATGGGAAATATGAGCCCACCCAACCGCACCATTCTTGGAATAGCGGACATCAGGCGTCGAACTGGTTGCTTATCAATTTACAGCGGCATTCGGATCATCATTATAAGCCGCGTAAGCGCTTCCCAACGTTGCAAAGTTATCCGACAACCGAGGCTCCACAGCTTCCTTATGGGTATCCGTGGATGGTTTTGCTTGCATTAATTCCGCCACTCTACTTCAAAATAATGCAACCGAGACTTGCCGCGTGGCAAACACAGTTCTATCCAGAGGAAGTGACAGTATGATTTTGTATAAGAACGAAGAACGGCCCCGTAAGATGGCTTCTAGTGATTACTTTACAGGAACGGTTTGGGCTGACCCGATTAATGACGCCCCGGAACCGGCACGAGCGCGCTCGGTTCGTGTGACCTTTGAGGCCGGAGCACGCACTAACTGGCATACGCATCCGCTTGGACAAACGCTTTATGTGATTGCGGGAGAAGGGCGCTTTCAGACCGAGGGAGAGCCGGTCCGTGTTCTGCGCCAAGGGGACACGGTTTGGATTCCCCCCGGGGAGAAACACTGGCACGGCGCATCAACAACCACGGCTATGAGTCATATCGCCATCCATGAGGCTCTCAACGGTGTCCATATCGACTGGATGGAGCCGGTCAGTGATGAAGACTTTGCCCGCGAGCCAAAGGATTAAGTTTGTAGGTCGTACCGCTTTCGGTTGGCGTTACTGCCCTCGCGCCGCTTCGATAGCAGGACGAATCTTTTCATCGTAATCTTCCGGTCTAACCGGGCCGGTGTGCTTGTAGATAACCTGCCCGTCGCCTGAGATAACAAATGTTTCGGGCAGGGCGGCGACACCATAGTCAATCGCCGTTCGTCCCTTTTGATCTACACCGATGGCAGCGAAAGGGTCGCCATATCGATCGAGAAACCGCTGCGCATCGGCTTCTTCATCTTTGTAGTTCATACCGATGACGCGCACCCCGTCGAGCTTTGATATTTTTGTAATTTCAGGATGCTCAACGATACAAGGCCCGCACCAGGATGCCCAAAAATTCAGGACGACAGGACCGCTGCCCTGAAAATCTGTCAGAGAGACAAATTCATCTTCGGCTTTGAATTTTGGTGCGGAGAATACAGGCGCTGGTTCGTTGAGGAAGGCCGACCTCAGCGTTTCTTTGTCATCCCGAAAAAGGCCAACCCATAAAGCCGCTGCAAAAGCGATAAACGCGACCAATGGGAAAAAACGCATCATTTTGATGGCTCCGCAGGCGCGCGGCGACGTGCGCCGTCCAATGCTTCGAGTTCCCGCTTGGTCACTCGCGAACGCCAGAGGCTATAGACCAACATTGTGATCAGCACGAAAGCTGTCACACTATAGCAAGCCCAGATTGCAAATGTGTATTGCTCTTCATAAACAGGAATCATTCGCGCGCCGCCGCTAGTCGAATTGCCCGCACGCGCCGGGCGCGGATTTCAGTCCGCACTCTCACGAGCCAGACGCTCAGGAAATACAAAAAGAATGCCGCCATCATCATTAATAGCGGAATGTGAAACGCATTATGGACATTTTCCTCACCGCCGATTGTTAGGCTTGGCGGTTGATGCAATGTCTCCCAGAGCAGCACGGAATATTTCGCCAGCACTGCAAACACCGATCCGACAAGGCAGAAAATTGCTGCTGCTGGTGCAGCTTTGCTCTCGTCATCAAACGCATCCCAAAGAGCGATATAACCGATGTAGAAGAAAAACAGAATCAGCTCAGAGGTAAGTCGCGCATCCCAGACCCACCATGTTCCCCATGTCGGGTATCCCCAGATTGCTCCGGTAACCAGCGCCAGCAATGTAAAGGCCGCTCCAACGGGAGCTGCGGCTTTGGCACTCAGATCAGCGACCGGATGCCGCCAGATCAAAGCAAACAGCGAACTGACGCACATCATGCCATAGACCATGATTGACAATGCAGCAGCGGGGACGTGTACGAGGATAATCCGGGCTGAGTCGCCTTGTAGTCGCTCAGGCGGCAAGACGTACAGCCCTTGATAAACACCCAACACAAAGAGGATGATCGCAATTGTTGACGTCACGGGCAGGACATAGCCTGACACGCGCATGAACTTATTCGGGTTAGCAAAACTCCACATGCGGCACTGGATATCCGCAAGCGGTGTTTTCCTCAAGCGTTAGCTCAACGTTAGATGCTCACTTCAACGTCACTGTTATTTTCTCGACTGTGTAAACTGCTCTCTATGCAATAGATCACTTTTTGGAAATCACGTAGGCCTCATCATTGAACCAGAGGCCGTCATTGCTTTTTAAGACGTCTTTCGTCGCCTCCAAGTACAATGAACCTAGTAACTCCGGGTCCAATCGGTCGTCGCTAATTTGAGCAACATAAATAGCCGCATTCCAAGCGGCATAGAGAGTCGATGTTCCGATATTCGCATCGACTTCAACGGGCAGCGTATGCATTTGGTATCTGAAAATCGCCTCTTCATCGCTGGTGTCATGATACTCATAATCTGACGCTTCATCGCCAAGGATGCTTTGAGTCGCTTCAAAAATATCATTGCGGGTGGATGTAAACGGGTTGTCATCGGGCCAGACTTTTTGGATCAGCTCCATTCCGGGGTCTTGGCCGCAAGAGTGAATGCCGAGCAAACGCCCACCAGATCTGAGAGCGCGCACAAGAGGCGCAACGACGTTCCGCACTTTTTGTTCTACCGCGACTCGAAGACGGTAAGGTTGCGATGCGAGTACAAGATCGAAATCCGCTTTTGCTTCCCCTTTTTTCGGGATGACATCGTGCAGCAAGAACTTGTGATCTTCACGATAGAGAACCAGCGCAACTGGTTTTTCGTAAATTGGATTGCCGGTCTTTTCGCTGTGTTTTGCTTGCCAGTTCTCGCCGAGGAAATCGTGGAGGTCAGTGATCTGCTGATCAAATTCGTGCGATGTCGTTCCCTGTAGAGCAACCTCTTTCCAAACCATGTCTGCTTTAGCAGCAGAGCGGGGTGTCAACCACGGCGCTTCTGCGTAGAACATATTGGTGAAGACAATGACTGTTGCCGGATGTTCGAACAAACGATCCGCCATTTTCTCCAAGGATAATCTAATGTCTTCAAGGCTGATTTCTTTGCCTGAGATATAAAATGGTGTCGTTGGAAAACGGCCATGCATTTCCCGCATAACTTTTGAAAGAACCGTGCCGTCTCCGATCCCGCCGTCGAAAACCCTAAGCGCAGGCGGGGTTGGCGCAATTTGGTCAAGCTCTTGCCCAACCCGTTTTGCGACGACATCTTTTTCGCTGCATGTATGGACAAACATGAGATATTTTTGGCGATTGTCGAAGAACCGGAAGTGTTTTTTTGAGGGTCCGGTTTCGTTTTCAGTATCGGAATTCATTTTATCTCACTCGCATGTCAAAAAATATGTCGCGCGCTTCTGCTGTATTTGATCTTGCTCGCTCTTTTCTAAATCTTCAGTAATACGTCTGATCTATCGAAAAGCTTAAGCTCGAGTGGCAAACCTGAGCTTCATCGTTCTGGAAATACTGAAGTACGTTTCACCGCGTTATAGACGAAATTCGAGTCTATAGAGCTAATGCGGCTTATGCGGCCCAGACGATGCCTTACGAAACGCTCATCATCTTCCAAATCTGCATCGACGACACGCAGCAGATTATTCGAGAGCGGTTAGCGTCATGTCTGTTTCCCATTCACCGGCTTTGGCTGATGATGCTTCAAGGCTGGCTCAACTTTCGACCTCAATATTGTTTCAGACTCAATGGAATCTGAAGTGCCAGACGCGAACACCCTCAAGGGCCGTGGGGTAGGTCGGGTGGGTGGCTAGCGTGCTTTTAAACCATCAAGCAACAGCGTTTCGAGTGACTTAGCCGCTGTTTCGAATAACTCATCATCATCTGAGTCGTCGATTGCGCGGATTTGAACATCGAAATCAGCGTAGTGTTGAGTCGTTGCCCAGATCGCAAAAATAAGATGGGTTGGATTGATTGCGGTAATTCTACCTGCATCGGCCCAGCCTTGGATTACAGCTACTTTTTCTTCTACAACCTTCCGCAAATCTTTAAATGATGCAGTTTTGATGTGGGGTGCACCATGAATGATTTCCATCGCATAAAGTCTTGATTCACGAGGTCTTTGACGCGACAATTCCAGCTTGCGTCGCACATATGCGCGCAATTCTTCTATAGGGTCGCCGTCTTCGCGAATCTGCTCCAGTGGGACGACCCAATCCGCTAGTTGTTTATCTAGCAAGGTAACGTAGACGTCTTCCTTGCTGGCAAAATAATACAATAAATTTGGCTTAGACATCCCTGCAGTGGCTGCAATTTTGTCAATTGTCGTTCCTGCAAACCCATACGCCGAAAAAACATCAAGCGCGGCATTAAGGATAATACCTTCCTTTTCGCGTTGGATTCGTGTTTTACGCCGGGTCTTCGTTGCCCGCGCTATTGTTGTCTCAGTTACTGTCATCCGCACCTTGCCTCGAGTTTCAGCTTGACCAGCATTCTGTGACCAGTTCAACTTTTCGCCAAGTAAATAATCGCATTTCGATAAATAGAGGCTGTTAGCCTCAAAAAATGAAACGTACGTCAAATTGACCTAGGGGAACAATATGTCTGCACCGGGAGAAAACCTTCGGATCAACGGAGATCGCCTGTGGGATACAATTCATGAAATAGCGAAGATTGGCCCGGGCGTGGCGGGAGGGTCTAACCGTCAGACGGTAACAGACGAAGATGGCGAAGGCCGAGCGTTGTTTCAGCGATGGGCTGAAGAGGCAGGCTGTACTGTTGGTGTAGACCAGATGGGGAATATGTTCGCGGTTCGCCCCGGTCAGGACTCGGATGCTCTGCCGGTTATGGTCGGCTCGCACCTTGATACACAACCAACCGGCGGTCGTTATGATGGCGTGCTTGGTGTCTTGGGCGGATTAGAAATCGTAAGAACGCTTAATGACCTCGATATCAAGACCAAGCATCCGATTGCCGTGGTGAATTGGACCAACGAAGAGGGCACGCGCTTTGCCCCAGCGATGATGGCATCGGCAGTCTTTGCTGGGATCATCACGCAAGACGAAGCGTATTCCAAGACAGATGCGGCGGGTTTGACATTCGGAGATGAACTCAAACGCATCGGCTGGCGCGGCGAAGAGGAAGTCGGCGAACGTAAAATGCATGCTTTCTTTGAGCTTCATATCGAGCAAGGCCCTATATTAGAGGCTGAAGGCGTCGATATTGGCGTCGTGACACATGGACAGGGCCTCAGTTGGACGCAAGTAACAGTGACAGGGCGAGACTCTCATACCGGTTCCACACCGATGCCGATGCGGAAAAATGCCGGTCTGGGAATGGCCAGGATTTTAGAACTCGTGGATGAGATTGCGTGGTCGCATAAACCAGACGCGGTGGGCGCGGCGGGTCATATCGACGTTTATCCAAACTCACGCAATGTGATCCCCGGCAAAGTCGTCTTCACGGTGGACTTCCGCTCGCCGGTCCTCGCCACCATCGAAGATATGGAACAACGTTTAGCGGTCGGCGCAAAGAAGATTTGTGATGAGATGGGGCTTGAGGTTGAGCTGGAAAAAGTTGGCGGTTTCGATCCGGTTGAGTTCGATGAAGGCTGCGTAACTGCTGTGCGGAATGCCGCAGAACGCCTTGGCCATTCTCATCGAAATATAGTGAGCGGTGCAGGCCATGATGCGTGTTGGATCAACCGCATGTATCCAACCGCTATGGTGATGTGTCCATGTGTGGACGGGTTATCACATAATGAAGCGGAAGATATCTCGAAAGAATGGTCAACAGCTGGGGCAGAAGTCCTGTTCCATGCTGTTGTCGAAACAGCGCAGATTGTTAGTTAGAGCGCGGTTCATGGTGCGATTGTTTCCGTGTCTCAATCGCACCGCAAACCACGAGGTTGGCATTTATGGGATTACGACAATGTTGCCGGTATGCTTTTTGTCGATAAACGCCTGCTGGGCTTTTTGTAAGTCTGCCAGTGGATACGTCGCGGCGAGGACCGGTTTGATTTCTCCGCGCTCTATGTAGCCGACAACATCATGAAAGATGTGCGGCTCAATCACTGTTGATCCGGTGAATGTCAAATCGTTGAGATAGAGCGTTCGCAAATCGAGATCGACCATCGGACCGGCAATCGCACCCGAACAAGTATAACGCCCGCCGCGTGATAATACCTCGACCAAATCGGGGAAGGTCGGCCCGCCGACAATATCTGCAACAACGGTAACTGTTTCCTGTCCGATGGCTTGTTTTAGGGCTGACTGCAGGTTTGTCGGCGAGCGTGGCAGCATCACATCTGCGCCAAGCTTTAAGACGTCGGCGTGCTTTGCTTCGGAAGCCATGCCCACAACACGCGCCCCGCGCCGCTTTGCGAGTTGCACCAATGCAGAGCCGACGCCGCCAGATGCGCCTGTCACAAGTACAGTGTCTTTGTCGGTGACATTCGCGCGCGACAACATTCCCTCTGCGGTCGTTGAGCTGCAGGAAAAAGTTGCAAGCTCTGCGTCTGTCAGCGTGCTATCTATTGGTCCGACATTGCGGCGATCCAGAACGGCATATTCTGCGTAACCTCCGTCACATTCGCTGCCAAAGTACCCTGTTCCCTCACGATTCATCGGATCAGCCCAATCGCGTAACCAATTATCCGTCAGGACACGTCTGCCAATGAGTGAGGCATCAGCGTTTTTTCCAACAGCAACGACTTCACCGCAAACATCTGCGCCTTGGATACGAGGAAAGGTGATTGGTGCGCCGCCCCATGTCGGATCTTCATCATCTACCTTGTCGTATCCGCCGCCACTCGTGGCTTCTGTCACAGCTTTCGAGTACCAGCCGGTGCGGGTGTTGATGTCCGTGTTGTTTAGCCCGCACGCTTTAACCTTGATCAAAACCTGATCATCGTTGGGCGTTGGGACTGGCCAATCGGTATGAAACTTCAGAGCATTGAGATCACCATGCTCTGTCAGAACGAAAGCGTTCATCGTTGTTGGTATCTCGTTCGATGCAGTGGCCATTTTGATCTCCAAATTAGCGTCTCAAACTCTTATGCGAATTGAGCGCCTGAGTAGCGATGTGACAAATATTTAAGTGGCGTTCGAACGGACTTATCCATGAAAATTATGAGCCTTGCCATTCAACGGAATAAAGGTCTTTGCGGCGGTCATTCACATTTTGCACCGCGCCTTTGGCTCTCGCCCAATCGAGTAGATCGAGATCAAGATCGGCGACGATGAGTTGTTCAACGTTTTCGCTTGCCTCACTTGCGATGCCATCCCGTGCGAACGGGTGATCGCAGGGGGTCATAATCGCGCTTTGAGCATAGCTGATGTCGATATTTTCAACGCCAGAAACTCTGCCACAGTTTCCAGAGGTGACGACGTAAATCTGATTTTCTATTGTTCGCGCGTGGCAGCAGTATTTAACTCTGAGGTGGCCTGTTCTCGCATCGGTGGCGTAAGGGACAAACAAGAGGCGCGCGCCCAGATCGATTTGTCTGCGGGTTAGTTCCGGGAATTCGGAATCGTAACAGATTTGAACGGCAATGGGGCCGTGCTCGGTTGGAATTGTGCCGAGTTCGGATGCTCCGATGATATTCCAGACCGCTTTTTCATCCGGTGTTGGGTGAATTTTCGGTTGGCGATGGATCGAGCCGTCTTTCAGGAAGACAAAGCAGGTGTTGTAAAATCCGCTCTCTGTACGCTCGGCAGTAGAGCCTCCAATGATCGTTATATCGTATCGGGATGCCATCTCAGCAAGCTCGGACTTGAATTCGGGCAAATGATTTACGAGCGCGTCCATTGCCTCTGCGGGAGCAAGGCGTTCACCTATGCTGAGAAGGGGAAGCGTAAACCATTCTGGAAAAGTGATGAACGCGCATCCGTAGTCAGCGGCGATGCGCGTGAAATCATCAATGCGAGCATAGAATGCGTCAGCAGTTTCGAGCGTTTGTAACTCGAATTGAACGGAGGCAACGCGGACTTTGTTCATCAACCCTCTTTCTTTTCGCCATCACGTCCGAAGTTATCGGCGTCCGTATCTTGTCCCGCTTCTACGATGCTACGCCGGATCGCGCGTGTCCGCGTGAATTGATCGAATAACATCTCGCCATCCCCTTTGCGGATGGCCCGTTGTAGCGCGAAAATGTCTTCGGTCAGTCGCCCCAGAACTTCCAGTGTCGCGTCTTTGTTGTGCAGAAACACATCGCGCCACATCGTTGGATCAGAGGCGGCAATCCGGGTGAAGTCGCGGAAACCGGCGGCAGAATATTTGATGACTTCTGAGCCGGTGACGGTTTCCAACTCGCTCGCTGTTCCGCATATCGTATAGGCGATCAGGTGAGGGATATGCGAGGTCACAGCCAGAACGCGGTCGTGATGTTCGGGCGGCATCGTATCGACGTTGGAGCCGAGCGCCCTCCAAAATTCTTCCACCGTTTTCAGCGCATCAGGGTCACCGCCGGGGACGGGGGTAAGGATACACCAACGGTTATCAAAAAGGGTCGCGAAACCGGAAGTCGGACCAGACTTTTCGGTTCCTGCAACCGGGTGAGCGGGAACGAGATGGACGCCTTTTGGAAGATGCGGCAGAGCCTGAGCGATAACGGATGCTTTGACCGAGCCGACATCGGACAGGATGGCCCCTTGTTTTAATGAGGGCGCGATTTCTTTGGTTATGGCCTCTATCGTTCCGACAGGGGTGCAAAGGATCACGATATCCGCATCTTTCGCTGCCTCTGCTGCGGTGTCGCAGGCTCGGTCAATAAATCCGATTTCCAGCGCGGTCTCGCGCGTTTCGGGCGAGCGGGCATAGCCAACAATTTCACCGACAAGATTGCCCCGCTTTGCCGCATGAGCAATCGATGAACCGATTAGGCCAAGGCCAATAAGGGCGAGACGAGGGATCATGCTAAGAATTCCCGCAGTGCATTAATGAGCAACCCGTTCTCTTCTGCCGTTCCGATTGAAATACGCAAATGACCGGGCAGGCCGTACCCATCCATCCGACGGATGAGGATGCCGCGAGTTTGAAGATATTCGTCTGTTTTGGCTGCTGAATGTGGGCCATCTTCACCAGTTTCGGCCAGCACAAAATTGCCGTGGGAAGGCGTCACGGAAAGGCCAAGCGCTGTCAGCGCTTCGGTGACACGAGCGCGCTCTGTGGCGTTGTCTTCGCGGGTCGCCTTGACGAATGCAGTATCTTCAATCGCCGCCGTTCCCGCCGCCTGTGCCGGAGCGGAAGTGTTGAACGGTCCCCGTGCGCGGTGCAGGGCATCTATGACGGCGGGCGGGCCATAGCACCACCCGAGGCGGAGCGCGGCGAGGCCGTGAATTTTTGAAAATGTGCGCGTCATGATTACGTCATCGCGTTCTTCGACGAGGGCGACTCCGGGATCGTAATCGCCCTGCTCGACATATTCCGCGTAGGCAGCATCAATAACGAGTAAGGCTTGAGGCGGTAACCCTTCGCGTAGCCGCCGGATTTCACTATCCGCGATTAAAGTACCTGTTGGATTGTTGGGATTCGCGAGGAAGACGAGTTTCGTCTTCTCATTGGCTGCCTCTAGCAACGCATCCACATCGGCATGGAGATCTTTCTCCGGGGCTGCGATAGGATCAGCGCCGACAGCTTTCGCTGAGATCGCATACATCAGAAATCCATGCGCGGAGTGCAGCACTTCGTCGCCGGGACCGGCATAAGCGAGGCAGAGCAATGATAATATTTCGTCTGACCCCGAACCGACCATGATCCGGTCAGCATTCAGGTTCTCGCTGTTCGCGATGGCTTGGGTCAATGCAACTGCACCGCCATCAGGATAGAGAGCGAGGTTATCACCGGCAGCACGAAATGCCTCAACAGCGCGCGGGCTTGCACCGTGGGGGTTTTCATTCGAGGACAGTTTTACAATCCGGTTCGCTCCGGCAACTGTCGCTTTGCCGCCAACATAGGGAGATATCCGCATGAGACCGGGTTTTGGTTCTGGAGTCATGCTCATTCCTCTTTATCGGAAAGTTTGCGAATCGGAGTAGGATAAGCACCGATAACCGAAATTTGCGACGTTTGAACATCGAGTGCTTTGGCAAGTGTTTGATGCATGGGGGCATCTTGTTCAACGTGAAAGCCAGCAATTTTGATTAGCGCTGTATTGCCGGAGATATGCAACACCTCTGCTTTGAGTGACGCGCCGTCTAGCCTTTTGTCGATGTCATCGTTGTTCTGAACCGTGTCGAATTGGACGGCGATAAGCGTATCATCGTCGCCGCTCTCTTCTAGGGGTGCATGGCTGAGGCAATATGCGGTGATCTCGTCTCCATAGAAGGGCAAGGCGGAGATAACACGAGGTGATTGCGCGTCGTTGCCCATGCAAGCCAGCCACCATGCATCTTCTGGCGTATCTTCAAATCGGGCTGATGCCACGCCTATTGTCCCGGCGTCTTGCGCGATGTCTTGAACCACACTCTCTAAAGTTTCGCGCGGCGAGATTTGGGCCGCTGCACCAAAATGCGCGCGTGCGGTGTCGAGGATGTCGTTGGAAGTTAAAGCCTGTACCGAGATGGAAACAGGGTTTTGCATTGCTGTAAATCCGCCGATGATCTCTCGCCAACAGGTAAAAACGATGCTGAAGGGCAGGGGAGAACGGTTCTGCGCGTGCAGGCGGCGCATTATCGACGCTTCACGGGCTGGGCGATATGCACCCTTTGGTAGTGTCCCATCCGCGAGGCGTTTGGTGGCGGCGACTTGCTCTACAAATTCAGCACGGCGCAACAGCAAGGCATGGATCTGATCATCAACCGAATCGATTCCGACACGGATTTCCGAGAGATTTGTCGCCCGTTGTTCTTCGGTCGCTGTTGGCAGTGCTGTATCGGTCATAGGCCCGTCCCTTGCTTCCCATCAGCTTTAGGCGGGCAGGCGCGCGGATTCAATCGCGGTTTGATGCCCCTACCGGCTTTACGGGTTTTGGCGCGAGGCCTTTGATCGGGCCGAGCAATCCGCCTGCTCGCGCTTTTACGCCATTTCGCGGCAAGGCAAAGACCTGTTTTGATGCCTCCACAAGCAAAGCTCCCGCGAAGCGTTGCGCGTCGACACGTCGCCCGAAGCGCTCTGCGGTTGCGGAGGTGCGCAGCCAAAACCTGCGGTCGCTGGGTGGAAAATAAAGCGCGCCGCTATGTGCTTCCGGTGTGAGATTGTGATCACGGAGCAGGCGGTCTAGTTGCCTTGCAGAATAGGGCCTGCCAATGCCGAAAGGGGTATTGTCCGTTCTGGCCCACAGCCCGCTTCGATTGGCGGCAATAATCAAGACACGCCCGTCGGGTGCGAGAATCCGCCAAATCTCTTCCATCAAGGCGTCAAGGCGCGGTTCCGCCTCGATTGCATGAGCAATAATCAATCGATCAACAAAACCATTCGGCAGAGGTAACTCTCCGGGGCGAACAAGAGCAGTTGCGCTGAGGCCTTCACGCGGCCAAACCCCGGCCCCCTGAACTTCGGGCATAAAACACAGGGTACGCGCGGCTTCATTCGCAAAGGGCCGCATAAACGGTGCGGTGAACCCATATCCGAGGACGGACATTCCTTTTACATCCGGCCAGATGCCACGCAACGTCAGTTGAAGATTTCGCTGTGCGACTGCACCCAAATGGTGCGTGTAGTAAAAATCCCAGAGGGATGCGATGTCGAGATGCATTGGCACCGCCTCCTGCATTGCGTGGGTATCATCATCTGTTCAATTGGACGTACAAGGCAATAGTATCAAGCAGAGAATCGATACTGCCGAAAGGACGCGAAAATGGCGGATGCAGCCGAGATTATCAAAATGACCGCATGTGGTGCGCTCGATATAGCGACTTTTCCTTGCCGGTCGGACAATTACGGATATTTGGCGCGAGACAAAGACAGCGGTTTGGTTGCTGCGATTGATGCGCCCGAGGCTGCGCAAATCGAATCGGCGCTTGATTATTTAGGATGGGATTTGACCCACATCCTGCTGACTCACCATCACGGTGATCATGTCGAAGGTGTCGAAAAGCTGCGCGCGCGCGGCAATGTTAAAGTTGTTGGCGCGAGAGCGGATGCAGCGAGGTTGCCAAAGCTCGATATTGAAGTAACAGCAGGCCAGCCTTGGCGATTTGGGGATCATAGCGTCGATATCTTCGATACGCCGGGGCATACTGTTGGCCACATCGTTTATCACATGCCGGGGCCAAAGGTTCTCTTCAGCGGTGATACTCTGTTTGCGATGGGCTGTGGCCGTTTGTTCGAGGGTACGGCATTGCAGATGTGGGGATCATTGGCGGCGTTGAAGGCTTTGCCCGATGATACAACGGTTTTCTTTGGTCATGAGTACACAGCGGCAAACGGTGATTTTTCCCTCGATATAGAGCCGGATAATCCTGAATTGCTGGCTCGTATTGCCGAGGTAACGGAAACGCTGAAAAAGGGCGGATATACGGCTCCTTCGTTGCTTGGCGTGGAGAAAAAGACCAACCCCTTTATTCGCGCGGATACTGCGGCGGTGGCACGTTCGGTTGGTCTGGTGGGCGCGGATGCTCCGACTGTTTTTGCTGAAGTGCGTCGGCGCAAAGATAATAAGTAGAGATAATCTTTTATGAGAATCGTTTCGAATCCGCTGCGCGGGACTGGTCTGTCGCCCGATGTCGAGATGGCGCGCGGTGTTCTTCGCACGGTGGCTGACCCTGTGCGGGCGATGTTGTCAGCTTGTCCGGTTCACGCTGAAACGCCGTTGTTGGATCGCACCGATTTGGCGGAAGCGCTAGGCGTGGCGAGTATTCGTATCAAGGATGAACGGCAACGCATGGGGCTGGGCAGCTTTAAGGCGCTTGGCGGCGCGTATGCAGTTGCCTGTGCTGTCAAGGAAGCGGCAGAGGCCGCGCTCGGACGCTCGGTTGCAGCAAGTGAATTGACCTCGGATGCGGTAAAGTCCGCCGTCAGTGATTTGCACGTATTATGCGCCAGTGCAGGTAATCACGGCTTGTCGGTGGCTGCTGGAGCACGGGTTTTCGGCGTGAAAGCGAGCGTCTATCTCAGCGACTCTGTGCCGGAAGGCTTCGCCGAGCGTTTGAGAGGCATTGGCGCGACGGTCGTTCGAGCTGGCGAAATTTATGAAGAAAGCATGGCGGCGGCGGAGCAGGCCGGGCGTAGCGAAGGTCTGCTGATCTCAGATTCCACGTGGCCGGGGTATGTCGATCCGGCTTTGACGGTGCTGGAGGGTTATACGGTTCTCGCGGCTGAAACGGTTGAAGCCATGGAAGCCCCTACGCATATTTTCTTGCAGGCGGGGGTTGGCGGCATGGCATCGGCGGTCGCGGCTACTTTGCGCGAAGCATGGGGGAGCGATCCCAAAATTATCGTTGTCGAACCTGATGCGGCGGCTTGTTTGCTGGAGGGCGTGCAGGCTGGGGGGCCAGTCACAGCGCCGGGACCGGTTTCGAATATGGGACGGCTCGATTGCAAAGACCCCTCGCATGTGGCGCTTGAATACTTAGCAAGAGAGGCCGATGCGTTCGTAACTCTGTCTGATGACGAGGCGAGTTCGGCGGTTGCGCGACTCGCCGAGATAAGCTTGGAAAGCTCGCCCTCCGGTGCAGCGGGATTGGCAGCATTGATAACGTGCCGTGACGCGGATCGAACGGCGCTTGGCTTGTCCGGCGACTCGCGAATTCTCGCGGTCATGTCGGAAGGCGCGGTTTAAGCCAACGCTTTCAGGCAAAGCGGATATAGGTTTTCTGCCTGAAAGCATCAAAGTAATGCTATCGTGTACTTACATACTCAAGAGGGCATCGGCGACTGCTGCCCCGCAGGTTTTTGTATCTGCTTTACCGCCTAAATCTGCGGTTCTCAGGGATTCATCGGACAGAACGACCTCGATTGCAGAGACAATAGCTGAAGCCGCTTTTGGCTGTTCAAGATGATCCAGCATCATTGCACCCGCCCAGATCTGGCCGATAGGGTTTGCGATGCCTTTACCAGCGATATCGGGCGCAGATCCGTGGACTGGCTCGAACAGCGAGGGAAACTTTCTTTCCGGATTGATGTTGCCCGATGGAGCGATTCCAATTGTACCCGTGCAAGCGGGGCCAAGGTCAGAGAGAATGTCGCCAAAAAGATTCGAGGCGACAACAACATCAAACCAATCAGGGTGCAGCACAAATTGCGCGACCAGAATGTCGATATGAAACTTATCGACTTTTACATTGGGATATTGCTCTGCCATCTCTGCAACACGCTCATCCCAATAAGGCATTGTTATTGATATGCCATTTGATTTTGTTGCCGATGTGAGATGGCCGCCGCGTTTTACCGCAAGCTCGAATGCATATCTCAGTATCCGATCAACGCCGATGCGGGACATGACGGTTTCTTGCAAAACGACCTCGCGGTCGGTTCCCGGAAACATTTTTCCGCCAATCGAGGAATACTCCCCCTCGGTGTTCTCGCGGATGATCACCATGTCGATGTCACCGGGGCCGCGTCCGACAAGGGGCAACGGAACACCGGGCATGGCGCGGGCGGGGCGCATATTGACATATTGATCGAACTCGCGGCGAAACTTGATTAGCGACCCCCACAGCGAAATGTGATCTGGGACGACATCTGGCCACCCTACAGCACCAAAAAATATGGCATCGCTGCCTTGCAGGCGTTCTTTCCAATCCGGAGGCATCATGTCGCCATGCTCAGTGTAGAACTCTGCGGAGGCAAAATCGTGCTCGGTAAAATCAAATCTGAGGTCAAAGCGTTTTGCTGCCGCGTCTAAAACTCTAAGGCCTTCGGGCACTGTTTCCTTACCAATACCGTCGCCGGGAATGGTTGCGATTTTCATTGGATTACGCGGCATAGGAAACCTCTTGATTGCTGTAACGGGGGCGGCGCTGTATATGCGCGGAATGACAGTATTATCCGTAGCTCTCGGCGGCGCAATCGGCGCGTCGCTCCGATATGGCGTTGGCGTGTGGACATTGCGCGTTTTTGGGCCGGGCTTTCCCGTTGGAACGATGGCTGTGAATGTGCTCGGCTCGCTGATTATGGGTATCGCAGCGGTGGCTATGTTGCATAGGTTTCCCGGAACTTGGGGAGCCTATGCGCCTTTTGTAATGACAGGTGTGCTTGGCGGATTCACGACTTTTTCCGCGTTCTCGCTTGATGCTTTGAATTTAATAGAAAATGGACGTATGGGTCACGCTGCGCTGTATGTCGGCGGATCGGTGGTTTTGTCTATTCTTGCATTATTTGGCGGGCTGACGCTCGGAAGGGCGGTATGGCCATGAGCGGCGTTCAACATCTTGAAGTCGAACCGGGGGAAGCCGGACAGCGAATTGACCGCTGGCTTCGGGCTAAATTTCCTCAGCTTACTCAAGGGCGCATCGAAAAGATGCTGCGTAAGGGCGAGGTGCGGCTGGATGGTGGCCGTGCAAAATCTAACGCACGGATCGAAGCGCATATGATGGTGCGCGTTCCTCCTGTGCCCGATGGTAATGCGCCACCGCCTAAACCGATGCGGAATATCTCAGATGCCGATGTTAAGCTGATCCGCTCGATGGTGATCTATGAGGATGATCATATGATCGCGCTGAACAAGCCTCCCGGTATCCCGGTGCAAGGCGGTACAGGGCAATCGAGGCATATCGACGGAATGCTCGGGGCGCTTGCCGGAGAGGGGGATAGGCCCAAGCTGGTACACCGGATTGACAAAGACACATCAGGATTGTTGGTGCTGGCGCGGCACGGTGCGGCGGCGCGGGCGCTCACGGGGGCTTTTCGGTCAAAAGCGGCGCGTAAGCTTTACTGGGCAGCTTGTGTCGGCGTGCCAAAAGTGCGGCAAGGAACGGTAGCCTATGCGTTGGAAAAATTGCCCGGACCGATGGGCGAGAAGATGATCTGTATCGAACCGCGCGAGATGGCAGAGCATCCGAATGCCAAGCGCTCAATCACGGATTATGCGGTTGTTGAGACGGCTGCGAAGAGAGCGTCATGGATGGCTTTGCGGCCTGTGACCGGGCGCACGCACCAACTGCGCGCGCATCTTTCGGCGATTAATTGCCCGATTATTGGCGACGGAAAATACGGTCCATCAGGTGAAGACGCCGAACGTCGTGTGACGGGTTCAATAAGTAACAAACTGCACTTACATGCGCGCCACATTGCCATACCGCATCCCGATGGGTCTGGCAGGACCGTCGAACTCATCGCAGAGATGCCCGAGCATATGCGACATTCGTGGGAGACATTCGGCTGGGATTTATCGCTAGGAGATGATGAAAATTTACTTCCGGAGCCGAAAGCATGAGCCTGCGTTTGATCGTCTTCGATTGCGATGGAACGCTGGTTGATAGCCAAGCCGCAATTATCCATGCGATGCGCGAGGCGTTTTCGGCGGCAAAATTGCCTGCGCCTTCGGATGATGCCATCAGAGGGATTGTCGGGTTATCTGTTCCGCAAGCAGTGGCGGCGCTTGCACCGGGGCAGAGCGGCGAAGTTTTGTCAGTGATTGATAGAACATTCAGACAATCCTCGATAGCGTGGCGTGAAGCCAACCCTAATGAAAGCGCAACATTTTATGCTGGCGCGCGGGATTGTTTGGATCGTCTTAACAATTCGGGTGAGTTGCTGGCGGTGGCAACGGGAAAAGCGCGGCGCGGCCTTGACCATTTGCTCGATCAGTCTGGGCTGCGCGGGCATTTTGTGGCAACGCAATCAGCAGATGATGCGCCTTCAAAGCCGCATCCCGGAATGCTCGAGAATTGCGCCCGGCTGACTGGGGCGGATAGCATGGTCATGATTGGAGATACCAGCTATGACATGCTTATGGCGAAGTCTTTTGGGTGTTATGCTGTTGGCGTGACTTGGGGGTATCACTCTGATGCCGTTTTGCTGGAAAGCGGTGCAGATGTTTTGGTTACGAGCTTTGCTGAGTTGGAAGAGGCATTGACAGCGCAAAAATAGCCATTTTTCCTATGTTTTCGAAAGATTTTGCAGCTCCTTCCTCCTAAAATTTTAACTTTTTACATCGATATTACTCTGGCTCGGACTGCGGTTGCCGCGCTCTTCTTGGTAGTACTTTGTGAGGGTTTAACTTTGACCTATCCAGTGGCAGGAACAAGGGACGTGGGTGGAAGCTCACAGTTTTTTGGTGATTTCCTTCGCACGGCCAAGAATTATTTGACCCTATATGTGCTTGGAACATTTACGTTTTTATTATCTTATCCCGTGTCAGATTTTACGGGCAACCAGCCTGATCTTGGCGTTGTGGCTAGCTTTGCCTATTTCTGTGGGATTGCGCTGATCTTAATCCTTGGACTCATTCTTACTTGGAAACTCGTACGGATGGCGCTGATTGAAAAACCGGCCAGTGTCAGTGGCGCGTTGTTTCAGTGGTTAAAGCTGTTGTTTAATCGGGAAGCGATATTCAACTCAATTCATATGTTGATCGCGATTTCGTTGCTTATGACCGGCTTTGCGGTTTTGAAGGGCGCGATAGCAATCATTAGCCCGTTTGAATGGGATGTTGCACTCAAGAACTTAGACATCGCACTCCACTTCGGATGGCTGCCACATGAATGGTTTGGTTCGTTCATGTACCATCCAAGTGTGCTGGGTGCGTTCAACCTGATTTATAATGCTTGGTTCGTTGTTATGATCTCAAGCCTTTTGATTGCGGGTATGAGCGGGCGGGGCGCGCATATGCAGTATCTCGTTAGCTTTGCTCTGACGTGGTTATTCGGTGGGTTCTTCCTTGCCGTTATTTTTTCGTCCGCTGGTCCTGCATTTTACGAATTAGCCGGATATGGCACTGAATATGTGCCTTTGATGAGTACCCTCTATGAAGCTGCTGAAACAGTTCCATTATGGGCATTATCAACACAAGAATTGTTGTGGGAAGGCTATAGCGGCGCGCGAGACGGGTCGGCTGGTATCTCTGCGTTCCCATCCATGCATGTTGCAACCGCCGCATTGATTGCGATTTATGCTAGCCGCGTGAACTGGTTTGTAGCTGTCGCTGCTTGGATCTTCTTTGCAGCGATTATGGTGGGGTCTGTTTTGCTCGGATGGCACTATGCCGTCGATGGATATGGTGGATTTGTTTTGGCAGCCGTATTTTGGAAGATGGCTGGTGTTTTAACTAATGCCAAACGCGAACGTTTTGCGGCTTAGCGGGGTAAAAAAGGGCCGCTATCAACGTGAGATAGCGGCCCTGAAAACGTTTCATTCAGAATGAAGTCTGATTAGTTTCCGTAAAAAGAACCAAACGTTGGTCGACCATAAGTGGAGCCGTAACTATTGCTATATGCTCCGATTTGAGTGCTTGCTGGCTCATATGCTGGACCGGAACCTGTGGTGAATGAGCCGTTGTAGGACGATGTAGACGGGGCTGTATAAGTTGTCGATTGATTGTATGTCGATCCTGGCGCGGCATATGTCTGCTCAACCTGAGAAAAAGCTGATTGCTGTGTTTGGTGGCTCGGTTGCCGAACTGTGTATGTCGTCTGTCCCTGATAGCTGGATGGTGCTTGATAGGCTGGTTGCTGCGCTTCGAAAGCGCTCTGTCCTTGATAGGAAGACGGCGCTTGGTAGCTGGTTTGCTGTGTTTCGAAAGCGGTCTGTCCCTGATAACTAGACGGTGCTTGATAGGTAGGCTGCTGCGTCTCAAAAGCAGTCTGTCCTTGATAGGAAGACGGTGCTTGATATGCAGTTTGCTGTGTTTGGAAAGCAGTCTGCCCTTGATAGGAAGATGGTGCTTGGTAGGTAGTTTGCTGCGTTTCAAAAGCGGTCTGCCCTTGATAACTAGACGGTGCTTGATAGACAGGCTGCTGCGTCTCGAAGGCGGTCTGTCCTTGATAGGAAGACGGTGCTTGATATGCAGTTTGCTGCGTTTGGAAAGTGGTCTGTCCCTGATAAGAAGACGGCGCTTGATAGGTAGGCTGCTGCGTTTGGAAAGCAGTCTGTCCTTGATAGGAAGAAGGCGCTTGGTAGGTGGTTTGCTGTGTTTGGAAAGCAGTCTGTCCCTGATAAGAAGACGGAGCTTGGTAGGCAGTTTGCTGCGTTTCAAAAGCGGTCTGTCCCTGATAAGAAGACGGCGTTTGATAAGTAGTTTGTTGCGTTCCGAAAGTAGTCTGCCCTTGATAGCTAGATGGCGTTTGGTAGGCAGTTTGCTGGGTTCCTATAGCGGTTAGTCCTTGATAGGAGGGCGGCGCTTGATAAGTAGGCTGCTGTGTTTGAAAGCTGGTCTGTCCTTGATAGGCTGACGGCGCTTGATAGCTCGCTTGTTGGGTTTGGAATCCGGAAGGTTGCTGTGCCGCATAGAAATTTGGTGCAACGTTCTTCGCTACCTGTGATCCGACCACGCCACCAACAAGTGCTCCAGCGATTGTTGCCACAGTCCTGCCGCTGCCGCCGCCGAATTGGTTGCCTACAAGGCCACCTGCTGCCGCGCCAACAACACCGCCAATAGCTTGAGTTGCATCGATTTGCTGTGCTGAAACAGTGCTTACACCACCCGGAGCGGCAAGCAAAATGGCTAAAGTAGTGACTTTAATTGTGCGCATGGTTCGAACTCCTAATTTTCACTCATCAGTAAGCGGACAAAAGCGACTTCAATGTGACAATAGCAAAATTGAGCGTACAATGTGCAGAAATCTTCAAATTTTGCAATACACTGCGCGGGTTTCTTAAAATGCTTTCACTCGTAGCTGTTGATCGTGCATACCGCCCTTGCAATTAGCGGAGAACGTGCCGTGATCGTCGAAAAGCGCTTTGGTCATCTTGATTTCGTTCAGGAAGCCGTTCTGATCTTGAACGAATTACGTGAGGTCGTGTTTGGGAATCGCGCCGCTGCTGATCGATTTGGTGAATACAATCGAGGCAGAAATATTGTTCAGTTAACCCGCAATCCACAGTTTATCGAGTTGATTAACTCCGCGCTCGTAAGCCGCAAAGTGATGCAGCAAACGATTGTTTTTGGTGAACCCGCTAATGGACCCTTTGACGTTCGGGTCTCGCCCTTTCAGGATGAAACTCTCGGTGAATACTTTTTGCTGATTAGCCTTCGCGACATAAACGAAGTGCTTTTAGCTCAAGAGATGAGATCCGATTTTGTTGCGAATGTCAGCCACGAGCTGCGATCTCCATTATCGAGCATCAGTGGATTTATCGAGACACTCAAAGGCCCTGCTAAAGAAGATGCCAAAGCTCGTGGCCGATTTCTCGACTTGATGGAACAAGAGGCAAATCGAATGGTTCGCCTGATTGCTGATCTGCTGTCTTTATCTAAAGTCCAAGCAAGCGGGCGATCTGTGCCGCATGCGCGTGTGGATATCACTGCGCTCGCTAAGCAAGTTCAAGAAGCTCTTGAACATCAGGCAACCGAACAAGGTAAGTCTATAGATCTGATCGTGTCCGAATCCATCGAGGAAATTTCGGGAAACCCGGATGAATTGATGCAAGTTTTTCGCAACCTGCTCGAGAATGCGATCAAATATTCTGCGCCGAACACGGCTGTTACAATTGGGTTATCAAAACGTCAGCGCGCGGTGGGCATTGCTGGCCCCGCGGTTGAAATCCGCGTCACGGATCGAGGGGATGGTATCGCGCCGCAGCATTTGCCTCGGCTTACGGAACGATTTTACCGTGTCGATTCTCACCGTTCTCGCAGTCAAGGTGGAACCGGTCTCGGTTTGGCTATCGTAAAACATATCATTTTACACCACCGGGGCAGGCTCAAAATAGAGAGTGAAGTCGGGAAAGGCAGCACTTTTACTGTCTTCTTGCCGATTTAAGCGCTGTCTCAGCTAGTGGTGTCACATAAGTGTCGTGAAACTGTCATAAGAGCGTTGTGCTCACAGGATACGTCTCGTGTTGTCAACATTGACCATGAACAGTTCTATCGAGGATCTTATGCCACGTACTTTTGGGAAACTCCGCGTCTCCGCTGCCTTTTTTGCGCTTCTTGCAACATCGACAGCGGCAAATGCTCGCGATCAAATCACGATTGTTGGTTCTTCGACTGTCTTTCCTTTTGCAACAACGGTTGCAGAGCGCTTTGGTAAAAACACGGATTTTAAAACTCCGGTTGTTGAGCAAACCGGTTCCGGTGGCGGCTTGAAGCTATTTTGCTCAGGTACTGGAGAGAAAACTCCTGACATCACAAATGCGTCGCGGCGTATCAAAGCCAGTGAAGTTGCGCTGTGTGCTGAGAATGGCGTCGATGAGATTGTTGAAGTGAAGATTGGGTACGATGGGATCGTCCTCGCGAATTCACGCAAGTCTGATGTGATGTCGCTTACCCGCAAAGATATTTTCCTCGCATTGGCTAAAGACGTTCCCGCTGGCGAGGGAAAGACGAAACCGAATCCTTACAAGTCTTGGAAAGAGGTCAATCCTGACCTGCCAGACGTAAAAATCGAGGTTCTCGGTCCGCCTCCAACATCCGGCACGCGGGATGCTTTCGTAGAGCTTGCCATGGAAGGTGGGTGCAAACAGATCGACTGGATCAAGGCGCTCAAAAAATCTGACAAAAATGCTTATAAGGCGCTATGCCATACCATTCGGGAAGATGGCGGGTTTGTCGAAGCCGGTGAGAACGACAATCTGATCGTTCAAAAACTCGAAGTAAACCCCGCAGCATTTGGAATATTCGGTTTCAGCTTCCTCGATCAGAACTCCGATAAGGTCCAGGGTTCAATCGTTGAAGGCAATGAACCTGAATTTGAAAAAATTGCGGAGGGTGATTACCCGATTTCGCGCTCTCTCTATGTCTATGTGAAAAAAGCACATGTCGGTGTCATTCCGGGTATCGAAGAATTTCTTGAGGAGTTTATCAGTGAAGATGCTTTCGGCGAAGACGGGTATCTTGGCGATAAAGGCCTGATTCCGTTAACAGAGGAAGAAGTTGAAGACGTGCTTGATGCTGTCACGAACCTCACGCCCGTAAAGCTCTAATTGAAATACGAAACACATCTGCTCGCTGCACTCTCGCGGCGGGCTGACTTGTATCAAGGGAAATCGTTTGGCTGTTTCTTCTGACATTTCAATTGCTGCACGCGGACAAAAGAACCGTTTGGTCGAATTGGCTGTGCGTTGTGTTTTGGTTTTATGTGCATTGGTTGCGGTGGCAACGACTATTGGAATTGTTGCCTCTCTGCTTTTTGAAGCACTCCGGTTTTTCCAACAAGTACCTTTGACGGATTTTCTGTTCGGACTTGAATGGAGTCCGCAAACAGCTCTGCGTTCAGATCAGGTGGGATCATCGGGAGCATTCGGTGCGGTTCCTCTGATTGCTGGTACACTGCTCATCAGTGCGATTGCGATGATTGTTGCGACGCCTCTGGGATTGATGTCCGCCATTTATCTTGCAGAGTATGCCAGTGAAAGAACACGAGGCATAGTAAAGCCCTTACTTGAGTTGCTCGCTGGTATCCCAACTGTTGTCTACGGGTTTTTCGCTGCATTGATCGTAGCGCCCATGTTGCGAAACGGGGGCGAGAGCATGGGGTTTGAAATATCCTCTGAAAGCGCTCTGGCCGCCGGATTGACGATGGGCGTGATGATCATTCCATTGATCTCGTCATTGTCTGATGATGTGATTAATGCCGTACCTCAATCATTACGCGATGCGTCATACGGATTAGGGGCCACTCAAGCCGAAACGATCAAGCAGGTCATTTTACCGGCGGCAACACCGGGTATCGCGGGCAGTTTACTTTTGGCAACTTCACGGGCAATCGGTGAGACAATGATTGTCGTGATGGCCGCTGGTCTTGCCGCAAAGTTAACTGCAAATCCGCTAGAGGCCGTGACGACCGTGACTGTCCAGATCGTCACATTGCTGACCGGCGATCAGGAATTTGACAGTGCAAAGACCCTCTCGGCTTTTGCTCTTGGTCTGTTGCTTTTCGTTATTACACTATGCCTGAACGTGGTCGCCCTTCGCATCGTGGATCGCTACAAGGAACAATATGACTGAGTCTGCGATAATCTTGAAATCAGCAGGATCAAAGCGCCACCGCGCAGAAGCCCGATTTAGAGCGTATGGTCTGATTGCCATCGCGATATCTTTGAGCTTTTTGCTGGTTATGATCGGCTCAATTACCATGCGTGGGACCGGAGCGTTTAAGCAAACCTTTGTGCAGATTGAGGTTAATTTACCCGCTGAAAAATTAGACCCTGAGGGCACACGCGATCCAGAAGTCTTGCGCAAAGCTCGTTATGGTAAACTTCTTAAATCCGCTTTGCGCGACCAATTTCCTGATGCCAAAAAACGAGCTGATAAAAAGTCGCTTTATAAACTTGTCAGTTCGACGGCTGAATATTCCATTCGTGATCAAGTGGCTGCTAATCCATCTTTGGTTGGTGGCACGCATCCGTTTTGGGTTCGCGCATCGAGCGATGTTGATCAGTATATAAAAGGCGCGATTGACGGATCATTGGAAGAAAGCCAAAGGCGCGTTAATGATAAGCAAATCGCTTGGATTGAAAGCTTAGAGGCGGGTGGAAACATAGAGAGCCGCTTTAATACCCAGTTCTTTACGGGCGGCGACTCGAGAGAACCGGAGCAAGCCGGGATTATGGGCGCGGTCGTCGGTTCTGCACTGACATTATTGATATGTTTTCTGTTGGCATTTCCTATCGGTGTTCTGGCCGCTGTTTATCTCGAAGAGTTTTCCGCAAAAGGCCGCATCAACAGGTTTATCGAGGTCAATATCAATAACCTCGCGGCGGTTCCTTCGATTGTTTACGGGCTGCTCGGCCTTGCGATCTTGTTGAATGTTTTCAACTTACCGCGTTCGACGCCACTGGTCGGCGGGATGGTATTGGCGTTGATGACCCTTCCCACAATTATTATTGCTTCGAGATCATCGCTGCGTGCTGTGCCACCATCAATTCGTGAGGCGGCGTTTGGCTTGGGGGCGAGTAAAGTTCAAACAACATTTCATCACGTCGTGCCGCTTGCGATGCCGGGAATGTTGACCGGATCAATCATTGGTATGGCGCAAGCATTGGGCGAGACTGCGCCTTTGCTTATGATCGGGATGGTCGCGTTTATTGTGGATGTTCCGGGCGGTGTGACCGAGGCGGCAACCGCGCTACCCGTACAAATTTTCCTTTGGGCTGACAGTCCAGAACGGGGATTTATGGAAAAGACGTCTGCTGCGATTCTCGTTCTACTTGGCTTCTTGGTAATTATGAATCTTGCTGCCGTTTATCTGCGGCGTCGTCTGGAAATTCGGTGGTAGAAGATTTGGCAATGAATGAAGATACGAAGCAGCCTATGACACCGATTTTAAAAGTGCGAGACGGGCAAGTTTTCTACGCTGAAAAACAAGCAATCATTGACGTGAATGTCGATATTCATCCCAACGCTGTGACCGCTTTCATCGGGCCGTCCGGTTGCGGAAAGAGCACATTGCTCCGCTGTTTTAATCGCATGAATGATGTGATTCCAATTTGCCGTGTTAGCGGGTCGTTTGAATTTTCGGGTCAGGACATTTACGACTCAGAAGTGGATGTCGTATCGCTGCGCCAACGGATCGGTATGGTTTTCCAAAAACCAAATCCTTTCCCAAAATCAATTTATGATAACATTGCTTACGGCCCAAAAATACACGGCCTTGCCTCATCTAAATCTGAAATGCAGGAGATTGTTGAGACGAGCCTCACGCGGGCCGGTTTGTGGAACGAAGTCAAAGATCGGTTGGATCAACCGGGAACAGGATTATCCGGGGGTCAACAACAGCGCCTTTGTATCGCGCGGGCGATAGCGGTCCAACCAAAGGTTATCCTGATGGATGAGCCTTGTTCTGCATTGGACCCGATTGCAACGGCGACCATTGAAACACTGATTGATGAATTGCGTGAGAATTATACGATTATCATCGTGACACATTCAATGCAGCAAGCGGCGCGCGTTTCTCAGAAAACTGCATTTTTTCATCTTGGAGAGTTGGTTGAATTCGGCTCCACTGAGCAAATATTTTCTTCTCCTGTAGACGAACGGACGCAAAACTACATCACCGGTCGCATCGGCTGAACGCAAAGGCACAGGTCATGTCAAACGCACATATCGTCAAATCATTTGATGAAGAACTCGCGCAGATTGAAAATCTCATTCTGGAAATGGGCGGGATTGTCGAAACGCAAATCATGGAAAGTATGCAGGCGCTCTGCAATCGCGATGAAGAACTCGCGGTGAAGGTTCGCAAAGACGATAAATCTGTTGATGCGCTGGAGACGCGTGTGAATGAGTTGACCTTGCGCACGTTGGCTTTGCGGCAACCAATGGCGCGTGACCTTCGTAGTGTCGTCTGCGCGCTTAAAGTATCAGGCAATCTGGAACGCATCGGCGATTATGCGAAAAATATCGCGAAACGCTCTCTTGTTTTGAACGAGGCAACACGCATCGTCTCGGCGGAAAAAACCATCAACCGTATGAGTAAACTCGTTCAAGTTATGGTCGCTGATGTCCTCAACGCCTATGTCTCAAAAGACATTGCGATGGCTGATGAGTTGTTGCTGCGCGATGAAGAAGTCGACCACATGCATAACACGCTATTCCGTGAGTTGCTGACATACATGATGGAGTCTTCGAGCAACATCACACCTTGTATGCACATGCTGTTCATTGCGAAAAATTTGGAACGAATGGGTGATTACGTCACCTCTATTGCTGAGCAAATTCACTATCTTGAAACGGGGTCTATTCCCGAGAGCGATCGTCCGAAAAGTGATATGACGAGCCAAATCGCCGGATAGAACAATGTCGAATGCGAATGGTCTGAAGGTATTGATCGTCGAAGATGAAGCAGCTCAGCGTGAAATGCTGCTCTATAATCTCGAGGATGCAGGGTATCGCACATTTTCCGCCGTAGATGGTGACGAGGGATTGTTAGTCGCGCGTGAAGAAAGCCCGCACCTGATCATTCTCGATTGGATGATGCCCGGTCTATCAGGGCTGGAACTTTGTAAGCAGCTCAAACGCTATCCCGAAACGAAAGAAACGCCCATCCTCATGCTGACGGCGCGCGGCGAGGAAGCTGATAAAGTTCGTGGCCTTGATAGTGGCGCAGATGATTATCTGGTGAAGCCTTACTCAATTGCCGAATTACTTGCCCGCGCTCGTGCGATGTTGCGACGGACAGAGCCGGGATCAGATGGCAGTGCGATAAGATATGGGGACATCACGATTGACCCTCAAAAAATGCGCGTATCGCGCAATGGTATCGGGTTGGAGCTTGGCCCCACTGAATATCGTTTGTTGAATGTCTTGATCAGCAGGCCTGGGAGAGTGTGGAGCCGTGATCAACTTATGGAACGAGTGTGGGAGGGAAATCTAGAAATCGACCAACGTACCGTCGATGTCCATATCGGAAGGCTGCGCAAAGCTTTAAATCAAGAGGGCGCGAAAAACCCTATTCGCACAGTACGCTCCGCTGGATATGCCCTTGACCTGGATGATCCGTCCGAAGAATTAGGTTAGTGAAAAACTCGCGCATAGTTGTCAGCTCTGCGGCCCTGCATAGTATGGCAATTGCTCGATACGCGGCGTAAATCCATCTGCCTTCAACCCGTCTAGGTGGTCCGCTATTTCCCGTAATGGGGCGAACCAGACATCTCGGGTATCGAGTGTTTTTTCCAACCATTGTTCGACCAAGCGCCAGCGCGCCAGCCGGCCAGTTAGAAAGGGATGGACGATCAGCATAAAGAAACCACCGGCTTCATATTGTGCTTCGAACTCTTCCCAAAATCCAGCCAGTCCCGCTGACGGCCCACGCACAGGCATCATATACCCGATCTCGTCATAATGGGCGAAAGGTGGCCAGTCATCCGTGCCCCAATGCACCGGCATCTCGTAGAGTGAACCATTGGAGGTTTGCATCTCATAGGGAATATCATCGGCCATCAATGAACTATCATATCGGAAATTATGTTTGATCAGCAGGTCGATGACTTGTTGTGTGACATTATAGACCGGCGCACGGTATCCCACAGGTGCGGCTCCGCAGTGCCGTTTATGCGCGTCCATAGCGCGCTCGAAAGCAACTTCCTGCTCGTCGCCTTTGGTCGTGATGGGGTCTTCGTGTATCCATCCGTGATGGCCGATCTCATGTCCGCCTTTGAGAATAGCATCCACGACATCGGGATAGGTGTCGAGACACCAGCCGGGAATAAAGAACGATTGCTTTAACCCCAAGCGTCGATAGGTTTCCAGAATGCGGGGCATGGCTACGGTCGGGCCGTATCGCCCCATAGAAATCGGATAGACCCGATCAAACGAATCTTCCGGCCTTGCGATATGGATCAGGCTATCCGCGTCCATATCGAAGGTAATTGCACAAGCACATCGTGCGCCGTTCGGCCAAGGAATAGGGCTCTGGATCATCAGCTATTCTCCGGCAAAAGATGCGCGTCGGTTGTTGCCCAGCTTAGGTGAAACTGACCGCCGGCATGAATATCAAGGTCCGTCAACGCGCGTTCTTGCAGTTGTACTTTGAACTCGGTTCCGTCCGCTGCCTCAAGAAACAGTGTGACGATAGAGCCGACAAACTCTTCTGAAATTAACGTCGCCACAACAGTGTTCTCGGCTGTAGTGGCTTCGCGGGTTATTCTTACCATATCCGCTGCAATGACGATGCTTGCGGAGCGTCCCGGTTTTTGGTGGATGTCTTCTGTGGGGGCGGAAAAATGACCAAGCGCAGAATTTATCGTCACTTGGTTTGTATCCGAGCTTTCTATTGTACCAGTCAGAATATTGTTTCTGCCTACGAACTCCGCAACAAACCGATTGGCAGGGGCGCGGTAGATTTCACGTGGATTTCCGATTTGTGCGATTTCTCCTTGTGACATGATGACCACGCGGTCCGCCATCGCGAAAGCCTCCGAGTGAGAATGGGTCACATAGACAAATGTAATCCCCAACTCTCTTTGCAGGCGGGTCAACACCCCTTGCATACGGATGACGAGATGCGCGTCGAGCGCCGAAAGCGGCTCATCAAGCAATAATAATTGTGGTTCCGTCACCAACGAGCGCGCAAGAGCGACGCGTTGTTTTTGTCCACCTGAAAGCGTCTCTATATTGCGCTCGGCGAATTCACCAATTTCTAGCCGCTCAATCCATTCAAGCGCTCGCCGTCGCCTTTCATTTGCATTTACACCGCGCATTTTTAAGCCGAATTCGACATTTTCGCGGACATTCAAGAAAGGAAACAGAGCGAGGCTTTGCCAGACCATCGGTGTGTCGCGCTGATGCGGGGGTACGTCGTTCATGCGTTTGCCACCGATGCGGATGTCGCCGGCGCTAGGCGCTTCCAACCCAGCGAGCATCCGCAGCGTCGTTGTCTTCCCGCATCCGGACGGCCCCATAATGGCAATGAACTCACCCGTCCCAATTGTCAGATCAGCGCGTTTCACCGCGACAAAATCACCGAAATTTTTCTGTACGCCATCTAGTACGACCAATGGTTCGTTCATTTGGCACTCCGGTTCAGTCGAAAGAAGATGGCGAGTTGGGCTATAATCACCAGTGTCATCGAGACGAGAAAAACCAACGTGCCTATAGCGTTGACTTGCGGATCAATGGTCCCTTGGACGATCTCTAGCACATGCACCGGCAGGGTTTTGTTCAAGCCCGAAACAAACCACGCCATAGTAAATTCATCGAATGAGACGGCGGCTGTCAGAAATAAAGAGCTGACAATTGCGGGCAAACAAAACGGAAGAATGACTTCGCGCATCGCACGCCATTCACTCGCGCCGAGGTTCCAAGCGGCAGCTTCTAAACTTTCATCCATTTGGTTCAGGCGCAGTCTAATGATTGCCATGGCAAAGGGCGCTGTCAGAACTGTGTGCGCAAAGATGATCGAATACACTTGCCCCGATATACCGACTTTCGAAAACCATGCGAGCATGGCAAGTGCCATGATGATCAATGGAATGGTTGGCGGCAGCAGGATGATCCCGAGATATGCACCTTGACCCCGAAATGTATAACGATAGTCGGAATAGGCAGTGCAGAATCCCAAAAAGGTCGCGATCAGCGATGCACAGATCGAAACAATCAAACTGTTTTGTGCGGCTTTCCAGAAATCTTCGTCGGCAAAGATTGTCTCATACCAATGTGTCGTAAATTCTCCGAGTGGGATGGTCGGGAAACGATCCGAGTTGAATGAGAAAATCATGCTCATCACGACGGGCGAGAACACGAAGACAAAAACAAAAAGCACGTATCCGCGCAGCGCCCAATCGCCGGTTCGCATAGTTATTTGCTCCCCCGCTTGCGATAGGCCAACATGATTGCGGTGAAGGCCACGACGAACAACGTCACCATCATGATCACGGCAACAACGGCTGCGCGCGGCCATTGCTGTCCGGCTTTTGTCGTATCAATGATTAGGATGGGTAGGGTCGGCGGCTTAGAGCCGCCGAGGTAATAGGGCGCAACAAAATCGCCGAATGACAGAATGAAGGCGAACAATGCGGCCACGATCAATCCTGTTTTTGCGGCGGGCAGAATAACCGCAAAAATTGTGCGCCATGGCGGGCAACCGAGGTTTTGTGACGCTTGGATTAATGAACGATCCACACTCGCGAGTGACACTGTTTGCAGAATAACAACCAAAGGCAATGTCAGGGTCATATACCCGATAATCGTCCCGAACATCGTGTTGAGCATCGTATACGGGCCAAGGCCGATATACCCCAATCCGGCGTTGATCACCCCAGACTCCGCAAGGATCACGTACCATGAAAATGTCCGCACCAGATAACTGGTGAAAAATGGAATAATTAGCAGAAAGATAGCCCATCGTCTGACCGACTCAGAAGATCGGTATGCTAGCGCGAATGCAGCAGGAAACGCGACCAGTGAGGCGACTGCGGATGATAATGCAGCCAACCCGAGTGTGTACCAATAGCTGTCCCAGACATAGTTACGGGAGAGCATTTTGTCCCAGTTCTTAAACTCGAACGCCTCGACCATGCGGTAATTCTTCACAAGGAAGAATGACATTGCGATCATGAAGAACAACGGGCCAATAAAAAAGATTGCCTGCCAAATGATGATTGGCAGACGAAATGTTAGTGCATAGGCATTCAGGCGGCGTATCACGGACGCCGCCATTTTTCGTTATTCACAGGATTATGCGTTCTTATATTCGGACCAGAAGTCGTTCCAGTCTTCCAGATCTTGTTGAACTGGAATATCGCGATAAGAAATGCGCCCGTCGTCGATCAGTGCAATCGGCTCGTTTTTATGGCCTTTTATTTGGCCCGAGCGTTTTGCCTCTGCTTCATCTTCTTTCTGAAGCAGCGCGCGACCAGCGCCCGTCACGCAATGCCCCGGATACCCAAGCATCTGAGCGGTTTTCACCTGTCCTTCAGGAGACATCGTGTAGGCGAGATATTTCAGCGCCATGTCTTTTTTCTTAGACGTTTTCACAATAGAATAGCTTTCGGTCCACTGAATGCCACCTTCTTCCGGTACAACGGAAGACACCGGTGCGCCGTCGCGTTCAAGAATACCCGTGACCCAATCTCCGATTCCGCACATGGCAAGCATTTCACCGTTCTTCAGTCCGGCGAAAGTTCCCCCGAAATCAAAGTAACCACCGACTTGCGGTTTCAGTGACATTGTTTTTTCCTGAACCGCTTCCCATGCATCATCGTCAATATCGAACGGATTGGCATTGCCTGTGAGCAAGCTCATCTGGCCGAGCGATGGCAAATGCCAGTCAAAATGTCCGACTTTGCCTTTTACTTTTGGCATCCAGAACGAGTTGTAACTCGATGCTTCTTTTTCGCTCAATGCATCTTTGTTGTACGACACCCCGAGATGTCCGAAGCGCGAGATCAGTGAAAAGAGATTCCCGTCTTCATCCCAGTGACCTGCAAATTTTGTGAAATCTTCATGGAGAAGATCATCCATCGGATAATCGTCCGGGTTCAGTTCCATGACCAGTTCGTTTGCGATCAACAGTTTTGCATACTCGGCGTCGGTATGAATGATGTCGAATGTTCCCGGAGGGTTTTGCGCCAGGGCAGCCAACATATTGTCCCCGCCAGCATAGTATTTGGGAACAAACTTAACATTGTTAGCTTCCTCAAAAGCGCCAACCATGTCGGATTCTGCCGTCCCATACCAACCAAGTATGTTCAGTTCTATGGTATCCGCCCAAGCACGATTTACGAAAGGTGCCGATAGGACTGCGGCTGCACTGGTTTGCAGCAGCGTCCGTTTTGTGAGGGCGAGCGTCTCGCCGGATGTCCCTTTAGTCATGTCGTTTTCTCCCCGTGTAACTTTATGAGCTATGGTAGTCCGCAAGGCGTGAGCTTGCCGGTCGCTCTTACGACGAGCTTAGACAGCGAATTGACCCTGTGCCAAGCTCTATTCCTATGTAATGTTGCATGAATTATTGGCAGCGGTATGCTTGAAAAATGAACAGAGACGAATTTCACGAGTTTTTTAAGTCGCCGGGACCGGTAGTTCTCCCAGTTATTCACGTGCTCGACACACCTCGCACCATTCACAACATAGAAATGATAGTGGAAGCGGGTGCGGCAGGATGCTTTTTGATCAATCATGACTTCGGTATTGACCAGTTTGAACCGATTATCCGCGATGCGCGCGCAGAGTTTCCCTCACTTTGGATGGGAGTGAACTTTTTGGCGGTCACCGGTCGCGATGCCTTTCCGATACTCGGCAGACTTGAGTCAGATGGGTGTGCTGTGGACGCTTATTGGGCGGATGATGCGCGGATTGATGAGCGGGCTTCGGTGCAGGAAGAGGCCGAGGAGATTCAACGTGTTCGCGTCGAAAGCGGGTGGTCCGGGCTTTATTTCGGTGGCACGGCCTTCAAGAAACAGCGTCCTGTTGCCGATGCGGATTTGGGAGAATCAGCACGGATTGCAGCCGAGTGGATGGATGTTGTTACTACTTCTGGTGTCGCAACCGGCGAAGAAGCAGATGATACTAAGGTGAGTATTTTTCGTGAGACCATCGGATCGACACCACTGGCTCTCGCATCCGGTGTGACCCCGGATAATGCCGACCGTTACTCTCATGTCGATTGTTTCATGGTTGCAACGGGGATCAGTCAACCGGGTAATTTTTACGACATTGATGCCAATCTATTGAAGAAATTGTTGGCGAAAACGCGCCAGCTCGGAGCAAAGGGAGCACTGGGATGACTGCGCCAACCGACAAGGGACCTCGAGATGATCGCTGGTATTTGAAACTAATGTCGCCAAATACGAAGGGTGACAAATTTGCGTGGCTCGACCCGACCTCGATCTATATCAACAATAATGCTTTTCATGATCTGCTTGATGATTTGGTTGCAGATCTTGAGGGCTGTGAATGCGATGTTGTTGCAGGATTAGATGCGATGGGATTTGTTCTCGCATCGGCGCTCGCTGCAAAGCTCGGCGTTGGATTTCTACCGATCCGGAAAGCCGGCAAGCTCTGCGTCGATACTGATAAAGTTAGTTTCTCCAATTACTCAGGTCGCACACAAGACATGGAAATGCGATTGCCCGCATTTGCCGCCGGCACGCGCGTTCTGTTGGTTGATCAATGGGTTGAGACGGGCGGAACAATGGATGGTGCAATCCGTTTGGTCGAGCGTCAAAAGGGCGTTGTCGCTGGATTGCTCGCTGTTGCAATCGAGGAAAATGAACGCACTCAAAAATACCGTGATGCCTATAAATGTTTTAGCGCAGTCGTTCCGGGGTCGCATTGGCAAACGGAATGCAACAATCAAAAGCTTTCCAGCTTTGACACGTATAGCCCGGAATCTGTCTTCCCCGAGATAGGATGATGGGATGCCCTGCGTAACGGGCGATGATGTGATTTTTCTGCTATTGGATTGACTTCCCTGTTTTGGTTCTGGCAGTCTGAATTTATGGGGTTCGCGAACGCCCCGTGAGGCTCCGGCTCAAGTATCGCATCCCGCAACCGCCCTTTAATGGGTTTTTGAGGATGCTTTTTATATGCCGTCACCGAATGAAATCACTCCCGCTCAACTAAGCCGTTTAATCGGTACGCCCTCTGCGCCGGTACTTGTCGATCTTCGCATTGATGAAGATTTCGAGGACGATCCGCGCTTGATCCCGGGTGCTTTTCGTCATGCGCATACCGATTTGGACACTTTACCTGTGGAGTCTGGCGATGGGCTTATCGCGGTCTATTGTCAAAAGGGCCGTAAGATTTCGCAGGGCGCTGCCGCGGTTTTGCGTGCAAGGGGATACCGTGCGGAGACTGTTGCGGGAGGACAATTTGCGTGGCGTGATGCTGGCTTGCCCATGATAGATGCAACCGCTTTTCCGTCGTTTGATGTCGAAGGCCGCACTGTTTGGGTGACACGCCATCGTCCAAAGATCGATAGAATTGCCTGCCCTTGGTTGATCAGGCGTTTTATAGATCCTCGTGCTCGGTTTTTGTTCGTCCCGCCTCAGGATGTCATGCTCGTCGCAGAGAAGTTTTCTGCGACCCCCTTCGATGTCGAAGATGTCAAATTTTCGCACCGGGATCAGAACTGTAGCTTTGATACGTTCTTGCATGAATTTGGCCTCTCACTTCCAGTCTTAGATAGGCTTGCGACAATTATCCGGGGGGCCGATACGAATCATCACGACCTCGCGCCGGAGGTTGCCGGATTGCTGGCCGTTTCACTTGGCTTGTCCCGGATGTACCGTGATGACCTTGAACAGCTTGAGGCCGGAATGCTGCTTTATGATGCGCTTTATCGTTGGGCGCGTGATGCCGCAGATGAAAGCCATGACTGGCCAACCGATGCGGGGCGTTCATGACGCCGAGCTTTATCGAGGCGCTGCGTGTTTGGCTTCGGATCGGAGTTCTTTCTTTCGGGGGACCGGCAGCTCAAATCGCTTTGATGCATCGTGAGGTCGTCGAAGAACGCGGTTGGTTGACCGAGCAACAATATCTCAATGCACTGAGCTTTTGCATGTTGTTGCCGGGACCGGAAGCGATGCAATTAGCGACATACGCCGGATGGCGCTTGCACGGTGTGCGCGGTGGCCTTGCCGCCGGATTAGCATTCGTTTTGCCGGGGGCCGTCGTCGTTCTTGTGCTCTCGATGATCTATGCCAGTTTTGGTGAAGTGCCGGTAATTGCCGCGCTGTTTCTCGGTGTGAAGGCGGCGGTGCTGGTTATCGTCATCGAAGCATTATTGCGGATTGCAAAGCGTGCTTTGACCGGTAAGGCAGCGTGGGTCATCGCTGTCCTTGCTTTTATTGGCATCTTCTTTTTGGCCTTGCCATTTCCGTTGATTATTTTGGCGGCGGCGCTCTTCGGGTTTTGGCGCGTGAGCGGTGCAACGAGCGAGGTATCGCCGGTTGTGGTGGCGACAATTCAGAGCACACTCCGCACAATCGGGATTTGGCTTGCGGTTTGGATCGTTCCGCTTGTCGGCATTGCCGCAGTTTTAGGACCGGATCATTTATTGACTGCGCTGGGGTGGTTCTTTTCAAAATTAGCTGTTGTGACTTTTGGCGGCGCGTATGCGGTGCTTGCCTATATGGGGCAGGATGTTGTCACGGGATATGGCTGGCTTAAAGCAGGCCAGATGATGGACGGTCTGGGCTTGGCGGAAACGACCCCCGGCCCGTTGATCCTGGTGACCGAGTTTGTTGGATACACTGCGGCGTATAATGCTGGCGGTCTTGCGTTTGGTATTGCCGGAGCTTGCGTTGCACTCTGGGCGACCTTTGCACCATGTTTCTTGTGGATTTTCGCCGCAGCCCCATACGTCGAATGGATCAATGCACAGCCACGACTTCGGGGTGCGCTGAATGCGATTACGGCGGCAGTGGTGGGAGTCATTGCCAACCTCGCATTGTGGTTTGCTTTGCATGTATTTTTTGCTGAGGTTACGCGGATAGAAACAGGTCCATTCACCCTCTGGGTTCCAGATCTTCTAACTTTGGATTGGCGGGTTCTTCTGATTGCCTGTGTAAGCGGGTGGCTGTTGCTCATCAGACATTGGAGCGTCGCGAGCGTCCTCGGCATATCGGCGGCGTTGGCGCGGCTGATCAGTTGGTTCTAATTAACCCAGCAACCGCGCGTCCCAAGGATAGGTGGTCAGGTTTTCAAAACCGTCCTCGGTAATCAAAACCTGATCCTCCAGTTTGACGCCTTCGCGTCCGCCAACCGCTCCGACATAGGCTTCGACGCAGAGCATCATCCCCGGTTCCAATTCGTAATCGTATTGGCCTGCGCGCCAATCCATCTCATATCGAATGCTCGGCCATTCATCGCAGAGGCCAACGCCATGCATTTTAGACCCGTACCGCAGCGGAATGAATTCTTGGGGAATAGGGCGTCCACCAAAGCTGATTTCCTTGAAAGATTTTCCCGGTGCGAGCGGCGCCATATTATCGATGATTTGGCGATGGGCCTCGGTATATAAGCGCTTTTGTTCTGGCGTGGCGTCGCCGTCTCCAACCAACCATGTCCGCGAAATATCACAGCATTGGCCGTAGCAGCCGATCAAATCGGTATCAAAGGCAAGCAATTCACCTTCGCTGATGACCCTCGGTCCACATTCCTGAAACCAAGGATTTGTGCGCGGACCGGAACAGAGAATGCGCGTTTCAATCCATTCGCCTCCGCGTTTGATGTTCTCTGCGTGCAAGACCGCCCAAACGTCATTTTCAGTCATGCCGGGTTCGACAGCGGCTTCCATTGCGGCGACTGAGGCTTCGCAGGAATGCATGGCACAGCGCATTGCGTTGATTTCGTCGAGGCCCTTCACCGCGCGTGTCTTCTCAGTGCATTCCTCGCCGTCCATGATTTCGACACCCAAGCCGCGCAAGGCATCCGCACCGTGCAGCATAATTTTGTCGATGCCGCATTTCATATTGCCTGCACCATGCTCATTCAGCAAATCGACAATCTGCCCTGCGAAGTCATGGGCGATTTGCTCGCCAAAATCGCCAGTTGAGAAATAGAACATGCTCGCCCCGCCGCGCGTTTCGCGCACTAACGGATTGTAATCAGCGAGATACGAAATGCCTTTATACTCCCACATCAGCATATAGCCGTCCGCCCCAACGAATGTTGCGCGAAAAGGATTGTGGGTATTCCAGAGCTGCATATGAGTTGTATCGGTTGCATAGCGGATGTTGAGCGGATCAAACAACAACAACCCGCCCCAACCGCGCGCATTGATAGCCGCGACTAGTTTCTCCCAACGAAACCGACGCATTCGGTCGAGATTGGGGGCAGTGAGGCCTGCCGCTTCCCATTCGGCAAAGGCGAGCGGGCTTGGTCCGATTTCAATGCGATCATTGTCATCAGGAGAGCCGTCAGGCTTTAGTCCCGGTGCTATTTTTCGGGTATCGGCATAATGCGAAGGGCTGTCCACGATGTCACTCCTATTCGCCTATAACACTACAGGCGGATACCGACATGTCTTGCGGTTTTACGACGCGGGTAAATATACGGAGCTACTCAGCATCAACTTTTAATGTCGTCAAATGAGCCTTTGCTTTGCTCTCTACTGTTGCGAGTTCGCGTAGCGCATCTTCGATGTCTTTACGCTGAGACAGCAACGCCTGACGCCGTGCGTCAATCCGCTCAAGCAATTTATCGATCTGTTTTTGTGGCCCTGAAGTTTCGTCATAAAGGTCAATGATCTCCGCAATTTCGTCGAGTGACAGACCTAATCTTTTACCGCGTAGAATGAGCCGCAGGCGTATCCGGTCGCGGGGCCGGTAAAGTCGTTTGCGGCCTCGCCTGAACGGCGACAATAATTTGCGGTCCTCATAGAAACGCAGAGTTCGCGTCGTCACGCCGAATTCCTGAGTGAGTTCGGTGATTCCAATGAAGGTGTCGTTGCTCATCGTGATCATGCTTCACGCATCTTACGTTAAAGTCAATCAGGTGCGACAATTACCGACGGTGTAAGTGCTTAGTAGGATGTGTCTCTGTAATCGGCTTGCCTAAAAAATCGTTCAGTGATTGTTTTTGAGTGACACAAGCGGATGAATCTCGGCTAGACTTCGATTCGCAGACATCCGGCGGAGATCGGAGTTGCACGGGGAGGATACATCGTGACGATCACGCAAACGCCATCAGCGGCGCTGCCGGAAAATTTGAATTCATTTCCGAAATTGCTTGAACGCAATGCGAATAAGTATGGCTCGCGGCCCGCGTATCGTGAGAAAGAATTCGGTATTTGGCAAAGTTGGACATGGACAGAGGCCCGCGATGAAATCCATGCGCTGGCCTGTGGCTATCTGACGTTAGGCGTAGAGCAAGGTGACAAGATCGCGATTGCCGGTCGCAACCGTCCTCACTTCTATTGGGCAATGATTGCGGCTCAGATCGTCGGTGCTATCCCCGTTCCGGTCTATCAGGATTCTGTTGCTGACGAGATGGCGCATGTGATGGAGAATTGCGGCGCACGCTTTGCCGTTGTCCAGGACCAAGAGCAAGTTGATAAACTGCTCGAAGTGGCTGATCGCATCCCAGAGTTAAAGCAAATCGTTTATCTTGATCCTCGCGGAATGCGAAAATACGATCATAGCGCGCTGCATAACTATCGTGACCTGCAAGCGAAAGGCCGCGAAAAGCGCAAAGATTTTGATGCTGAGATTAAACGGCGCGCCGATGCAGTAACAGGCGATGATACCGCTGTAATACTCTACACATCCGGTACAACAGGCCGCCCAAAAGGTGTTGTGCTCACGAACAATAATGTTCTGATGACCGCTAAAAATACCTGTGAGTTCGATAATCTCACCGAAAATGAAAGTATCCTCGCTTATCTGCCGATGGCGTGGGTAGGGGATTATGTATTTTCGATGGCTCAGGCCATGTGGGCGGGCTTTTGTGTGAATTGTCCCGAAAGCCACGACACGATGCAGAAGGATTTGCAGGAGGTCGGTGCCACTTATTTCTTTGCACCTCCGCGCTTTTTTGAAGGCTTGCTGACATCTGTAATGATCCGGATGGAAGATGCTTCGAAAACAAAGCGTAAGATGTTCAACAAATATATCGACCATGCCAAGCGGATTGGCCCCGCATTGCTGGACGGTAAGCAGGTTTCGGCTGGGGATAAGCTGAAATATAAAATTGGCCAAGCGCTTGTTTACGGACCGTTATTGAACGCGACAGGGCTTTCCAAAGTTCGTGTCGGTTACACAGCTGGAGAAGCAATTGGGCCGGAGATTTTCGAATTTTACCGTGCGCTCGGCATCAATCTGAAACAGCTTTATGGCCAGACCGAAGCGACTGTCTTTATTACGCAGCAACCGGATGGAGAAGTTCAAGCTGATACCGTCGGTGTCCCTAGTCCCGGTGTTGAAATTCGGATCGCTGATAATGGCGAAGTCTTTTACCGCTCGCCCGGCACATTCGCTGAATATTACAAAAATGCAGAAGCCACGGCGGAAACAAAAGACAGTGAAGGTTGGGTCGCAACAGGTGATGCCGGATTTTTCGAACCCGACAATGGACATTTGCGCATTATTGATCGGGCAAAAGATGTCGGAAAGCTCAACAATGGCAGCATGGTTGCGCCGAAATACATTGAAAACAAACTAAAGTTCTTCCCCGATATTCTTGAGGCAGTGGCTTTCGGTCACGAACGCGATTTTTGCACAGCCTTCATCAATATCGATCTGACTGCTGTGGGTAACTGGGCCGAGCGCAACAACATCGCCTACGCCTCGTATCAGGAGCTAGCCGCGCATCCTGAGGTCTATGGCACGATCCAAAATCATGTCGAGGAAGTAAATCGCTCCCTTGCCGATGATCCACGCCTTTATGATTGTCAGATCAGACGGTTCCTTGTCTTACACAAAGAACTAGATGCCGATGATGGTGAAATGACGCGAACACGCAAAGTCCGCCGCCGTATTATCGAAGAAAAATACGCACCGTTGCTGACCGCGCTTTATGATGGATCAGAGAGCATCTTTATCGAAACCGAAGTGACCTATGAAGATGGCCGCAAAGGTGTGATCTCAGCGACCCTCGAAGTTCGTGATGCAGTAGTTGTCGCACCGAGCGCACAGAAAGTAGCAGCGGAATAATGGACGGAAGCAGCCCTATAACAGCAGAACCAGACTCCTACACTACAGAAGATGGCCGCAAGATTGGCGGCGTGGTGATGGAGATGAAAAACATCACACTGCGCTTTGGTGGTGTGACCGCAATTAAAGACATCAGCTTTGATATTCGCGAAGGCGAAGTGCGCGCAATCATCGGACCTAATGGCGCGGGCAAGTCTTCGATGCTCAATGTTATCAATGGCTTTTACCACCCGCAAGAAGGCGAAATCTGGTATTTGGGCAAAAAACGCGGCCCAATGAAACCATACGAGATCGCCCGTCAAGGCATCGCGCGCACATTCCAGAACATCGCATTGTTTCGCGGTATGACGACGCTCGATAACATCATGACGGGTCGGTTGACCAAGATGAAGTCTGGTATTTTCAGTCAGGCAATCTGGAAGGGCCGTGCCGAGGCCGAAGAAATTGAACAGCGCGAAAAAGCCGAGCGGGTTATCGACTTTCTCGAAATTCAGCACATCCGTAAGGCTCCTGTCGGGAGCTTGCCTTATGGTTTGCAAAAACGGGTAGAGCTTGGCCGAGCGCTGGTTGCTGAACCTTCATTGCTGTTGCTTGATGAACCGATGGCCGGAATGAATGTTGAAGAAAAAGAGGATATGTCGCGCTTTATCCTTGATGTGAACGAAGAGTTCGGCACGACCATCGCTTTGATCGAACATGATATGGGCGTTGTGATGGACATCTCCGACCGCGTTGTTGTGATGGATTACGGAGCAAAGATTGGCGATGGAACGCCAAGCGAAGTCCGTAATAATCAAAAGGTCATCGACGCCTATTTGGGGGTCAGCCATGATTGATACATTGGTACAGCGAGGGCAGTACGCATGAGTGCAGATTTCTGGTTTGGCGTTGAAGTTTTTCTCAATGGCCTGATGGCTGGTGTGATGTATTCGCTCGTGGCGCTTGGCTTTGTGCTGATCTTTAAAGCCTCGGGTATTTTCAATTATGCGCAAGGTGTCATGGCGCTATTCGCGGCGCAGACTTTGGTTGGATTACAGACGGGTCTTATCCCCTTCTCGCATCTTATCAATGCGATCTTCGGAACTGAGTTTCACCATTTTGGACAGGCTGCACCAGATTGGTGGATTGAGACATATTCGCGTGGTCTCAGTTTGCTGTTGCCGGAAAGCCTAAGCCTTTCAATCGCAGGGTTTTTAGGCGTTTATGGCCCGACAATACTCGCTATTGTCTTTGCCGCTCTCGTCATGCTGTTTTTCGCCATCCTCGTTGAAAAATTGGTCTTAAAGCACCTTGTCAACCAAGAGCCTATTATCCTGTTCATGGCGACCATCGGTTTGGCTTTCTTCATGGAGGGCTTTGGCGAGTTGATGTGGGGGTCGGACGTTAAGACCCTGAACATCGGCATCGAACAGGGTGGCAATGCGTGGTTCGAAGAAAATACCGCGTTTCTTGGCGGCGAAGATTTTTACGGGTTTTATCTCGATACTCTGGATATCTACGCGACCTTCATTGCTGTTGCGTTGGTGTTGGCGCTGGTGTTGTTTTCACAATACACCAAGACAGGGCGCGCGCTGCGCGCTGTGGCGGATGACCACCAAGCCGCGCTTTCCGTGGGCATTTCTCTTCGCACGATTTGGGTTATCGTCTGGACCATTGCCGGTTTCGTAGCCTTAGTTGCGGGAATGATGTGGGGTGCGAAATCAGGCGTGCAGTTTTCACTTTCGCTTATTGCGCTCAAAGCGCTGCCCGTGTTGATGCTCGGCGGATTCACTTCGATCCCCGGCGCGATTATCGGCGGTTTGATCATTGGTGTTGGTGAGAAGATGTTCGAGTTTCTGATCGGCGCGCCATATCTGGGCGGCGCAACCGAGAACTGGTTTGCTTACATGCTGGCCCTCTTGTTCCTCGTCTTCCGTCCGCAAGGGCTGTTCGGCGAGAAGATCATCGAGAGGGTGTGATGGAGATGAAAATCATGACGAGAAGAGGTGGGGATGAGTAACAGCCTCATACATGTCTACGGCCTTTTCGCGAGTTTTGGTATTTTCGCTATCACTGCTTGGATGAGCATTTCCATCTTTAGTGGTGGTGTCGTACCGGGCGCACACGGAGCTTCCGGGTCGGTCACTCTGCCGCTTTCAATCGCCTGTTTCATCATGGCCATTCATTGTCTTTCCCGTCTCTTGAAGAAGGCTCGTTAGGATGCTGTATCGTGAAGTCGGTGATTTCAAAACGACGTATCAAGCGGATGGGCAGACCTTCCCGATCGCGTTTGACCGCTATCGCTATTATGCGGTGATGCTGTTTGCCTTCGCTATCGTGCCTTTCTTGTTGAATGATTATTGGGTGAAGGCAATTGCGCTGCCTTTCCTGATTTATTCAATCGCCGCGATTGGGCTGAATATCCTCATAGGCTATTGCGGACAGGTTTCGCTGGGAACCGGCGGGTTCATGGCGGTTGGTGCTTACTCCTGCTATAAGTTCATGACCGGGTTCGATATTTATATTCCGGGCGGCGAGGAATGGGTTCGCTATGCGCTTCCGCCGCTGAATATCTTTTTCTCGGTGATCTTAGGCGGGGTGATGACGGCGTTAGTCGGTATCTTATTCGGATTACCGTCTCTGAGGATCAAAGGCTTTTATCTTGCGGTCGCAACGCTCGCGGCGCAGTTCTTTCTGGTTTGGGTGTTCAACAAATGGGAATGGTCGTTTAACTATTCGGCATCGGGCCAAATTACTGCTCCAGAACGGTTTTTATTCGGGCACGCGATAACCGGACCAAATACCGAGCCATGGGCAACCTATCTTTTCTGCCTCGTCTTTGTGACCATTCTAGCGATTGTGGCACGGAACCTGACGCGTGGACACTTGGGCCGCAGTTGGATGTCTATCCGCGATATGGATATTGCCGCTGAGATCATCGGGGTGAACCCACTCAAAGCCAAACTAACAGCCTTTGGGATCAGCTCGTTCTATATCGGTATCGCTGGTGCGTTGTTGTTTAGCGTCTATCTCGGTGCAGTTGAAGTGGGCGAAGTCTTCGGAATTCAAAAATCCTTCCTCGTGCTCTTTATGGTGATTATTGGCGGTCTTGGATCAATTTTCGGCTCGTTCGCGGGCGCAGCCTTTATGGTCTTATTGCCGGTGCTGCTAAAGAATGTTCTTGTCGGACAATTAGGATGGGCGACGGACATTGCCGCGCACCTTGAATTCGTCATTGTTGGCGCGCTGATTGTTATTTTTCTTATTCTGGAACCGCATGGATTGGCGCAGCTCTGGCGGATTATCAAAGAGAAACTCAGGCTTTGGCCATTCCCGCACTAACAATGCCTCGGGTGGGATCAACGAACTTAGAATAACGACTAAAGGGAGAAGAATATGAAAATGAGAACACTGACAGCTGCTACAATGGCAGTCGTAATGGGAGTATCACCTGCGCTGGCCGACATGGTCTTCCCATCGCTCAGCTATCGTACTGGACCTTATGCCGCTAACGGCATTCCTTTCGCGGATGGCTATGAAGATTACTTTACGCTGATGAATGAGCGTGATGGTGGCATTGGCGGTGTGCCGATTAAAGTCATCGAATGTGAAACCGGTTATAACACTGAAAAAGGTGTTGAGTGTTACGAGTCCACGAAGGGCGAAGGCGCACTGGTTTATCAACCGCTTTCAACGGGTATCACCTATCAGCTCATCCCCAAATCAGCGGCTGATGGTATTCCGCTGCACACGATGGGATATGGCCGGACTTCTGCTGCGAACGGCAAAGTGTTCAACACGGTCTTTAACTATCCTGCGAACTATTGGAACGGCGCTTCGGCAGTGGTGAACCACCTGCTCGACATCAATGATGGTGACATCAAAGGCAAGACTCTGGCGCTTGTTTATCACAACTCCGCTTACGGCAAAGAGCCGATCCGTACTCTGGAAGAACTGGCCAAAAAGCATGATTTTGAACTGACATTGCTTCCGGTTGACCATCCCGGTCAGGAGCAGAAATCACAATGGCTGCAAATTCGCCGTGAAAAGCCTGACTATGTTACAATGTGGGGCTGGGGCGTTATGAACGCTACGGCAATTCAAGAAGCGGCGAACATTCGGTATCCAATGGAAAACTTCATTGGTGTCTGGTGGTCCGGTTCCGAGAATGACGTGAAACCGGTTGGCGAAAAAGCGAATGGTTATAAGGCGCTGAACTTCCACGGTGTTGGTGACGATTACCCGCTTTATGACGACCTGAAAAAATACGTCTATGATGCCGGTAAGGCTGCGGGTGCAGGGGACCAAAAAGGAACCGTGCTGTATAACCGTGGCATGTATGCAGCAATGCTGGCTGTTGAAGCGGCAAAGAACGCTCAGGAAATCCACGACACCAAAGAAATCACGCCTCAACAAATGCGTGACGGTATGGAAGCTTTGGTCGTGACTCAAGCTACGATGAAAAAGCTCGGCATGCCGAACTTTGGACCAACCTTCAAAGTGTCTTGTGAAAACCACGGTGGACCGGGTCTTGTGACCGTGAACCAGTGGGATGCAAAAGCAGGCGAGTGGAACCAGATCACCAGCTACGGCGAGAGTGATATGGAAGTCATAGGCGACTTGATTGCAGAAGATTCTTCAGCATTTGCGAAGGAAAACAAAATCAAAGAAGCTTGTAGCTAATCGCATCCGTTGCGCCCGGGGTGATCCGGGCGCGACATAGAACTTTCGGCTCTCGCGGTTCATGCGAGGGCCTTTTACTCAAAGGCAATTATTCATGCTTGATGCTGCTCCGACCGAAGAGCCTCTGCTGGAAATCAGCAATATCGAAGTGATCTATAATCACGTCATTCTTGTGCTGAAGGGCGTTAGTCTTTCCGTGCCTAAGGGCGGGATCACGGCGCTGCTCGGCGGTAACGGTGCAGGAAAGACTACGACCCTTAAAGCAATTTCTAATTTGCTGCATTCCGAACGCGGTGAGGTGACGAAGGGTTCGATTTCATATCGCGGTGAAAAAATCGCGGATTTGATGCCTGCAGATCTTGTTAAAAAAGGTGTCATTCAAGTCATGGAAGGCCGCCATTGTTTCGAGCATTTGACCATCGAAGAAAATTTGATGACGGGCAGTTATACGCGCCGCGACGGGCGCGGTGCAGTCGCCGCCGATTTGGAAATGGTCTATAATTATTTTCCGCGTCTTCGTGAGCGCCGCAAATCTCAAGCCGGTTATACGTCAGGTGGCGAACAACAAATGTGCGCCATTGGCCGTGCCTTGATGTCCCGTCCTGAAACGGTGCTGTTGGATGAGCCGTCAATGGGCCTCGCGCCGCAACTCGTTGAAGAAATTTTTGGTATTGTAAAAGACCTGAACGAAAAAGAGGGCGTGTCATTCCTGTTGGCTGAGCAAAACACCAATGTCGCCCTGCGCTTTGCTCATTACGGCTATATTCTTGAATCAGGCCGCGTTGTCATGGACGGCCCCGCCGCAGAGCTTCGCGAGAACCCTGACGTTAAAGAGTTCTATCTCGGCATGTCAGAAGAGGGCCGAAAGTCATACCGCAATGTGCGCTCTTACAGGCGTCGCAAGAGATGGCTCGGCTGATTGCGGAGCGGTTAAAAGCCAATCGCGCATCCGTCTTTACGCGGATCGGACCCGCCTGCATAACCGCCATTGTCCAAACGATGGATTAGCTGTGCGCCGCCAAACCCGAATGCGGCATCCGGTGTTTCTAATGTAATTTGATGCCCGAGATCGGTCAGTGTTTGTAAAGCATCCGCTGGCATCGCCGTTTCGCACGCAACACCCAAACCTTCTGTAACCCGCCAACGCGGAGCATCCACAGCAGTTTGCACGTCTTGCTCCCAGATTTGCGTTCGAAGCAGCATTTGCAAATGCCCCTGTGCCTGCATCGGGCCACCCATGACGCCAAAGGCCATGCGTGGCTGTCCTTTTGTGGTAAGAAAACCGGGGATAATTGTGTGGAATGGACGTTTGCGAGGGCCGACTTGATTGGGATGCCCTTCTTGCAGAGTAAAACCGCATCCCCGATTTTGCAGATGTATGCCAGTCCCGGGAACCACAACGCCGGACCCGAAGCCAGCGTAATTGGACTGGATATAAGAGACCATCATTCCGCTTTGATCTGCCGCACATAAATACACTGTACCACCGCGTTTCGGTGCGCCTGAGCCAAAGTCTTGAGCGCGCTTTGGATCAATTAATTTCGCGCGGTTTCCCAGATATTCGGCATCAAGCAAATCAGTACTCGTAATTTCGTCCATAAAAGGAGCATCGGCAACGTAGGCATCCACATCTCGAAACGCGAGTTTCATCGCTTCCCACATTAAGTGCAGAGCTTTGGGATCTTCGGGCGAGAGATCGTGGATCGGTGTGTGCGACAGCATCCCGAGTGCCATGCAAGCCGCGATCCCTTGGCCATTTGGGGGAATTTCGTGCAATTCTAGATCGTCGAACTTTTGCTGGATTGTCCCGCACCAATCAGGTTTCTCTGCTGCAAGATCGTCTAATGTCATCGCCCCACCATACTTGGCAGCATTTGCCACGATTTTTTCAGCAAGTTCTCCCCGATAAAACGCTTCGCCTTTTGTCTCTACGATCAGACGAAGGCTCTGTGCGGTGTCTTTCGCGATAAACTTTTCCCCGGCGAGAGGAGCGCGGCCACTGGGCATGAAGTGATCTGCAAATCCGGGTTGATCATGTAGCCGCGCCGCACCATTCGCCCAAAGGGTCGCGATAACCGGAGAGACAGGAAATCCATCCTCGGCATACTTGATCGCAGGTTCAGCGAGGTCGGCAAAGGGCAGACGCCCAAACCGTTCCGATAGAGCAACCCAGCCACCCACAGCGCCGGGTACGGTCACCGAATCCCACCCCAGTTCAGGTATGCCGTCTTTGAACCGATCCGGTGTCCAGCCTGCGGGCGAGCGGCCAGAAGCGTTCATACCGTGCAACTGCTTGCCATCCCACAAGATCGCGAAACCATCTGAACCTAAGCCATTGCCGGTTGGCTCCACCACTGTCAGCGCCATCGCCGACGCTAAGGCTGCATCCACCGCATTTCCGCCCTTTGCCAGCATCGACAATCCAGCTTGCGCAGCGAGCGGGTGGGAGGTCGCAACCATATTATCTGCCATCACCGCAGAGCGACGGGAACCATAAGGGGGTACGGATGGGAACTTCATCGGTTAGACTTTCGCAAATTTATACTGCGTGGAAAGGTCGCCATGAGACTTCTTGCTATTTGAGCATACACCATTGCATTCAAGAGAACGGTTTTTTAGCGTCTTATGTGAAGAGTCATCACATCCGAACGGGGAGAGCGGGAGCGCCCGTGTCATAATTTATATATGAGCCTGACCATTCCGCCGCTCGCCGATCCTGCACCGCGTGATCTTTGTACGGATTGTGGACTGTCCCGCACCGAGGATGCAAAGCGCTGTGGTCGTGCATGTCAGTTTATCAACCCCGACTATGCAGGGCTTGAACAACAGACGCATGGCCGCGCGCGTGACCCTGATCGCGCTGATGAGCGTTTCTTTGGTCCTTATCGCAGAATGCTGCGCGCATCGCTTGCTCCGCCCAAAAAAGGCGCGCAATGGACTGGAATTACCACGCGGCTTGCTGAATGTTTGCTTGAGACAAAAGCGGTCGACGCTGTTCTTACAATGGCGCCCGATGCGAATGATAAATGGAAGCCCGTTCCTGTCCTGATTACCGAAGCCTCGGAAATGGCGCAGGTTCGCGGAATGCGTATGGGCTATGCGCCACTTCTGGCTTTGCTGGAACCGGCAAGAGCCGCAGGGTATAAGCGCATCGCGGTGATAGGTATTCCATGCCAAATCTATGCGTTGCGCGCCATCGAGCGCGATTTCGGCTTTGAGCAAATCACCGTCATTGGAACACCTTGCTCAGACAATACCACGACAGAGAATTTCCACACTTTCCTTGGGTTGCTGTCCGAAAACCCCGATAGCATTACCTATCTGGAATTTCGCGCCGATTATCGCGTTGAGCTACGCTTTGATGATGGGCGTAAGAAACTCATCCCGTTTCTTAATCTTCCAATTTCGGATTTGCCCCGAGACTTTTTTCCGCTGACGTGCCGTACTTGCGTCGATTACACGAATACCCTTGCTGATATTACAGTCGGTTATATGGGCGGCGAGGGCGAGCAATGGTTGCTGGTGCGCAATCAACGCGGTGAAGATCTGCTTGATCTCTTGCGGGATGAAGTTCGCCTGTCTGAACCAGGTGATAAGGGTAAACGCGCCGGGGCAGTGAAAGGATTTCTTGCCAACACTGAACGCGCAGCAGGCGGCCTACCTCTTCGCCGAATGCCGAACTGGGTGCGTCCTATCGTCAGTTGGTTGATGCCGCGTATCGGACCGCGTGGTATCGAATTTGGACGGGCGCGCGTAGAGATGAAAGCGGTAGAGACAATTTTACATCTTCGAAGAGAGCGTCCCGCAATGATGAAAAATATGATCCCAGATCATGTCTGGCGACTTGTGCGTCCTTATGGGATACTCCCCAAAGAAGGTGAACGGAAACCGGACCTATGACCAAACAACCCTCTTTTGCGCCCATCCCATCGGTATTGCCTTCCACAGTTCCATTCGTCGCGCCGGAACAGATCGAACGTGAGACAGGTCGCGTATTCAAAGCAAGGCTTGGTGCCAACGAGCTGACGTTGCCGGCGTCAGATTTTGTTCGGGCAGCGTGTGCTAGGGTCGCCCGTGATGAGACAGGATTCTATCCTGATCCGACAGCATTTGAGCTACGTGAAAAGCTCGCTTCTCATACTGGACGCGACCCGAACGAAATTCTTGTGGGTGAAGGTATCGATGCTTTGCTTGGTTGGATTGTTCGCTTGTTTATGGGGCAGGGCGATAGTGCCGTGACATCACGCGGGGCATATCCGACATTCAATTATCACGTTGCCGGTGCGGGCGGGCATATCGAAATGGTTCCCTACCGCGATGATCTCGAAGACCCTGGCGCGCTTGCGGCCATGGTGCGCGAGTTTGATGCAAAGCTGGTTTACTTTTGTAACCCAGATAATCCCATGGGCAGTTGGCATGATTTTGTTGCGGTTCAGGAATTCGTGGACAGTATTCCCGAAACTTGTCTTGTATTATTGGACGAAGCATACGCAGAACTCGCACCTCAGGGCATAGTGCCGCCTGATAATTTTACCCGCCCGAACCTCGTTCGGCTTCGCACATTTTCAAAGGCTTATGGGTTGGCGGGGTTCCGTATAGGCTATGCGCTTGGGCCGGAGGGGATCATTAAAGGCTTTGACAAAATCCGTAATCATTTTGGAGTGACTCGCATTGCGCAAGCCGCAGCGCTCGCAGCGCTGGAAGACGTAGCGCATACGCAGCAAACAGTCGCGAGTATTGCCAAAGGCCGCGAACGTCTTTCCGACATCGCACGTGATAACGGACTGACTCCGCTGCGCTCTGCGACGAATTTTGTCGCGATTGATTGCGGAAAAGACGGTGAATTTTCCAAGCGTGTGCTTAATGAACTAGTCGCTAGGCAGGTCTTTGTTCGTATGCCGGGCGTTGAAGGTCTCAATCGTTGTATCCGTGTTAGCGTTGGACGCGAAGATGAACTTGATCTGTTTGAACAGGTCTTGCCTGATGCCCTTACGGCGGCATCCGCTTGAGTTCCTGTTGTTGTTTGCATTGCAAGGTGTGACTGGCGTCTTTGACGCAGAAACATCCTGATTGGCTAACGCACTAATCACAGGTCTGCTAGTGAGTCTCGCAATTTTTGCTGCATTGCGGTATGAGACGCTGCAATGCACAAATTTTAAGGAATTATTATGCCTAAAGGTAAAGTTGCCGTCGTTACAGGATCAACCAGCGGAATCGGTCTTGGCGTTGCCCTAGAGCTGGCAAAAGCGGGTTGTAAGGTTGTCATTAATGACCATACACACAGTAATGAGGCGCGTGAAATTGCAAAGCAACTCGCCGCTGATACGGGGGCTGAAGTTGCTTATGTCGGCGCGGATATGTCCAAAGCTGAAGATTGTGAAGCCCTGATTGCTGGCGCTGAGAAAGAATTCGGTCAAGTTGATATTCTCGTCAATAATGCTGGCATCCAGTATGTCGAGAAGATTGAAGATTTTCCGGTCGGTAAATGGGACGCGATTATCGCGATTAACCTTTCATCGGCGTTTCATACGACCCGCGCGGCATTTGCCGGAATGAAGAAACGCGGCTGGGGTCGTATCGTCAATATCGCTTCGGCGCATGGCCTGACTGCATCGCCTTATAAAAGCGCTTATGTTGCGGCTAAGCATGGTGTCGTTGGTTTGTCGAAAGTTACCGCGCTTGAGGCTGCTGATGCCCGTGTCAATGTCACTTGTAACGCAGTTTGCCCCGGTTATGTCTGGACGCCATTAGTTGAAGCTCAACTTGAAGATCAGATGCGCGCAAACAACATGACCAAAGACGAAGTGATCGAAAAAGTCATGCTGACCCGCACACCGACACGCGAGTTTGCAACGGTTGAACAGATCGGCGCAACGACGGCTTTCCTGTGCGGCGAAGGGGCCGCGCAAATCACAGGGACAAGCATATCGGTTGATGGTGGTTGGACAGCCATGTAATTTCACAGATATCAATCAGTGAATAACGTTCTACTTGGATCGCTTTTTATAGAGCGGTCCCCGAGTTCTATGTCTCGTGAATACAATTATTTATATGCTTAATAGATTGGCAGGGATAGTTTTCACAAAAGCTATTTGCTTATCCAGTCGTTTTCCTCAGAAAGCTATCCATGACCAAAACCATCAACCTTGCCCTTCAGGGCGGCGGCGCGCACGGGGCTTTCACATGGGGCGCGCTTGACCGTCTACTCGAGGAAGAAGATCTCGAATATGAAGCGATCACAGCGACCAGCGCCGGGGCAATGAATGCCGCGATGATGGTGACCGGATTAGCGAAAGGCGGGCGGCAGGGGGCAAAAGACTTGCTCTCAGAGTTCTGGCACAAAATTGTTGAGCGCGCAGCAGGACCGTCTTCTCCATTTACGATGTTTGCAATGCCGCCTGATCCGGCAACGCTTTCCGGATTTTACGAGTATTCGCCCGCATATATGATGGGGGATTGGTTGACGCGGACTTTTTCCCCGTATCAACTTAATCCCCTGAATATAAACCCTTTGCGCGATCTTCTTGAAGAGATGGTTGATTTTGAAGAAGTGTGCGGTGAACCGGGTCCAAAGGTTTTCATCAATGCGACCAGTGTCCGTCATGGCCGCCCGAAGGTTTTTACGGGTGATGAAATCACTGTCGATGCAATTTTGGCCTCTGCCTGTTTGCCTTATCTTTTTCAGGCCGTTGAAATTGATGGTGAGCCGTATTGGGATGGTGGGTATGTAGGGAATCCGGCAATCTATCCACTTATATATAATGCGAAATGCCGCGATGTGCTGATTGTTCATATCAATCCTATCGAGCGTGAAGGGACTCCGAAATCAGCCGGAGAAATCTCTAACCGGATTAATGAAATTAGCTTCAATGCGTCATTGACGCGCGAGATGCGAGCCATTGATTTTGTTCAGCACCTAATTGATGACGGTGTAATTGATAAGGATAAATGGAAGCGTATGCGCGTTCACTCCATCCGTGATGATGCAACGATGGCTACCTTTAACGTGGCAACGAAAATTACGCCGGATTGGAATGTGATTAACGAATTGCGCGATGCAGGAAGGTCGACAGCGGATGCGTGGCTCAAGGCGCATAAATCGAAAATCGGCAAGACGGATAGCGTTAACATCAAGAAAGACTTTCTGTGACACCGGCACTACCACTTGCTTTTTATGGGACGTTACGACCGGGCGGAGGAGCGCTTGGTATTCTTGGGATAGCACCGCAACTGCAATGGCATGGACGATGTTTTCTACGCGGTGATCTTTATGATCTGGGCGAGTATCCCGGCCTTGTTCTCGGTGAGGGGATTGTGATCTGCGACCTTGCTGCTGCACCTGATCCGGCGACGATGCGAATGATTGATATCTGGGAGGATTGGATTCCCGGCAATCCGCCTGAATCGCTTTATCGGCGGGAAACTGTGCGCCTGCTTTTTCCTGACCGGGATGCTATCGTTTATATCTGGAATGGATCACTCGACGGTGCAAAGCTGGTTCCGGGGGGAGATTGGCTGGCGCGATGACCGATCAACTGAGCATTTGCCGAAATGGTGTGCCTGAAGCATGTCCAGAGCGCTTCAACATGGCGCGTTACGTCATGGAAGACGCGGTTGGTAAGTGGCCGGAGAAATCAGCCCTCATTGTGGTGGATGGCAGCAATCCGAGCGTTGCCTCTGAGGTATGGACTTTTGCAGAAATTGATGAGGCGATCCGGCGCGCTGCCGGAACCTTTGCTGCACAAGGGTTGGGGCACGGCGACCGCGTACTTATCCGCATCGGTGATACGCCGCGCTTTCCGATTGCGTATTTCGGAGCGATTGCGGCGGGAGGTATCGCGATGCCTTTATCGTCTCAACTGTCTGCGGATGAACTCAGCTATATCGCCAATGATGCTGAACCGCGCTTTACGGTTCTTGATGCGAAATGCCCTGAATTTTTCACGACCGCGCAACGTCTTTCTCCTGATGAGCTGGATGGCGACGTTTTGGATTACGCCGATACGCGCTGCGATGATCCGGCGCAGCTTGTTTATACCTCGGGTACGTCGGGAAAGCCCAAAGGCGTTCTCCATGCGCAACGCAGTGTTTGGGCGCGGCGGATGATGCGCGCGGGTTGGCATGATATGTGTGAGAGTGATCGTGTGATGCACACCGGCGCCTTTAATTGGACCTATGTTCTCGGGTGCGGTCTTAGCGATCCGTGGTGTGTTGGCGCGACGGCCATTCTCAATGCAGGTGACCGCGCACCTGAGGTTTGGCCCCGGCTTGCCGCGCATTGGAAGCCGACGATTTTTGCGGCTGTGCCGGGGATGTATCGCCGTATGCAAAAATACGGCGGCGATTTGCGCGAAGGTTTCGCGAGTTTGCGCCATGCTTTGACGGCGGGTGAGGCTTTGTCGCCAACGGTGCATGAGGGATGGTTGGAGAAAACCGGCAAGCCGCTGTACGAATCTTTGGGTATGTCGGAAGTGTCTACTTTTATCTCTTCCGGTCCTGACTATCCTACGCCGAAAGGCGCAATGGGGTGGCCTCAGCCGGGACGTCATATCGCGATTGTTGGCGAAGATGGCCACCCAACGTCATTAGGTGAAACGGGTGTTCTTGCCGTTCATCATAGTGATCCCGGTTTGATGCTCGGGTATTGGCGAGATGACGTTCGGACTCGCGACGCCTATGCAGGGGATTGGTTTTTAACCGGCGACCTTGCTGTCATGGGGGAGGGCGGTGCACTGCGATACGCAGGGCGCAATGACGACATGATGAATGCGCAGGGCTATCGTGTTGCGCCGCAAGAGGTCGAGGATGTGTTAACTTTGCATCCTGCGGTCACTGAATGTGCAGTGACGGAAATGCCTGTCGAAGATGGTCTTTCGATTATTGCCGCATGGATTGTTCCGGCGATGGAACTTGATTTGGAAAGCCTGCGTGCCCATTGCGCGGTTCATTTGGCCGCCTATAAAATTCCACGCGCTTTCTACAGCATCGACGCATTGCCGCGCACTACGAATGGAAAGTTAGTAAGACGCGCGTTGTTACCTGTGAACACCGGCCATGCGATAAATATGTGAGCACTTCGCCCTTAAAGCATCCGTAGATTTAATGGCTTTGATTTATACGTGCCAAATCCGCCGCCAGTCCTTCGCGATAGGTTGGATATTTCAGCGTTATGCCAAGCTCGCTTTTGATTTTCTCATTCGAGACGCGCTTGTTCTCACCATAGAAACTGCGTGCCATCGCTGACATCTCGGCGGTTTCGAAATCCACCGCTTGAGGATGGGGGATGCTCAGGAGGTCGGCTGCGTATTCCAGAACCTCTTGCGGGGGACAGGTGAGATCATCTGTAACATTATAAACGCTGCCCGGATTGGGGCGGGCAATTGAGGCTTCGCAAACGTTTGCAATGTCTTCGATATGTGTTCGTCCGAAAACTTGCCCTTCTTTGATGACACGCTTTGCATCGGGAACGCGTACTTTTTCCAAAGGTCCTCTCCCCGGACCATAGATTCCGGCAAGCCTGAAGACATGAGCCGGAACCTCAGGAGCAAGATCAAGCCATGCTTTTTCCGCCTCCACTCTTCGCGCGCCTCTTGCGCTGGCTGGCTGTAATTCGCTGGTTTCATCTACCCACCCCCCTTTTCTATCCCCATAAACGGCGGTTGTGGACAGGTAACCAAGCCATTCAATTCTGTCTGCAAGGCTCATAATTTCTTCTCGATGCTGCGCCAATACCGGATCACCGTCTGCATCCGGCGCGGCGGAAATCAGCACATGTAACTTTTCGTCCCAAACCTCGGATAATGAGCCGATGGGCCATAAATGGGCATCTATCCCTTGTGCGCACAAAGCCGCGCATTTTTCAGAAGATCGTGCAGTTGTAGCGATTTTCCAGCCTTTATTGCGCAACCGTTCGGCGAGGCATCGCGCTGAAAATCCATATCCAAAACAGAACAACGTGTTCTCTGCCATTTCCTCGCCCAATCTATGCGGTTATGCTCTGTGCGCTGTACCAATATCGGAGAAGCTCATGCGCTCAGTAATTTTAGCCTTCGTCCTTGCGTTCGTATCTAATGCGGGGATGGCGCAAAACGCCAATTACCGCAACTGTGTTGATTGGGTCGAGGTCGATCCCAACCGTGCGCTTCAAGATTCGGAAGGCTGGCGCAATGCTGGAGGGGGGCTGGCCGCGCGCCATTGCCGTGCGTTGGCCTTGGCAACGCTGGGTGACTTTGGCCAAGCGGCACAGGAATCCCAATCCATTGCGGCTGAGATGCCTCCCTCAGAGGCACGGCTTGATGCGTTGATCTCTGCAGGTGAATACTTCATGGCTGCAGGTGATCCATATTCGGCGCGGCAACAGTTTGATCTGGCGCTGATTGATTCTCCGAATAATACTGAGGCGTTAGAGAGCCGCGCGCGCTCGCTTGCTGCTGCGGGTGATATGTCGAGTGCAATGAACGATCTGAATACGCTGCTGAGCTACTCACCGGGGAATGTTGAGGCGTTAACGCTGCGGGCTGCTGCAAAGCGCAGATTAGGAGATCATGCGGGTGCAATCGCAGATGCGGATACGGCGCTGCAATATGATCCCGGTTCCGCGATTTCTTATTTTGAACGTGGCGCTGCGCGTGCGGTTAGTGGCGATACAAACGGTGCGCGAAGCGATTGGCAAACGGCAGTTTCACTAGATCCGGGTGGCCCTGCGGGTGATTTGGCCAACGCGAATCTTGCTCGATTGACTCAGTGAACTACGACGCGCTTATCGACAGCGAGACTTGGGCTTTTATTCGCGCGACCGAAGCACATTATGCACCGGATGCCTCTTCGTTGAGCGTCGCAGAACAACGGGTGCAGTATGACGCGCTCTGTGCCGCGTTTGATGTTGGCCGACCTGATGGGGTGCGGGTTGAGGACTATGCCGTTGGTTCTGTCCCAATTCGTACATACCGATCACAAGAGGCACGTTGGACGCTGCTTTTTGCCCATGGCGGCGGGTTCGTTCTTGGCAGCCTAGATAGCCATGATAGCATTTGTGCCGAATTATGTGCGCGAAGTGGCTGTGTTGTTGTTTCGATCGACTATCGGCTTGCGCCCGAACACAAGCACCCCGCGGCTTATGATGATGTTTTGTCAATCACGCGCTGGGCATTAATCAATCATGCGGGCCCATTGATTGTTGCGGGTGATAGTGCCGGTGCGACTTTGGTGGCGGCTTGTTCTCATGCTTTGCGAGATCAGATTGCTGGACAAGTGTTGATCTACCCATATCTCGGCGGTGATACAGATGCCGGTTCGTATCTTTCTCATGCCGACGCGCCGCTGCTTAGTCGTGCCGATATGCTGTTTTATGAAAATATCCGCTGTGACGGAATGCCGCCGCAAAACGATGTCAGTTTCGCTCCTTTGAGGGAAACAGACTTTGCCGGTTTGCCGCCGACGGTCATTTTTACAGCGGAGTGCGATCCTTTATGTGACGACGGAAAAATATACTGTGAACAAATGCTTGCGACAGGTGGAAGCGTGATTTTGCACAATGAACGAGGTTTGGTTCATGGTTATCTGAGAGCGCGGCATTCGGTAGGGCGTGCACGCGACAGTTTCAGCCGGATTGTGGACGCGATAGCAAGTCTTGTGAATACGTAAGACTTTGAATGAAAAAATTGTTGCAAATTTCATGAGACTGAGAAAATCATCCCCGCATGGAAAATGCGGTAAACATTGAAGCGGTGAGTCGTTCGGTCGGGACCGATTTGCGTGCGCTTCGTAAAGGCCGCAATTTCACATTGACCGAACTTGCTGTGCGGTTGGGGCGTTCCGTCGGGTGGTTGTCACAGGTCGAACGTGGCCTGTCAGAACCGTCGATCTCTGACTTGCGTAATTTGGCAAAAGTCTTTGACGTCTCTATCAGCTTTTTCTTTGCCAATGATGACGCTGCCACCGAAGAGCGCGGCTATGTCGTGCGCGCAAATGGTCGGCGCAGCCTTGGTGATCCGACCGCTGGTTTAACAGAAGAATTGCTGTCGCCGGATTTGGGCGGTGAATTTGAAATGCTGCGTTCGGTCTTCGCTCCCGGCGCTGAGTGCGCAGAATTTCAGGAACGTGACACCGAGGAAGCCGGATATTTAGTATCCGGCATCTTTGACCTTTGGGTTGGAGAGAAAATGTTCCAGTTAAAACCCGGCGATTCATTCCGTTTCAAGCGCGAGCCATATCGCTGGCGCAACCCCGGCACAGAGGAGGCAATCGTCATCTGGACGATCTCGCCTCCGGTTTATTAAGGCGGTGTTTGCCTTATGAAAACGCTTGCTTTCCACATCTTCGGCGGCCTCGCGGTGCGCCTTGCAGTTAATTAGGAGCCTGACATGGCTGATTTTCCTTCGACGGCCCGTGTGGTCATTATCGGCGGCGGTGTTGTCGGCGTTTCCTCGCTCTATCACTTTGGTAAGGCCGGTTGGACTGATTGTGTCCTGCTGGAAAAGAACGAGCTGACCGCCGGTTCGACGTGGCACGCCGCGGGCAATTGTCCGAACTTCTCCGGCTCTTGGGCCGTGATGAACATGCAACGCTACGGTCTAGAGATGTACCGCACGCTGGCGGACGATGTTGATTATCCGATGAACTATCATGTTACCGGGTCGATCCGCCTCGCGCATAGCAAAGAGCGGATGCAAGAATTTGAGCGTGTCGCGGGGATGGGACGTTATCAGGGTCTGCAGATGGACATTATGACGCCGTCCGAGTTGCAAGACCTTAATCCGTTCATGGAAACCCATGACCTTGCGGGCGGGATGTGGGACCCTCTCGATGGTGACATCGACCCGGCTCAATTGACTCAAGCGATGGCTAAGGGCGCGCGGGATACGGGGAACCAGATTATTCGGATGTGTCCTGCGACGGGCGTGTCACGCGAAGGCGATGAATGGATTGTTCATACCGACAAGGGGGATATCCGCTGCGAAAATGTCGTCAACTGTGCCGGTTATTACGCGCAGCGCGTCGGGGAATGGTTCAAGCCTTACGGCGGACGCACCGTGCCGATGGTCGTGATGAGCCACCAGTATTTCTTGACCGAAGAAATCCCGGAACTCGGTGAGTGGACCAAAGAGAAGGGCCACAAAATGCCGATGGTCCGCGACGTCGATATCTCTTACTATCTGCGCCAGGATAAAAACGGCCTGAACCTCGGCCCATATGAGCGAAATTGTAAGGCGCACTGGATTTCACCCGATGACCCAATGCCGGAAGATTTCTCGTTCCAGCTTTATCCGGATGACTTAGAGCGCCTCGAATTCTACATTGAAGACGCGATGGCGCGGATGCCAATCCTTGGCTCTCAAGGTGTTGGACGTGTGATTAACGGTCCAATCCCGTATGCGCCCGATGGTCTGCCGATGATTGGTCCGATGCCGGGTGTGAAGAACGCCTTTGAAGCGCATTCCTTTACCTTCGGTATCGCGCAAGGTGGCGGCGCGGGTAAAGTCCTGTCCGAATGGGTAATGCATGGTGAAACCGAAGACGACATGTGGGCCGTCGATCCGCGTCGCTACACCGACTACGCCGACCACGATTACTGTCTTGCGAAAGCACTCGAAACCTACGGCCACGAATACGCGATGCATTTCCCGCATCACCAATGGCCTGCGGGGCGCGACAAAAAACTTTCGCCGAACCACAAGAGTCTGCAAATGGCAGGCGCACAGTTTG
>CALKBI010000011.1 GCA_937990185.1 uncultured Neomegalonema sp. | reverse complement strand
CAGAACGATCACGATGTCATACAGCCCATCGCCGCGTCGCATCCGTTCGTGCGAACAAACAGCGGGTATTCGTATCGGTTGATTATAAACGGCTTCCGCCGGATCATCGCACCAACCGTCGCGGGAACTGATAGGGATTAGCGTCAAATTGGTTCTAGGGCGCATAACTCTATCCGCCCGGTAATACCCGCTTTCCATGTGCCAGACACCAACGGGAGTCCCGCCGTCGCCTTCACGTTTTTCGTTCGTGATGCCGCCTTTACCGATAGCGCAGGGAATGAGCCGCCCGCGAAATCGGGCGACCCCGCGTCGGTCAACGACCAAATCCGCGAAATCTGCGCGCGCTTCTTCCGTCACAGCAAGTGCCCGCTCCGCCGTGCTTTAGTGGCCAGATAAGCTGCGTTCTGGACTGTTTGGCCAACCGCGAGAGGCTCCCGCCCAGCGACTTCGAAACCGTGACGCTCAAAAGCGGCCAGCTTTCGCGGGTTATTGGTCATGACCCGAACCGCCGAAAATCCGAGTGATTGCAGCATCAAAGCCGCAACCCGAAAATCGCGCTCATCGTCTTCAAAACCCAGACGGTGATTGGCGTCTACGGTGTCAAAACCCTCGTCCTGCAAGGAGTACGCGCGGAGTTTATTGGCCATGCCGATGCCCCGGCCTTCCTGAGCGAGGTACAGCAATACCCCAGACCCATTCGCCGAAATCTGGGCCAGCGCGGTGCGCAGTTGCGGCCCGCAATCGCACTTCAGAGACCCCAGCAAATCGCCGGTAAAGCACTCGGAATGGGCGCGAACCAGCACGGGTTCTGCGCGCGAGGGGTCTCCGACGACGACGGCAAAATGATCCGGCCCACCATCCGAGGGGCGAAATCCATAAAGCTGCGCGTCCGAGGCGAGCGATAACGGCACATGCGCATCCGCAAACCGGGCCAGAGAAAACGCTTGAGAATCCATGGCAATATCCAGAATTGCCTTTTCAAAACTCTGAAGATCCGTTGCAAAACCCTCGCAAATCAGCGCCGCAGGCAGCAATCCGGCGCGTTTACACAGCTTGACCGCCGTTGTCGCCAGCCCCGCTTCGCCCTCTGCGCCCTCTTCTGCGCGCCGGGTGACAAACGGTCCCTTCATGGGGTTCGCCATGTCCTGCGAGGGGTCCGCCAAGGCTTGTACAAGAGACAATCCTGCATCCGCATCCAGAACGACCCGCGCCACCTCACCGTCATAAGCGCGCAGCTTCAGCACGGCGGCGCGGCGGTCGGTCAGAACCAGCGTGACCGGACCCATTGCCTGCATCGCGGCCAAGTGTTCGGGCGAGATCGCCTCGGCGCTCGCGATCAGCATACCGTCAACATTCATGACCGAACCGCGCCGTAATTCGCCGACGGCGCGCTCTAAATGGTCTGTGGGAGTCGCAACAAAAGCACTCATAACGAGGCCAACAGGGTTAACTTATGAAACATATCCGCTCATTGACTGACAGTTGCGTGAAACAGGTGACATAGACTTGCAGAAAGGCTCTGCCCAACAAATTCTATAGTGGATGAAGCCCACGAGGAATCAAAACGATGTCAACGCTTAAGAAAATTCTACTCATCGATGATGACGATGATCTGCGCGAAGCGCTCGCCGATCAGTTGGTCTTAACCGAAGAGTTCGACGTTTTCGAGGGCGCAAATGGCGCCGAAGGCATGGAAAAAGCCAAAGGCGCGCATCACGATCTCATCATCCTCGATGTGGCGATGCCGGATATGGACGGGCGCGAGGTCTGCCGCCTGATGCGCAAGCAAGGCATTAAAACGCCTATTTTGATGCTGACAGGGCAAGACTCCGACGCGGACACCATCCTCGGGCTGGACTCGGGCGCGAACGACTACATCACAAAGCCGTTCAAGTTCGCCGTTCTGCTGGCCCGCATCCGCGCACAGCTTCGCCAGCATGAGCAATCCGAAGATGCAGTCTTCTCCATCGGGCCATACACCTTCCAGCCTTCGATGAAGCTGTTGACCGATGAAGCGGCCAAGAAAATCCGCCTCACCGAAAAAGAGTGCAACATCCTCAAATTCCTCTACCGCGCCGGTGGAACCGTCGTGGGCCGCGATGTCCTCTTGCATGAGGTCTGGGGCTATAACGCAGGCGTCACCACGCACACGCTGGAAACGCATATCTATCGCCTGCGCCAAAAGATCGAACCCGATCCCGCCTCCGCCCGTCTTCTGGTGACAGAGCAAGGCGGATATAGACTGGCAACCTAAACGCTTTTGCAAAGCAAAAGCGTCCGCCCTCACCACAAGCGCAAACGGAGCGGCGGCAAATGTATTTTGTTCCTCGTTGCCTTCGGCAATGGGGAACAAAATCATTGAGAGCCAAGAACCAAACCCACCAAGCACCCCCGCCCCGTGCGCAGACACGGGGCCTCGAAATTTAAAGCACAAACCTAACGGCACGGGGTCCCGGGTCTTCGCCCGGGACGGAAATAACACCAAACATTCCCGCCCCCCTTCTTCCCGTCATCCCCGCGAAAGCGGGGATCTCCCACCCCAACAGAAACGCACCACCAAACTGGAAACCCCACTTCGCGAACAGCTTGAAAGCTGAGTTGAAGCGAAACGGCGTGACATACGCATAAATGGTTGAAAGGCTCGCTGAGAACGGAATCAGCGAGAAAGAGGCGAACATCCCAAGCGAGCTTGCACGCGGCAAGTTTGGCGCGGTGTTCTTGGTGCAATGTCTGAAAGCGATAGGCCAGAGCGAACGGAGGTTTTATGGGCATTTTGGCAAAAAAAATCCTGTAGGATTGTTGGGGCAATTCTAGTTTTGTGCGTCGGGTGGACCGCCGCCTCAATCCCCTACCTGATAAATGGTCCCTACGATTCACCGCCCGCCGTAGCGGACCCAATAACCTCCAGCTACGAATATTACGAAACTCAATGTGAGGCTAATAAAGCCTCTGGCTGGTCTGCCCCTACAAACGCTGAAGAAAGCAGACGCCATCAAAAGAAGGCTAGGAATGAAGACGAACCTCTGGCGTCTCCTGATCCTCCTGACTTCTGTAATCTTGCGGCCCAATACCGCGCGGCTATGGCTGCGGAATCTAGCAGTGAGGCTGCTTGGAGCATGAGGTTATGGACGATAGCTGGCGTCGTAGCGGTAATTCTTACGCTCTTCTGTAGTTTCTGGGCGGTTTGGATTACGCGAGACCACTCCGCCAAGGAACTCCGAGCTTATCTGTCGGTAGGGCTTCAGAGCGTGAACTTTCAAATATCTGATCAAGGAAAGTATGGGTTCACTTCTGGGATTAAAAACGTCGGAGCGACCCCAGCAAAAGACGTTACTGTGAGTCTCGTAATTCATGGCAGGACGAGCACTAATCTGGGGATGTTCCCGACACAGCTCTTCTTCAAAGTAGCGGGAGGGCCTCCCAAGCCGGTTGGAACGATCTTCCCTAATGATGAGATCGCGCTCAACTCTACATTTGATAACGGCAGCGATGATCAGTTGAAACTTATCGACTTTTCCAAAATTGGAGAGGATAGCCATGTCGGGGTAGTCGTGAAAATTAGCTATCGCGATATCCATGGGAGAATGAGAAAAACGACCGTCGATTTGTTCGCCTCTGATGCCTCTCCCATCAAGCGCGACGATCCCAGCGGCGCTTGCTGGTATCTTCTGGGCCTCTCCCCATCCGAGACTGGCAACGACTACACATAGCGCAGCGACCCAACTAAACATCACGATAGCCCATATCGAGCATGTCTTGATTTAGCGTGTGTTTTCCCAGGCTTGGCGTTGGTACGTTTGCTACAGAATACCACAAATCATCTGGACCCCGGCTCTAAAGGCCGGGGTGGAGAGTACAACATCAGCCCCGTCATCCCCGCGAAAGCGGGGACCTCCCAGCCCAAAAATCCACCCGCTATCAAGCGGGAAAAACAGATGCCCGCAGTCGCGGGAAGCACCCTGCCCCGGTCGCAAGAACCGGTGCCTCAAAATTTAAAGCGCAAACCTAACGGCACGGGGTCCCGGCTCTTCGCCCGGGACGGAAATAACACCAAACATTCCCGACCACTTTCTTCCCGTCATCCCCGCGAAAGCGGGGACCTCGCACCCCCAAAATCCAAACCGCTATCAAGCGGAAAAACAGATGCCCCCAGTCGCGGGAAGCACCCCGCCCCGTGCGCAGACACGGGGCCTCGACATTTGAAGCGCAAACCTAACAGCACAGAGTCTCGGCTCTTCGCCCGAGACGGAAGCAACACCAAACATTCCCCCCACCTTCTTCCCGTCATCCCCGCGAAAGCGGGGACCTCCCAGCCCAAAAATCCACCCGCTATCAAGCGGGAAAAACAGATGCCCGTAATCGCGGGAAGCACCCCGCCCCGTGCGCAGACACGGGGCCTCGACATTTAAAGCGCAAACCTAACGGCACGGGGGCACGGGTCTTCGCCCGAGACGAAAATAACAACCCACCGCGCGCTCACTTGCCGCCGCGCGGTACAGCCCTTATTTCTCTTATCTCTCCATCAAACAAAGATTGATCTTTCCACGCTCTGCGTATTGGCTCAAACAAACCCAAGCCAATCGCAACAGGTGCATCCCATGACACTCAGCACCCTCTTCACAGACCTCGCCGCCGTCTTTACGGGCGGGGCCGCTATTGAAACCCATGCCCGCGACGCGCTCATCGACGCTGCACCGGACGCGGTGACGCCCAGTACAGGAAACCCTCTGCCGCAGATTTTTCTCGACATCATGCAGCAGCCGGATGCCCATCCGGTCTGCACATTAATCGCGCAACTCCCCTTCGAGTGGTCGCCGCCGCGCACCTCTGACGATCCGCTCTATGCCGATCACAGTCTGTCCAAAGTTCATGTGGAGCTTCTCGGACCGGGGGGCCTCGTGAAATCTGATACCGTGCGCCTTGGTCTTTACGGGATGCATCCCCATTCCGAATACGGCATCCGAACCCATCCGGCTGAAGAGATTTACGTCATGCTGGCTGGTGAAGTATTCTGGAAGCTCGATGATGCGCCCTACGCGCTTCGCCGCGCAAATGAGCGCTCGCACCATCCGTCAATGATGCCGCACGCAAACAAGACCGGCGAGAGCGCCTTCATGTCAATTTATGTGTGGCATGGCGATATCTCGACCGAGAACTACGCCTATGCGGGCCTTCCTGACGATTAACGCTTAGGCCTCGCGCTGCGCGGCAACGCACCCATTATTCAGATTACCGGATGCGCTCGCCCGCAATGGCAGCAGATAAAGACCAAACAAAAACAGCAATACAGCAGGCACAGCGAAATACGCGGCGGCTCCGTAAAGGCTGTAAAAGCCGGTGAACCGAACATGACCCGCATCTGCCGGATCATAAAGCACCGATACCTCAGCGCCGATTTTTTCCGCATCATTCTTTGACGCTAGGTTCGCAGCAACTTCCGCCCAAACGCCGTCCTTAAGTTCAAACAGGATCATCGGAATAAAAGAGTTGCCGGTAATGCGTCCCGTTATGCCCTGATATCCCTGATACCGCGTGATCGTTCCGGTCGTTTCAACAGCACGGGCTTCAAACCCGCGCGCCTCATTAAAAGCAGCGAACCCGAACCAAGCGGGCGCAAGGGCCAGCACCATAAAAATCAGGGCGATTGGATAGCTCTTGCGCATTGGGGCACTCCTGTTCGTCGCCCCACTCTGGCCGGACATGGTTAAAGTGGCCTTTACAGCGTATTTTCATGCGGATTTTAGCGGAATCTTGCTCCTGAAATCGCAAAATCTGTCGCAATTTGCGAGACAATTCGCGTGTATCGGATTTTAGAAAATGAACCTATACGTTTCAAAAACTGAAGAAACTACCGGTATATTACGGAATATTATAGGATTTTCGTCCTCAAGGAGAACGCGCCAGACATAAAGTCCTAAATGGCACTCCTGTTGCTAACCTTAACGTAAGCGTTCAGTGGAGGCGCTAAAACTTATTAGGAAGGGTTACTGACTATGGCGCATTATGTAGACGTTCATGTCGGTCAAAAAATTCGTCGTCGTCGTTGGATGACGGATATGACTCAAAAGCAACTTGCCGATGCAGTCGGAATTAAGTTCCAACAAATTCAAAAATACGAGACCGGTTCAAACCGCGTTTCAGCAAGCCGCTTATTTGAGATCGCACAAGCACTCAGCGTCCCGGTTTCTTTTTTCTTCGAGGCAATCGACGAGAACAGCGACACGACGGTGACGTCAATTGAACCAGCAACGGATGAGAATGCTGTTTCAGCAGATTTGTTTCAGGGCAAAGAGGCTATTGAGCTTCTCAACTGCTACTACCGTTGGCCTGAAGAGCAACGCCGTCGCCTGTTTGAGCTGACGAAATCTCTTACGAAAGAAGCGTTCGCTGACGCTGCGTAAAACGAGCAAAGAATAAAAAGACCGTGGATTGAGGCAATTCTGCTGACACCGCGCATCCGGAAAATATGAAACGCGCACGACGCATTTCATACGTGAGGGACACGTAATACAATCCGGCGCGCGAACGACGTCAAATAGGAACGGCTAGAGAGTCGACAAAGAGCGACCCGGCCTTCCTTGCGGAATCAACACGGCAACACATCTCTCCTGAACTTGTTCACCTGGGTTCAGGAGGGATTGTTATTCATGATCCAACCCATAAAATCATTTAGTTCTTTGTGTAGATTGATAGATCGGCACGAGTGAGAGCGATAAAATGAAAACACCGGCAATCCGGGCGGGGAAGCCTTCTGACGCCACCGGCATCGCGGCGCTCATCAATCGCGAAATCCGCTCAGGTCTTGCAATCTGGCGATACGCCGAGCGCACGGAGCACGACATCAAAGACATGCTGTCTGATCGTATCGCAGCAGGGTATGCGCTCTATGTCGCCGAAGTGAATGACAAAATCGTCGGATGGGCAGGATATGGCCCCTTTCGCACCGGAGAAGGATACGCGCAAACGATGGAGCATTCCGTCCACGTCACACCGGATTATCGACGTCAGGGAATAGCAAGCAGCCTTCTATCAAAAGTCATCGAGCACGCAGAGAATGCCGGAATACATTGCTTAATCGGCGCAATCGCGGCCACCAATGACGCCAGCCTCGAAATGCACAAACGATTTGGATTTGTTGAAGTTGGCCGTCTGCCGGAAGTCGGCTGGAAGTTTGATAAATGGCTGACATTGGTCCTCATGCAACGGACGTATCAGTCTTAAATTCTCATATCGCGACTCAATCAGAGGTCACAACCTGAGAATTATCTCGCAAAACTGCGCGCGATAGAAGGTCAGGTTTCGTCACTATATTTCGTAATGAACGGCGGCTCAGCATCAATAGCAGGCAAAGATCGCTGATTAGCGTCTGCAGAAATTCTGTCGATCCGAGCCAGTATCTGGGCGTACTCTTGGGTCATCGCCTCCAGCTTCATACGCAGCGAAGGCTCCAGCACACCACGGTTTTGTGACTGTAAAACAGTATCCGCTGCAATATCCAAAACGGCGGCTTCCTGAGATATTCCATTTCTCAGCGCTATCTCAGCGGCATCACCACTTCGGTATATGGACGTGGCAAAATCTGCCGCGGCATCAATTTTTTGGGTATCGGAAGAGCTCATGATCGGTCCTTCTGCCCGTGAATACCCATCCAACCCTTCGATTTTCATGCCATGCAGATATCGATTGTAAAAACCCTCAAACACCGCAGACAAAATAGTTTTGATTAGCAACGAATAACTGACTTTTAGACGGATCGAATGACATGCCGATTTGCCTCGCCTTCCGTTTCCCATTCGGCTCACAATGCTCTATGCAGCTCTAAAACAAATGGGGACGCCGAATGGCAGGACGTTTAGAAGGCAAGACGGCTATCGTTACGGGTGCAGCCCGTGGGGTGGGCCTCGCAATCGCACGCCGTTTTTATGATGCTGGCGCTCATGTCATCCTTGCAGATGCTGACGAAGAAGAAATCCAAAAAGAAGCGCTGGCGCTGGATGAAACGAGAGAACGCGCCATCAGTTTTCGCTGTGATCAAACAAAACGCCTTGACCTCAACAATCTTATGGCCGCTGCGGTCGATGCGTATGACAGTGTTGATATTCTGATCCACACAGCATCAGTGGTTGCTGCAGGGGATGCGCTAGAACTCGAAGAATCCGAATTTCAGCGCGCCTTCGACGTCAATGTGAAGTCTTCTTTCATACTGACTCAGATCGTCGCCAAACATATGATTCAGCGCGCGGAAGAGAACGAGCAAAAGCGCGCAAACGGTGCCATCGTTAATGTTTCGGCAATTAATAGTTTTTCGGTGATACCGAACCGCTTTGCCCTCGGCGTCTCGATGGCTGCGCTTGATCAGCTCACACGCAGCTTTGCCGTCGCCTTCGCCGAAGACGGTATTCGGGTAAACGGCATCGCACCGGGGGGTATCTCCGGGCGATTTTCCGGTCTGAGCGAACCCGAAGCACGCAAAGCCGTCGTAGACCGCACCCCGATGCAGCGCCTAGGCGAGCCAAGCGAGATCGCGGACGCCGCGCTCTTTTTAGCCTCGGATCAGGCGAGCTTTATAACCGGACAAGTCATTGTAGCCGATGGCGGACGCTCTATCTTTGATATGCCGATGCCCGAGCCGGAGGCCGACAAATGAAAATCGCCACATGGAACATCAACTCGGTTCGCCTACGCGAGCCAATTGTTCTCAAGTTCCTAACCGAACAAAACCCGGATGTCCTTTGCCTTCAGGAGACCAAATCTCCTGACGACAAGTTTCCCCATGATGGCTTTGAGGCGATTGGATATACCCATCGGGCTATTCGGGGTGAAAAAGGTTATAATGGCGTTGCGATCCTGTCCAAGCACCCGATAGAAAACAGCGCGCATCACGACTTTTGCCAAAAAGGCGATTGCCGTCACCTCTCTGCAAAGATCAACGGCATCACAATCCACAATTTCTATGTCCCGGCGGGCGGCGATATTCCTGACCGCGAGAAGAACGAAAAATTCGGCCATAAGCTCGACTTCGTTGATGAGATGACGAGCTGGTTTGGCAAAAAAGGAAAAGCACCTGCTGGTCCATCTATCCTTGTCGGGGATCTGAACATTGCACCACAGGAGCACGATGTGTGGTCACACAAACAACTCCTAAAAATCGTCAGCCATACACCGATTGAAGTCGAAAAACTACTTGCTGCACAGGCCAGCCGCGCATGGGTCGATGTCGCCCGTCATTTCGTTCCAGAAGACGAAAAGCTTTATTCCTGGTGGAGTTATCGCGCCAAGGATTGGGAAAAGGCGGACAAAGGCCGCCGTCTCGATCACATCTGGGTAACGCCCGATTTAGCAGACGCCCTGAAGGAATGTGAGACACTCAAACCAGCACGCGGATGGGAAAAACCATCAGACCACGCGCCGGTAATCGCCACGCTCAAAGTTTAACACGCGGGATGCGCAGGAGGGTTTTCTACCCTCTGTTGCCTTCGCCAAATCGTGTCTCACTGTTACCACTCGGGTCTTCGATCACGAACTTGCGCGGGTCAATATATTGACCGCGCGTGACATTGCGCAACGAGATAACGCTGGAGCGCCCTTGCTCATCGGTAATCACCCATTTAAGCAATTGCACCGGCGTTGTTGAAAACACCATTGTAATCGACCCCTGACCGGGATTGCTCGGATCAATCGCGAGCGCATTCACGATACCGGGGGCGCGCTCGATTGATTGAATCGCGCCGCTGGCCGTCAAATCAATATTATCATCAAGCAACAGGTATAGCGGTGTCCGCGACAATGGCACTTGGCTAAGTGTCTTGGTCTGGCGATTGATAACTCCGGCCCATGTCCCATCCGCAATCATCACGGTTGGATAGGGATCGAAATATTCAAAGCGCAACCGCCCCGGACGCCGCATGAAAAATTCACCTTCAGCAATCTGCTGACCATCCGGCGCTTGCTGCGTGAATGTGCCTTGCATCGTCGTGATGGTATTTAAGTATCGCGACAAAGCATCAACAACCTGAGGGTCATAATTCTGTGCCGAAGCAAGTGTCGGAGCAGTCGCAATTGCTGTCATAGCGGCGATGAAAGACCGGCGGTTCATAATTTCATTTTCCTCTGCTCAAGCGCTTCAAAAGTAAACGCTGTGCGCTCAACTCATTCACAGCTTTAACGTCGTACCCGTCATATTCCGTCGTTTAGCAAGAAGTCTGACCACTTGTATCACGTAAATCATAAGCAGGGAATCCGTTCCACATACTCAATCATTTCGGCCAAGTATTCTCACCAAATGCCCAAAACCAGCAACGTCCACAGTAAAACAACGAATGTTAATAACCCAAACTTAGAGCCTGATTGGGGCGGAAAACAGGTTTCGTCTGGGCCAATGTCTGATTTTTGATCATCGCGTTATGTTCAAACACCGGCTGAGTGACCTGCGACCTATCGTTCCCCAATCAAAATCTCTCGCTTGCCAGCGTTGTTGGCAGGCGTGACGACGCCGTTCTCTTCCATTTGCTCAATCAGGCCAGCAGCTTTGTTATAGCCGATTTGCAGGCGGCGCTGGATGTAACTGATGGTGGCACGTTGATCTTTCGCGACAATGGCGACCGCTTGATCATAAAGCGCATCATCACCGCCTTTGCCCCCTGAGGGAGCGAGACCGAGGATCTCATCAATATCGCTACGACCGCCTTCAAGTTCTTCGAACTCGACCTGATCCACTGCTTCACCGCCCATCGCGCGCAGCTCATCTGCAACCGACCGAACTTCCTCATCGGACACAAACGGACCATGGACACGCATCGAGCGCTTACCCGCCGATTGGAACAACATATCACCCATACCGAGCAGTTGTTCTGCGCCCATCTCATTAAGGATCGTGCGGCTATCGATTGCGGATGTTACTTGGAATGACATGCGGGTCGGGAAGTTCGCTTTAATCGCACCTGTAATGATGTCAGTCGAAGGCCGCTGTGTCGCCATGACAATGTGAATACCCGACGCACGCGCCATCTGAGCAAGACGCATAATACAGGCTTCGACTTCTTTACCCGCCGTCATCATCAAATCGGCCATCTCGTCAACGATCACGACAATAAAGGGCAGCTTCTCCGGTTCATATTCGACGATGGTCGGATTGCCGACCTCATCCATGCCATTGCGTTTGAGAGTCTCGCCCGCTGCAATCGCTTCTTCCATGCGCCCATTATACCCGGCGAGGTTACGCACATTCATATCGGCCATCTTGCGATAGCGGTCTTCCATCTCCCGCACGACCCATTTCAGCGCCATCACTGCTTTTTTTGGATCGGTCACAACCGGCGACAGCAGATGCGGAATACCGTCATAGACGCTGAGTTCCAGCATCTTCGGATCAATCATAATCATCCGACATTCGGACGGCGGATGGCGGTAAAGCAATGACAAGATCATCGCGTTAATGCCAACCGACTTACCAGACCCTGTTGTACCGGCAACCAGCAAGTGGGGCATCTTCGCCAGCGATGCAATCCGAATGGTTCCATCAATCGCTTTGCCCAACGCCACCGGCAGCGGGTCAGGATGATTGAGCAACGGTTCCATGATTTCTTTCAGGAAGATCGTCTCGCGGCGACTGTTCGGCAGCTCAATCCCGATGACCGACCGCTCCTTGACCGGAGCAACACGGACAGCTTGCGCCCCAAGATTCAGTGCGATGTCTTCGGCAAGACTGACCACGCGCGATACTTTGACACCGGGAGCGGGTTCAAATTCGTGCAGAGTAATAACCGGACCCTGACTGACCCCTTTCATCACGCCTTTGACACCGAAGTCATTCAGCACCACCAACAGGCGCTCGCTCTCTTCTTTCAGTTCAGCTTCACTCATAGGCCGCGCAGGACGCTGCGGAATACTCAGCAAGCTGAGGTCAGGAGCCATCGATTGCGAACCGGGCCGCTTGGTTGCGGCTTTCGTAGTTTTAGCCTTCGTTTTAGAGGCAGCTTTGGCTTTGCGAGTTTTTGTCGCTTTTTCGAGGGGCGTTCCTCTGAGGCTTTCACTCCGCGCAACATCGTCAAAACTATCGCCGCGCAAACTCATTGGGCGTTCCGGCGTGACCGTGCGGGTGCGCAAGCGCTTGGTCAACTCGCTGGTTCGGTTCATCACCCCATCGGTGAGCGACTTCCGACGTTCCCGCGACACAGTGCGCTGTACTTTATGGGCGGTTTGCCGCCCTAAAATGGTCGTCTCCCGCTTGGTCATGCCACAAGCAACACCCAATCCGATCAGCGCACCGATTGCCATCAGCAAACCAGGAATTTGATAGGGCGCGTCAAAATCCATACGATCGAAAATACGCGCAAAAGGCAGGATCAAGCGGTCTCCTAAAAATCCGCCAAAGCCCGTTCCGGTAATCATCTTTCCCGGAACCGCCGATAGGAAAGCCGAGGCCGCAAGCATACCAAGAACACTTGCACCGCCCAAACGAAACAGCGAGACAACACGAGACTCAACCCGTCCGCTCCATAGACGCCAGCACCAAACCGCCAGTGCCAACGGGATCAAAAACGATGCATTCCCCAGCGCGTAAAACAAGCCACAGGACAAGTTCGCCCCGAACGCACCAAGCCAATTACTCGTCGCATCACTGGTCGCGTTCCAAAAATTACCATCGCGCGGAGAATGGCTAAACAGCGACGCCCAAATAACAAAGGCCAGCGTTCCAAGCCCCACGGCAACAGGCCGCGCGCCCATCGACGCAAAGGAAGCCATCGAAAACCGCGAAGCATCTCTATCGTCAGGAGTTTCAGTCGTTGTCGTCACGTTTCAACTCCCGCATTTTCTTTCAGAAGGCGTGCAATCGCTTCCAGCCCCGGTTTGATAATCTCAGGACTTTCGACCAAAGCCGCCCGCATATAGCGCGCACCCGGATTCTCGCCATTGTTGAAGCGCGCATCGCCGCGCCCGAGATAAGCCCCCGGCAGGCATTTCACCCCGGCCTCTTTCCACAGCTTCACGACACCGGCTTCACCGTCACCAACATCGAGCCAGAGGAAAAACCCGGCTTCAGGCGCAATATACCCCGGCAACCCGCCGAGGATGTCATCCGCAAGCGCGAACTTTTCCTGATAAAGACGGCGGTTCTCGATCACATGACCCTCGTCCCGCCACAGCGCCTCGGCTGCATAAAGCGCAGGAATGGGATTGGGCGAACCGGAATACGCCCGCAGGCGCTTAATCGCCGCGATACTGTTTGCACCGCCCGCAACAAAGGCCGAGCGCAAACCCGCTGCATTCGATCTTTTCGAGAGGGTATTGAACACCAACACCCGATCAGGATTAACGCCTTTAGCTGCAGCGGCAGCCAATGCGCCGGGAGGCGGCGTATCGCGATATATCTCGGAGTAAGGTTCATCAAAAGCGATGATGAAATCGTACGTCTCAGCCAATGCCGCCAAGCGCCCGAGAAACTCAGTATCGGCAACCGCCCCTTGAGGGTTGGTAGGCGAGCAATAATACGCGAACGTTGCCCGTTCTAAAACATCAACCGGCAAAGCAGAGAAATCCGGCAGCCATCCGTTCTCCGGCGTCGCAGGCACAAACACCGGCTCTGCACCAATCGCCAAAGCCGCCGCCGCATAGACTTGATAGAAGGGATTAGGCAGCAGAAACGTCGCCTGCTTACCGTTCTTCTCACCCGGCGCAAGCGCCAATGCAGCACTAAACAATCCTTCACGGGAACCGTTGAGAGGCAAAACCTGCGTGTGAGGATCAAGCGCGCCTTTTAGGTCATACCGCTTATCCAACCATGCACCGACGGCCTCGCGCCAACCGGGTGTGCCATCAATCGGAGGATACTTATTATAAAGATGCCCATACTTCGCCAGCGTTTCGCCCAGCAAAGACGGCAAAGCATGTTGCGGCTCGCCAATCGACATGGCGATTTCATTGCCGCCGGGTTCATGACGGTCTAACAGCGCCCGAAGACGCGGAAATGCGTATTCGGGCAGATCGGAAAATCTGCGCGTTGTCATCGGTTTAACTGCCTCAATGCCCGATCTTACGCCGGGCGTTCTGCGGAGATTACCCTGTAAAACCTGCGTTCGTCCAGTCCGACTATCAACAAAATGTTAAGGTTAACGACAGGTTAACAGATCATCCTAAAACGGCGTTTAAATCATGATTGATGCATATTTTGCCCCGCGACGATTGAATCCTTGGCACAGCGCTATGTGCGCCTATGCTCGCGCGCATGAATACGGATTCTGATATTGCGATCATCGGCGGAGGCTTGAACGGGGCTGCACTTGCGCTTGCGTTGGGGTCAACAGGCTTAAGCGTTACCCTCTTTGATGCAGCCCCGCGCGGCGTCCACAGCGACGATGCCTTTGACGGCAGAGCAACCGCCATTGCCGCCGGATCACGCAATATGCTGCGCGCTCTAGGTGTCTGGGACAGGCTCGATGGAAAGGCACAGCCGATCCACGATATTCTTGTCACCGATGGGCGTGTCTCAGAGGGTGCGGGCACATCATTCTTGCACTTTGATCACCGCGAAGTCGGAGACGAACCCTTCGGCCATCTTGTCGAAAACCGCCATATCCGCCGTGCGTTGTTCGAAGCCCTTGATGATGCGGAGGCCGTGACTCACAGACAGCCTGTGAAAGTCCTCAACCTGAACCGCGAAACCGCAAAAGCGGTTCTCGAGCTGGAAGACGGCACATCGACAGCGCGCCTCGCAATCGCCTGCGATGGCCGCAGCTCTCCCACGGCACAAGCCGCCGGAATCGGATACGCCGGATGGAGCTATCCGCAAAAGGGTGTTGTCTGCACTGTAGAACACGCCGAGCCTCATGGCGGTGTCGCCCATGAATATTTTCTGCCGTCGGGTCCGTTTGCAATTTTACCCCTCACCGGCAATCGGTCCTCTCTGGTTTGGACAGAGAAAACAGCGGTCGCTGACGCAGCGATGAGTCTGGATGATGCAGGCTTTGAGAGTGAAGTCGTGCGCCGGTTCGGTCACTTCCTTGGCGATGTCAAAGTCACCGGCCCGCGCTGGTCTTATCCGCTCAATCTTTCCTTGGCCTATAACTACTGCGCGCACCGTCTTGCAGTCGTCGGCGATGCCGCCCACGGCGTCCACCCGATTGCCGGTCAGGGACTAAACTTAGGTTTCAAAGACGCAGCCGCTCTGACGCAAGTTCTGGCAGAAGCCGCACGGCGCGGCGAAGACATTGGCGCAGAAGACGTTCTCAAGCGCTACGAGCGCTGGCGGCGCTTTGACAACACGGCGATGGGCCTAGGCATGGATGCAATCAACCGGTTGTTCTCCAATGACCTTTCCCCGGTCAGAGCACTCAGGGGCATGGGCCTAGACATCGTCAACCGCATGGGCCCGGCACGGAGGTTCTTCATGCGCCAAGCCGCAGGACTATCCGGCGAAATGCCCCGCCTCCTACAAGGAAAACCTGCCTAGAGCATTTCCAATTTCAGCAGAGAACTGGACTGGTTTCAGTCTCTCCGCGACCGTCGCGATTTGAACTTCAGAGAGGCGGGGGCTGGCTAGAACAAGCCGAAAGGCCATGCGTGAGATTGCGACTACATTGCTGGGGTTCATGACCGTCAGCAGAATTTATCCAGCACTCATAGTGTTTGGCACCGACGAGCGCGAAGCGGAAGTCCGACCGTCGCAAATATGCACGAATTAACCTAAATCATGTTTACTATGCATTATGCAGATCCCATTTGAAGCTTCGACCTACGAGACCCTGAATGAGAAACCGCATCCTCATTGTACTGATTATGGCATGTCTGTCGCTGCCAATTTTCAAAAGGCCCGCGTTTGCGAACGAGATTTCGCAGTATTTGTCAAAGAGTGTCGAACTTTGTCTCGAAGCGACTCCGCCACTCCAAACAGTTTTGTGCCGTCCACGTGGGATTCGTGCTCTCGCAGATGCGGTCACAAGATGCTTGTTCGGAAGACATCCAACCGAACAATGCCGTCCCTCAAATGGAGTGCCCACTGATCCGGAGAAACTGCTCCAAGTTCTGATTGAGGCGGGCCACGACTCAACCGATTTTAGATCGGCTTTCGGTAACGCGATGCGTTATCGAGCGCAACGGCGGTTTTCACGGTTACGGCACTGTCGCCTGCGCCGAGAGTTCGGGATTGCCTGCAGCGCACAGGTGGAAAAGTATTACAATGACCAGATCGCAGTTTTCGACCTTCTGACCGATAGCTTTCCGATTCCAAAGACCACTCAAAACCTGCTCGTATTGGCCAGCGCAGCCGCGAAGTGCCATTTAGACGGTAGGGAGAAGGAGAACTGCGAGATGTTCTTTGTCCCCTTCGCGCCCAATGATCTCGTTGAACAAGTCAGCAAAACGTATCCTCGATTTAAAGATCGGTACGACGAGATTCTCGAAGAGCACATCAGTAATCGCCTGAGCCGTATTGCAACAGCGTCGGTCGCCATCGAACTTGGAAGTCGCAATCCACACGAAAGATACCTTCGCGATGAATCAGCCGTAGCTCAGGCAAAGATGCGTTTTGATGCGTTTGGTGGATTCGACAGGTTTGAAACGCGATTCGATCGTTTTCGCGAACGGAGTTTCGATTTTCACATGCGAGCACTCGCACGCTGCAAAACTGGAAAAAGTGTGGTGATCTACAAGTGTTCGGAGGAAACCGCAAAACAGCGCGGGGACGCCTTGCAAATGATTTTCTCCGAGTATCCAGCTATGGAAACCCTCTATCACAATGAAGTTCGCGCTCACTTGGATGATTAACGTTGTGGACATCAGCTTCGGCTACACAATTGAAGCAGGCTTCGAGCGCTAAATACAGTCGCGATGACGATCATCGCCCCCGTCATTCCAGTCTTCATCTAAACTCTACAAACACCCTCAAATTCCAAGATGCAGCTTTGGTTTCCAGAAAGGCCGGAACAGTTCAATCTTAGGACAGCGGTCCATAACAACTTTCATACCGGCCTCTTCTGCCAGTTTCGCCGCCTCATGATCGACAACCCCGATTTGCCCCCACAGCACTTTTGCACCAATGGCAATGGCCTCTTTAGTAATCTCCATCAGGTCTTCGGGACGACGAAAGACGTCAACCATATCAACGGGACGATCAATCGACTCCAGAGACGGATAGACTTTAATTCCGCGAATTTCCTCAAGGCCGGGGCGCGGATTGACCGGGATCATATCATACCCCGTCTCGTGCAGCACCCGCAGAACGCCATAAGAAAATCTGGTCTTATTCGGACTCGCACCCACCATCGCAATCGTCTTCACCGATTTCAGAATGTCTTGCAGGTATTCTTCGGAATACGGTTTGGTATGGTCCATCTCAAGCATCCTTCGGCGTGGCAATATCGGCCTTTAATTCGTGAGGTTGCAGCGGGTCAAGGAACGGATTGCGGTAAAGGTCGTCATGACTTTCCACCCCAATCTCGAGGGTAATATCCGTCACCGGCCTCGCCACACACAGGATAACATACCCGTTCGCAATCTGGCGATTGTTCAATGCGACTTGCGCCGATTGATTAATCTCGCCTGCTGTCAGTTTGGCCGCACAAGTAATGCACCCGCCATATTTACAGCCATAGGGCAGGTCCACACCCTGCTCCCGCAGCGAGTCGAGCAAAGGCCGCCGCGCATCAACCTCATACGTCGCGCCCTCGCGGTTCGCGATGGTAATGGTCCGGGTCAAATCCATATGTCGCTCGTGCAATCCCCGCCCGGATAGCGGGTCTCGTGACAGCGGCTCGGCCCGTTCGGTTCCTTGCCGAAATCAACGACGAAATCAGGATCAATCTCCATCCCGCCATTTTCGGTGTCGCAATTCACCATCAGCATACAGCCGCCATTGGTGCGGATTTCAGGATAGAACTGATTATCCCATGTGCTGAACAGCGAAGTCGTCACATAGAGGCGCTTGCCATCGAGCGAGAGCTGAATCATCTGCGGCCCGCCGGTGACTTTCACGCCATTGACCTCCGGCGCTTTGCCAAGCAATCCGCCCATCCAAACCTGTCCGGTCAGCTTAGCATTGTGCGGATCGGAAATATCGTATTGGCGAATATCTCCATGCAGCCAGTTGCACAGATAAAGATATTTATCGTCCATACTCAGCAGGATCACCGAAATCACACCCGGAACCGGAATCGGCCAATCGGGGTGCGGCTCGTTCGCTACATCAACGATTTTCTCCCATTGCCATTCACCGGCGTCATCTTTCCACCAGTGAATAATATTCGCCGACAGCGCCGCCCCGACAAACCCGTGCGAGCTGTCAGGATCATGATGAAACCGCACCTCCAGCGGGATAAGCCCATCTTCACCGAGGTAGAATGTCTGCTTCGGTTCTTTTTTCTCGAAATCCCAAAGGTGAATCTCGCGCCCGTATTTCAGATGGCCAACTTCTTCGAGGTCAAAGCCCGGCATAAATGTATTCGGCGCTGCCCATTCGCTAGACACCATGACGTTATGGCGAGGCTGATACCAAAAATCATAACCGAACTTGATATCCCCCATCGAGTTTTCCCAGCGCCCGACAATATTGAAATCCTTGTCGAGATGCAGATATCCCCCCGGCGCATTGCCTTGGGCATCCCCGAGCATCGAGATAATAATCTCAGAGCCGAGGCAGTGTATCGTATGCGGCGCTGACAAATTCGTCTTCGCTTTGATCTCCGTGCCTTCGATCACCTTAACCAGCGTCGGATTACGCGGATCAGTGGTACAGTCAACGATATGCAGATTGCTTGATCGAACCCCCGGCACAATCAGGTATTTCCGGCTCATCGACGCATCATCAAAACACGACGAACAAGCATTCCATCCCATATGATGCAGCTCATCACCAATACCCGGCATCTCACACCGGGAGATCACCTGAGAATATGTCGGGCTATCGGGATCATTGTCGATCGTGGCGAGGTAATCAGGCTTTTGAATGCCCGTTCCGGTATAGATCGCGATTGTGTAGAGCAGCTTTTCTCGCGGGGCACGCATCGCATCCGCCGGTGAAGCATACCCCGGTCCACAACATTCCATGCCGTCACTCCTATCCCATTCGCGATTAACGCAGAATCGCGTATATCACGAGATAAAGCGTTTTCTATACGAACCTCGTTTGGACATAAGCTAATTTTCGGGAGTGGCTCGTCGCGTGAGCATTACAATCAAACATCTGGAAGCCTTCGTGCAGGTTGCTGATCTGGGCGCATTTAACCGTGCGGCGGAAAGACTTCGGACGACACAGCCGAACATATCTTCTCGGATAGCGTCATTGGAGGCGCTTCTTGGCATTACTCTGATGGAGCGTGATCCGGGATCGGTGCGCCTGACCCCCCAAGGTCAAGACCTCCTCACCCGCGCGCGCCGTATTTTGGCGGCGATGGATGATTTCAAGATCGCCGCAGACAATGCGGCGCTCATCGACGGTGTACTTCGGCTGGGCGTGACCGAGATGATCGCGGATACGTGGCTCGGCAGCTATTTGAAAAAGATGCACTCTCAATACCCGAATATCGCCGTCGAGCTGTCGGTTGATTTGTCGGTGAATATCGAGAGGGAACTGGCAAGGCGCTCCCTTGATCTCGCCTTCCACAACGCACCCTTTATGGAGGAGGGAATGGCCTCCGTTGATCTCGGCGAATGGCCGCTGATCTGGATTGCTGCACCTGAAGTTGATGTGCCTAATGAAAAGCCCTTGCCCGTTGGCGCACTGAACGAGCAAACCATCATCACCCATGCAAGAGGCGGACGGCTCCACGATGAGATTGCCGCACATTTCGCCGCTGTAGGCCATCCATCGCCGGGACTGGTTAGCTCAAGCAACCTCACCGTCTGCCTTCATCTGGCGCAAGCCGGTTTCGGCATAGCGGCAGTTCCGCGCGTCATGGCAAAAGAGGCCCTGAAAAACAGATCACTTGTCGAAGTTCCCTATAGTTGGACCCCTGATCCTTTGCATTTCAAAGCACGGTACGACGAAACCCGCGCGCCGTTTTACATCCGTGCCGTCGCAGAGATCGGTGCCGAAATGTCTCGGGATTACCATCTCACGAATAATCAGTAAAATTGATCATCTGCATAGAATAAAATAATTTGAATTAATTTTAAACCTGCCCTTAGCTCAACTCCAGCGCTTATCTGTGGAGAAAAACGATGTCAGATCAACCTGCCCGCATCGGTGTCGATATTGGCGGCACATTCACCGATGTTGTCCTTGAGATTGGCGAAAAGCGATTTTCTACCAAAGTTCTGACGACATATTCTGCCCCGGAAGACGCCATTTTGGATGGCATCGAACAAGTATGTGGCAAATCTGGTGTCACACCAGCACAAGTGGGCCGCATCGTTCACGGCACGACCCTCGCGACGAATGCTCTGATCGAAAGGCGCGGAGCAAAGACCGCCTTGATCACCACCCAAGGCTTTCGCGATGTCATCGAAATGCGCACCGAAAGCCGTTTCGAGCAATATGACCTCAACCTTGTGATGCCGGAACCGCTCTTACCGCGTCAGCGCCGCTATACTCTCAACGAGCGCGTCGGCGCATCCGGTGACGTTCTGATCCCGCTGGAGAGATCAGATGTGGAGGCGCTCGCTGATACTCTGCAAGCCGCCGGATATGAAAGCATCGCGGTCGGTCTTTTGCACTCTTATGCCAATCCCGACCACGAACAGATGGTCCGCGATGTTCTGGCGGCAAAGATGCCCGACGCGCTGGTGTCCTTATCCTCGGAAGTCTCACCGCAAATGCGCGAATATGAGCGCTTTAACACGACCATCGCCAACGCCTTTATCCAACCATTGATGAAGACGTATCTCGACCGGCTATTAGGACGCCTTCAAACCGTTGGTTTCGATTGCCCGGTCTTCCTGATGCATTCCGGCGGCGGTGTGATTTCTATCGCCGATGCTGCCGCTTTCCCAGTGCGCTTGGTCGAAAGCGGTCCGGCAGGGGGCGCCGTCTTCGCCGCCAATATCGCGGCACAACACGGACTGGATAAAGTGCTCAGTTTCGATATGGGTGGCACAACGGCAAAAATCTGCCTGATCAAAAACTACACGCCAAAGACCGCGCGCGTCTTTGAAGTTGCCCGCTCTTATCGCTTCAAAAAAGGCTCAGGGATGCCAATCTCGATCCCTGTGATTGATATGGTAGAGATTGGCGCAGGCGGCGGCTCGATTGCCCATGTGGATTCCATGCGGCAAATTCGCGTTGGTCCTGAAAGCGCAGGTTCAGAACCTGGCCCTGCCTGTTACGGACGGAACGGTGAAAGACCAGCAGTAACCGATGCGGACCTCATCCTCGGCAAACTGGATGCAAACAATTTCGCGGGCGGTTCAATCACGCTCTACCCTGATGCTTCAGAAAAAGCCCTCACAACACATCTCGGCACAACACTCGACATGGACGCAGAGACAGCGGCATTCGGCGTAGCCGAAGTCGTCGATGAAAACATGGCCAATGCCGCGCGGGTTCATGCGGTCGAAAACGGCGAAGACCTTTCAGAATACACCATGATCGCCTTTGGCGGCGCTGCACCGCTTCATGCGGGACGGCTTTGCGAGAAACTCGGGATTGACCGAATGCTCGTGCCCCCCGGAGCGGGCGTCGGCTCGGCCATCGGGTTTCTCCGCGCACCGTTCAGTTTTGAAGCCACACGCAGTATCTACATGCGGCTCTCTGAATTTAACGCTGAAACTGCAGGCGGTTTATTCCGTGATCTCGAAAGCGAAGCATCCAGTTTTGTCCGCTCTTGCGATGCCGACTCCGACATCCTCGCAGAGCATAAAGTCTACATGCGTTACACGGGTCAGGGTTGGGAAATCCCCGTCACGCTGACGGCGGCACAAGCCAAAGAGTCAAACGCGGAAACTTACGCGCGTTTGTTTGAAGAGAACTACATCGCCCTCTTTGGTCGTGCTGTTGAGGGCTTAGACGTCGAAATCACCGTCTGGGCCGTCAACGCAACAACACCGCCAGCACCGGTTGATCCTGTTGCACAAGCAGACATCAAAGGCGCAGCGACAGCAGACGGTAAGCGCAGCTTGTTTGATCCGGCTCTCGGCAAACGGGTCGAAGGCCCGATCATTCAACGCGACACCTATGAGACGGGGCAAACCGTCAATGGTCCCGCCGTCATCGTTGAGGAGGAGACGACAATCATCCTCCCGACCAGCCGCACCGCAATCCGTGCCGCCGATGGCTGCATCGACATCCGCAAAGCGTGAGGAGTACCACAATGACAAGCACGATTTCCAATCAGGTAATGTGGAACCGCCTTATCTCGGTTGTCGAAGAACAAGCGCAAGCTCTCGTCCGCACCGCCTTCTCAACATCTGTTCGTGAAGCGGGCGACCTGTCGGCGGGTGTCTATGACATGAAGGGCAACATGCTCGCCCAAGCCGTCACCGGCACACCGGGGCATGTCAACGCAATGGCCGATGCCGTCGCACATTTCATTCGCGAGATTGGCGAAGAAAATATCTTCGAACAAGACGTCTACATCACCAATGACCCTTGGAAGGGGACCGGCCACCGTCACGACATCACGGTTGTCTCTCCCGCTTTTCATCATGGAAAGCATGTCGGCTTTTTCGGATGCACCGCGCATATCACCGATATCGGCGGGCGGGGCTTTGGCGCAGACGCAAACGATGTTTTCGAAGAGGGTCTTGCGATCCCGATCATGAAATTTGCCGAACGGGGCGACGTCGATAAAACCCTCGTCAAGATTATCCGCGAGAATGTCAGAGAACCCGACCAACTCGTCGGCGATGTCTATGCACTGGCAACCTGCAACGAAGTCGGTCAGCGGCGCCTTGTCGAGATGATGAACGAATTTAACCTCAGCGCCCTTGACGATGTTGCGGCCTTCATCCTCGAAAACTCACGCCGCGCAACCATCGAACGGATTGCCGCGCTGACAAACGGAACGGCGACCGGCGAAATGACCATCGACGGTTTCGATAAACCGATCACTCTGAAAGTACGGCTCGATATAGAGGACGAACGCATCGTCTGCGACTTTGACGGAACGTCGGGCCTCGACAAAAAAGGCATCAATGTCCCGCTTGTCTACACGAAGGCTTACGCCTGTTACGCCCTCAAATGTGCCATCGCCCCGGAAATCCCGAACAACGCGGCTTCTCTTGCTCCGTTCGAGACACTCGCCCCAGAAGGCAGCATCGTCAATGCGCCGCCTCCCGCTCCTGTCGCGCTGCGCCATGTCATCGGACATATGCTACCCGATACGGTCTATGATGCACTTGATAAACTACTGCCGGAAACCGTCCCCGCCGAAGGCGCAGGGTCGCTCTGTAATTTCCAAGTCAGTTTACGTCCCCGCATGGATGCTCCTGCCCCTCCTCATGCCCGGCGCTCGGAAGTTCTCACCTTCAACTCAGGGGGAGCCGGTGCTCGCCCTGCCCATGACGGCTTGAACGCGACCGCTTTCCCGTCCGGTGTGATGACGATGCCGGTTGAGGCGACAGAACATGCCGGACCCGTCATCATCTGGCGCAAAGAATTACGCCCTGACTCCGGCGGCGCAGGCGCGCATCGCGGCGGTCTCGGACAATTCATGGAAGTCGGCGCGGTTGAAGGCCATGAGTTCGATTTCTCCGCAATGTTTGATCGCGTCAATCACCCAGCACGCGGACGACGCGGCGGCTTGAACGGAGCGCCGACAACAATCGCCCGCTCCGACGGTGAACCCATGCGCGGCAAGGGAAAACAGTTCGTCCCTCATGGTGAGAAAGTCATGCTCGCCTTTCCGGGTGGTGCTGGATACGGCGAGCCAAAGAACCGCGATACCAAATCCGTAAAGCGCGACCTCGCACGGGGATACATCTCTGCGGATACCGCCAGAAACGAATACGCACTTTCCGAAAGTGACATTGAATCCGTATTGGCCGGCGCGAAAAACGGAGAGGATATTAAATGACAACGACAGTCGATTTCGGAAAACCAACACGCGACAGCTATGATGTCATCATCGTTGGTGGTGCGATCATGGGGTCATCCACCGCATGGTTTCTGACAGACAATCCTGATTTTGACGGCACTGTCCTAATTGTCGAGCGCGATCCGAGTTACGAAAACTCATCAACCGCCCATACCAACTCCTGTATGCGCCAACAATTTTCGACCGAGCTAAACGTTCGCATCTCTCAGTTTGCTGCAGATTACGTGAAAAACCTGCGCCAACACATGGGCAATGATGAGCGCGTGCCAGAGCTCTCCATCCGCAGTTTCGGATACATGTACCTCGCCGATACCGAAGACTTTGCGGCAGTATTGCGTGAGAGCTTGGCGGTGCAGCACGGCGCGGGCGCGAAAACACAATTGATGACTCCTGAAGAAATCAAAGCCGCTTATCCGTTCTACAATGTTGATGACATCGTACTCGGATCAATCAACCTCCATGATGAAGGCTTTTGGGATGCCACTGCCGTCTTCGATTGGTGGCGGCGACAAGCGCGCGAACGCGGCGTCGAGTATATCGCGAACGAAGTCGTATCCATGACCAAGAACGCGGCAGGCACGCGCGTCGAATCCGTTACGCTTTCAACCGGAGAGACTGTGGCTTGCGGACAGGTTCTCAATGCCTCCGGCCCCCGCGCCGCACGCACAGCAAAGATGGCCGGGATTGATGTTCCGGTCGAGCCGCGCAAGCGTTTTTCGTGGATCTTCTCCGCCGAACAACCGCTCGACCGTGACCTGCCATTGACCATTGATCCGTCCGGTGTCCATGTTCGCGAGAACGGTGGCGGCACGTATCAGTGCGGCGGGCATTCCGATATTGATCCGGCGGTAGAGTATGATGATTTCGAGATGGATCACTCCATCTGGGAAAATCACGTCTGGCCAATTTTGGCAACCCGCGTTCCTCAATTTGAAGCCATCAAAATTCAAAGCGAATGGGGCGGCCATTACGCCTATAATGTATTCGACCATAACGCGATTATGGGACCGCATACCGAAGTGGAAAACTTCATCTTCCTGAACGGTTTCTCCGGTCACGGGCTACAGCAATCACCGGCAATGGGTCGCGGAACCGCTGAATGGCTAACCTACGGAGAATACCGCTCACTCGATATGACGCCCTTCAACTATGCGCGTATCGTTGAGAACCGTCCGATTATTGAAAAGGCGATTATCTGATGAAAATGCGCACCAACGAATTCAAACGCGCCCTCAAAGCTGGCGATGAACAGATTGGTTTGTGGATCAGCCTTGCAAACAACTTCGCAGCAGAAGTCGTGGCGTCGGCAGGCTATGACTGGGCGCTGATCGACATGGAGCATAGCCCGAATGACTATTTCAGTGTGCTTGCACAGCTTCAAACATTCGCCGCTTATTCAACAACGGCAATCGTTCGCGCCGAGTGGAACGACCCTGTTGCCGTAAAGCGTTTGCTCGACCTCGGCGCACCGGGCCTCCTCTTTCCGATGATCCAAACCGTCGAAGAAGCCGAACGCGCCGTTGCCGCAACGCGCTATCCTCCAAAGGGTATCAGAGGTGTCAGCGGCTCAACCCGCGCGACAATGTTCGGGCGCGCCAAAGATTATATTGCGCAAGTCGAAAACGAGACGGCAGTTCTCCTGCAAATCGAAAGCCGCGCAGCGGTCGAGCGCGCAGAAGAGATCGCCGCCGTAGACGGTGTGGATGGCATTTTCTTTGGCCCGGGAGACATCGCCGCTGATATCGGTAAGGTCGGCAATCCAATGGACCCTGCTGTATGGGAGCTTATCGAACCGGCAGCAAAGGCGCTCATTGCCAAAGGCGTTCCCGTGGGAACCCTCGTTCTTGACCCAACCTTTGCTGCCAAACTGCTCAAAGACGGCTTCACCTTCGTCGCCTGCGGTACGGATACGGCTATTTTATCAAAAGGCGCGGATGCTTTGCTGGCGAGTGTAAAAGGCGCAAAAGCATGACCTACGCCTCTTCAAGACTAGCGCCGGTAAAACCATCCGCTTCGGCTTGGGTCAGCCAAGCGGCGAAAGAGGCCAAAGCGCGCGGCGAAGATGTTATTGACCTCGGCCTTGGCGAACCCGACTTCGACACGCCAGATCATATCAAACAAGCCGCCCATGAAGCGGCACTTGCCGGAGAAACCAAATATCCCGCGACCGGCGGAACGGCAAAATTAAAGACCGCTGTCAGCGCAAAATTTGCCACAGAGAATAACCTGAAATATCAGGCTGACGAGATCATCGTCAGCAACGGCGCAAAACAAGTCATCTTCAACGCTCTGATGGCGACATTAGAACCGGGCGATGAAGTCATCCTCGCCGCCCCTTACTTCGGGCAATACAAAGACATCGTGCTGATCCTCGGCGGGACACCCGTTTCCGTAGCCTGCCCTGCTGAAGAAGGCTTTTGCCTCAGCACGGCACAGCTTGAAGAGGCAATTACTGACAAAAGCCGCTGGCTGTTTTTGAACATGCCTTCCAATCCTGCTGGCGCGCTTTGTTCAGTCGATGATTTATACGCGCTTGGTGCAGTCTTAGAAAAGCACCCGCGCATTCTCACATTGTCGGATGAAATTTACGAACACATCCTGTTTGATGGCCGGCAATTTACATCCTTCGCCGCCGCTTGTCCGAATTTGAAAGACCGCATTCTCACTGTAAACGGAGTCTCCAAAGCCTACGCGATGACAGGATGGCGCATCGGATATGGCGCGGGACATCGCGACTTGATCGCGGCAATGACAAAAGTTCAAAGCCAGATTTGCTCTGGCGCATGTTCCATCGCTCAAGCTGCTGCCGCAGCAGCTCTGACAGGCCCCCAGGATGAAGTCAGACGATTCAGCGCCGCGTTTGAACGCCGCCGCAATCTTGTGGTCGAGCGTGTGGCGAGTATCCCCGGATTAACCCTCGATCCTCCCGAAGGCGCTTTTTATGCCTATATCGGATGCGAAGATTTAATCGGCGCAACAACGCCTGATGGCGATAAAATTGAAACAGATGCCGATGTCACCGGTTATCTGCTGAAAGCGGCGGGCATCGCATCTGTGCCGGGCAGTGCCTATGATCTTTCACCCTTCTTCAGAATTTCCACTGCAGCCTCCGAAGAGGTTCTCTCGAATGCAATGGACCGCATCGCGAAGGCGGTTAAACAGCTAAACTTTCTCTAAGGAACATCCCTCATGAAATTGAAAAAGATTGTCCTCACGGGGGCCGCCGGTCGTCTCGGGTCTTACCTGCGTGAGCCTTTAGCGAAACTGGCAGATGAATTTGTTTCGTCCGATATTATGGAGGATGTTGGCACTCTTTACGAAGGCGAGCGTTATGTCCGCGCCGATATCACAAACCTCGCAGCGATGGAGGCGCTGCTGGATGGCGCAGATATGGTCATCCATTTCGGCGCAATCGGCGATGAACGGGATTTTGAAACCCTGCTCCAACCGAACTTCATCGGCGCGTATAATGTTTGGGAAGCCGCCCACCGCAAAGGTTTGCGCCGCGTGGTCTATGCCAGCTCGATCCACGCTGTCGGCATGTATCCAAAAACGCAAGCAATCGGCGTCGATGTTCCGCATCGCCCCGACACATTCTATGGGCTGGCAAAATGCTTCGCCGAAGACCTTGGCCGGATGTATTGGGAAAAGCGCGGCTTGGAGAGCGTTTGCCTGCGCATTTGTTCATGCGCTCAGGTTACGAACACACGTGCGTTAGGAACATGGCTTAGTTACGATGACCTTATCCAACTGGTCGAACGCTCTATCGACACGCCTGTAACAGAATTTACCGTTGTCTATGGTGTCTCGAATAATGATCGGTCGGCTTTGGACAACACAGGTGCAAAGCATCTTGGTTTCCGGCCAAAAGACAACGCAGAGCAATTTGCCAAAGACGTGCTTGCGGATGCACCGGAACCCGACCCGCAAGATCTGGCCCTCGCGCGCCACGGCGGACCCTTTGCTTCCACTCCGCTAGGCTCCAGTGGCCTCGCTACAATGAACATTGTTGATGATACCAAAAAGACCTGACGTCGCAGGCCGTCATGCTTATTGCGTGATGGTCAACCCATCATAAGCAACGATGACATTTTCAGGCACTTCGGCGCATAACGTCGCATAGTCGAGATCGTTATGCAGATTGGTAATCACTGCTTGGCGCGGGCCTACCCGTTTGATCCATTCCAATGTTTGCTCAAGATGTGAATGGGTCGGGTGCGGGTCGCGGCGCAAAGCATCGACAATCCATGTATCAACACCGCTCAGCGCCGCCCACGCATCATCATCCAAAGCGCTGACATCAGGCGTATAGGCAATCCCATCAAAGCGAAATCCGCGCGCATTGAACCCCGGACCATGCTCGACCACATGAGCAACCGCTGTAACAGGTCCACCTGCACCCTCAATCGTCAGCTCGCTCCCCATTTCCTGCAAATTCAAAATGGGTGGATAATTGCTGCCTTCGGGTTGAACAAAGACATACGAAAACCGATCCCGCAAAGCGGCGGCTGTGTCAGGATCGGCCCAAACATCAAGGCGCTGTTTTCGGCTAATAACGATAGGACGCAAATCGTCGATGCCGTGAACATGGTCCGCATGTTCGTGTGTGATCAACACCGCATCAAGATCAGGAACTTGTGCATCTAGCAACTGAGCGCGCAGATCAGGACCGGCATCTACCAGCACGCGCGTCGTGCCAGTATCAGCAATCCGTTCCACAAGCACAGAACATCGACGGCGACGGTTCCTCGGCTCATTGGGATCGCACGCACCCCATTGCGCGCCATCAACGCCGCCAACGCGAGGAACGCCACCCGATGATCCACATCCAAGAATGGTGAGGCGCAATGTCATTCAGCCACCTCCGCACGGGGGACTTTGGAAAACAGCGTATGAAAGTTATCCGTCGTCTTTGCTGCAAAGTCTCCGGTGCTCATACCGAAAATCTCAGCGCCCATCGCTGCCGTATGCGCGACATAGGCCGGTTCATTGCGTTTGCCGCGCTTTGGAACAGGAGCAAGATAAGGCGCATCGGTTTCAACAAGGATTTTATCCAGTGGAGCATCCTTGAAAATATCACGCAACTCTTGTGCATTCTTGAAAGTCACAACACCGGACATCGACAAATAGAACCCCATCTCAAGTGCCGCTTCCGCCAAAGCGCGGGTCGAAGAGAAGCAATGCATCACACAGGGATATGCGCCGTTATCGTATCCTTCACGTAACATCGCGGCCATATCAGAGTCCGCATTGCGCGAATGAATAATCAGCGGCAATCCGGTTTCCCGCGCTGCATCAATATGAGTGCGAAAACTCTCTTTTTGTAAGTCGGGTGGCCATTTGTCGTAATGATAATCGAGTCCCGTTTCTCCAATCCCAACCATCTTCGGATGCTGCGTCATCTGAATCAAAGCATCCACGGTCGTGAGCGGTTCTTCGCCGACATTCAGAGGATGCGCACCGGCGGCATAAAAAACTGGCTCGTATTTCTCGGCAATCGCACGGATTGATGGTTCTTGCGAAGGCCGTGTGCAGATCGTGACCATCCTCGTGACGCCATTCGCAACAGCGCGCGCTACAACATCGTCGCGCGTTTCCTCGAAATCCGGGAAATCCAGATGACAATGGCTATCTACGAGCATATTAAGCGGTCCCCTTTGCCACTTTTTCAATTCTAACGACCATATCCAGCAAGGCTTGGCGGCGGTCAAGATTGAGCGCAAGTGTTCGCTCTGCAAGTGCCGTAATATTGACCGTCGCTTCCGCCCATTGCGCTGCATTTTGAGGGGTAGCAACGGACGCGAGCGCATCATATCCAGCGGGCGGCGCATCAGCTCCACTCGCAGATGTCGCAATCCGCGCCGTCAAATCAGCAATCATTTTAACCGCCGTACGAAAAGCATCATCCTTGCCTGAAGCCGCCGCGCTATCCGCTAAACTATGCAACGCAGCACGGTCAATATGACTTGGCAGCGGTGCAAGAACATCTTTGATGGCGTCTTGCAATGCCGTCCCGCCTTGTTCAGCGAGCGCAAGTGCAGCGCCAACCGACCCTCGGGCTGCAGCACTGATCGCATCACTGGGTGGCTCGCCTGTTATCTCTTCATAAGCCACCCCGAGATCGGATGCTTCAAGAGCACTAAAATCAAGACGACGACAGCGTGACAGAATTGTTGGTAACAAACGGCGCGGCGCATGGGTCACCAAAAAGAAAACAACTTTTGCAGGCGGTTCTTCGAGGACTTTCAACAATGCGTTTGCTGCGGAAGGATTCATATCCTCAGCGGGGTCAACGATAACAACGCGCCATCCGCCTTCAGTCGGCGCAAAAGTCAGAGCGCGTTTTAGGGCACGGACTTCTTCAACAGCGATATTGCTACGCAGCTTGCCTGTTTTCTCATTCACGCTTCGGGTCAACACTGTCAGAGCGGGTTCATTACCCTCTGCTATCCTTTGGTGCTCGGGAGTGGTCCCATCGTGAATCATTTCAGGTTTGCCACTGAAGATCACTCTGGCGGCAAGATGCGCGAAGGTCGCTTTGCCAATTCCTTCTGGCCCCGCAAGTAACCATGCATGAGGTATTCTGCCAGAATGAAACGCATCCAGAAAAGCGCGCTGTTGCGCAAGATGGCCATGTAACCGAGCTGTACAGTGTGGATCGCCCATCACGCGATATTCAAAGCAGCCAAAGCCGCCGCAAGAACAACATCTTTTGATTGCGTGGCATCAATCACAGTGCATCGGTTAGGGTCGGCCTTCGCGATTGACAGAAAGCCATCGCGAAGTTGGGTATGATACGCCAGCCCCATCGCCTCAAATCGGGCATCACCCCCGCGATCGGCGGCACGTTCAAGTCCTTGTTCTGGTGGAGCGTCGAGAATAAGGGTAATCGTTGGATCAAGGTCGATTGCGCTTTCGTGCAAACCATCAATCATCGCACGGGAAACGCCCCGCATCCCTTGGTAACAGCGTGTGCTATCAAGATACCGATCACAGAGGACCGTCGCTCCACGATCAAGAGCGGGACGAATGACACGTTCTACATGATCACGGCGCGCGGCATTGACCAACAGAAGTTCAGTCATCGCATCCCAACGATCCGTCTCTCCGGTAACCAGCAGCGTCCTTATATCTTCTGCACCGGGTGATCCTCCCGGTTCGCGGGTTTGCACGACATCCCGGCCTTGAGCCGAAAGCGCTTTCGTCAAGCCACGGATCAGCGTTGACTTGCCAGTCCCTTCACCGCCTTCGATGGTGATGAAACTCACTCGGATGCTGTGTTGTTACCGAGCGCAGCGTCCAAGCCCTTGTTGAACCATTGTTCGGCTGCACCCAGGAGTTTTTTACCAAAGCCGCCCTTTGCAACATCAGCACCGGCAAGCAATGGAACTTCAATCGGTTCGACATCCGGCGCGGTCACAACCAAAGTTGCAATGCGTTGGCCTTTGGTAATGGGAGCTGGAATTGGACCATCATATTGGATTTCTGCGGTCGTTTGTTCACCTTGCCCGAAGGCTGTCGTCACGACTATCGCTTTATCAACGACAAGCGGAACTTTTGCTTCGGCTCCGATCCAAACATCCGCACGCCCAACCTCCGCACCTTCCTTCAACAGCTTTGTCGTTTCAAACTCACGAAAGCCCCATTTGAGAATCCGCTCTGCTTCAATAGCCCGCGCTTGGGCTGAAGGCAGTCCGGCAACGACTAAAATAAGACGACGGTCCCCCTGAACGGCTGACCCGACGATACAATATCCTGCCTCTTGGGTGTAACCGGTTTTCAAACCGTCCGCGCCCATATTAGTCCGGAGCAACGGATTGCGATTACTCTGATCAATACCTTCCCAGGTAAAGTTACGCTCGCTGTAAATACCGTAATATTGAGGAAATTTTTCGATGATAATAGTGGCAAGCTTTGCAAGATCCCCAACACTCATCAGGTGATTTTCACCCGGCAACCCGGTCGCGTTTTCAAAGGTCGAATGTTTAAGACCCAACTCACGCGCTTTTTCAGTCATTTTGCGCGCGAAGGCTTCCTCGGTCCCGGCCATCCCTTCCGCAATGACGATACAAGCATCATTGCCCGACTGAACGATAATTCCGCGCAGCAAGTCCTCGATGGTAATGCGCGTATTCACCTTCACGAACATCTTCGAGCCGCCCATGCGCCACGCCTTCTCGCTGACTGCAAACTCGTCGTCGAGTTTGAGACGTCCTTCTGCGAGGGCTTCAAACACCATATAAACAGTCATGAGTTTGGACATCGAAGCCGGTGGAATGCGGCGGTCGGGTTCTTTGCTCATCAGAACCGCACCGGAACTCATATCAAGCAAGATCGCGCTTGTTGCAGCAGTATCGATTTGTTGCGCTCGGACAGGGAGAATTGCAAGACAGGCGGCGAATATCGCGAGAAAGACAGTACGGATCATCAGGGCTGAGTCCTTGAATTGTTGTCCTCAGACGGCGGCATCGCTACACGTCCAATTCCATACTTCTTAGCGTATCAGAGCCAATAAACGCAAAGGAATCGTATTTCAAAACTGAAAAACGCCGTGCAATGCACGGCGTTTGAGTTGGAAGCGGTTGAGTGGGAGAAGCCCAATCGCTTCTGTCGTTTATTCTGGGATAATGATTAACCGCGAACCATGCGTGCTTCGTAGTATCCAAGGCCACGGATGCGGCTTTGTACGTTTGATGCATCGCGTCTGTCGGACGCAGGGACGCGAACCCGGTGATAGACCTTACCGCGCACGTTTGCTTGCGTGACAATCGGCTGCTCACCAGCACCTTGAAGTTTACGTACAAGGCGTTCCGCGCGTTGTGGATTGCGGAATGCACCAACCTGAACAAAGTGGTTGCTACCCGACGAGAAGGAAGACGAGCTATAACCAAGTTGCGCTGCCGCATCGGTATAAGCCGGAGCAGCCGTTTGATAGTTAGGCGCTGCTTCATATGCTGGCGCAGCGGTTACTGTCTCATAGCCTTGAGCACTATAGCTTGTAGCAGCCTGATAAGCGGGAGCCGCTTCCTGTGACACTTCATATCCAGAAGTTTGTGACTGGTAAGTGGAAGCACCCGTTTCATAAGCTGGTGCAGCAGTCTCATAGGCTGGTGCAGCTTGGTAAGTTGGCGTTGCAGCAGTCTCGTAGGTCGTTGTAGGAGCCTGATACGTCGATGCTGCGGTCTCATAAGCCGGTGTTGCAGCTTGGTAAGTTGTCGCAGCGGTTTCATAGGATGGAGCTGGTGTGGCAGCTTGGTAAGTTGGCGTGGCAGCAGTCTCGTAGGTCGTTGTAGGAGCCTGATACGTCGTCGGTGCACTCTCGTAGGTCGTCGTCGCAGTCTGGTGAACTGGCGTTGACGCCTCATAGGCCGGTGCTGCTGTCGTCACACTCTGGTAGGATGGTGCTGCAGTCTGATAAGACGGTGTAGCAGCCTGATATGCTGGTGCAGGAGTCGCAGCCTGATAGGCAGGTGCAGGAGTCGCGGCTTGATATGCCGGTGCTGCCTGATACGCTTGAGCAGGCTGATAAGCCGTTGAAGCTGAAGTATGCGATTTCACTTCGCCGGACTGACCGAGGACGATTTCATATGGGTTTGTTTGTGTCGTCGTTGACGGCGCGTAGGTGCTGCCGATCTGAGTTGATTGACCAACATAGGATGTAGCCGCATTGGATGGCGCAATCTCGTAGTTATATGTCTGTGTCGATGCTGGCTCAACCTTCGTTGCCGCAGGCTCAGCTTTCGCCTCCATTGATTTCGCAGGCGTCAGATCAACCGACTCATATTTTGCTGGAGCAGCAGGAGCGTATTTAGCCGGTGCAGCGGGCGCATACTTTGCCGGTGCAGCAGGGGCATATACTGGCGCAGCAGCAGTATAGTTAGGCCGCAGAGGCTCTGCTGGTGCATATGAAGGTTCCGCTGGTGCAAAACGTGAGATAGAAGCCGGAGCGATAGGGTTTTGGCCCCATCCGCTGCCATAAACAGGAGCACCCGCTAGGCTTGGGATCGGCGCACGGCCTTGACCTTGAAGCTGTGGACGCTGACCTTGAAGTTGATGGCGGTGAGCTTGAATCTGTTGCTGACCCCATGCATTGCGATGCCAGTCAGAAGGGAATGGCGAAGACGAAGCAGTCTTCGGATCAAAATCTTTTGGCGGCGTGTAGCTTGGGGGTCCGTAAGTGACACCATTCGCCTGAGTATTCGCAAAGATTGGAATGCGTTGACCAAATTGTGGAGCAACTGGCCGTTGGCCAAACTGCTGACCTGCAGGAAATCCTGGGCGCGCGTTCAAAGGCAACTTAGGTGCTGCACCAGCAGGAGCAGCATTAGACGGCTTGAAAGTTGACGTTTTTGCTGGGTCAATTTGCGGAGCTGGAGCAATATGAGGGCGTCCGAAAGGCGCTTGTCCGTATACCGGAGCACGGAAGTTAGGCTGGCCGTATGCCGGCGCGCCAAACTGTGGCTGACCATAAACAGGAGCACCAAACTGTGGCTGACCCCACGCGGGTTGCGCAAGTGGTTGCTGCCCATAAGACGCTGGGATTTTCCCGTGCTGGCCTTTTACTGGTGCAGCGGAATTTGCTGCGAGGGATGTGGTCGCTGCAAGAGCTGCGATAACCGATATTGTTGCGAGTTTTGCAGCTGAACCAGCCGCGCGCTCCCATGCCAATTTAGACATGAACCTGCTCCTCTAATTTGCCTGTGCCGAAGTTCCGTTGCTCGATAGGCTTTTTATGGTTTTCTTCGGCTTATTCGCTACCGATCGAGACGATCCCGACCTGTTACAAATCACACGATATGCGAATCACAGAGATTTGCGCAAGAGTTTTTTAACATTTTGAATCGGAAAAAGTTCTGAGTCTTGAATATATTACATGAATTACTTCATCTATAGTATCTCGTAAGGTGAACAAAGTGCCGCAATTCTGTCGGCACATATACCGCCACGAGAGCAAGGTGTTGCAGGAAGCCGTTAGGCATCTTTATCGTTGAAATTTCACGCACATAACCCACAAATTACTCGGTAATTTTGATACGAAATGGGTCGTTTTACGAGACCGGATCACGCGCAAAAAAGCGCTGTCAAAATGACAATGGCACGAAGATGAAAATCAATCCGAGCAGGATGAAAACAATCCGCTTCAATATTGATTTGGGGGCAATCACGCCAGTCGAAATCAACGCTAGGCCAATGCCGACTTTGATAGACGCTGCGATTGCGCGCGCTGGAGACTCCACCAATTCTATCAAAGAAGGGTTGGCAATCATGCCCAGCGGAATCAGATAAAGACCAATGCCCAACGCCATCGCGCTGCCCGCGACTTTCAACCAATTCTCGTCCACCATCGCCGCTGCAATAAAGACCGGACCGCAGACCGGAGGCGTGATTGTGGAGATCAGAGCGAACCAAAAGACAAAGAGATGCGCTTGAATAGCCGACAAACCTAGCTCTTGTAAGGCGGGGCCAGCGACCGAAACGCAAATCACGTATGCAGCGGTCGTCGGAACTTCCATGCCTAGAATCAGACAGGCCAAAGCGGTCAACAACAACGCCGGCCATAATTGACCCCCCGAGGCGGACAATATCAGCGACGTAATCTTGATCCCCAACCCGGTCAGGCTGAGGACACCAATGATCAATGATGCGCATAAAATAATTGATGCAATCGTTGCGATTTGTTTGCCTGCATTTGTGCAGGCATCAACGAGCCGTCCGGCGAACGCTTGAATTGGAAGCAGTCCCACCGCCTGAGGTGAGGTTTGCGCAGTCTGTTTCGTGCCAATCGCCAACAGCACAGTCGCGGCAACGATGGCCTGACACGCGGCATATTGCGGCGTTACTCCAGATACGAACATCCCCCACAGCAACACACCGAAGGGCACAACAAAAAAGGCTGAAGTCACGAGAACTTGCCTCATTGAGGGGCGATCTTCTTGCGCTATCGCTCGCAGGTCATGCCGACTCGCAAAGGCATTCACGCCGATCCAAACCGCAACAAAATAGAGGATTGCCGGAAGCAAAGCAGCCGCCATAATACCCGTGTAGGGGACGCCGGTCAGTTCGACCATCACGAACGCGCCCGCGCCCATCAATGGTGGCATGATTTGCCCGCCGGACGACGCCACCGCTTCAACCGCTCCGGCCAATGCCTTCGGGTATCCAAGCCGTGTCATCGCAGGCAATGTCACAGCCCCTGTCGAGGCGACATTGGCGCTGGCCGATCCTGAAATTGACCCAAACAGAGCCGAAGACAGCACCGAAACCTTGGCAGCGCCCCCCTTTAAATGTCCAGCTCCTGCGGCAGCAAGGTTCATAAAGCCCTGCCCCGCTTCCCCGGCATTAAGCACCGCGCCAAGAATGACAAAAATCGCCACGATACTGACGGATACACCTGTCAAAGACCCCCAAAGCCCGCCTTCAGAGAACGTTAAAGCCCCGAGGAAACTACCAAGCGGCATTCCGGGATGCCCGAACTCACCGCTGATGTGATCTCCATATAAACCATATGCGAGCATTGCCGCAGCAACGATTGGCAAAGGCCATCCGATAGCCCGGCGCGCCATTTCCAGCACGATCAGTATCAGGGCGCTTGCGATCCAATATTGCAGGCGGCCTTCCAAGTATCCGTATTGATCCCCAATCGCATCAGCGTTCCACGCAAGATACGCGCAGCTGATAAAGCCGATGCATGAGAGGACCAAACCACTGTGACGCGCATTCGGCGTCTTAGCGAAAAAAATGAAAATCCAAGGCAACGCCAGCGCCATGTGCAGCGGGCGCGCGATAAGATTTGGAACAAGCCCCGAAAAGATCAATCCAAGGTGAAAGGCAATCGAAATCGCCCCGAGCAGAGGCCACATATAACTGATCATACACTTACCTGTGGCGTCTGCCTGACATCTCTCCCCAGGTATTGAGGAGAGAGGCACGAGGTCACTTTATCCAGCCGACGCTTTTATAATAACGGACAGCACCGGGATGGATCTCGCCGTCGATATTCTCAAGAAAGCTTTCATCGACGCCATCCCACCAAGGAGCATCTTTCGCCATTGCTTTCTTATTCCGCCAATAGGTACGGGTGAGTTCGAAGGCCGTTTTGTTGTCCATTTCTGTCGTCGCATAGGCAACAACAGGAAGCGACGTCGTGACAATAGGTTCATCCTGCCCTTTATACGTTCCGGCAGGAATTTCCAGACGGGTCCGTTTCGTCTTCGCAATTTGCTCGTCGGTCAAAGACAGCACGGTGACATCAAGGCTCGCGGCGGCTTCGATCACATTCGGCGCGGGGAACGATCCTGCCGTAACGAATCCATCAATCTGTTCGTTCTTCAATGCAGGGACCGCATTATTCAGCTCGGCATCGACCTGCATCACGTTGTCCTGCAAACCGAAAAGATCGAGGTATTTTGCGCCCTCTTTTGCACCGAACGATCCTTTCCCAAGCAGAATTGATTTACCGCTCAACTGATCGAAATCGGTGACACCGCTATCGGCACGGACAACAAAGTGCATCGTCAATGAAGGGATCGGAAACAGGGCGCGGATATCTTTAAAGGCCGGGTTTTCCTTTCCTTCGAACATCGCTTTTCCCGCTCCGGCAAGGCGGACCAGAACAGGCGGCGCGGTAAAGACATAGTTCCCACCCCGGCGCGGTGCTTCCAGAACATTCTGGACCGACCCTTGGCTTTCTTCGATTGTAAGAATGATCTCGCCTTTGGAAGCTGCCTTCATCGCTTCGGCAAGTTGCACCGCCATCTGGAAATACGATGACGTGCTTTTGGCGGATTTATAAGTAACGCGAGTTTCAGCGCTCGCAGGCGACACGGCGAGCGAAATGCCAACCGTTAAAACGCCAAGCAGATTTGTGATGTTCATTGTTCTCTCCGTGACTCGTTTGACGGAGAGTGTGCGGGTTTAAACCGCAGTTTCAAGCTGTTTACATGTGGCAAGCTATCACAAGAAGCCTGCCACATGTAATACCTCAGCTTTTAGGAATGCCAGTATAGGCAAGCGGTCCCCAGACCCGTTTCACCGTCCGATCCCGGCCACAACCATTTCGATAATATCGGTAGCGAACGGGATTTTTCTTATAATAATCCTGATGATAGGTCTCGGCTGGATAGAACTTAGCGACATCTAAAATAGGGGTCACAATCGGTTCTTTTGGCCATTCACCTTTCTCAAGTTCAGCTTTCGATGCTTCAGCCGCCTCGCGTTGTTCAGGCGTAACAAAGACAGCCGTCCGGTAGGAATCGCCACGATCACAGAACTGACCACCATCGTCGGTTACATCGACCGAATGCCAGAACGCCGTCAAAAGCTCTTCGTAAGTGAGCACTTCAGGATCGTAGACGACCTTTACGACTTCGTAATGTGCCTCTTGCCCTGTCTTTTTCTTATAATGGGTTTCGTAAGTCGGATCAGCAATCGTCCCGCCACTATACCCTGAAATGGTTGAGATAACGCCGGGCAAGTGGTCCATATCCGATTCAAGGCACCAAAAGCAGCCGCCTGCAAAAATAGCGGCGGCCTGACCTTCAGCTATTTCGACTTCCGGAGCTTGTTCACTTTCAGCAATCGTTGGGTATAAAAACCACGCGCCAAAAATCATCACCCCCACTGTAAAGATTTTGGAACCAAATTTAGAAATCAATTGCGAGCCCATTTTTTTCCCAATCTCCATAGCGTACTGGTTCTGCGCCGTTACGTCCGCCTTGTTCAGCAGGCAAATCCAAGGCTTTTTGCGCTTTTCTGCGCATCTCGGCCTCTTCCAGTGCCCGTTCCGCAATTGCGGGGTCGGGGCGTTTTACGTTTGTCATCGTGCAATCCTGTCCACAACTGGCCACGGAAAGCGTATATAAACTAAAAACTTCAAGAGACCAAAAAGAGGCAGTACACGGAAATGTCAGCTAAGAACACGTTTAAGACACTGTTGCTGCTCGTGATTATGGCTGTGCTGTTCATGGCAGTCGGTTGGTTAATCGGCGGTACAAGCGGAATGTTGCTCGCATTGGCTGTGGCGGCAGGTACGAATATCTTTGCATGGTGGAACAGCGGCAAGATGGTGCGCAGAATGCAAGGCGCACATGAACTGTTGCGCCATCAATCTCCTGAGCTTTTTGACATGGTTGAAGTGCTGGCCGCGCGAGCAGAAATACCCGTTCCAAAGCTCTATGTCATGGAATCGGATCAACCTAACGCTTTTGCAACGGGTCGAAACCCTGAAAACGGTGCAGTCTGCGTCACAACTGGCATTATCAAAGCCCTCACCGCTGACGAGCTTGCGGGTGTGATCGCGCATGAAATGGCTCATATCCGCAATTACGACACGCTGACGATGACATTTACTGCGACCATGGCAGGAGCGATCTCAATGCTTTCTCAATATGTCTTTTGGTTCGGAGGCGGACGGCGCAACGGACCACTGGGCGGCATCGGTTTACTGGTCGCAGCAATCGTCGCACCAATGGCCGCATTGATCGTTCGAATGTTCGTCAGCAGAACACGGGAATACGAGGCCGACCGTCTCGGGGCGCAAATTTCAGGTCAACCATTGGCGCTTGCCTCCGCCCTGCGGAAAATTTCCGAGATGAGCAAACGCACAATGTTACGCCGCGCCCGCCGGCATCCGGCGACGGCACATATGTTTATTACCAATCCGCTGACCAGCGGAGGAACGGACTCATGGTTTTCGACCCACCCGGCGATTGAAAACCGCATCGCTCAATTGCAAGAAATCGCGCGGCAGATGGGACGGGTTAGTCCTGCGAAAATACCGCATGCTTTGCCACCTGTCGAAGGAAGCGCACCCCCTCATAGACGGTCCCCATGGGCTATGCCGCACACACGGCAACAGGCGACACAGGAGTGAGCGCCGCAGGATTACCGGCTCGCGAAGCCGCTTTCACCGCTCTCCGTGCTGTTCTTGAAAAGGAAATGAACCTTGATGCTGCATGGCGTGAAGCAAAACTGAACGACCTTGAGCCACGCGATGCGGGATTCGCGAGACTTCTGGTTCTAACCACGTTGAGGCGGCTTGGATCCATTGATGCGGTTCTCGACAAATTTTTACGAAAACGCCCAGTTGGTGGCAATGCCGCGGCCGTTCATATTATGCGCATTGCAGCCACAGAATTGCTTGCACTGGATGGTGCAGCCCATGCCGCTGTCGACAGCGCTGTGCGACTGACCAAAAAGCAAAAGAACCTCGCCAAACTCTCGGGCATGGTCAACGCCGTCTGCCGCAAGGTAGCCGGAGAAGGCGTTAAGCTATTCGATGAAATCGACGCGCCTAAAACCGATACACCGGCATGGCTCTGGATGCGTCTTGTCCATGATTACGGTGAAGACGCTGCTCGCGGGATAGCCTCCGCTCATCGTCATGGCGCGCCCTTGGATTTGTCGCTGCGCGAAGTTTCTGTTCCCTCTATCGAGAAATTAGGCGGTGCGATGCTGCCGGGCGGAACGCTCCGCTTGGATGACGCCGGCTCCGTACCCGACTTACCGGGATATTCGGAAGGAGAATGGTGGGCGCAAGATGCCGCCGCCGCCCTACCGGTGCGCTTGCTTGGCAACGTAAAAGGCAAACGCGTGCTTGATCTTTGTGCCGCTCCCGGAGGCAAGACAATGCAGTTGGCGGCAGCGGGCGCTCATGTGACCGCGCTGGACTTGTCAGAAATTCGCAGCAAGCGTCTGCTCGAAAACCTCGCAAGAACACGCTTATCGGTCGAGGTTATCACTGCCGATGCTTTGGAATGGGAACCACCCGAACTATTTGATGCCATCTTGCTCGATGCACCCTGTTCGGCAACCGGCACAATCCGTCGCCACCCCGATTTACCTTATCTCAAATCAGGTAAAGAACTCACGTCATTAGTTCCTTTGCAGGATGCCCTGCTTGATCGTGCTTTTGGCTGGCTCAAACCAGGCGGCGCGATGGTCTATGCCGTCTGCTCACTCTTGCCCGCTGAAGGGCAAAAACGAATGCGCGCGTTTTTAAACCGTCAACCGGATGCGGAAATGATCCCCGTACTTCCCGGCGCGGGGATAGATGCCGAGATGATTACCGATGGGGCATTACGAACATTACCGCATCATTGGGCGGAACGTGGCGGCATCGACGGTTTCTACGCCGCTCGCCTTCGAAGCAAAGCAAAACCGCCGCTATTGCTCGGGTAATCTACCATCAAAAAAGGCCGGTACAATCGCACCGGCCTTTTTGAAATCAATCTTGAAAGTAAGATTAGGCGCTAGCTGCTTCCTGAGGAGCAATAACAGCGCCTTCTGGATCACGCAGAACATAGCCACGACCCCAAACAGTTTCGATGTGGTTTTGGCCACCTGTTGCTGCGGAGAGTTTCTTGCGGAGCTTACAGATAAAGACGTCGATGATCTTTAGCTCAGGCTCGTCCATACCGCCATAGAGGTGGTTCAGGAACATCTCTTTTGTAAGCGTCGTGCCTTTGCGCAACGAGAGAAGCTCAAGCATCTGATATTCTTTGCCGGTCAGATGAACACGTTGGTTGTTCACTTCGACGGTTTTTGCATCGAGGTTCACTTTGATATCGCCAGTTTCGATAACCGATTGGCTGTGGCCTTTCGAACGACGAACAATCGCGTGGATACGTGCGATCAGCTCTTCTTTGTTGAAAGGCTTGGTCATGTAGTCATCAGCACCGAAGCCGAAGCCTTTGACCTTGTTCTCTGTACCAGACATACCCGAAAGGATCAGGATTGGCGTGCCAACCTTCGCGACCCGAAGCGTCTTGAGAACGTCGTACCCATTCATGTCAGGTAAGTTCAAATCAAGTAAGATTAGATCGTAATCATAAAGCTTACCGAGGTCGATACCCTCTTCACCAAGGTCGGTGGTGTAAACATTGAAACCGTCTTGCTTTAGCATCAGCTCAATGCTTTGTGCCATCGCGCTGTCATCTTCGATCAGCAAAATTCTCATAGTATATGCCCTCGGAGCTCGTCCTGTTAATCACTATTGTTAAGAAACTAAGGGCGAATAGTTAACAACTCCTGAGGATTATCCGTATCGTGACTAAATTCTTAATCCATTGATTTAAAATGGTTTTTTTAGATTAGCCGCAAAAGAATTCCTCTTTTTTCAGAGTGTCTTAGCCTCAAAACAATGCCTGCCTCACCTCTTTTTGCGCCGATAGAATCGCGAGTGCAAGCCTCAATTTCGTACGGCGTAGCAAGATTTTGAACTAATCAGTTGCTAAGAAAGATCGTTTCCATACAGCCTAAATGAAAAATGAAGCGCTTAACCGCTCTTGATGAGATTGTTTCACCATCATCACCATGATGCGTGTCCTTGTGATTCGACGGGGTGCTATCGGTTGTTGAATTTAGCGAAATCTGAATGAAGGAGTCGCCCATGCGCCGTGCCCTTACTACGATCATCGCCGCTGCTACTTTCACCTGTACCAGCTTTGCCGCCCTTGCCGCAGATGTGGGCAAGCTAAGTAGGGATGTGATTTTCGGAAGCCAGACCCAAGCACGCACTGCGTTAGACGATCTGGTGCGCGGCGGGCATCGCGACGCCATTCCAGCCGTTATCCTTGGAATGCGCTATCAAGGCCGAGGAGCACTGAGATCAGACTACCGCGCCGCTTTCGAGCGGTTGACCGGCACACGTGCGAACGACTGGTTCGAAGCAATGTTGTGGCAGGAAGCCCATCCCGAAATAAGACCTCACCCAAGTTATCGCGAGCTCAAGCTCGAATCATTCGAACGCATTGATCCTAATTTTCTGCGTTTTCTTGGAGGGGATCGCAGTGACCCTGCAAAGATGCGTATCCGCCTCGAAGAAATTTCGTGGGGCGGCGTTCGGGTCGATGGCATTCCATCGCTCGACAATCCCACATTAGTTTCTGCAGCAGACGCCAGCTATCTGATTGATGATGATCTTGTTTTTGGCGTTGAGATAAACGGTGATGCCCGTGCCTATCCATTGCGCATTATGGGCTGGCACGAGATGTTCAACGACGTAATAGGCGGCGTGCCGGTCGCATTGGCCTATTGCACTCTTTGTGGTGCTGGCGTGCTCTATGAAACAACCGTGGCCGGCAGACCCGAACCATTCGTCTTCGGATCAAGCGGATTTCTCTATCGCTCAAATAAACTCATGTTCGACCGCCAGACAGACAGCCTTTGGAATCAATTCACTGGCAAAGCCGTCGCTGGGCCTCTGGTAAATAGCGGCATCGAATTGAAAACCCGACCTGTCACGATCACCAGCTGGCGCGAATGGCGCACAGACCACCCCGACACCAAAGCTCTTTCGCTGAGAACCGGCCACCGCCGGAACTATGCATCAGGGGCCGTTTATAACGAGTACTTCTCTTCCCCAGATCTGATGTTCCCCTCGCTGGGGGGGGGCCGTAATTTAACTCAGAAGGATTATGTCTTTGGCCTTCGCGTTACAGCCGGTGCAAAAGCCTACCCGCTCAACGCTTTTAACGGTGGCCGCGTCATTAACGACAGGGTTGGCTTCCAGAATGTTGTTTTGGTTGGCGACGCGTCTACACGAACTGTGCGTGCATACGATTCTGGAGGGCGTCAGTTTTCTGCCGCTGGCCGTAAACAGCTCAGAGCAAATGATGGTGTTTGGGTCATTGATGAAGAAAACCTTACCGGACCCGGCGGGCAACGTCTCGCAAGGTTACCCGGACATATTGCATATTGGTTTGGCTGGCAGAGCTTTGTCGGCGGTGAAAGTGAGTTCTACGACGGTTGATATTTATCACCGCTAGCCTCGCATCCTGGTCGGGCCGTCCACTCCATAGGCGTTGGTCCGATATACCGAAGAATCGTTATAAATGCCGCTCCGTAAAGCCGATCACGTTGAAAACGTGGTCGACTTTACCGTGTGATAATGCCTTTGCATTTTTTCCACTCGTTAAACCTCAACCGCTCGGCCTAAACGCGATGGTAATGGTGACGCTGTAAAAGGTGAGGAAACGAGACCTTGGAGAAGTTCCAGCGTGCGAATCCTCTTGCTAAGCTTCAATATCCCGACCGAGGCCAGCCGCGCAGGTAAAATCGCGCAGTTTCTGCTTCAAAAAGGGCATGATGTACGTGTCCTGTCCTCGCCGGACGGGGAAAACGCTGATACTCGGTCATCAAAACTAGATAAAAGCCGGGTATTGTTAACGTCTTCTCTTTCTGAATTGGCAGAACTATCCGGGCAAACGATCCTCGGGCGCATCACCCGTCTTTATGGAGCTAAACGCAAGACAGATAGAGCACGGGGTTGGCATAAAGCTGCCGTACTCGCCGCAAATGAGCTTTTCGAGACTTGGAAGCCAGATGTCATCTATGCGACATGCCCTCCACATTCGACTGCGGTTATCGCAGCACAAATTTCGCGTACCAGCGGTATTCCTTTCGTTGTCGATTTCCGCGAGCGTTGGGCAGACGGCGTTTACTCAGATCAAGTAGACCGACGTAATCAAAAAGACTTACAGAGGGAGCGCGATATCCTAAATCGTGCTTCAGCCATCATTACCGTGTCACCGGTTTGGGCCGAAAGCTATTCAAACAAATACGGCTCCGAGAAGGTTGGCCTTGCGATGGATGGCTTTGACCCGGAGCAGTACCCGCTGAAATCGCCCGCACAGTCAGACGACGACCGCAAGACACTTCGCTTACTCTACACATTGCCGAAAGATGGGCCTGAGCCAGATCTAAGCGCCTTATTCAAAGGCATTAACATCCTAGGTGAAGGAGCAAAGGATATTCGCCTCACGTTGGTAGGGGCAAATCCTGAGACAACTCTAACCTTGGCTCAAGAAGAGCGCCTAGAAAGGCAGATTGATATTGTTCTGCCTGAAGCACGCGAATCTGCGATCAAACGTCAATACGCTTCCGACGCATTTATTCTGGCCATCAACAATCATCACGGCGATGCTGGCTCTATACCTGAGGAATTATTCGATTATGTGGGGACCCGTCGCCCTGTCATTGCTATGGGCTACAGCAAAGGCGTGACAGCGGAGATTGTGCGGAAGCGAGACCTCGGTGTTTTCTCGAACGAGCCAAAAGTAATCGCAAACAGGCTGGCCAAACTCCTCGCGAAAAAACGAGCTGTCGGTGTTGTCCCATTCTTGCCCGAAAAAGTTCGAGAGAATGCGTCGATGACAGCGCAATTCTCATCAATTGAGCCCATGCTGTTTGCAGCATCAGATAAGATACCGTTCGGTGTCGCCGCCGAATGAACGAGGCAGACCCAACGCTCTCACGGAAAATGGCTGGTGGAGCCATTTGGATGCTATCAGCGCGAATGTTGATGCGGGCGTCGGGGTTGATCAATGTTATGATCCTCGCGCGGTTGCTGCCGCCCGCCGATTTCGGTGTCGTAGGTTTAACCGTCGCGCTGATCGGAGCATTTGAAGCGGTCAGCGACATGTCGATGAACGCGGCAATTGTCCGTCATCCTGATCCAAAGAAAAAACACTACGATACAGCCTTCACGATTGGCTTGTTGCGTGGACTGCTCATCGGCGGATTGGCGCTGTTATGCGCAGAGCCATTGGCCGAATTTTATGGGGATGAACGCCTGAAATATGTGGCTTGGGCTTTGGCTGCACAGGCTGTTATTTTCGGGTTGACCAATACGGGGACAGCCGATTTTCAACGGGACTTCACTTTCGGCAAAGACTTCATGTATTTGGCCGCGCGCAAACTCGGCGGCAGTATCGCGTCGATTGGAGTCGCGTTAACAATCTGGCCCGATTACCGCGCCTTGGTCGCAGGGTTGATCATCGGGTCGATCAGTTCAGTAGTCGCTTCTTTCGTTTTGCATCCAATGCGCCCCCGTCTCAGCCTCGAAGCCTTTGGAGAGCTGTTTGGATTTTCCAAATGGATGCTGGCCATGAACTTACTCGATTTCGCGCATCGCCGTATCGATGCTCTGATCTTGGGTAAGACACTCGGATTAGCACCGCTCGGCATTCATGCTTTGGCAATGGAACTGGCTAACTTGGTAGCGAATGATTTCGCCCAACCATTGCGGCGCGCAACAATGCCTGGGTTTGCTAAACTGCAATCGAACCTGAAAGAATTGCGGCATCAGTTTACCTCGGCTTACGGCGCATCGATGATCTTTGCTGTGCCGTTTGCGTTGGGAGTGGCATTGGTTGCTGAACCCGCAATTCGATTAGCGTTTGGACCTGATTGGGCCGCTGCCGCGCCTCCATTGCGTATCCTGTGCCTCTACGGATTAGCCGGAGCATCAGTACAGTTCTGTTGGCCCCTTCTCATCTCGATGGGAGAACCTAGAAAGTTTGCGCCTTTGCAAATTGTAACACTTATTATCGGTGCGCCGGCAATTTGGTGGGCTTCTATAAATTACGGATTAATCGGTGCTGCGTGGGCGATGTCCGCGATGAGTGGTATCTTTGCTATCATGGTGATGCGCGCTGCATTGTCTCTTACGCAGGGTAGCGCAAAAGAAGTCATGGACTGGGCGCCTCGTTGCCTCGCAGCGGGTTTGGCAATGGTTGTGACTGTTCGCGGCATACAAGCGATGCTCCCTTATGATGGCAGCGCAAGTTTGGCTGCCTTAGCATTGCTAGCGAGTGTCGTCGTTGGCGCCCTTGTTTATCCCACAACGCTCCTGGTGTTATGGCGTTTGGCTGGACGACCAGAGAGTGTAGAATCGCGTATCCTCAATATGGCAGAGGGTATGCTGCCCCGTCGTCTAAGACGCGCCACACATTAATCCCGAGGCGCGGCGGCGCGGCTTAATCGGTCATTGATCGCACAGCCTAGGCCGATCTCAGGAATTGGCGCTACGGCGATAACACCAGACTCACCGAGCCATTCGTCCAGCTGTCTAAGCGCTGCAAATAAATTCGCGCCCGCCTCTTCCAGATTACCCGATGGGGAGAGATTTATAGAGATTGCAGACACACGATCAGGGTCGGGGCCAAACCCCAGCCACGCTTCCCCCAAACTCGGTGCGTCAGCGTTCAACCTAACGCGCGCACCCGGCGCATAATGAGATGAAAGCTGTCCGGGGGCTGAGGGCGCGGTATCATCTATGATCGTGTCGGAGTGTACAGTTCCTAAGGCCCGTTCTAAGTCTTCCAACGACACACCACCGGGACGCAGCAGCCGCGCGGTTCCATCAGCATCAAAGCCAAGAATGGTCGATTCTAATCCGACTGCGCATGGTCCCCCATCAAGCACCCCATCAATACGGCCACTCAATTCTTCCATAACGTGGTCAGCATGTGTCGGACTGACTTGACCAGAGCGATTGGCACTTGGTGCGGCGAGTGGCCCTGAAAATGCTTTGAGAAGAGCTTGCGCCAACCGATGTTCCGGCACACGCACCGCCAATGTTTCTGCTCCGGCCCGGCATATTGGAGCAATGCCACTATTTTCACGAACCGGAGCCACGAGCGTAAGTGGCCCCGGCCAGAAGACTTCCGCCGCTTTCAACCCTGCTTCGGGTAAATCAATAAGCCTCTGACCCGCCGTAGCATCCGCGACATGAACAATCACCGGATTATGAGCTGGCCGTCCTTTTGCCCGATAGATATCAGCCACCGCGCGTTCATCCCGCGCATCGGCTCCAAGTCCATAGACCGTTTCCGTGGGGAAGGCGACCAAACCGCCCTTTTGCAAAAAAGAAATTGCAGCGCGGATGCCACGGTCACTATCGCTGAACCTGATTGTATTACGATCTTTCATGGTATGCAGATAAAGCGGACCGGGCCAAGACGAAAACTCAATTCTTCATCCACCTTTTTTCATCCCAGCGATAAGAAAATCTAATATCGTCTCAACGCGCATAGGAACCGAGTCGAGATCGGTTTGCGCCAGTGCTTTTGGCATAAAAAAGGCACGTACCGAATCTAAAATCGTACCTGCTGCCTGATATGTTTCGTCATGAGTAAGAGCCAACTCACCAAGGCGAACGCCTTCGTTTAATTGCGCGGCAATCATGACATGCTTCCATTCAACATGACGCGCGAGGATACCGCTGTTGCCATCGCAAATCATATCCGCCAGCTCGATCATTTTCGGCGTCTGGCGATATTGTCTGATCAAATTTTCAACGCTGTACAAAATCAAGCGACGCAACCGCCCTTCCCAATTAAAATCAGGATTCATAAGGGCGGCATCAATAGCGACCTCTTCTTCATCCATAAAGGCTTGGACAACGGCCTCGCCAATCCCCTGTTTATTGCGGAAATAACGATAAAGATTTCCGGGCGACATACAGCAGGCTTTGGCAATGTCGCCAATATTAGTTTTAGAATAGCCGTAGTGCGAAAATAATTCTATCGCATGACGCATAATCACACAGCGTGTTTCTTCGGCAGATTTCAGTTCATCGCTCACCAAAATACCGCCAATGTAGCCCGCAGAAAATTATCATCTTGAAATTGGTCCGCCAGAGAGCTGCTGTCAGTATTTAAAAAAGCACCCGCTTCAACAGACAATTTTGCAATCTCACCAATCCGGCGCTCACCTTCCAACCGCAATAAAGTTTCCGCCGTTTCCGTATCTACAGCTGCGGTTAACAGCGCTGAAGAGTCTTGCGTGTCATTCAACGCAAGCCGCGCACCTAACACGATATCATTTTCAAATACTGTCAGGGCGTCATCACCGCGCGAGTCGTAGGCATATTCAGCAATAAGACCCAAATCAGCATTTGTTTCCGCCACGCCGAATAATGTGTGTTCGAGTCCGGCAATTCCTGAAAAATAATCTTCACGTTCAAACGATAGATTGCGTTGATTAAATCGCCCAATCGCCTCCGCTTTCCAAAGCGTCGCGTCAGCAGTGTATTGGCCATCGAAACCAAGCTGGGTAATACGGCCATAAACAGTGCGGAGTTCAAAATCACCCGTGGCCGGATCAAACGATCCCGGATTCGGCTCGAAGGCTGGGTCACGGCTTAAACCATGAAACGCGGAAAACCCTAGATCAAAATCACCATAGAAGCCCGCGAACCGGGCGGCAAAACTCGGTGTCAATTCTTCCGCGCCGGTTTCAAATCTTGCGTTATCGCCGTCAACAATAACCCCCGGACGAAGACGGCTTTCTTCTCCAAGGAAAGTGCGTTCCCGAAAATACGGTAGATAGAAAAAACTCGCTTCCCCGGACAACTCGCCGACATCAACCAAACTGCTGATACGGACCATAGGTTGACCAAGTTTATCTTCGCCGTCCGTCCCCTCAACACCGTCAGTCTGATTGATAATATCAACGATCTGATCGACTTCAGTTTTGCCCCAAAAGACAAAATCATTTCCGATTGTGACATCTATTTCACCAAACCGCAGATCGAGCTTTGCCTCTCTCAAATCAACATGGGTTCGTTCATCATCATTGGGGTCAAATCTTAGAAACGGTGTGATTGTGAGCGTTGCATCCGATCCCCCAAGCAACGTGTCATTCCATTCCAGCACTGTCTTTGCACGTATCGCAAAAGAAACAGCATTATCTTCCTGACCTGCAAAGAGTGGGCTTTCGGGAAAAAGCGTGCTTTCAAGTTCAACCGATCCCTCTAGCGAACTGAAACTGGTTCCGAGAAACGCCTCTTCAGCAGCTACAGACAGGCTGGATAGACTCATCGCAATAACGAAGGGCGCTGATAGCTTATACATTAGCGTGACAACCTCGGCAGGCGTTGCGCGTTGAAATCGTCTTCATCCAAACCGGCGTTGAATTGATACTGAGGGAAGTTTAACGCTGTAGATTTTCCAGTTTGGACATTCTGCATAAACAGCGTGGCTGGCCGCCAGTACTTGCCGAGGTATTGTTTATAACCTTTAGATGTTAGAACTTTTTCCAGATCGCCACGGCGGTTATAGAACTCAACTTTCCACTGTCGGTATTCAGTTGTATCCGTCCATGCAACGCGCTTCGAATATCCGGAACGGGCATTGCGCGGATAGCTTTCAGTGACATGGCATGTCAGCGATGGTTGGTCGGGACATTGCTCATCGCGTATCCATTTATAAGTATTATCGTCAACCTCTTGCGAACCGAGGTCTTCGAAAGAAAACTCAGAACTCACAAATTTACCCGTCCGGTTCGAAGAGGAAATACGTTTTACCCGTTTTACCGCTGGCAGGAAAATCCATTGATCGTCATCCGCAGGTTCAATCTTTGAATGGGTAAGCGTCGCGGTCCCTTTGATATCGCGAGGACTGTTGAAAACGATCACGGACCAATCACCCTCTCCCGCGCCAGTCCGCTCTAAGTTCATGCCTTCGAATTCGCGGCGACTTTCGTTCCCGGCAGAATCGCGCAAAATCATTTGACCGGATGACCGGAAATTACCCCATCCAAGATCCCGGCGGTCCGTTTCCTTTGCGATGGTCAGGCCCTTGGCTTCAGCACTTTGCGCTTGCGCCTTCGGCATCGCTCCCAAGCCAACGATCAGAGCGAGAGCAGCCGTGGTTGCGGTTTTGATGCTCATAGTTTCGTTCCTTCGATCAAGTGCTATAAGAATTGCAGGCAACAATAAGAAGTCAGCTACCAGCGCCAGAGTAATTGTAATTGCCGTCAACTTCGCCATATCGCCATTCACCGCAAAACCGGATTGCGCAAGAATGGCAAAACCTGCAACGAGGCCAACAGTCGTAACAACCAAAGCCATTCCAACCTTGTCAAAAGCATGACGTACAGCATCTTCAGCATTCATGCCTTTGCGCTTGCCTTCTTTATATTTCGACAAGAAATGGACCGTATCATCAACGACGATGCCAAGGGTCATCGCGATCACGACGGCGATTGCCAGAGTGACAGCGCCAACCGAATATCCCCAAACTCCGAAAGCCATACCTGCTGGGATTAGGTTCGGGATTAAACTGATAAGGCCCAATTTCAAATCACGCAGAATAAGCAAGATCAACATTGAAATCGCAACAAGCGCCAAAACAGTGCCGAGCAGCATGGCACGAACATCGCGATAAGATATCTGATTGAACACATGGCTAAGGCCCGTTGGATCAACTGCCATTTCCGGTGCATTAGCTTCAAGCCAATTCCTTGCATCAACAGTTAAGGCATCCATCTGTGTGGTCGTAACATTCGCCATGCCTACGCTGACTCTTAGTTTGGATTTGTCGACATTAATCTGATCCGTCAGATCCATACCGTAACCCAAAGACAGCTCATAAAAGAACAGATATTGCGCCGCCTCATCAGCCCCATCCGGCAGGCGATGATAGGCCTTATCATCGCCATTCATGTTCATATTCAAACGCGAAATTGTATCAGTCAGCGATCGCACATAACGTACATTTTCTTGCTCGCGAAGCCACTCCGTAAACGCGCCAACTTTTTTAAGGTAATCAGGTTTGCTAATCCCCTCGGCCTCGCCGGCTGGCAATGCCCATTCCAGGACATTCATCGCCCCTAAACGGTTCTCATAAAAATCCGTATCACGTCGAAACTCGTATCGCTCATCAAAATAGCGGACGAAATCGTCCTCAAGAGCAAGACGTGGAATCCCCGCCATCAAAACGACGACGATACCGACGCCTCCCCATAAAATTGCCTTACGCCATCGGATAACAAACTCCGCAATCGGACGCATGAAGCGATCTGTGCGTGCGGGCTTAAGGTGGCGCTTCATAGGGATGAACGTAATCAAAGCGGGAAGCAATGTTAGCGTAAAAACCATTGCGGCAATCACACCAACTGCAACGGTATTTCCCAACTCGCGAAAGGGGGGAGAGATCGAAAAATTAAGCGCCAAAAATCCGATAGCCGTTGTGATACAGGCAATGGCAATTTCGCCCATATGCTCTTCTAATGCCCGCCGCGCCCATTCTTTTCTATCAGGTGTTTCTACCATCGTCTGGCGCACTGATGCCAATAAATGGACTACGCTCGCCACAGCGAGCGTCATGGTGATGAGAGGTGCAGAGATTGTCACCGAATTCATCGCAGTGCCAGACCAGCCCAGAGCACCCAAACCGATGATAGCTGAGCAGATGATCACCAGAAGAGTCATGATCATACCGGTAAGACTCAAGAATGCTAAGAAGACAATGAGTAAGATTACGCCGAACATGAGCGGCGTTAGGGACGCGGCGTCTTCTTGCCCAGATGCAGCGAACTGATTGTTCATCATCACCGATCCAGTCAAACGAAGACCGATATCAGGATACGTTGATCGAAACTCTTTTGCCAAAACTTGCGCTTCTTCGACAATCATCGGGACTTCACGAACCGTGTCTTTTCCAGGCAAGCGAAACAGAACCCCCACACTCGTAACATCCGCTGCTGGAGAAATAACTGAATGGACCAATGACACACGGTCCAAGGCAATAGCCTTCGCTACATCCGCCTCAGCTTGAGTGACATTGGCAGGATCTTCAACAAGATCACGCACTGTCATGTCATCGCCTTCCGCGGAGGTGTTTTGAAAATTAGTGATCGAACCGACACTGCGCACAGAAGGCAGCAACCACGCTTTTTCTGTTAACTCGCCGACTGCAGCCAAAGTTTTTGGCGTAAAGACCTGACCGTCTTTAGGTTCAAGGATCAAAAGGAGATTGTCGTCTTTGGCAAACTCCGCTTCAAAAGCATCCAATGCGACCCGATCCGGGTTTTCCTCGGCGAAGAAAATCCTCGCATCAGGATCTAACGTCAAAAATCGCATCCCGCTCCCAATCCCGAGAACGAGTACAAGCGAGAGAAAAATCCAAAGCCAACGCGCCTGAACGATCCAATGCGCCAACTGTCCAGATATAGACATCGAATCACTCCTAAAAATATTGTTCATTTTTTCAATGTCTTAGCATTAAAATGAACAATGAATAAAAACGTAATAATTCATTTTTTAGATTTTTTGAACCTCTATATGGGCTTTTCTGATGTTGAATCTGGTTCGCACCCGCTACGACGCTATAGATAATCTTTGGATCAAATGTCGCCATTAGGGCGCTGTGGCAGAACATGAAGCCTTCAACAGTGATCGGGTCGTTCATAATGCCGGAAAGCTGACATAAAACTTGTTGGTAGCAGTGGAGACGATTACTTCAAGATTGCGGTCGAAAGGAAGCATCATGAATGAGCGCACGGACATCGAAGTATCCCAAGCGGCAAGTAAGGCCAACGACATTGCGCCATGTTACATGCCCGGTTTTGGGAATGACTTTGAAACCGAAGCCCTACCGGGTGCGCTTCCTCATGGGATGAACAGTCCACAAAAGGTCAATTACGGCCTCTATGGTGAGCAGTTATCCGGCACAGCATTCACAGCGCCAAATCATCAAAACGAACGGACTTGGTGTTACCGGATACGTCCTTCGGTCAAACACACAAGCCGATTTGAAAAAATTGACCTGCCCTATTGGAAAACCGCGCCTCATATTGATCCTGATGTCATCTCATTGGGTCAGTATCGCTGGGACCCCGTTCCACATTCTGAGGCGGTAACGACATGGTTGACCGGCATACGGACCATCACGACAGCCGGAGATGTGAACACACAGACCGGCATGGCAAGTCATGTGTATCTGGTCACGGAAAGCATGCGCGATGCGTACTTTTATTCCGCAGATTCAGAATTGTTGATCGTGCCACAACAAGGACGTCTCCGCTTCACGACCGAACTGGGTATCCTTGATATCGAGCCGCAAGAGATTGCGATTATACCGCGGGGACTCGTCTATCGTGTTGAAGTTCTTGAGGGTCCATGTCGTGGTTTCATTTGCGAAAACTATGGCCAAAAGTTCGACCTGCCGGGTCGCGGCCCTATTGGTGCGAACTGCATGGCCAATCGGCGCGATTTTAAAACTCCAATCGCTGCTTATGAAGACCATGAGGCGCCATCTACACTGACCGTGAAATGGTGCGGCCAATTCCATGAAACGAAGATTGGGCATAGCCCGCTTGACGTCGTGGCGTGGCATGGCAATTACGCACCCTGCAAATATGATCTCAGGACATATTGTCCGGTGGGTGCAGTATTATTTGATCACCCCGACCCATCGATCTTCACCGTTCTGACAGCGCCAAGCGGTGTCGACGGCACAGCAAACATTGATTTTGTCTTATTCCGCGAGCGATGGTCGGTCGCGGAAAATACCTTCCGTCCGCCTTGGTATCATAAAAATGTTATGTCTGAGCTTATGGGAAATATCCACGGCATCTATGATGCAAAGCCTAAAGGCTTTGTTCCCGGCGGGATGTCGCTTCACAATATGATGTTGCCCCACGGACCGGATAAGACCGCCTTTGAAGCTGCGTCAAATGCCGATCTCGGCCCTAAAAAGCTGGAAAACACGATGTCTTTCATGTTTGAAACCCGCTTTGCTCAACACCTAACTGCCTTCGCTGCCAAAGAAGCCCCATTGCAAGATGATTACATCGATTGCTGGAGCGATATCGAAAAGAAATTCGACGGCACACCGGGTCTGAAATGAGGGTGGCTCCGCTATGCCGTTGATAGAAAGCTGGGTCGTTTCGGCCAACAGCGCACAATCACAGTTCCCGCTCAACAATCTGCCGTATGGTCGGTATCTCGATCATGCCTTACGGCTTCCCTGCACAGCGATTGGCGATCAGATTTTGGACTTGCGAGCGCTAGAGCGGACGGGTTTGCTCGACATCGGAACGGGTGACTTTTTTCAACATCCCAGCGGGATCAATGCCTTTATGGAGGCGGGAAGTGATGTGTGGAGCGCGATCCGCACTCGGCTGATTGAGTTGCTATCAAATGCGAACGTTGAGGACAGGGATGTAGTGGCGGGGTGCTTGCGCCCGATGCAACGCACGCGAATGGCGATGCCTTTTGATGTGGCCGAGTTCACCGACTTTTACTCAGGCAAGTATCACGCAATCAATGTCGGAACGATGTTTCGCGGGGCAGAGAACGCCCTCCCTCCAAACTGGTTACACATTCCGATTGGCTATAATGGCCGCGCTTCGACCGTCGTCGTCAGCGGAACGGAAATTGTGCGACCCAATGGTCAAACGAAAGCGCCTGATGCCGCGTTGCCGTCATTTGGGCCATCTAAGCGCCTCGACATCGAATTAGAGATGGGAGCGATTGTCGGCGGCTCGTCACAAATGGGACAACCGCTCACTGTGGCCGAGGCTGACGAGATGATCTTTGGCTATGTCTTGCTCAACGATTGGTCCGCTCGCGATATTCAGGCGTGGGAATACCAACCGCTTGGACCATTTCAGGCAAAAGCCTTTGCCACCTCAATCAGTCCGTGGATCGTGACAAAAGCCGCTTTAGAGCCTTTTCGAACGTCGACACCCGAACGCGAAATAAATCTATTGCCCTATCTCAATGAACCGTCCCCGATGCTCTACGATATAGATCTGAGTGTAACGCTACAGCCTGAGGGCCAAGTACCAACGACGATAGCGCGCACGAATTATAACGAGATGTATTATTCGGCGGCACAACAGCTTGCCCACCACGCATCATCGGGCTGTGCCATGAACAGCGGTGATTTATTAGGGTCCGGCACAATCTCTGGCCCTGAAAAATCCCAACGCGGAAGTTTACTGGAAATGTCGTGGGGAGGCGAAGAGCCTCTCATGCTCGACTGTGGCAAGACTCGCACTTTCATCGAAGACGGCGATACGCTTACCTTGCATGGCGCGGCAAAAGGTGATGGCTATCAGATTGGTTTTGGTGAATGCATCGGAACAATCAAACCTGCACTTCCTTTCGGACGCCCCGGCGATTGTTAGAAATCGCTTCATTGTCAATACGAGGACACGACACATGGCAAAAGCATTCGCATCGCAAGGCGACCTGACTGAAAAGAAAATCACCTTTGATGAAGTAGGCCGCGACCTATGGGCTTTTACTGCCGAGGGTGATCCGAATTCGGGCGTCATCATAGGTGATGACAGTGTTATGATTGTCGAGGCGCAAGCGACTCCGCGTCTGGCAAACAAAGTTATCGAAAAAGTACGCAGCGTAACCGACAAACCCATCAGCCATGTTGTTCTAACCCATTATCATGCGGTCCGTGTTTTAGGCGCGTCAGCCTATGACGCAGATCAGATCATCATGGGCGAAGCAGCGCGCGGCATGGTCATTGAGCGAGGCCAAGAGGATTGGGATAGCGAGTTTCAACGCTTTCCCCGCCTGTTTGAAGGCCATGAAAGCATCCCCGGCCTCACATACCCGACGACGACATTCTCAGAGAGTATGACAGTGTATCTCGGCAACCGCCGGATCGATCTGATGCATGTGGGCCGTGCGCACACGGCGGGCGATATTGTGATCCATGTTCAGGACGAGAACGTCATGTTCACAGGGGATATCGTTGAGGACCACTCAGCCTGTTATTGCGGTGACGGGTATTTCAATGAATGGGGCCATACGCTCGATAATATTGCGAGCTTTGACGTTGATGCGATTGCCCCCGGTCGCGGCGGCGCATTGGTTGGCAAAGACGCGGTGCATCGGGCCATCGAAAGCACAAGGGATTTTGTCGATAGCACCTATGCCCCAGTCGCAAAAATCGCTGCACGAGGTGGGTCATTAAAAGAAGCATGGGATGCCGTTCGCGCCTCATGCGATCCAAAGTTCAAAGACTACGCAATCTATGAACATTGCCTGCCATTCAATGTCAGCCGTGCTTACGACGAAGCACGTGGGATAGAGACACCGCGCATCTGGACCGCTGAACGCGATCTTGAAATGTGGGCGGCGCTGCAAGGTTAAATCCGGGACGGCAGGAGATTTTGCACCATGGTCGCTGCACGCTACAAAACGGAGTTTCAACTCTATCCGTATCATAAAGTAGCAGACCAAACTGCGCCGGCTGTGCGTCATCCCATTGTCATTGTCGGGGGCGGCCCCGTCGGACTCGCGCTTGCTCTTGACCTTGGCAAAAAGGGGACACCCGCCCTTGTCTTAGACGACCACGAAGGCGCAGGCCTCGGTAGCAAAGCAATCTGTTTTGCAAAACGCACGCTCGACATCGCCAACCGCCTCGGGGCGAGCATCCCTATGATCGTAAAAGGTGTCGTGTGGAATGTTGGCAAAGTCTTTCACGCGAACGACAAAGTTTTTGAGTTTAATCTCTTGCCGGAAACAGACCATCGCAATCCGGCTTTCATAAATTTACAACAACCTTACTTCGAAAAATTTCTTGTCGATGAAATTTGTAAAACACAGGCCAATGGTGCGCCGATTGAACTGCGGGGCTGCAATGAGGTGACCGGCCTAACAAATCACGAAAGTTACGTCACGCTTGATGTTGATACGCCTGACGGGCCATACCAAGTCGAAGCAGATTGGGTAATCGCTTGTGACGGCGCGCGCTCGCCAATGCGTAATATGCTTGGCCTCTCCTTCGATGGCCGCGTCTTCGAGGATAACTTTCTCATCGCTGACGTAAAGATGAAAGCAGACTTTCCAACGGAGCGCTGGTTCTGGTTCGAGCCGCCATTCAAAAACAGTGGTCAATCCGCTTTGTTGCACAAACAGCCCGACGATATCTGGCGTATAGATTTTCAGCTTGGTTGGGACATTGACCGCGAAAAAGAACTGGACCCGGAACGCATTCGTGCACGGGTGGATGCGATGCTCTCATCGCAAACCGGAACGGTCCCGGATTACTCTTTGGAATGGACGTCAATTTATACGTTTCAATGCCGTCGTATGAAAAGTTTTAGGCACGGCGCAGTTTTGTTTGCCGGCGATTCTGCACACCAGGTTTCTCCTTTCGGAGCAAGGGGCGCGAATTCAGGCGTTCAAGACGCCGATAATTTAGGCTGGAAACTTGATCTGGTATGTAAGGGCTTAGCAGGCACTTCGTTGCTCGACAGCTATGCGGCAGAGCGGGAATTCGGGGCCGATGAAAATATTCTCAATTCATCCCGTGCCACGGATTTCATGACTCCCAAATCCGAGATCAGCAAAACATTTCGCGATGCTGTCTTAACGCTCGCCAGACAACATGCCTTCGCACGCCCGCTCGTCAATTCAGGTCGCTTGTCCGTGCCTTGCATCTATGATGGCTTTCCCCATTTTGGTGAAGACGCACTAACAGGCCCACACATCACAAGGCCCGGAGCACCATGCAGCGATGCTCCACTCGGTAACGGGTATTTACTTGATCAGTTAGGAGGTGAATTCACGGTGCTCGCAATCGGCAACGTCGCTGTGACACCAGTGGCTTTAGACGGGATTACGACCCAGTTTCTGAAAGTCGAGAACCCGTCGGAAGGATTGACTGAGCGATACCTCGGAGATCACAGCACGGCGGTTTACCTCATACGCCCCGACCAGCACGTTGTGGCACGGTGGCCCGAATTTGACGCCGAAAAAATCACATCTGCAATAAGCACAGCCATCGGAAAGGCTTAAGCATGACCCTGACGCTGACACCAAATATCACTGATCCAGATGGATTTTATGACGAATTGCTACAGGCGCATGAGGGTTTATCGAAAGAGGAAAGCGATGCTTATAACGCCCGTCTGATCCTCATCTTAGCCAATCATATCGGTGATCGGGAAGTCCTGCGCGTCGCCCTCAAAACCGCGAAATAATAGCGGCATTGCAACATTGTTGATGCAATCGTGATGAAAAACACAGCAAATTGAGACTCAATCTCGCGCCCACGCGCTATCTAATTGGCTAGCTTAGAGTTTTTCTAACGAATGCAATGCGTTGCAATGCCGGAGATGAACACCTGCGGTCTTTGCAGACAACTTACATGCGAAAGGCATCGCTATGGTCTCAGCACTAAATCTGAAATTCCGCCTCTTATTCGTTGCGTTACTGGTTACGCTTACGCTGTTATGGTCTAATGCCCTACGCGCACAGAACGCAACACCACTACCAGATTACGTAACTCAACAATTTGGCCAGCCCCCGGCAATACCAAAAGGTCCACTGTCTCCTGAGATACAGGCCGCCGTGGAGACCGCCTTTATCGAGAGCATGACGCAATCAACATGGGGCGATGATCAAGATGCAGCGCTAGATACCATCTCAAAATCGAATGACCCTAGAATCGCATGGATCATCAGCGATTTAATGCGCTTCGTGTCATCGCGGTCATTGAATTCAACACTTAACGATACGGCCTCGAAGCTGCTCGGCAAACAGTTACCGGATTTGAATCATTGGGAAGGCTTAACCGATCATCTGATTGCTTGGGATATTCCAGCCCCTCCTCAGTATTTGCAGGCGAAGCGCGCTATTTTCACGAATGTTGTCCCCGGTTGGGACAAGATTTTTGTCGAAGGCGATATCGACTGGCGTCATGTCTCATGGGGCGGCGTTCTTATTGATGACCGCCAATATGATACCACTGACGAGCTATGCAATTGCATCCCGGCAGCAGACAATCCTGAAGTAAGCAGCGCTGCAGACGCGACATGGCTTAAAGACGAAGACATCGTATTCGGTGTCGGCGTAAACGGAGAATTCCGGGCATACCCTCGGCGCATCATGGAAGTGCGCGAAATGGTCAACGACACTTTGGGCGGTAGAAATCTCGGGATACCCTATTGCACATTATGCGGCGCAGCACAGGCATACTTCACCGATCAAATGCCTGCAGGCGTAGAGCGTCCGGTATTGCGCACATCAGGACTGTTAATTCGGTCCAATAAAGTCATGTACGACGTCAACACGTTCTCGGTGTTTGATACGTTTCTTGGCAGCGCCGTGACGGGGCCTTTACATAAAAAAGGCATTAAACTCAAACAAGCCAGCGTTGTTACGACCGATTGGGGAACATGGAAGAAAGCACATCCTGAAACAACAGTCCTAGTGGAGTCGCTCGCGCTTGGTCGCGATTTTGATTTCCGGAATGGTCGGGACGCAAACGGGCCAATCTTCCCGGTCGGCAATGTCGACCCTCGTTTGCCAGTTCATGAAGACATCATTGGCGTTCTCACGGCATCCGGCAAGCCAGTCGCATTTCAGCGAAGCAAAGCGTTTGTCGCTTTGAAAAATGGAGGTCAGATCTCTTATGAAAATGTCCGCCTGAAACTTGATGCTGGCGGGATCAAAGCTGTTGACGCGAGCGGCGGCGATCTCGGCAGTCACCAGGCATTCTGGTTCGCATGGTCACAATTCCACCCGGAAACCGTCCTTTGGCCAGGCTAATAGACTGAGGTGTAAAGTAATAATAATGAGCGTTTCGGGGTAGACTCGGAACGCTCTCACGCTCAAGGTGATCAGGCCACCGCACTCTCGATGGTCTGACAAATGTCTGACACGACAGACTTCACCGCATCAGAGTCTTCGCCCTCGCCCATCACGCGGATAACCGGCTCGGTTCCACTTTCGCGTATCAGCAATCGGCCATGACCGTTCAACCGATCTTCGCCATCGGCAATCGCCATCTTCCACAATCAGTCGCCGCTCAGCAGTAAGATCGTACATCAGCGGACATGCTTTTGCGCTGAGGCCTGATGAACAATATCCGCCTCAAGTTGGATACGGTCTTCGAGCGAGGCTGCCAGGGAGGCTCTTGTCGTCATCACAAAAACTCTTACATCCTAAGCCTTTTTTCTCGCTCAATCCACTAACCTATAATTTTAAATGGCATCGTCAGTGCATCCACTACCACGCAGCGGGGCAAAGCCCGGATAGACACTTGTCTAAAGGTGTAGTGAAAATGGATTCTTCGAGCGAATTTGGCGCGATCACGCCTGACGTAGTAAATATTTCTACAGACGAAATAGTGACGAGCAGAATTGACACGCCAAACGACCGTGATCTGTTCCAAATTGAATTGATTGAAGGCGCAAGATATCAATTTGACCTCAAAGGTGCGTCAGGCAGTGGATCACTATCAAATCCGTCATTGCAGCTTTTGCATGATGGAGAAATTTTAGCACAAGACAACGATAGCGGCCCAGGACTAGCCTCCCGAATTATTTATACCGTTGAGTCGACAGGCACACATTTCCTTAATGCGGCAGCCTCAGACTCTCAGGTCGGTTTTTACCAACTTCAAACGACACAATTAGACCAAGCACCTGCGCCATTGTTTGCATCTTCTCCATTGGACGCAATCAATTGGGGTGAGGGTGTCGGGACCAATCAAATCGATGTCTATTTTGCTGCAGCACGTGAGAGTTTCGCTGGCCACAGCTCTTTTGGATGGACAGAAGCACAAATTGCGCAAGTCTTAGCTGTAATGGCCGAAATTGAAGCCGTAGTCGATGTTACTTTCAATAGGGTCACATCCCCCGACAACGCCGAATTTCGATTGGTTCTCCAGTCATCTAATTTCTTCGCGGGTATGATGTTTGCCCCGGGAGAAACTAACGCAGGCGTCGGCATTTTTAATCAGGCATCGCTTTTTAGCGGCGCAGGATTGGTCCAAGGCAGCGCAGGTTATCAGATCTTACTTCATGAATTAGGACACGGGCTTGGACTGGCACACCCTCATGATGACGGAGGCGCTTCGGGAGTACTTAGAGGCGTGACTGCTGAGGTGAACGATTTTGGAGATTTCGACCTTAATCAAGGTGTATTCACGATACAGAGTTTCAATAGCGGATATCGCTCGGAAACAGGAATTGAACCTGAACGCGACAGTGGACGAGCTGGCACTCTTTCACCTCTCGATATTGCTGTTCTACAACAGCGTTATGGATCAAATGCAAATAACAATGACGGTTCTACGACTTACGAACTTCCTTCTGGTAGCGGGATTAACTCTTTCTACTCTGCTATTTATGACACTTCTGGAAGTGATTGGCTGTCCCATAACGGCAACACGGACGCGACTTTAGACTTAAGAGCTGCAACACTAGAGTATGAGCAGGGCGGTGGCGGATTTGTCTCGCGCGTAGATGGTGTATTCGGTGGCTTCACGATCGCGAACGGAACCACTATTGAAAATGCTAGGGGCGGTGGTGGCGACGATGCAATCAACGGAAACGATATTGGGAACCGGCTGAGTGGGCGTGCGGGGAACGATACCATCCAAGGTTTCGATGGCAATGACATACTTCTGGGTGGCGGCGGATCGGATAGGTTGATTGGTGGGCTTGGAGTAGACACGCTCACGGGGGGTAGCGGCGCTGATGTCTTCCAATTTGATGCTGACGATGACGGAGCGATCATCACGGATCTGAGTGAACAGGATGCCATAAGGTTTGTGAGCGGCAGCGCCGCACAAGCGGTTCTCAATACAGCTCAACAATCTGGGGCCAATACGGTTCTAACCTTCAACGGTTCCCAAATCACATTGCGGAATGTTGACGATGCGTCTTTGTCCCGATCAGGGTCAGAGATTGTTATTACCGAAGCCTCTTCAGGACCATCACAAGGGAATGACACATACACCTATCGCAGGTCCGACGGTGTGGTCACCATCTCTGAAGATCAAGAGAATGACACGTCAGGCAGCAATGATCGTGTCGTTTTTACTGACCTTGATCTGAGTGATGTGGAATTCCGCTATGTTAATGGGAATCTCCAAATCGCATGGAGTAACGGTGCACAATCAGGAGCGTTGAATCTCGCTGAAAGCGGCGAGCATATCGAGAGTTTCGAATTCGCCGATGGGTCAGTACTAAGCGGGGTAAATGCCGATTTTCTGGCGCGGCGGGCAAACAACCCCATCGCTGGTGATGAGCGCGATGTTCTCAATGGCAGTGACAATGGAGAGACGATTGTTGGCACCGACGGT